>CAZWGA010000011.1:0-109806 GCA_964633285.1 uncultured Solibacteraceae bacterium | reverse complement strand
ACGCGCTGGTAGGCCGCTTCAGCTCAAGTTCATTTACTCAGTTCCGAAACGGCTGCGGCTGACTCTGCTATCGCTCACATCTTCTCCCAATCCCAGATTCCATAGGCGGTTTCAGTGTCCACTTTATGTCCGGATTGTTTGAGAGTCAGGAGGATACTGCCCCGATGATGGCCTTCATGCGCGATGAAATACGACAACGTGGCGAGCACTCCCTTCTTGAAAGGGCGGCGTTTCGGCGCACCGGCCAGGCAAGCCACGAGAAAGGTCTCCATGTTCTTTCCGGATTCAACCAGGCACTCTTTCAATTTCTTTCGATCCGGTTCCTCCTGCGTTTCAAACTTATAGAGACCTTTCGAAAGATCCCTGGCCGCAACTTCAAGATGTCCAACCCGCACGTTGTGCATGTGGGCAAATTGACGCACGACGTTCCTTCCGCCGCGGGTTGACAGCGTGCACTTCATTCCGTCGTCCGTGATCCGATCGATCAGAAAAAGATTGATCCGGTTGTTCGTGCGCCATGCCTCGATCAGTTGTTCGCGAAGATCAGTCACCCTTGCCCTCCACATCGAAATAGAAGAGGTAGTCCGTCGATGCGGGTTGCGCACCAAGCTGACGCAGAAAATTCGTAACCTGGCCCCGATGATAAGACGAGTGGTTCACAAGATGTTGCATGACGTCAATGAGTGGATACTGAAAGGCCTGCCCTTTGGTGTTGACGTATTTCAAAACCTGATGGAGCGATTCATCCGTTTGTTCATTGATGAAATCCGTTTGTTCCGTTTCGATCTCTTTCCACTTTTCCTTAATCGCGGCGAAATCCGGAAACTCCGCAGCATCAATGAAAGCTTTGGGCGAAACACCTTTCCATCGCCTCAGCCAGATCCAATCCGCCGCAATCATGTGTGCCAGGGTATCGCGCACGGATGGAAAGCTGCCGCCGATCTTACGGGTCAGTTCTTCAGTGCTGAGAGGTGAGACGCATTTCATCATCGTCGCATTGGCCCAGCGGTTGTATTTATAGAGTCTGTCCATATCATGCTTGTTCATGCGAAGTTCCTCATGCGAACAACCATCTTGTTGCGGTCTGATTGAAACTCGATGTAAACCCGAATACGACTCGAGGCCGAATACAGTAAATCGGCTCTGCAAATCCTTCCATGTCCCAGCCGTACTTCTCCTCGTAGATCTTCGAAAACTTCTTCACGATCTTCGCGTCTCGCAGCAACTCGACGGAACCTTCAACGACAACTGAATCCTTGATGTCGTCTTTCTTCGGCTGCTTCTTGAAATCAATTTCGACAGCCACGGAACAGGTGGGATTCGCTGCGAGATTCTTCGCCTTTCGCGATTCCTTACCGGTACTGAAATAGAAAGCGCCGCCGAACCAGACACCCCACACCGGCATCACATGCGGACGGCCGTCGGGCCTGGCAGTGGCCAGCCAATACGTGCGGCCCTTTTCCAGACGATCCGTCGCCCACTTCCATTTCAACAGTCCTTTACCGGCACGCGCATCAGCGATTCCGTAGCCCGGCATGTGGGGCCGGGAAGCGCGCGGCTTCATCAGGCCTGATCGTAGAATTTCATCGCGAGCGATCCATGCGCAGCAGCGCCGCCGGCGCGAAGCGCTGCCGCCAGCAATACGGATTCGGCCACTTCCTCCTTGCTCGCTCCGGCCCGTTTTGCGTTCTTCGTATGTACTTCAATGCAATAGACACACTGCGTCGTGTGCGCCACGGCCAGCGCGATCAGTTCCCGGTATTTACGCGGGATCTTGCCGTTTTCGCGCGCAACGATTCCATCCAGATTCGCCCAGGCTTTGAACTCTTCCGGCGCCAGCTTCGACATTTCCTTCAAAAGTTTCAGATCGTTTTCATCGTGATAATGCGACATGGTTTCTTTTTCTCCTGATGATCATCAATATCCAAGACGCAGCATGCCCTCTTGTGTTCCATTGACGGATCCACGAGTGAGCCATTCCAGCGAAGCGCGGAACAACACGTTATGATTCTTCTCCCACATGGCATTGTGAGAGGAGCATCCGAGATCGACGAAGACTTTCTGTTTTGAGCCCAGATCCGAATACAGTTCCCGAACGCGGTCGGGATTCACCTGCTTATCGTGAACGCCGCTGACCAACAGTGTGGGTATCTGACTCTTCGCCACGATTGACGGGTTGAATCCCCACACCGTCGTCTGAGGAGCCCGGCGAACGCCGCTTCCCCATGTTGCGCCCACGGGGTCCGATTCAATCATCTTCGACCAGATATTCTCTGCTGCCGCCGGATCGTATTGATCGGGGCATCCAACCTGGCGATCCCAGTTCGCAATGAACTCGTCGTGCGATTGCGTGTTGAACGCAGCGCCTTCCGCGGGAAGGGTTGTAGGAGGTTCCGTACGAGACATCCGGCTGTATGCGGGCGCGAGCAGAACCAGCTTCTGCACTTTCTCCGCGTGACGAGCCGCGTAACCTCCGGCGCGTGGCCCACCCTGCGACCAACCGATCAAGCTGACGCGATCCACGTGGCGCAATGCGCGCACATAGTCCACCACTGCATCGATATCATTCCAGTCCGATGCGATGGTCGTCAGTTGATGCGGATAGCTCGGAGCACACGGCGCCGCAAGGAAAGCTGGAACGAACGTCTTCTGCTGTTCCTGCGTCAGGTTGCACGGATCGTTCATCGGGGCGGGACGAGTCGAGCGGCCATAACCTTCGACATCCATCGAGAACACATCGAATCCCGCGCCCGCCAGGTACCCCATCCAACTGTAATCCGCGGCCTGAACATCGAATGCCACTTCCGCCGGCGTCCCCGCTCCGTGAACAAACAGGACGACACGATCGGCAAGATTGGCGCTGCGTAAGGCGACCGCAGCCTTCGTCCGCTCCCGGACGTAGATTTGAACGGTCTGCCCCGCCATGGAAGGAACCGTCGATTTCACCCGAACGTAATGATCGATGGTAAGCGGCTGATCGCCTTGTTCAGCAAACAAAAACACAGTGAGTAACAGGACCGTCGACACAAATGTGACAGTTATTTTCCTGGCCATTCGAGACTCCTTTGGATGCAGTTGCCTTTCGCGCAGTATTGGATCATACCAAACGCCTTTCGAGGCCACCCAGATCTGAATCCTTTCCGAAGTCACTACCGGGCGCGCACGAAACTGGACAACGCCGTGAACGAATAGTAATTTAAATCCTTCATCACGCAATACACCGGAGGTCTTATGTCGAAAGCTCTGAGCATTCTTCTGGTCTCTCTTCTGTTTCAATCGGCGCCGAATGCCGAAACACGCATTGTTGAATATCTCAAAGCGAATGTTGCTCCGGGCCGGCCGGTGATCGTGTCGGACCTGTACAACAATGTTTTCAAGACGCCCGAGGAGCGAAAAGTGCTCGACCGGCTCTTCAACACCTTCTTCAAGATCCCGATGTTCATCGTTCAATACAACACCGGGAGCAAGAAGATTCCGACACTGCGCGAAATCTCGGAGCAGTTCAATTTCACGGCGCCCGGCGAAGCGGACGTCATTTTGAGAATCATGGAATCGGATCCGCGCGTGCCGAAATTCATCGAGCGTGATGCGAAGACCGGAGAAATCACAAAGGTTGATATCGATCAGATCAAGGCCAGTCCGCAATTCAGCCGCGTGCTCGAACGATCGATTACAGGCTGGGAAGGAAAGGACGCTCCGGCATTCTCAATCACCGCGTATGATGGAAAGCCGGTTACATCGGGCCAGCTCAGCGGCCAGCCGCATCTGGTCTACTTCTGGTTTACGAACTGCCCGCCCTGCGTCAAAACGTCGCCTCTGCTTGCGGAGTTGTATAACAAGTACGCATCCAGGGGATTCAAGATCATCGGCGCCAACGCCGATAAAGTTCTCGAGTTGCCTTACGACGACAAAGTCCGCGCCGACTACGCGAAGAAATACGGCTTCAATTTCACGCTGGCCCACCTGAATCCCGAAACTCAACAGGCATACGGCGGCGTGAGCGTCTTCCCGACCATGTTCTTCGTGGATAAGAACGGTTCGATCGTGAAGCACTTCGTGAATTTCCAGGAGAAGGCGACACTCGAAGCGGCGATGCAGGCAACCTTGAAATAACACGCGGCGCTGCGGCCGATTATGTAGTCGCGGGTTTTATACCCGCGTTCAAAACATCGCTTAAGGCCGCATCAATCTCCCTGTGCCGGAAGACAAATCGAGATGCCTGAAGCTTCGCCGGTTCCACGCGCGCGCTCGCGAGCAACAACGCATCGGCCATTTCACCCAAAACAAGGCGCGCAGCGAATGCAGGCAATGGGAAGAGCGTGGGTCTGCGAAGCGCGCGCCCCAGCGCTTTGGTGAATTCCAGATTGGTCACAGGAGAAGGCGAAACAATATTGACGGGTCCGTGCAGCGTCTCAGCCTGAGTGCAGTGAACGATGGCGGAACATAGATCATCAATCGAAATCCAGCTCCAATACTGACCTCCCGAGCCGACCTTCCCGCCGACTCCCATTTTGAAAGGTATCAGCATTTTCGCCAGCGCTCCGCCGTTCCTGCTGAGAACGATGCCGATACGAAGATGCACAACGCGAATGCCTTTTCGAGTCGCAGCATCCGTTGCGGACTCCCAGCGGCGGCAGACATCCGGAAGAAATCCGGTTCCTGCGGCGCTCGTTTCACTCAGCACTTCGTTGCCGCGGTCGCCGTAATATCCGATTGCGGATGCGCTCACCAGAACTCGCGGAGGTTTGCTCAGCTTGCCGATGCTTTCGGCGATAAGCTTCGTTCCTTTCACGCGGCTGTCGAGAATCCGCGCTTTCCGTCCCGTCGTCCAACGTCCCCCGGCGATGTTCTCGCCGGCAAGATGAACAACGGCATCGACGCCATCAAGCTGCGACGCATCGATGGTTCCCTGGTCCGGATTCCAATGCGATGGCCGGACCAGACGCACAACAGCGTGGCCGTTCTTTTGCAGCAATGGCGTGAGGACCGAACCCACAAGTCCGCTGGAACCCGTCACGGCAATTTTCATTTGTAGAGATTATATTCGAGAGGAGCGCTACTTCTTTTCTTTGTAACCTTCGAGAGTGCCGTGTTGCTTGTAATACTTTCCGGCGTCATTGAGGTCGGGCTTGCCCATGGTGGTATGGCAGTAAATGCACTGCTTGTTTTCTTTTTTCGACATTTCGGGAGTTCCGACCGCCAGCGGCACAATCAGAAGTGAAACGCCGCTGAGGATGGCCAGAGCTCGTAGAATCTTCTTCACCGTCATCCCCCTTGCGTGGTCCGGTGGTAGGATAGCACACGTGACTTCACGCATCCTTTTTAGACTCCCGATCGCTGCTCTGGTAAGCGTGGCGTGGCTTTTAGCCCAGGATCCGGACTTCACCATAAAGGTTGATGTTCCGCTGGTTTCCGTCGATGTCACGGTTCAGGACGCCAACGGCAAAATCATTAACGGGCTGCCTGTAAATGCGTTTGAAGTGTTTGAAAACGGAGTGCGGCAGGAAATCCGCAATTTCAGTCCCAACTCCACTCCCTACAATATCCTCCTGCTGTTTGACCGGAGTGGAAGTACGCAGGACAAATGGCCGCTGATGCAGCGCGCCGTCGCCGGCTTCATCGCCAATCTCCGCATTCAGGACCGCATCGCGCTTGCAACGTTTGACGAGGAACTGCAACGTCAATTGGCCTGGACAAGTGATCGGCGGAAGGCGCTGCTGACTCTGCCCGATCTGATTGCCGGAGAACACCGCCGCGGAACCAACTTTTACGACTCGGTGGACAGAGCGCTCCGGCGTGAATTTCAAAAAGTCACTAACCGGAAAGCCCTCGTCGTGTTGACGGATGGCCGGGACACATCCTTCTATTTAGTGCTCGCGCAAACGTATCGGCTGCTCGATACGGTTGAAGACCGGCCTTATCAGAAAGTTCTTAAGACAGCGCGAAGCCAGCGGATTCCCATTTATTTCGTCGCGTTCAATACCGACAAAAACCTGGAGCCCAATATCATCGGGGGCGATGAGTACAAGAATCTTCAAGTCCTCTATCCGCGATCGCCGATTCCACAGCAATACCTGGAAAGCGTCCGATTGCGTATGGAACAACTCGCAGATGCCTCGGGCGGACGAGTCTTCTATCCCGAGCGCCTCGAAGACATCGTTCCGTTATACGGACAGATCGGACGTGAACTGGGAACGTCCTACAGCCTGGGATACATCTCTTCCGCCGGTAAACCAGATAACGGCTCGTACCGGAAGATTGAAGTTCGAGTTCGCGGCGAGAAGCTGCGCATCACGCAGTCGCGAGACGGATATTATCTGAGGTAAGAACAATTTCAGGGACAGACACCAAATTCCAGTTCAGAATTTGGTGTCTGTCCCTGAAATTGTTTGACGGCTCACAACAAAGGGACGCCGGAAAATTAGTTGGTCTGACGGCCGCTTGCAGATTTCAACACGCGAACTTCAACGCGCCGATTCTGCGATCTTCCTGCGGTGGTTTTATTGTCGGCGACAGGGTTTTCTTTCCCGAGGCCAACAATGGAAATCCTGAACAACGGGACGCCCTTGCTGACGAGATACCGTTCAACGCTTTCGGCACGCCGCTGGCTGAGCCCGATGTTGTACTGTTCGGAGCCCGTGCTGTCGGTATAGCCTTGAAGTTCGAGCAGGTATCCGGTGCGTTGGCCGGAATTGTCACTCGCGATTTTGTCGAGAGTGCCCTTTGCCTGATTCGAAAGATTCGACTTGTTGACGTCGAACGTCACTGTTTGCGTCTCGCTTTGCGTGTAGTTGTCATTGAAATTGATGTTGTTGACTCTGGTCTCAAGCGTGCCGATCCGGTTGTTGGCTTGCTGCACACCTTGATTCGCAGTGTCTGCCTTGCGGTCGGCCGCCTGTGCCGCATTCTGGGCGTTTTGAGCTGCAGTCTGAGCCGCCGTTGCTTTCGCATCGGCTGCTCCTGCCGCCGTCACACCCTGCTGGGCACGCCGGTCCACTGCATCAATTCGTTCGGCATTTTCTTTAACACCGTTTTGCGCTTCCTTGATTTCCGGTTCAAGCGCCTGGGTTTGTAAACGGACATACTTTCGGGTCGCGCATCCTGACAAGACCATGATTCCCGTTAGCATGAGGATGCCGAAAACTGAGAATCGTCGATTTGGACTAACCATGAACTTCCCCCTTGTTAATCTGTGAGCTTTAAGGTCAACGTTCGCGACTACGACACCGATATATTCTAGTCAACTTGCATACCGGGCGTACAACATGTTTATCCCACGTGTTCGGTTCTTCGCCTTGAACGGCAGCCTGCTCGGTTTTTCATGAACGCGGACGCCTTCTGCTGAGCACTCTCGTTTCCAATGATTTTGGGGTGAAATTATTGGTTTTGCTTCATATTGATGCGGCAAACAGATACCACTGGTGGCAAAAGCGGGGAATCTTTGGACCAAAAGGATGTAGGGCAGACAATGCTGCCCTACCCTTGTTTAAGAGAACCGATCCTTCCGGAAGACGGTCTTCGAGCGCCTCTCATGGCTCGATGTGCAAGGCCGCGCCGATGCGCGGTTATCGGCCTCGGTTGACGGCTTTTTTCAGTTCAGCGCCGGCAACAAACTTCGTCACTTTTTTGGCAGGAATTTTCAGAGGCGCTCCGGTTTGGGGATTGCGACCGGTCCTCGCCTTGCGCGAGCTGACCGAAAAGGTGCCAAAGCCCACCAGCGTCACTTTGCTTCCCTTCTTCAACGTCGACACAACTCCGTCGAGCGCAGAATTGAGAGCGTTGCTCGCCTGGACTTTTGAAATCTTGGCGTCCTTTGCGATCTTATCGATTAACTCGCCCTTGTTCATGTGTGCTCCCTCCTCGAAAATCAAACGTTATCATCCACAACGAAACGCAGCGGGTTATATCGCACGGGTCCGCCTGTGTCAAGCGAGTGTTTGAATCCTTATAATGCGGAAACTCACGGCTGACGTGGGATTCAGACAATTCTATTTTCGAGAAAGCTTGACAAATCCAACATGAGTTATGAAGCTCCAGACATGCCGCATCATGTCACTTTAATTCCAGGCGACGGCATCGGCCCTGAAGTTTCGCAAGCTGTTTTGCGAATCATTGAGGCCGCAAGTGTCGAAATCGAATGGGAGCGATTTGTCGTGGGCGGTCATGCTCAGGATCTGTCGGGATCGCCGCTGCCCGATAGCGTGATCGAGTCCGTGCGGCGGAATCGTGTCGCGCTTAAAGGCCCTGTCGCCACGCCGATCGGCACTGGATTCGAGAGTGTCAACGTTCGTCTGCGAAAAGCTCTCGATCTCTATGCAAACCTTCGGCCCGTGCGGAATCTCCCCGGTGTTCCTTCCCGCTTCGGGGATGTGGATCTTGTTATCGTTCGGGAAAACACAGAAGGACTGTACTCCGGCCTGGAACATGAGGTCGTGCCCGGTGTTGTCGAGTCCCTGAAAATCATAACGGAGAAGGCGAGCACCCGCATTGCAGTATTCGCGTTCGAATTCGCCAGGAAATACGGCCGGAAGAAAGTCACTGCCGTGCACAAAGCCAACATCATGAAAAAGTCGGACGGACTCTTCCTTCAATGCTTCCGGCACGTCGCGTTGAACTATCCTGCAATCGAGCACGATGAAAAAATTGTCGACAATACCTGTATGCAGCTCGTCATGAACCCGCATCAGTTCGATGTCATGCTGATGGAGAACCTGTACGGCGATATCGTATCCGACCTGGCAGCGGGACTCGTTGGAGGACTCGGTGTTGTCCCCAGCGGAAACATCGGCGAAAAAGCCGCTCTCTTCGAAGCCGTGCACGGCACGGCGCCCGACATTGCCGGAAAAAATCTTGCCAATCCTGCCGCGCTGTTGATGTCGGCCATCATGATGCTTCGTCACATCGGGGAAAGTGAAGCCGGCTGCCGTATCGAAGCCGCTCTCCATTCCATTCTGAAGAAACGGGAGAAAGTGACGCGAGACCTCGGAGGCGCCGCAACCACGAGCGAATTCGCGGATGCCATCATCGCGGAACTGTGACGCCGATTCCCGCGTTCGTTCTTTACAGGATATGGCGGCCGCCGTCCACGTGAATCAATTCGCCTGTGATGTAATCGTTCTCGATAAGGAAGATCACGGCTCTAACAATATCCGCCGGACTTCCCTGCCGCTTCAGGAGCGTTCGTTCGATTGCCGACTTCTTTTGCTCTTCCGAATAATTCTTCGGAAACAAGACAGGACCCGGGGCGATGGCGTTGACCTGAATGTCCGGCGCGTAGGCCTTCGCAAGACCGCGATTCACGGCAATCAGCGCTGCTTTCGAAACACTGTATGGAATGTAGGATGGCCAGATCACTTCGCCGGCGACGTCGGCAATATTGATGATCTTTCCACCGCGCCGCGCTTGCATGAATCGGGCCGCGCGCTGTGCTACGAAAAACGGGGCTTTCGCATTCGTGTCCATTTCCAGATCCCAGTGCTCGGGTGTGGTTTCATCCGCGGTTGCGGGCTCGAAAACCGATGCACTATTGACCAGAATGTCGATGCCGCCGAATTTGGCTTCGATGCCATCAAACATCCGCGACAGCGAAACATCATCCACGAGATCCGCCTGGAAGACCGCGCCTTCGCTGCCTTTGTCTCGGACAGCTTGAAGAGTCTTCTCCGCCTCACTCGCGCTCGATCGATAATGGATCACGATACGGGCGCCGCGGCTCGCGAGATCCAGCGCGATCTCCTGTCCAAGCCGTTTTGCGGAACCCGTAATTAATGCTACCTTGCCCGGTATGTCCATAAACAAAGTTGCCATTATAACCGGCGCGAGCCGCGGTATCGGTCACGCGATCGCCAAAAGATTGCATCAGGAAGGCGGAAGTGTCGCTTTGTGCGCCCGCTCGCCGATCGAAGACTTTCCTGCAGAACGATCGTTGACCGTCAATATGGATGTCCGCGACCAGCGCAGCGTCGATTCGGGGATTAGGCGCATCCTCGATCGTTTTGGGCGGATCGACATTGTCGTCAACAACGCGGGCATTTCCGGTGTTACGCCGATTGATGCCGCCGATACCTCGCCCTGGCTCGATATCATCCAGACGAACGTGATCGGCAGCTACTACGTTACACGCGCCGCGACGCCCCATATCGCCGATGGCGGCCGCATCATCATGATTTCATCGGTGCTTGGAAAGTTTGGTGTTCCCGGATACAGCGCGTATTGCACCGCAAAAACGGGACTCATCGGCTTCACCCGGTCGCTGGCACTGGAACTCGCGCCCCGGAAGATTACCGTCAATGCGATATGTCCGGGCTGGACCGACACGGAAATGGCGCGGTCCGGAATGCGGGACATCTCGGCTTCACTGGGAATCAGCGTTGATGAATTCCGTGAGCAGGCCATGTCGCGAGTCCCGCTCGGCGAGATGGTGGAGCCTGAAGAAGTCGCCGACCTTGTCGCCTTTCTCGCGTCCAGCGCGGGAAACAAAATCACAGGACAGGCCATCAGTATTTGCGGCGGCTCCACACAGGCATAGCGTGGATCTCACGGAACCGTCAACTCGCCTACGGCGTACCACTGGCTGCTTCGTGAAAGAAACATCCATAACATCCGGATCACTGTGGCGAACGCTCGACGTCCCGGTGGTGCTCCACGAACGCTGCCGAATCTCGTGCCGTCGGCGCGAGTCAGATAACGTTTTGCCGCTTCCGACCGAAAGAAGGAGAATACTTCCCGCAACTCGAGTCCGTTTTCGCGAAAGAATTCCTTCTCCCGCATGTCGGGAATGCCGAAGATCCACGGCTCTCCCCAATCTGTCGTGTATTTATGCTGTGAGAGATTCGGAAACCTGTGGAGCAGGTCGATGGTTGCGCTCTCTGCGAAATCCATCGCAAGGGAACTCCCGGACGCGGAACTGCCTGCGATCATGCGAAGGGTTTCGCGGACAGCCTCTTCAGGCAGGTACATGCTGACACCTTCCCAGATGAAAAATGTTTTTTCGCCCGATCGATATCCTGCATGTGTCAGCACGTCGAGCAGCTTGTCGTGCTTGAAATCGATCTGGACGAAACGCACATGATGCGGCAGCGCTCCGAAGGCTTCTTCCAAACGGCGCTTCTTGATCTGCTGAGTCGATCGATAATCGACTTCAAATATCTTCCTTTCGCCGAGCAAATCCTGAAGGCGATAGGCGCGCGTATCAAAACCGGCGCCCAGAATCACAACCTGCGTCACGCCGTCCTCAAGCGCGCGGCGCATGCAATCATCGACGAAGCGGGTGCGGACGAGCATCAGGTTCGACATGCCGGCGACTTCCGGATTGCGCCGGCCCGTTTCATAATCTTCCCGCATCGCGCGAGCAATCGGATGCTCCCCGATGAGCTCCAAATCGGCGGCAGTCAGCAGGCGCTCGGCAAGCGAGTCGGGATTGCGCACACTCGGATCCGGCTCGCGCGCCCCGAAGGCGCGAAGCGCCGCGACCACGATAGAAGTGCGAGACGGCTGTCCCGGTCCAAAAGGCTGCGCCGGACTCGCCGAAGATGCTTCATTCACGGTTTAGTACTCGTAGACGCCCTTGCCCGCTTTCTTTCCCAACCGGCCGGCTTTCACATATTCCACCAGCAGCGGGCACGGACGATACTTTTCACCAAGAGCGCGGTGAAGAAATGTAAGGATGCTCAGGCGGGTATCGAGCCCCACGAGATCGATCATTTCGAAGGGACCCATCGGATGATTCAATCCGAGTTTCAAGGCCTTGTCGATGTCGCGCGCGCTGGCTATTCCCTCCTCGAGCATGTAGAAGGCTTCATTTCCGATCAGTGCGTTGATGCGCGAGGTCACGAAGCCCGGGGACTCCTTGATTTCAACAGTCTCTTTTCCCATCTTTTTCGAAACGAACCGAGCGGCCTCGACTGTTGCCGCGCTCGTCTCCAGGCCCCGAACGATCTCAACCAGCTTCATCTTGTGTACGGGATTGAAAAAATGCATTCCGACAAACCGGGCAGGACGGTTCGTTGCCGCCGCCATTTCCGTAATACTGAGAGCCGAAGTGTTTGACGCAAGAACGGTGTGCGCCGCACATGCGCGTTCCAGGCGGCGAAAGACTTCCAGCTTCAACTCCATTTGCTCCGGAACTGCTTCTATAACCAGATCGGCATTTTCAACCGCGCGTTCCAGATTGATTTCCGTGGAAAGCCTCGCCAGCGTGGCTTTTAATTCAGGCGCTGTAAGTTTTCCGATGTCGACGCCTTTCTGCAAATCATGTGTTATGGCTGCCTCTGCCTTCTGAAGAAGGTCTGCGGAGACATCATTGAGAATCGTTGTAAAACCGCCAAGCGCGGAGACGTGCGCAATTCCCCGCCCCATGATGCCCGCGCCGATGACTGTGACCGTTGCGATGCGCTTGTTTTCCGTCATGCCGCGTAGGATAGACTACTGCTTCGCATGAAAGCAGTCGTTTTCCAACAGCACGGTCCTCCTGACGTCCTTCAATACATGGAAGTGCCGGATCCCAGACCCGCGCGCGGTGAAGTGCTTATCGAAGTCAAAGCGGCATCGATCAATCACATCGATATCTTCCTGAGACGCGGCATGCCCGGCATCAAGGTTCCCATGCCGAAAATTGTCGGCAGCGATGCAGCCGGCATTGTTCGGGAGCTTGGCGCTGATGTTGCGGGGCTTGGCGTCGGCCAGCGAGTAACAATCAATCCTGGCATCAGTTGCGGCCGCTGTGAATTCTGTGCATCGGGCTTCGGCAGCCAGTGCGTGTCCTACGGAATGGTTGGTGAGAATACCGATGGAACCTATGCCCAGCTTCTTAAGGTCCCGGCTCACATTGTGCTGCCGATTCCGGATTCCCTGACATTTGAAGAAGCGGCGGCCGCCCCCCTCGTTTTTTTAACCGCGTGGAGCATGATGGTCTCGAAAGGAAACCTTCGTCCCGGCGAAGACGTCTTGATTCTCGGAGCGGGCGCGGGAGTTGGAACGGCTGCGATTCAGATCGCAAAAATGGCAGGATGCCGCGTTTTCGCGACGGCGAGCTCTTCCGATAAGCTCGAACGCGCCAGACAACTCGGCGCTGATTTCCTGATCAACTACAACGAAGAAGAATTCGACAAACGAATTCGCGAACTGACCCACAAGCGCGGCGTGGACGTTGTCGTCGATTACATCGGCGCAGACACCTGGGTCCGCAGCCTTCGGTCCGCGCGCCGCGGCGGACGCGTGCTGACGTGCGGCGCCACGACCGGGTTCGCTCCTCAAACCGATCTTCGCCAGGTGTTTTTCCGCCAGCTTCAGGTGGTGGGCTCAACGATGGGAAGCCACCGGGAGTTTCTCGACGTTATGAAATGCGTTTTCCGGGGACAGTTGAAACCGGTGATCGATCGCGTGCTGCCCCTGGCGGAAGCACGAAAGGGACACGAATGGATTGAAAGTCGAAGTGTGTTCGGAAAGATTGTTCTCGCGCCCTGAATGGCGGACTAGCCTATTGGATCCTTTCCGGATGGGTATACACATTCATGGACCGTCCGCGAAGGAATCCCACCGTCGTCATCCCGAAATCATCGGCAAGCTCGACAGCCAGGCTGGAAGGCGCTGAAATCGACGCCACAACGGGAACTCCGGCGACGAGCGCTTTCTGGGCGATCTCAAATCCCAGACGGCCGCTGACCATCATGATGCTCTCCGTTACGGGCAGACCCGTCCGCAGCGCAGCGCCCAGCACTTTGTCGGCTGCGTTGTGGCGTCCGATATCTTCGCGCAACACCAGCAAGCGCCCTGCGGAATCGAATAGCGCCGCTGCATGAATGCCTCCGGTCCGTTCAAAGTTGGATTGCTCTTCACGCAGTCTCGAAGGAAATGAATACAGAACGTCGTACTCGACATTCAGCGTGCTCGATACCGGCCGGCATACCTGATGGATGGCCTCCAAGGCTGCTTTTCCACAGAGTCCGCAACTCGAATTGGACCAGAGCCGCCGTGACGACTCCAGCTTGCGATCCCGATCGACAAGTCCCACGTTGATGATGTTCTTCAATTCCGGCTGATCTTCATCCGGACAATACGCGATGGTTCCGATCTCTCCAGCCGACTGAATGATTCCTTCAGTCCACAGGAACCCGGCAGCAAGATCGAAATCGTCTCCCGGAGTTCGCATGGTGACGGCCAGCCGTTCGCCATTCACTCGAATCTCAAGCGGCTCTTCAACGACCACATCATCCTGGAGCTTCTGCGGCTGGTGGTCGTCAAGCTTTACAACGGATACACGGCGAACATCGCGCATTGCGGGATTATAGCTTGATGCTGGATCGAGATCGAACGCGGGTATAAAACCCGCGACTACATGCTTGTCCGATGCTAGTCGGCGCTGTAAGTTACCTGCGTGAAGCGCATGAAGAATCCGGATATTGCGAGAAGGATGGCTACGCCAACCACCAGCGCAGGAATCGCGAGGATCGCCGGAGTCGGTTCCGTCACGATCGCAAAGACACCGTTATCCACGGTGACCGGCAACATCGACTGCAGATAGTGAATGATGGTTAGTCTCTGCAAAAGCGGAGGGAGCGCAAAACTGAAGGTTTCCCAACCCAGGAGAAAAAATGCGGGAACGCCGGGATTCTTAAACAGCAAACCCACAAGCAAGAAGATAGCGCCGTAGGAGCCGCACGCAAGGATCGTCACCAGGGCGTACCAGAATGCGTGCCCGCCTCCCTGCCCATCCAGAAAGTAGGAACCGAATATGGGACTGGTCGAATACATCACGATTTGAATTCCGATCGCCGAAACGGTAAACAGAATTCCCACGAAGATGACACCCGCGAAATACTTTCCAAGCGCGACAATTTCACGCCGCACCGAAGCCAGCAGGTAAAAGTGCAAAGTCTTTTCCAGGATTTCGCCTCGAAACACCTGCGAAAAAACGACAGCGCAGGACATGAAAAGAGCGAGACGAAGCAGGAAGAATTGATACACATTCGCATATGCCTGAGGCACCGTCTCATCGCCCACGTTGGGCCCTCGATGAATCCGGGCAATGATCGCAACCACCAAAGGAGCAAACGCGACAAGGTAGATGCCGATCCAGCGCCGCGCCAGGATGAATCGCTTCAGTTCCAACCGCGTAACGGCCAAGGTCTGGTTTATCCACAAATTCCAGTTCATGACGTGGATCCTCCGCCGGGGCCGATAAGGTATTCATAAACAGAGCTGACGTTCTCGTCTGCGGGCGCGACGGCCTCCACGGAAATGTGATTCTCAAGAACGATTCGATTCAGCAGCCGGTAAAAGCCGTCCGCATTTCGAGTGGCGACGAGCAACCCATGACCGTCGGAGTGAATTTTCACTTCCACGACCGAATCCTGTTGAAAGACACGCGCGGCGACAACCGATGGCTGATCGCAGCGAACGAGAATCTGCATGGGATGATCTTCCATTTCGCTTCGCACTCCCTGAATGTCGCCTTCGGCGACGACATAGCCGGCGCTCAACATCACAATGCTGTCGGAGATGATGTCCACTTCGTGCAGGATGTGGCTGGATATCACCACGTGCAGGCCGGATTCGGCAAAACCGCGGAAAAGTTCAATCACTTCAGCGCGCGCCATTGGATCGAGTCCGTTCAACGGCTCATCCAGAATCAGAACCCTGGGATCGTGAGCAATGGCGAGGGCCAGCTTGATCCGCTGCCGCATGCCCTTACTGTACGCGGCAATTTTCCGGTTCGCAGCGTCCGTCATGCCGACCTTTTCAATAACGGACCATGCCCGTTTTTCCGACTCCGCCGGCCCGAAGCCGTTCACAGCCATCATTGATGAGATCAGTTGAAATCCGCTCAAACCCTTCGGAAACGAATCGAACTGCGTGCAGTATCCGATGTTGGCATAAAACTTTTCGGGATCCGAAGGCGGAACACCCAGAACACGGATGGCGCCTTTCGTCGGACGGAGCAGGCCGGCCATGAGGTTCATCAACGTCGTTTTGCCCGCTCCATTCGGACCAACCAGGCTCGTTATGCCCGGCTCGATCGCGAGACTCACGCGATTGACACCCAGGACTTCTCCATAGAACTTCGAGACGCTTTCGAAAATGATGAGGCGGTCTTCCGTGCTCATTAACGCACTACCTCACAGGCGCGAACTTTCTTCATCAGCAGGAAAACCGAAAACGCGCAGAATGCCGCCAGCGATAACAGCCCTGTCCAGGCGGGCAGATCGAAATGCGCGAATCGCGGCGTTCGAAACACGTCTGCATAATTATCCTGGCCGACAAACAGCCAGCCCCAAAGCGTTCGCATCGTCACGTTCAAATCGATCAGCAGCCCCCATGGAGTCCGGAGCCCAAGAATGACATTCGCCAGCCGTCCGAAATTACCGGCGATGAAAAAAATTCCGAACAACGAAAGGATCGCCGTCGGCCTCACTTTCACCCATGCCGAGATCGCGAGCGCGATAAACGAAATCGTCAGAATCCACATCAGAGATCCGAAGATCACACCTGCGGGAATTTTCCAGTTGTCCCAGACCCATGAAAATCCGGCCTGATCGGTTTGAATCAGGATCAACAGAAGTCCGGGAATCCATGTGACCAGTGAGGTAAGAGTCACGAGCACAGTAAGCTTGCCGATCACGTACTCCTGCCGGGTGAAAGGCCGGCTCAGATATAGCGGCAGCGCGTTGTTCACCAGATCGGGACCGACCAGTCCCGGGCCGACAAACGTGACGAGGAAAAACGACAGATAGGTTTGAATCTGGAACAGTCCCTGGAAAAAAGTTCCGTCGATGGCAAGAAACTGCAGAAACGGAAGGTTGAGAGCGGTAAGGGCGCCCGCATTCGCCTTCAAGTAAATAATGGTGAGAGCGCCCAGATGAGGCACGAGACAAGCGAAAAAGAGCCCGACAATGAACTTCGATTCAAAAACGTTTTGAAAGGAATAACGCGGAAGAATCAGGAATCGCGAATACTCGGGCGTGAGCGATCCCTGAAAGCGCTTGTAGTTGCGTTTATATACGGCCATTACCGTTTCCCTGTTTCGCTTCCATGGCTTTGAGGAAAATATCCTGCAGCGAGTCGCGCTTGTAATCGAGACGGCGGATCTGTATCGCGTGGGCTTCGGCCATTTCGTAAAGGTTGCGAATCTCGACGGTCTCCGGCAGAACCATCTTGATGCGATGAGTCCGCTGATCGATCGCGCATTCACAACCTAGCTTTTCCATATCTTCAAGGAAAGGCGCGTTCTCTCCGCGCGTTTCCAGTTGCAGGAATTTACGATTGGCGCGCCGCTGCTCTTCAAGATTGCAGTAATTCGCGATGCGGCCGTCTTTCATGATCATGACTTCGTCGCAGCATTCTTCCACGTCTCGCAGCAGGTGCGACGAAATGATGATATTGATTTCACGTGTATCGCGAATATCCCGGATGAGTTGAATCATTCGCTGGCGGCCGGGCGGGTCGAGGCCGTTTGTGGGCTCGTCGAGAATCAGCATCTGCGGCCCATGTACGACAGCGACGGCAAGCTTCGCCATCTGTTTCATGCCGAGCGAATAAGTTCCGAGCTTGCGATATCGCGCTTCACCCAGGCCGACGTAAAACAATGTTTCGTGAGCGCGCTCGATCGCGGCTTCGGCCGGAAGTCCCGATAGCTCTCCCATCATGCGAACCAGGCGAATGGCGGTCATACTCGCGATGTAAGCATCGGTTTCGGGCATGTAACCGATAAGATGGCGGATCTCGCGTATGCGGGTGCGCACATCGAGCTCAAAAATGCGAGCGGTGCCGCCGGATGGCGGATGAAATCCCAGCAGCGTCTGCAGCAGCGTTGTTTTCCCGGCGCCGTTGGGTCCGAGCAAACCAATGCACCGTCCCGAGAACTTACCGGAAAGGTCCTTCAGAATCGGCCGGCCTCCGAGGCTGACGTTCAGCGATTCCAGTTCAATAAAAGAGTTGCTCATCGGAACGGCCTACCGGCCATGCATTCCCGTTGCATCAATCAATCCCCGGATACCTGCCATACGAGCGATATTCATTCCCAGCATGCCCTTGCTGGATAGTACGATCCGATCCGTTTCACCATAAAGCGATATCAATCCCGGCAGCGCTGTCACCGGATTCTGCTTCAACAGTTGCGCCGGCAGCATACTGGCAAGACCCTGAACATTCTGGTAGACAAAACCGGAAGCATAATCGCGCCCATCGGCCGGAAGCTGGGAACGAAACGCGGCTGAATGCAGCAATGAATTTCCGGTGTCGTGATTCTGTATGGCCTGCATCAGCAGCGCCCGGCTCGGCGCGACGATCACATATCCCGCCCAGAACGTGTAATGAACCTCCACCGGCAACGATGTGAGCATATAAAATGTCCGGCCTCCAGACGTTTCGCTGGTCAGCATGACGGCCGGTTGCTGGCGGGATGCGGCCTCGCGACCCAATTCGGAAACACCCCATTCGATCGCATTCTGAAGCCGGGCCGCATTGTTGACTTCGATCACGAACTCCCATGATGGCGTTGGAAGAATCGGACCGTCGACGGCAATCAAGAACTCATTACCCAGCGGCGCCGCCAGATCCTGACGGATATCTACGCGATGTTCGTTCTGAAAGTTCTGTAAACTTTGCCCGGCGTCCGCGCCGGCCAGACCGAGAATGTCATCAAGCATCAGCGCCGGATCTTTGGTGACCACGGCTGCTGCGCCGTAAGCATTCGGCGAGATGAATTCCAGCGCGCCCATCGGTGAAGGCTGAGCCAGCCAGGCGGCCATGCCGCGCCGGTTCTGGTTGAACGCGAGCATCGCCGAATATGAAGGTCCCGCACTTCCCGTCTTTTGTTCGAGAACGAATTGCTGCACATCCGCCAATCCCGTTTGCTCGAACTTTGCATCGCCTTTGCCGCCGACGATGCGCTCAAGATCCGCCGCCAAGAGCCAGCCCACACCTTCGGTATAGGACTGCGCGAGTTTGTTGTACAGCGGCGTGCCGGCAAAACCGTTCGATCCAGGTTGCTGCCGATAACCCAGCGTTCGCGCAACCTGCGCCGGAGAAGAAATCACCATCAGGTTCTGATCGACGTAGGCAACCGGACCGGCAGTGCGGCCGGCCGTCTGAAGTTCCGAAGCCGATCGCACGACGGGGATTTCAGCGGCTGTCAGCGCAGCGGCCAACTGATCGGGCGAAGAAGCGTCCGCCAGTACAACCAGACCGCCCGTGCTCTTTGGAAAAGCAAAAATCACTTCCGAGCCGATAGACCGGCCCACGCGCGTTAAATGATCGACGAGTTTGTCGACATTAGGCCCGGAGGGCCCTTTCTCTTCCTGCGACCACCAGTTCGCCAATGTTTCGTTTCCGGCGATATGTTGTTTGAAGACCGCATACGACTGCTCAAGAGGCTGCGAGATATTCGGCAGCGACGCGAATACCACGGTGTCCGCAGGAACAAGCGGCACGAGATTCGACGAATGCCGCATCTGCATGCCGGCGACGCGATGCTCAAGGTCATCACCAAAAACCTGGAAGGCTTTCAGCAACTCCTGATACTTTGCCGCATCACGGCTCCAGGCGACCTCATCGCGAACCGGAACGACGCCCATGGCGGGATCCGTCGAGAGCTGCTGTCCAGCCCTCAACGCCTGCGTGTTCTTTCCCTGCTCGATCTTCACCTCACCCTCAACAACCGTCACGCGCGAGCCTTTGGCGCCGGCGTTGACGGCGAACACGGTTCCCAGTACTGCCACATCCAGATCGGTGGTTCCGGCATAAAGATGGCCGCCACGCTGTTTCGCCGCGGAAACGATAATGTTTCCCCGGTTCACATGAATGCGCACACCGTCGCGCGCGCGATCGAGAAAGAGTTCAGACCGGGCATCCATTTCGATACGCGAGCCGTCCGCAAGTTGAAGAACGGCTCCGGATGCATTCCCAGTCCTTACCGTCTGGAGGCGTTCAACGCGCTGTCCGGCTCCGACCGGGCTGACGCTCTGGCCATTCACACCGTAAAGGCCGCCCTCAACTGTTTGGACCATCGCATAAACATCAACCGGCCAGAGAATGTACCGGACGGGTGTGAATTCGACGGTCAGCACGACTGCCGCGGCCACAGCGGCTGCGGACCAGGCCCACCGTGCAGCAACAGGAACGCGCCTCACGGCCGGCCGCGCCACAACACTCCTTGACGGAGCCTTGGGGTGGTATGCGGCTTCCTGAAGGGCCTTCCGGCAACCGACACACTCGTGTGTGTGATCCTCGAGCAGCAATCTTCTCGAAGCCGTGAGACTCGAAGAAAGATACGCCGGAATCAGCGCGCGGAAATCCTCGCAGCTCCGAATACGTTCGACTCCCTGAGCTTCAACAGATGCGGGATGAGCCACAACCTTGTTGTGTTCGCTCTGAAGATGATGAAGAACTCGGGACGCGGCCGTTTCCACATCTTCGGCAGCGGCAAGGTTAGCGCGTATCGCCGCGATGCCTCGGTCCAGAATATCCCCGGGTTTCTCGGATTGATTTTTCATAGTCGGCCTCTCTGCATACGTATGGATTTCTTCACGCGAGCGCGCGCGCGAAACAGAAGGACTGCGATCGTCCCTCGCGACGTTCCAACCAGTTTTGCGATTTCTTCGTTGTCATAGCCCTCAATATGTTTAAGCACGAATATCTCGGCGGCTTTCGGACTCAGTTCCGCCAACGCAAGGCGTATGCATTCCTCCGCCTCGGCTGCTTTCGGGTCGCTGCGCCGTTCCGCAAGCTGCGAATCTTCCACAGGCACGCTCCGTTTGCGCAGTTTAATGACATCGAGCGCAATGTTTACTGCAGCGCGATGAAGATAGCCCTTCGGATTTTCACTGATATCCGGTAGTGATTCACGCCGAAGCAGTCGTAGAAAAAGAGTTTGCAGAACATCTTCGGCGTCTTCGGAATTCCCGGTAATGCGATAGGCCGCGCGATATACCAGGTCGTGATGGCTTCGGAACATTTGTTCGAAATCCGCGGGTAATGCCCGGGTGCTGGTCCGTTGCAGGGTTGGCGTCACAATCTGCTCCTCACTCATAAAACGATGACTCGCGCATCCTATTAACAATCATGGTAAAAGTGTAGGGCCAATATGGATTTGCCGGTAACAGGCCTGAGTCTTCATTAAGGAGCAATCGATGTCTAAACCCGCGTCAACCGGTCTTAAAGTGGGTCAGAAAGCGCCGGATTTCACCGTCCTGAATGATGCTGGACACAAAGTCAAACTTTCGGATTTCAAGGGCCAGAAAGTCGTGCTGTATTTCTATCCCAAGGACGACACACCGGGATGCACCGCCGAAGCATGCGCCTTCCGCGACGGTATCAAGAAGATTCAATCGAAGCGAGCCGTTGTTCTGGGTGTGAGCATCGATTCCGTCGAATCCCACAAGAAATTCAAGAAGAAGTTCGACCTGAATTTTCCTTTGCTGGCGGATACGGACAAATCCATTGTCGAAACCTACGGAACATGGAAGGAAAAATCGATGTATGGACGCAAGTACATGGGAATCGAACGCACCACGTTCATCATCGATGAACAAGGCAAAGTCTCGCACATCTTTCCAAAGGTCAAAGTAACGCAACATTACGATGAAGTTCTCGAGGCGCTGGGCGGGTAAACAGACGTGTTGTACGCTGCGCCGCTACTTGTTCTTCCACGACGGCGCGCGTTTTTCGAGGAAGGCGTTCATCCCTTCGACCATGTCGTCCGTCTTGATCAGTTCGCGAAGATACAGTTCCTGGGTCCGGTCGAGAGCTTTTTCAAAGTGATGCCCTGCTCCTTCGCGAAGAGCCCGCTTGGTGAGCGCAAGGACAGCAGAACTTTTGGTGAGGAGTTTGTCGACGTAGGCATCCACTGTCTCGGTGAGCTCGGCCCGCGATACAACTTTATTGATAATGCCTGCGCGTTCGGCTTCCGCCGCAGTAAGAGACTCGCCGGTCAGCACCATCTCCGACGCTTTCTGAAATCCAATCGCACCGGGCAGGTAGGCAACGGCTACCGGCGGATAGCAACCGAGGGAAATCTCGGGTTGACCGATTCGTGTGTTGTCGGCGGCAATGACCAGGTCGCACATCATCGCCAGTTCGGAGCCTCCGCCGAGCGTGTGACCGTGAATCGCCGCGAGCGCGATGCAATCGGACTTGCGGATCTTACGAATGAATTCGTGAAATCGCGTCAGCGTTGTCTCGATTCTGCCGGGCATGTGATCCGCAATATCGACGCCCGCGGAAAATGCTTTATCGCCGGCCCCGGAGATCACCGCGACTTGTGCCTTGAGATCTTCCACTTCCAGCCACGCGGCATTCAACTCATCGAGCATTTCGAGAGTAATGATGTTTAACGGCGGGCTATTCAGGACGATGCTCGCGACACGCGGGCCCGGAAAGAATTCGATTGTCGAAAACTTCATGGCAGTTTGCCGGGCGGGTTCTGTTGCGGACCGGGACCAAAACCGAACGGAGTTGTCGGCGCGCGTGGCTGCTGGCCGCCGGGCGTATTGCCGAATCCTCCCGGCGCATTGCCAAAGGGATTACCGGATGGTTGTCCGCCGAATGGAGAATTCGGACGATTCTGAAACGGGCTGTTCGGATTCTGCCCACCCGGCTGATTTTGCGGATTCTGCTGTTGCCCCTGCTGGCCCTGTTGTCCCTGTTGATTCAGCAGCGCGATAAATTCCCATTCCGCGTATTTCTGGCGCTGGTTGTACACGAGCAACGAAGCTTGATCGCTGTCCGACGCCACTCCCACAATGCCGCCCGCTCCGATAGGTGTGCCCAACGTGTTTCCAACGCCGCCGGTTCCGGCCCGCTGCCCTGAAGCCTGCTGGAGCTGCTGGCCGGCTTGATTCAGCCGCTGTGCCTGAAACTGGCCTTGCTGTTGCTGTTGGCCAAAAGGAGTCGGCTGCTGCTGAGCAAACGGCGTTTGCTGCTGCTGAAACTGATTCTGAGTGAATGGCTGCTGCTGTTGCTGCTGCGGATTGCGCTGTTGTTGTTGCTGTTGTTGTTGCTGCTGCTGTTGAGGACCGCCAAAGATGTTGGGCTGCTGACCGCTCTGACCTTGTTGCTGCCCAAATGGAGTGGTATTTCCGAACATCGGTTGAACGTTCACGTTCTGCGCAAACACTTTGGAGCCGGTGAGGCTTCCATCCGGATTTAGAGTAATCACCCGAAAATCTTTTCCCGTAATCGGATCCTTATATGCCTTTCGAAGAAATCGCAGTTGGTTTGTTTCGACCAGTTGATCGACGCTCGTCGGATAGACGCCAAATTTCCTCTGATATTTTTGTATCGCCCGTGTGTACTCTTCACCGCGAAAAATCAGCTCGAGTTCGAGTTCACGCTTCGCCTGCATCTGATATGCGGGAACCGCAGCGGCAGCGAGAATCGATGCAGCGGTCACAAGGAAAATAATGGCCGCAAGAGAAAAGCCTGCTTCACTTGGATGCTTTTTCATGGCTTCGTCAGCGGGATGGCCTGCCGGCGGTTATATTCCAGATCTTCCACTTCGACAGATTTGTCTGATATTTGAGTGATCCGGAATCGCCCCATCAGAACTTCGCCTACAGTTACGTTGTAATGACGGACGCCGTCGTCAAGAATCGCAATAAGATTCCCTCCCGGCGAATTCACGACGAAATAACCCGGATACTTCAACGGAATCGGTGGCGGTGGCGGATTTGTCACCGGCGGGCGAATGACCGCTTGGGGAGTCGTCGTCTGTGTGGGCGGCAGTTGCGGCGTACTCGACACAGCAACAGGTCCTTTCTGGGGGACGACTTTCTTGCCATAAACAAAGATATCCCGTCTCCCGATATCCTCTGCGTTCTCTTCCTTCCCGACGAGATCGAGGCGGATACTGGCGTCGCCTGGATCCGGAGGATTCTGAGAAGTCCTGGGTTCAGCGGTCTGCACCGTCAGCGCCGTCGGCGGGCGAGACATGCGATAACCCATCACAACGATCAGCCCGAACACGATGAGCAGAACAATCAGAATGTTGAGTTTTTGCCGGTCCTGCTTGCTCATTGATAAAAGAACGTCTCCATGTTCAGTGACAGCGCAATATCCGCGGCCGTTGGACCTGCCGTCAGCGCGCTACCTCGAGCATCAATGGAGTTAATGATAAAGAACGTATCCGCGTTCTCGAGATCCTTGATGAAATTCACGACGTTCGGATAAGAGCCCGTCACAGGTATCTTTATTTTAACGGAATACAATCCGAATTGGGGAGCCACGTCGATGACGTAATCTTTCCGCTGATTTTTGACGCCGGCGCGTTCAACGGCGGCATTGAGCTGGGGAAGGATTTCCGACCATCCGGCATTTCGTGGAATGAAGTGCATCGTGTAGAGCTCACGCCGGTCCTGTGCCGAGCGTTCAAGCTGGATGCTGAGCTTTTCCAGACGGTCGATTTTCAAACGCCGGGATCCGGTCTCGGCACGCGTTCGTTGAATCGAGTCCTGCAGGCGATAGTATTCCGATCTCGAGGGCTGATAAAGGATCAGAAAGAACAACAGATTGATGGCGGCAACAACGCCCAGCAGTCCCGCGAAAACGTATTGCTGACGCTGCCGTCGATACGTCTTCATCGGGTATCCCTCTGTGGATAATAGATCGCGCTCAGCGTGACATCGACATCGGTCGCTACATTGGGATCGCGTTTTTCTTCCGCCGAGACGATAACATTCTCAAACACCGGCGATTTTTCGAGACGCGCAATGAATTCCTTCACATCCTCGATACTTCTGCCGCGCACGCCGATGTGCAAAGTCACGCCGCTCGCGCCGATATCGGGCGTCAGGTTCGTCAAATGCACATTCTCGGGAACCATGTCTTCGAGGTTTGCAAAAAGCCGGGTCCAGGAAAGCCCTCGTCTCGCGATGAGGCGATTCAGGAATGTGATCTCATTGAGTTTTGCCGCAGCTTCCGGCCGGTCCAGCCGCGCTTCGAGCTCGGCGACCCGAGTTCCCAGCGATGCGGATTCGACCCGCGCTTCCTGTTCGCCAGGACGCAACGAACGGGAAAGCCGCGAATAGCGGGCAAATCCAACACCCTGCCAAACGGACACGACAATCAGAACAATCACAATCGCGGCGAGGGCGATATTGATGAGCCGGTACGCCGGGAACGGCCGTGTGGATAAGTTGATCTCGGTTGCTCCGCGCATCACAACACGCCTTCCGTCTTCAGATGAACGGCTCCAAAGGCCGGCTTAAAAACATCGTCTACACTTTTCGGCTCGAGGCGTTGCGGCGCGAGGCCCAGCTTCTCCTGCAATTCCGTCAACTGCGGCCGCAATTCTTCGTTGTATCCGCATACGAACATCTGCTCGAGCAACTTGCCGCCCAGCTTGTCCTGGTAATACATGACAGTTGGATAAGCGGCGTCATACAAGGATACGTCGGTGACACGGCGATAGAACTGAGCCCGCCGATTCTGAAAAATCGTTGTAGTCACACAATCGGGGGCGATCTTCAGGAAGAGAGAATCACCATCGGAAGTCTTCAAAAGATTCAGCGCGGCCAGTGTCGACGGAAGAACGGAGCCAGCGTGAATATCCATGGTGTCGAACAGATTTTCGTATTCCTCGACGATACTTCGCGGGGAAAGCGCGACGAGCATGTCGACACCGGAACCTGTACGGTGCGGTCCCACGATTCGATATGAAACCTGAGCCGTATCCACGTCGAACGGAACAGTTTTCTTGAGCTTCCATCGAATGAATGTCTTCTGGTCTTCGTGATTCTTCGATAAATTCTCCGCCGTCACAAATGCGATGCGCGCTGTATCGTCGGGCACAACGAGGGCAATCTCGGATCCCCTGAATCCCGAATGCTGAAGAACATCCCGCGCTGCCGATCGAGCGGCATCGAGATTACGGATATTCGGCTCGGAGTGAGAAGACGTCACTGTTCCGTCAGGCAATTCGGCCATCATCTTTCCGGCGATCTGACTCCTTCGATTCGTCACACCGCCCACGATGATGTGCTTCGAAGTCAGCTCACACGACCAGAGCGGCGCCTGCGGCTTGAAGACTTCCGTAATGTTTTCGATCAGTGCCCTACTCAATGAATGTGACCTTGTTGATTTCTTTCAGAGTCGTGATGCCCGCGAACACTTTGGCGAGCGCCGACTCCCGCAGAAAAGTCATCCCTTCTTCGTGAGCCGCGCGCTTGATTTCCGAAGTCGGCCGTCTCTCGATAATCATTTCGCGAATGTGGTCGGAGAGATCGAGCAGTTCGTGTATCGCCGTGCGTCCTCGATATCCCGTGCCGTTGCAGTCCAGACATCCTTCACCTTCATAGAAGGCGAACTCGCGATACGCTTCCGGTTTTAACCCCGACTCGATCAACAGCGAGTCCGGGTGCTGGATGGGTTTCCTGCAATTTGCGCAGATCATGCGAACCAGCCGGTGAGCAAGGATTGCAGTTAGGCGCCGAAACAAAGTTATACGGATCGACTCCCATATTCAGGAAACGTCCCAGCACATCAACGACGTTATTCGCGTGAACCGACGTAAACACAAGATGCCCGGTGAGGGCGGACTGAATGGCGATTTGCGCCGTCTCGACGTCGCGGATTTCCCCAACCATGATCTTGTCCGGATCGTGCCGCAAAATCGATCGGAGACCGCGCGCGAATGTGAGTCCTTTTTTCTCGTTCACCGGAATCTGGGTAATGCCGCGAATCTGATATTCGACGGGATCTTCAATCGTCAGGATCTTGTCTTCCTCGTTCCGGATTTCCATGAGCGCGGCATAGAGCGTTGTTGTCTTACCGCTTCCCGTCGGTCCGGTCACCAGCACCATGCCGTAAGGCTCGCTGATGTAGCGCCGGAATTTCTTGATGTCGTTTTCCGAGAATCCGACGACTTCCAGATTCAAAGTCCGGAATTTTTCGCTCAGCGATTCTTTGTCGAGAATACGGATCACGGCATCCTCGCCATGAATCGACGGCATGATCGACACGCGGAAGTCGATCGAGCGGCCCTTATAACGCGTTTTGAAGCGTCCGTCCTGCGGCACCCGGCGCTCGGAGATATCCAGCTCCGACATGACTTTGATACGCGAAATGATGGTCGAGTGATGCTCTTTGGCGATCGGCGCCATGGCTTCGTTCAGAGAGCCGTCAATGCGGTATTTGACCCCCACTTCGGCGTCGCGGGTCTCAATATGAATGTCACTGGCACGGCGTTCAAGCGCGGTAAAAATGATGGTATCGACCAGGCGGATGATCGGGCTTGATTCTTCCTGAGTGATCTTTTCGATCGTGATGGTTTCTTCGCCGGATTCATCCTCACGGATGAGATCGAGCTTGAAACCCTCGGTCGCTTCTTCGAGCATGCGCTGCGAAGACTCCGACTTCTTCAAAAGATCCTGGATTTCCGAAAGCGCCGCGACGTTGATGATGAGCGGCCGGCCCAGCAATGCCGAAACTTCATCAACGACGACAAGATCGCTCGGATCGGCCATGGCCACAACCAGGGAGTGCCCTTCAATGCGAAGGGGAACAAAGTTGTAGCGGAACATCAGGTCGACCTGAATCGAGCGGAATAATTCGAGATCGAGATGAAGGCCTTTCAGATCGACGTACTCGTATCGATATCGCTCCGCGAGCTGCTTCGCAGTCGCGCGATCTCGTTCCTTGTTTTCGATAACTTCCTTCATTGTTGTACGGACGTGCCGAGACTGAAGATCGGCATATAAAGCGAAATCAAAACCGTCGCGATAAACGCGGCGACGAAGATCAGAATCATCGGTTCAACCCAGCTCAAGAGCGCGCTCGACCGGATATTCACATCTTCGTCATAGAAATCCGCGACGTGATTCAGCATGTCCGGCAGTGATCCGGTCTGTTCGCCGACGCGAATCATTTCGAGCGCAAGGTCCGGAAAATGTCCGGTCCTCTCCAGGCTGTCGGACAGCGGCTTTCCTTCCCTCACCTGCGTGATCGCTCCGCGAATCGACTCGCCGATCACACGATTGCCTGAAGCATCCCGCGCTACTTCGAGCGCAGCAACCAGCGGAATTCCGCCTTGCAGCAGTGTCGCAAGAGTGCGCGAAAGCTGGGACATCGAAAACATCGTCCACAAGTTTCCGACAATCGGAGCCGTCAACTTCAGCTCATCCATCCAATGCTGGCCGCGCCGGCTCCCCATCCAGATTTTGACGGCGATGAAGGCGCCCACTATTGCTGGCACGATCAGAACCAAATGACTCTGCAACGTATTCGATGTGGCGATCAGCACGCGCGTCGTGATCGGCAACGGCGTATTCAGATCCGCATACAACTCCGCGAACCGAGGGATGACGTACGTCAAAATGACGCCAATCATCACAATTGCAAGGACAATCAAAAAGGCCGGATAGATCAGAGAATTTACGAATCTTTTGCGAACGCTCAGGATCGTCTTTTCATATTGAACGTACCGGTTGATGACTTCCACCAGGTTGCCGCTCCGTTCGCCCGCAAATACGGAAGCGGTGTAAACCGTTGGAAAGAGGCCCTGCGCCCGTAGCGCCTCTGAAAGAAGCGCGCCCGAAAAAACCCGATCGCGCACATTCGCCATATGCTGGCGCAGCAGTGGATTAGCGATCCGATCTTTAAGTAAATCGAGAGATTTCAGAATCGGAAGACCGGCTCGAATCAAAGCCACGAATTGCTGATTAAAGAGGATGAAATCGTCCGGCTTGATCGTTTGCTGGCGTTTGCGGCGCCGGAGGGATATCGACCAGCCGCGGGGGCGGATGGAGATGGGAAGCAGACCCTGTTCATGGAGCCGGTGCCGGACCTCGTCCATGGTCTGGCCGACCATGACGTCGGTAACGACTTCACCCGTCGGTTTGGCGTATTTGCAGCTGAATTCCATCCGTCGCTATTGGCCGATTCCTTCCACAACCGAAATGCCGGCGGGCACCTTGAAATCAAATACGTCCGAATGCACGCCGGTATTGGTCCGAATATTTGAAAAGATGAACTGCGAATGCGAGCCATCGCTGTGGGACAACAGGAGCCGTCGTATCTGGTAGTTCGACGGATCGACTTCCATAATGACTTCCTTAAGGTCAGTCTTTCTCTTTGGATACATCTGGATGACTCTCGTTCCTTCAAAGAACGGCTTCGCCTTTAACTCGGCGAACTGCGTGAACTCATTTCGCAAATCCGACCGGCCCAGCAGGAACATCAAAGGCATCCGGTCGTCGAATGTATCCTTAACCGCATCCTTATGAACCTGCCGGTCGGCAGGAATGTAGAAGTAAACGGTCTTTCCATCCGATACGAAGAGTTTGTCCTCCGGACTCTTGTACTCCCATCGCATTCTGCGCGGCTTCATCAGATATAAATGACCCGACTCCTGTTGTTTTCGGTTCAAAGGATCTTCAAAAATCTGGATAAAATCAGCCTGAAAATCCTTCATCCCCTGGAAGGATTTCTCGACCCCGTCCACCAGGTTGTTGAGATCCTTTACCTGCGCAGGCATTGTGAGGAAAAGTAAAGCCAGGACGTAATACATAGTTTTGAGGGTAAGCCAACTGGAAGGCGGGAGCAACCCTTGGCGTTTTAGCGCGGTTCAAAGGAAACAATCAGGCAGCAGCAGACTGCAGATCGAGCGATGGCTTCTTTGGTGCGCGGGGATGTTTCCAATCGGCGCCGCCCAGTAACGGCAGGACGAACAGATTGGCGAGAATATCGATGATCGTTCCGAACACAACCACCAGACCAAAACGTTGAGTCGGTGGGAAATCGGATAAAACGAGAATTGCGAATCCGGCGGCGAGAATAACGTCGGAATACACAATCCCGCGCCATTGTTCTTCGCGCGCCGCAACCCATGCAGTCCAGCCTTTCTTGCCGTCGCGTTGAGCGCGGCGCACGCCAAACATCAAATGGACCATCGAATCGATAGCCACACCGATGCAAACGTTGGTTGCCGGCGCGGAAATAATATCGACAGGAACCCCAAGGAAGCCGATGCCGCCGAGCATGCACAGCGGTACAAGACCGAGACTCAGAATCATCGCGGCGGCGCCCCGAAGACTGCGGGCGATGATAAGTGCAATCAGGGCGAACAAGACGTTCAACCAGAACAGACCCGTGATGAGACTCGACTCGACGAGTCGCGCGAGTTCTCCCTGTAACCGGTAGATCCCACCGGAAAGAGCAAGCTTGAAACCATGCCGCTGCGCGACCGATCGCAGGCCGTTCACCACCTGGATGCGCGGTTTGGTACGGTCATTCTCAACCATCCTGAGGTAAAACGCGCTCTGCGTCCGATCCTGGGTAATGAAACTTCGCGCAACGCGCTGGTATTTGGGTTCATCCAGAATCTTCAGGATGTGTTCCTTCGACAAAATGAACGCGAACGGATGACGCTCCCCTTCCGAAAGCAGGACCGGAAGCGAAATGACCGTACCGACTCCCTCTTGTTGTTCGAGATCGTTCTGCAAACTCCACATCTCGTAATACGCCTCTCGTGTGTTGAGTTTGCTCCCGTCGGCAGAAGCAATGACAAGCGTCAACGGATTTGATCCTCCGTTGCGATCCACATACTCCAGGCCGGCGCGAGGCTCATGGTCCGGCTTGAAGTAATCGAGCAGATTCGGATCGGTGTTCAAGCGTGTGAGGCCAACGCTCAAACCTGCGCTCACTAGAACAACTGCGACTGAAAGGGAAACAAATCGGCGCGACCAGAATTGCGGACCGGGTCCCTTTTCAAACACAGCGCTCCGGTGAGGCACAGCCCACGCCAGAAATACGGGATACATTCCATAAGCGCAGGCCATGGCTATGATGGAGCCCAGCACGCCACCGAATCCCAATTCCCGCAGCGGCTTCGCAGGTACGATCAACAGGCTGGCAAAACCCAGCGAAGCGCAGATCATCGACCAGAACGAAGGAGGGAATGTCATGCGAAGCGCCGCGACGGCGAGATCACACGATTTCTTTCCGGTCTGGCTTGAGAGAGTTTGCCAGTTGAATGTCATGTAGACGAGATGAGAGAGGGTCACGACGAAGACGATGGTGCCGAGATTCACTGTCAGGATTCCGATCTTCCGCCCCACGAGCGATTGCACCAGCAACATCAACAACACGGCGCTCGTGCAGGTCGCCAGCATGCCGATGAAGAGTCGGCCGGAACCGAACACTGCCCACATGGTGATTCCAAAAAGAATCACCGCTGTCAGTGTGAAGTACCGGAAATCGTGTTCGAGGCTGCGCCGAATCATCTCCACCACGTACGGCGCGCCGGCAATACGAACTCGAAAGTCTTTTCCGTCAAAATCCCGGATCAAGTCTTCGATTCGATGGATGAGACCTTCGCTGTCGTTGCTCTCGACGAAAACAATGATGTTGCTCGATTGGCGATTCCGGGCAAGCAGCAACCGCTCCCAGAACGGACTCCTGGCCGCGTCGTCGAAGTTCTTCGGACCATCCGCCAGACTTCGGACGCCCGTTACGGAATCGATGGATTTGATTTTGCCCGTCAGTTGCCGGAGCCGTTCCAGATAGGCCGGCGACGATATGCTGGGGGAAGACACACTCAGGATGAGTTGACTCCCCGCCGGGAACCGTTCATCGATTTTCTTCGATTCCTGGAATTGAGGATCACTCGACGAAAAGAAAAAGTTCTCCTCCACCCGGGGTTTCAAATCGACAAACCCGGCCACCAATGCGAATAAACCGGCCGTTACGGCAAGCATCATCCAGGGACTTCCGGCAGATGCGCCCTTCAGGCCCTTGAGAATGAAGCCCGATAGATTCTTCATCGGATTTCCAAATTGCCTGCCTGATGGAAACTGCACGTTATCCTCCAGACCTCCACGCAGCAACTGGAACCGTCACGAAGAGTCCGGACGGAGGTCTACGCCCAGTACCAAACGAAGATTGTGCCGCGCGCGCCTTTTCCGCCCAGATCGGCGCCGCCGGCTTCGGACACGGAGATACTGAACAGTCGATCTGCCTTGATCGTTGAAACGAAGTCGGATACTTCCTCACACATCTCTTCCCAGGATTTGGTGCTGCTTTCAAAAAGCTTGGCCTGCAGTTTCATAGCCCTCCTTTACGTTTATTAATTTACCATTCGTAAATGCGAGTGATTTATACGCCTCCGGGCGGACCGCCGCAGGGTCCCGGACCCAGCAGGGCAATTTATGCCGCTATGGGTGAGGCAAACATATTCAAAATGATGTTCGATCTTTATAAAGAGATCGAGCAGTCTGAAATCCGGCCGCTGTTTCCGCAAGATATGGAAGAAGCGTCAAAGAAATCGGCGCTCTTTTTTATCGGACTTCTTGGTGGTCCTCCGCTATACGTCGAAAAATTCGGATCACCCCGCATGCGTGCCCGTCACCTTCCATTTGAAATCGATGATCGTGCGCGGCAGGTCTGGCTGGGCTGTTTCGAGAGAGTTCTGGACAATGCCGAGTCGAAGTATCAGTTTCCCAAAGAACATCTCGAGGGATTTCGAAACTTCCTGATAAGTTTCTCGGCCTGGATGGTCAATAAGGCCTGACGTGTCATTGTGAGAGTGAAGCGGCCTGCCGCCGCGCTTCGCGCGCCTCATCGGTCCGGCCCGTCTTTTCCAAAACACGCGCCAGGTCCGAATAGAGTTTCGGATCAGGAAATTCCGCATCGTGGATCGCGCGCCGGTAGGCCGACTCCGCTTCCGCAAGCGCTCCTTCCCTTTCGAAACACGAACCCGTGAGCCATCGCGCAAAATGGTCGCCGGGTTGAATCCGCAAAGCTTCGTCCAGCGTTTGATGGGCGTGATCGCAGTGTCGCTCCGACTGGATCAAAGCCTGCGAAAGTCCGACCAGCAAAGGCGCGGTCCGCCGGATTGTCAGGCCGCTATCGAATTGCGCGCGCGCTTCGCCAACGCGTCCAACTTCGAGAAGCGCTGTGCCATAACCTTGCCGGCCTCGCAGGTTGTCAGGAGACACACGCACGAGATTTCCGTAAAATGTCAGTTCATCTTGCCAAATGTAGTTGTGCGAAATCGTGAGCAGGACTGCAACCGCCACGAAACCCACAGCGACAATGCTCCTTCTTTCCACACTCTGGATTTTGCTCCACAGCATTCCGCCAATAAGGCAGATGGTCAAAGAAGGAAGGTAAAGATGCCGCTCCGCCATGATCACCGCGGTTGGCACGATCCAATTTGAAACCGGCAGGATGGCGATATAGAAAAACAGAATGCTGAATCCCAGCACGGGCTTTGATTTCCGGATACCAAGAGCGAAGACAATCGATACCATAACCAGAAGCAAACCAAGCCAGGCCACCCCATCGCCGGCTCCGGCAAGAGGAATCGAATTGAAGTCGTAGTCGCCCGCAACTTTCACTGGAGCGATGAGCAATTCAAAATATTTCAGAAAAGCCCGGCCCGAGGTCAGTATGCGTTCAGCAAACGTCCAGCGGCCTTCAAGATATTGAGCGGCGGGAGGCATTCCGAAGGAACCAAGCACACGAATCCGCATCGCAAGGTAGCCGATCACCGCAACGACAAATAAGACAATGCCCCTCCCTCTGGGAGAGGCCGGAACGCTGGCGGCGCCGGCGTTCCGGGTGAGGGTTGAATCCAGAATTAGAACTGCAGGCAGTACGATGGCATTTTCCTTCGACAACAAGCCCAGAAAAAACAACACCACAGCCCCCCCGACAATCCTGCCCCTTCGAAACAGCAGCCAGGAGCCCAGGCAAAATCCCGCAGCCAGCAATTCGCTTCTCCCGACCATCGCGACAACGGCTTCCGTGTGCACCGGATGAACCAGGTAGATGACAAATGCCGCCCATGCGGCCGCTTTCGATTGCAGCAAGTCTCGAGCGAGTACAAAGACAAGGAGTCCGTTGATCGCATGCAAAAGCAGATTGAACAGGCGGTATCCACCAGGCCAGCGATGCCAGAGCGGATATTCCAGTGAAAACGAGAAGATCGTCAGCGGCCGGTAAATTCCGGCATTGCTCCCGGCGCCCCAGTATGGCGTAAACAAATCATGGATCGGAGCAATGTTGCGTACCGCCGGATTGATGGCGACGATCTGATAATCGTCGAGAATGAAGCCGTTCGGAAGCGAGTTCGCAAAACAAACAGCGGTGAGGAGCACCGCTGTTGCTAGCGCAAGTTGTATTTCACGATGAAATAGAGTGCCGCGATTCCATCTTTCCAAGTGATCTTCTTTCCTTCGCTGTAATCCCTTCCGAAATACGAGATCGGAACCTCATACACTCTGCAACGAAGTTTCGCGATTTTTGCGGTGATCTCAGGTTCAAAGCCGAAACGGTTCTCTTCGATCGTGATCCTGGAAAACAGTTCGCGCCGAAAAGCTTTATATCCCGTCTCCATATCCGTCAAATTCAAATCCGTAAACATATTCGAAAGAAGCGTGAGAAGGCGATTGCCCATCGAATGCCAGAAAAACAGAACGCGATGCGGCCCCGAGAGGAACCGAGAGCCATAAACCACATCAGCCACTCCGCCAACGATCGGCTGAATCAACGTTCCATAGTCGGACGGGTCATATTCCAGGTCCGCATCCTGAATCAGCACGATGTCGCCCGTTGCCGCCGCGATTCCCGTTCTCAAGGCGGCGCCTTTTCCCTGATTGACGGCCTGATAGAAGAAACGCGCGGAAGGAAAGCGCCGCGAGATCTCGAGTTCGCGAAGCGCATCGCGAGTGCCGTCGGTCGAATAATCATCCACCAGGATGATTTCCTTTTCGAACGGCGTTTTTTCGATCCGCCCGAGGATCTCGTGGATCGTGTGTTTTTCGTTATAAACCGGAACGACGATCGACAGTTTCATTGCAAGCTCGTGTGGCTCGATCCCAACGCAGCCAGCTTCCTTTGAATAAGGATATTGTCCGGATCGATCAATGCTCCTCGCCGGTATGCCGCAACGGCGGGTCCCGTCTGTCCGGAATCTTCCAGCGACCTTCCCCACATGAAATACAACATCGAATCCGGGTAAGGAATACTATCGACGGCCTGATGATACATGGCCTCCGCTTCATGAATCTTTCCCTCTTTGAAATAGCAGTCGCCCATCCGGCGGTGCGTGTCGGCATGTTCCGGACTGATTTCCAGCGCTCGCCGCAATAACGGCCAGGCATTGCTGCAATCGGTTGGTGTGGTTCTTGTCAGGGCCAGCGTCGTCAGCAGCTCGGGATAGTTCGGAATAATCTGAAGCCCGGCTTCAAGCTCGCGCGCGGCCTCCTGGTTACGGCCGGCCTGAATCAGGGCATAACCGTAACCCAATCGGGCCTTCGCGCTGTTCGGAACCACACGTACCATGTTCGCGAAAAACGTAAAGTCACTCCGGCGAATATAGTCGTGACTGTTGCAAAGCACGATCGCTGTAACCAACACACCAGCCGCTGCGACTCGCGCCCAGCGGGCATTGCGTAGTCGCATCGCGGCGACTGCCGCAGCCAGCGACAAACCGGCAAGGGGAAGGTACAGAAACCTTTCAGCCATCAGCACGCTGATCGGGAAAATCCAGTTGGATGCCGGCGCGAACGCCGCAAACGCAAACAACACTCCCAGGCTCACGATGCGTTCACGCCGAATGTACAGGAGCGCCCAAACGGCGATTCCGATCGTGAGCGCCAGTCCAACCCACGCATCCCAGTCTGAGAGTTGCGCAATCGGAATCGAATTGAAGTCGTAATCGCCGGCAACGTTCACGGGGAAAAAGAGCAGACGCAGGTATTGGATGAAGACTCGCCCGGCCGTCATCAGACGCTGGAAATAAGTCCAGTGTCCTCCCAGATACTGCGCAGACACAGGAATTCCCAGTCCACCAAGGACGTAAAATCGCAACGCCAGATATCCGGCAGCGACGGCGCCGAGCGTGAGGAAGCGATAGTACGCTCTGTGTCCGGGAGCGGCTGGAACCTCGGCGCCCAGGCAGGCGTCCAATATCAAAACCGCCGGCAGCACAATCGCATTTTCTTTTGACAACAACGCGAACAAAAACAATATCGCCGCCCAGACAGTTCTCCGCCGCCTGAACAGCAGCCACGCGCCGATGAAGAATCCGGTTGCGAAGAGTTCGCTCCGGCCGACAATGCTGGTCACCGCCTCGGTTTGAACCGGATGCATCAGGAAAATCAGCATCGCTGAGAGTGAAACCGCAGCTTCTCCAACCAGGCTTTGACACAAAAGAAAGAGAAGGAAACCGTTGATCGCGTGCAGCGTAAGATTTGTGATTCGAAAACCAGGCGCCCACCGCTTCCAGATTGCATAGTCGACGGAAAGGGAAAGTATGGTGAACGGGCGGTAGATACCTTCATACTGCTGTTTGCCCCAGTATGGCGTTGTCAGGAATAGAATTGGATTGATTGATCGTATGGCAGGATTCGAACCGACTATCGAACCGTCGTCAAAAACAAAATCGTTTGGCAGCGAATTCGCATAGCACACCGCAACCGCAATTAAGGCGAGTATGAAAGCAGTCTTCTCGCTAAACATGGCCGCCTTTTGTCTCATCGGCGCGTTTTGTCTGCAGGCATTCATTGCAGCGCCCAGACTCTCCGCCACGACCGACGAACCGGTGCATATCGCAGCAGGATACTCTTACTGGCAAACACGAGATTTCCGGATGAATCCGGAGCATCCTCCGCTTGCGAAGCTCATTGCCGCTTTTCCGTTGCTCGCCTTTCGTTCGGCTTTCGACTCGTTGAGCCAGGAATGGGAGAACGCGGACGAGTATAACTACGGCTTTCATTTCCTTTACGGAAATGACGCCGACAAACTGCTCTTTTGGGCCCGAGTACCGATGATCCTGCTGGCGGCTCTGGGCGGTATCGTCACCTTTCTCTGGGCGCGCGATATGTTCGGCCCGGCGGCTGGAGTCTTTGCGGCGGCTCTCTACGCTTTTTGCCCGAATCTTCTCGCCCACGGAATGCTCGTAACGACGGACGGCGCCCTCGCGGCTTTTACGGTGCTGACTCTGTATCTGTTCTGGAAACGTGGAACGCCTCCATCCTGGCAAAGCGACGCCGCGACAGGTATCGCCTTGGGTGCAGCCATGGCCAGCAAGTTTTCCGGCGCTTTCCTGCCGATCATCATCACGGTGTTCTGTCTCTTGCGCCGGGATATCAGGAGTCTCCTGATTATCGGAGCAACCTCGCTGGCAGTCATCGAACTGGCATATCTGGTCTCGGCGGCTCCGCTTCTCTACTTCACGAACGCAAGGCTCGTGAATGCGAATCACATTCGAAACTATCCCTTCTATCTGTTCGGAGAACTCAAGCCCGGCGGCTGGTGGTATTACTTTCTCGTGGCGTTCGCGCTCAAAGCAACCTTGCCGGTACTGTCTTCGATCGTGTTCGCCGCGGTCTCCATCAGGCGAGGTTTCATCGACCGATGGGGCGAATCGATCCTGCTTGTAAGCATCGTGTTTTATTTTGTGTTCGTTTCGTTTGGAGCCGATCAAATCGGAGTCCGCTACCTGCTCCCGGTATTCCCGATACTCTTTGTATGGGTAAGCCGCATCGCACAGGAATTCGCGGCGCGCCCGATAGGAATCGGAGTCCTCGGCCTCCTCATCGCGTGGCAGGCATGGTCGAGCCTCTCGGCCTTTCCCAATTACATTCCTTACTTCAATGAAATGGCGGGCGGCGCCACGCACGGCCCGGCGTTTCTCGATGACTCCAATATTGACTGGGGCCAGAGCGTGAAACAGGCGGCGGACTATGTACGCGTCCGCAATATTCAGAATCTCAAAATCTATTCCTTCTCTCCGTTCGACAATCCCGAGTACTACGGGTTGCCGAAGAACCTTACGCCTTCGCAGGTTCGCGATGACTTGTTGTTCAAGCGGCCCGCGCCCGGAACATACATCATCAGCGCTCATTATGTAGTTCGGATGAGTCAATTCAATCCCGCATGGAAAACGTATCGCCCGATCGGCCGCATCGGAGAATCGCTGCTGGTGTTTAAGTTCGATTGACCCGCGAAGTCCTTCATTCCTGATTCGACCCGGCAAGCAGCTTGAGCTTCATCCGGATTCCCGTGTCCGTCGGATCAATCAGAGCCGCGCGCTCGTACGCTTCAATGGCTTTGGGAGTCTTGCCCATCGACTCCAGAATCCTGCCCCACGAGAACAGCAATTTCGCATCAGGGAATTCGGAGTTCTGAATAGCGATGCGATAGCTTTGTTCCGCTTTGTCGGGCCTGCCTTCCATCATGAAACAATCGCCAAGCATCCACAGGCTGTGCCACTGTCCGGGATCGACAGTCAGCGCGTCTGCCAGGAGCGGACGAACGCGATCGCATCGGCCGTCCAAACGCATCATCGTACCGGCGAGACCGGCCAGAAGCGGCGCACTGCGCGGGAGAATACGCAGTCCCGCTTCGAACTGTTCCTTTGCATCGTTGACTCGATCCACCTTTAACAACGCAAATCCGTAACCCAGCCGCGCTCGCGCATTTTCAGGGAGGACCTGCACGGCATTCGCATGAAACGTCAGTGTGTCCTGCCAAATGTAGTTGTGAGCGATGCATAGAATGGCAGCCGGAACGATCACTCCCACGGCGATCAGGCGCTGTGCCCTCAAATTCGGGATTGCCGCCCATGCGAGTCCCGCCAGCAGGGAGAATCCAAATGCCGGTGTGTATAGAAACCGTTCCGCCATCAGCAACGCAATCGGCATGATCCAGTTGGATACCGGCAGCAATGTGACGAAGAAAAACAATATGCCCAGACTGATGGCCGGTTTCTTTTTTCGGAAGGCGAACGCAACAATGAAACAGCACACCACCAGAGCCAGGCCCAGCCATGCATCCCAATCGGCGGCGCCGGCAAGTGGAACCGAATTGAAATCATAGTCCCCTGTGACCTGTACAGGCGCCAGCAACAGCCGCAGATACTGGATAAACACGCGTCCCGATGTCAGCCATCTCTGAAAGAGAGTCACTGTCCCGTTGAGGTATTGCCCGCTCTTGGGAATACCGAGACCGCCAAGGACATAAAAACGAAGACCGAGGTATCCGATTCCGGTAGCCGTCAAAACAGCAAAGCGCCGCCACGAATCCGCAAGCTTGCGAATTCCACCTTCCCGCAATACGGTCTCGATCATCACAACCGCCGGAAATGTAATGGCGCTTTCTTTGGCGAGCAGCGCAAAAAAATATGCAGCGGCGGACCAGCCTGTCCGGCCTCTTCGAAACGCAAGCCAGGCCGTGAAAAACAGGCCTGCAGCCAGAAGTTCACTGCGGCCGACAATACTCACGACGGCCTCGGTCTGCATCGGATGAATGACGTACACCACACTCGACGCAAGTGCGGCGAGAGGCGAACCAATCAATTCAAAAACGAGCATGAAGACGAGCCATCCATTGATCGAATGCAGCAACAGATTCGTTAAACGGAATCCGGGAGCCCACACCTTCCAGATGGCGTATTCAAGTGAGAATGAAAAAATCGTGAGGGGCCGATAAATACCGGCGTGGTTGAGATCGCCCCAGTAGGATTGAAACAGGAAGTGCTGCGGTTCAACGTGCCGGATGCGCTCGTTCGCCGCAACGATCAGGACGTCATCGAGTATGAATGCGTTCGGAATGGAGTTGGCGTAGCAAACGGCGGCGAGCACCAGGCAAAGAATCAGAGCTCGCGCAGGCGTGATCTTACTGTACGGGTTCACCGGCAAGTCCGGTCGGCGCACGAGAAGCGTTCGTCGTATAACGGATGACGTAATCGGGTCTCGTGTAAAAGTCCCATCGGCCGGAATTGGGGCCTTGAGCGGTTGCAGTTCCGGTGTAATCGAGCCAGTTGGCGGTTACCTGGATATCGAAGTTGTATCCGGCCGAACCCGACGCATATGTGTTGTCCAGCAAGCCAGCCGTAATCAGCTCGGGAACACCGCCGTATTGTCCCTGGTGCGTCGAAATGTATTGAACTTCCGCAGTATTCAAAGTCTTCAGGTTCGCTACTGCGTGAGTTTCGTTTGCAAGCTGTCTGGAGCGCAGCAAAGCGGGAACCGCAATTGTGGCAATAATCAGTATGATTGCGACGACGATCAGCAGTTCCAATAATGAAAATCCACGATTATTCTTCATAAGCATGCAGCCGTATACGTTAATGCAATCGGCAATCCACTTCTTAACTTTACTAGATTCAGACTTTTCGACCAGATTCCGGATATGGAAATGACATTTTTCAGCCATTTTCCTTACACATCACGTCAATTTGCAAGGACCTTCGAAAATGAAAAGCGCGGCCCGATTTCTTCAGGCCGCGCGAGTTTGGAATCGTAATCAAAGTAAAAGCAAATTACTGGACCGGGGCGCCGGACTGGCCCGTCGGAAAGCACGGGTTACAGTTGGTGCTCGTTGCGGTCTGATAACGAACAACAGCATCCGGCACGCTGTAGTAACCAAACCGGCCGGCATTCGTGGATGACGGTGTTGCCGTGACCGTATAGTCCGATCCGGATGCCGTAACCGCGAACGTGTAACCGGAAACCGAGCCTGAAAAACGCCCATCCAACAAGCCCTGCGTGATCAATTGCGGTATGCTGCCGTAGCTGCCGGCGTTGGATGAAAGATACGTGACTTCTGCTGTGTTGATCGTTCGAACCTGTGCCACTGCTGACGATTCCTGTGCAGCCTGGCGTGATCGTAACAGACTCGGAATTGCGATCGTTGCGATAATCAGAATGATCGCCACGACGATCAACAATTCCAAAAGCGAAAATCCACGACTCCTAACTGACATTGACTCCTCCCTTTTTTGGCCTGACGTTTGGATTTGGTTTGTCGGCCGCCGCATCCAGTGCAAGCATCGCGCCACTTCGCAGGCGCAGATAAAAAACGGGGTTCCGCTTAGGAAATGTTGTTAGGACTGAAGTACTTGCGGAGAAGGGAGTAACGCGGCCGATCGCAATTTGCGAAGGGCCGCGTTGAGTGTGAAAGCGGGATTCCTATTGAACAGGAGCGCCCGACTGGCCAGTGGGGAAGCACGGGTTACAGTTGGTGCTCGTCGCTGTCTGATAACGAACGACAGCATCCGGCACGCTGTAATAACCAAACCGGCCGGCATTCGTTGATGTCGGCGTCGCATTTACCGTGTAGTCGGAACCGGACGCCTGGACATCGAAGTTGTAACCTGAAACCGAGCCCGAAAAACGCCCATCCAGCAAGCCTTGTGTAATGAGTTGCGGGATACTACCGTAAGCGCCGGCATTCGAGGACAGGTAGGTGACTTCAGCCGTGTTGATCGTTCGAACCTGTGCGACGGCCGAAGATTCCTGAGCTGCCTGACGCGAACGCAGCAAGCTCGGAATCGCGATCGTTGCGATGATCAGAATGATCGCCACGACGATCAACAATTCCAACAGTGAAAATCCACGATTACTCTTCATTCATTGCCCTCCATGTTTTAGACCTCAGACCCTCCGGATCACCCAAACCCAACGCGGCGATCCCGATGCCGCGACGGTCTTGTGCAAGCGGGCAGCCATTAGGACTTTCGTAGGAAAATGTACGGCTTGTCTGAGTTTGGTGGCGTACAAAACTGACAAATTGCGTCACTTCAACTGACGAAGAACGTCAGTCGACAATTCCGGGACGATGTTAGAGTGAGGTTCGATGGTTGAACAACTGGGAATTGAAAACCGGCTTCAGCTCGTCATTACCGTTTGCGTCGTTTCACTGGTCATCGTAACCACTCTCGGGGGAAGTGGCGGAGCCCCGATCGTTTTCTTCACTTATCGAACACTCCTTTTCGTGATCGCAATTCTCTCCACGATAGGTTCCCGCCGGACGGATCATGAAATTTCCAGAGGATTCCTCGCCCTCGTTTTTGTTCTGTTTCTCTTGATGTGGATTTCCACGATGAGGATTCCAGGATCCCACTTCGAAGGATTCTATATCTGGTACAAGTACAGCTTCTACGCGGCCGCATTTCTGAGCCTGGCGCATTACAGCCGTTATCAAAGCGCACGTTGGAAAGCGCTCGTGCTTGGCACGGTTGTTGCAGTGGGCCTTGCGCATCTTGCGCCCGATCTGATCGCGCGTCGAAATCTGATCGTCGGGTTCTCGCCGAACAACGCCAACTATTTCGCCACGTTTCTACTGATCGGCATTTCCGGATGCGTTGCCGTGGCCATATTCGGAACGCAAAACGCCTGGCGATTGGGTGCAGCCGCCACTGCAGGGATACTCTTATTCGGACTTATTCGAACGGCTTCACGGGGCGCAACACTCGCTGTCCTGGCGATGATGATTCTCGGCGCAGCAAGGTCCGGAGGCCGGATTCCACGCCAGGTGTGGATGTTGATCATTCTTGCCGGACTGGTGACGGCCGCCGTCTACAGCCCCTACCTGATTGGAAAATTCCTGGATCGTGGGGAAGAGGATCCCTACAACTACGCGCGAACAGAAATCTGGAAGACATCGCTTCAGGTGATCGCGCAAAAGCCCGTACTGGGCGTCGGCTTCGGTCAGTTTTTTCACATCTCGAAGAAGTTCGCTCTTCCGGTTCAGGGTCGCGTCGCGCGTTACATGAAACGTGCGTCGATGGCTCATAACGAATATCTGCAACACATGGCGGAACTGGGAATCCCGTCAGCAGTGCTTCTTTTTTCTCTACTCGGTTATTTGATTTATCTCGGCTGGAAGCGCGCCCCGCTGGTTTGGCCCGAGTATCGATGTTTCCAGGAGGCAGCGATTCTCGTCGCCACGGCAGTCGGCATCCATGCGCTCGTCGACAACTGCTGGACGATTCCGGTTACCGCTTCCACTCTGGTGGTCCTGTCGCTGGGCGACATTCTGCCGCTCGAGAAAAAAGAATCTCCACGAAAGTGGCGTCCGCTTGAGATCGGAATTGCCGCTGTTTCCTCGATCGTGATTTATACGATCGCGGTTCTGATTCCCGGACTGGGCCTGTATTACAACGATCTCGGACACGCGGCTTATGAGAAGAGCGACTTTGCCAGAGCCGAGCGTTATCACCTGAAAGCCATAGCCATTGTGCCAAACCATCCGGTGTTTCTCGATAACCTCGGAATGGTCTATCTGGAGCAGTCCGAAGAGACAAGAACTCCCTCTCTGCGCGAACCCGCGTCGAAATATTTCACGCGCGCGATTGCCGCAAGCCCTCAGCAACTCGATCCACACACGCACATGGAAACGGTTCTGGTGCGAACTCTAACGGGAGACCGCGATCGGGATATGGGTCTTTATCGCCAGATCCTCAAGAACGACACGGAATTGCTCGACATCGACCCGTATATTCCGTTCGTACGAAAGAATCTGGCAAGCGCGTACTACAACCTGGGCCAGCCCGAACGCGCAGTACTCGAACTTCAGAGGGCGATCGAGTATGAACCCAACTACGTTCCGGGATACCTGCAGATCGCAACCTGGTTCGAAGAAACGGGACAGACTTTGGAAAAGCAGAGATATACGGCTGCCGCAATTGTCATCGCCAATCGCTATCGCAACTTCAAGCCGACGGAACCGTATGAAGGCGTTCTGCTGGGACGTCCCGAAGGTTCGTTTAGCAACCTTAAAGGCCAGCGTAAGTGAGCAAACGGAATCACAGTGAGTGGTTCATTGTGATTGCGCTCGTACTCGCGTTCTGGCTTCAAATGTTTTTAGCGCTCCCGAAATTCTCGGCAACCAGCGACGAAGTTGTTCACCTTCCCGCCGGCTACACGTACTGGGCTACGCGCGACTTCCGGATGAATCGCGAACATCCTCCACTCGCAAAGTTGATTTCCGCCGCGCCTCTCCTGCTGCTCAAACCGCGCATCGACACCACATGGCCCGAATGGAAGACCGCCGATGAGTACACCTTCGGATACGGGTTTCTTTATACGAACGATGCAGACCGGCTTCTGTTCTGGGGACGGCTCGCCATGACTCTGGTGGCCTGCATCGGCGCGGTCACTGTGTTTCTGTGGGCTCGAGATATGTTCGGGTTCCCATCGGGCCTGTTTGCGCTCTCGTTGTTTGCCTTTTCTCCAAATCTTCTCGCTCATGGGATGCTGGTCACGACCGACGTCCCGCTGGCTTCCTTCATGACGCTTGCGCTGTATCTTTTATGGAAACACAGATCCCAACGTTCGACGAGTAACGGTTTTCTCCTGGGCCTCGCCCTCGGAGCAGCGCTGGCTTCAAAATTTTCGGCAGTACTACTGGTTCCGATTGTCGCGGGATTTACGGCCTGGCAAGTGATGCGGTCCGAAAAGCCGGACGCCGCAGGCGCCGCAAAACACCTGACGATCACCGGCGTTGCTGCCTTGATGGTGGTTGAGGCTTCCTATTTTTTTCAGGCGGCGCCGTGGACCTATATCAGCGACATGCGGTATGTGAACGCGAATCACAATCCGATCCGGCTCTTTTATCTTTTTGGCGATTTCAGTAAAACCGGGTGGTGGTATTACTTCATCCTCGCGTTTCTCGTTAAGGCAACAATCCCTCTTCTATTAACTCTTGCTCTCGCGGCCGTTCATTCAATAGCTCGCCGGTTCGTCAATATGGATGGCGAGATCCTCATTCTGGTGACGGTTGTCACCTATGTTGCCGCGCTCATATTGAAGGCCGACGACCTTGGCGTGCGATATCTCCTTCCGGTGTTTCCGCTGTTGTTCGTCTGGTCCAGCCGTGTGGTTATCGAATTGAAGCGTCATCGCGCGGGAATCGTTCTCGCTCTGATACTTCTCGCATGGCAGGCGCGCGCAGCTCTGGGAGCGTTTCCGAATTACATTCCCTATTTCAACGAAATCGCCGGAGGCGCTCTGCGCGGCGTCCAGTATCTCGACGACTCGAATGTGGACTGGGGCCAGGGAATGAAACAAGCCGGCGAATATGTTCGTAGTCATCATTTCGAAGTTGTCGAACTGCTTCCCTTCTCAACATTCGATAATCCTCGTTACTACGGCGTGCGCCGTCCTCAGCGCAGCGATCTGGATACCTATCAGGTGATGATCTCGAAAGACCGCCATCCCGGTGTCTACATTGTGAGCGCGCATCACTTGATCCGGATGATGCAGATTCGGCCGGAATGGAATCCTCAGAATGCCATCGACCGGATCGGGGATTCGCTGTGGGTTTACCGGTTTTAGTCTCTCGTGATCAACGCAGCGACGTTATTCCCGAGGCCGGCGACTCCGAGCGTGTGATCGAGAAGACCAACAGACTTTCCGATGGCTGGAGCTCGGCTGTGGATGCCGAGCGCTTTGAAAAAAGTCCACAGCCGGATGATTCGAAGGCCCATCCGGTCGCAGAACATTTGCATACTGCGCGGATTGAAGAGATGCCAGTGTCCTCCAGTCACGTTGTTATCCAGCCATGAGGCCACACTCAAGCGGCGAGAGACACAATCGAAGTTTGGCGTTTCGATGTAGGCGACGCCGCCGCGCTTCATCACCCGCTTCAACCTTTCGGCAAAAACCACCGGATCGAGAAGATGTTCGAGCAGTTGTATCGCGACAATCACATCAAAAGTATTGTCGGGAAGATCGGCATCTTCGAGTTTCTCCGGAAGCACGGAAGACGCAATCGCGGCGGGGATAAGCTGCCGGTGACTTGCCGCAGGCTCGAGCCCGGTTATGGCGTACCCCGCTTTTGACGCAGTCAGTAAGAACTGCCCTGTTGCGCAACCCACTTCAAGAAGAGCGCCGGGAGGCGGCCGCTGCGCGCTCAGCATTCGAAGCAGCTTTGCCGCATGGTATTCCACACCGGGCTGAAGCCGTTTCATTGCGGCTTCATAAGTCGCAAGATCGCCGAGTTGAAAGTGGTCGGTATCGCGCTCGGGTCGAGGTAACACGTGTGCCAGGCTGCATCGCGCGCATCTCACCACGACGTGCTCCGGCCGGCGCATGAAGAAACGTCCTTCGTTCTGAAGACAGACGGAGCAGATGAAGTCCATGTTGCGCGCCATTCTCGATATTGATACGCCGGTCTGGCACGCCGAATGCCTTGGGAGTGCCGGAGGTTTTGTTTGGATTATAGAGGCAAAAGAGTATTCCTGACAGGCGCAGGCGGATCGGCCGAAACCGATCCCATTGAAGAACTCATTACTTACACAGCTTGCGCTGTCGATTTACCGGATAAACGGGACCCGATCACCGAATCAGCGCCCGGATTCCTTGCGTCAGAAATCCGTCCCGGCATTGAAGCCAGCGCCAATATTTTGAATGCCTCTTCCGGAGTTTGAGTTATGGACAAACCATCAGCCATGTCGATACTTTGCGAGCAGACTCCGGTCGTCATTCTGGCCGGAGGCAAAGGTACACGGCTCAAACCGTATACGACTTCACTGCCCAAACCCCTGATGCCGATCGGTGAATATCCGATTCTCGAAATCCTCTTGCGACAGTTATCCAGTCAGGGATTCCGCCGGATCACTCTGGCGGTAGGACACCTCGCCGAACTAATTCAGGCGTACTTCAAGGATGGAGATAACCTGGGAGTTGAAATCGAATATTCCCGCGAGACTGTGCCGCTGGGAACGGCGGGCCCCATCGCGCGTCTGCCGCGTGAAGAACGGGCTTTGCTGGTTCTCAATGGCGATCTTCTGACCACTCTGGATTTCGGACGCATCCTGCGCTTTCACTACGAGAACAAAGCGGCGGCAACTGTTGGAACGAAGCGCCGCACGGAGACGGTTCAATTCGGCGTCATCGAAAAATCTGCCGATGGCCGCATCACGCAATATCGGGAAAAGCCCAATCTCGATTATCTGGTCAGCATGGGGATTTACGTATTCTCGGCGGGCGTTCGTGAATACATACCACGATCTCAGAGATTCGATTTTCCGGAGCTGGTTCAACGCCTGCTCGCCAACAACCAGCGTGTGCTTGCATACGAGAGCGACGCGTACTGGATGGACATCGGACGGCCCGATGACTATATGCAGGCAAACGAAGATTTCCCGAACATGGCACAACTTTTTCTGAAGGACGCAAAAGCAACTCATGTGGAAAGCGCGGCTGTCGGAACTCGAGTTTGACGAACGCGAGCTGAGCGAAGTCCTTGAGACGCTCTCTTCCTCGTGGATCACCGCGGGATCGCGCACTCAGGCGTTCGAGAAAGCATTCGCCGAACTCACCGGGACCGCGGAAGCCGTCGCGGTTTCGAATGGAACCGCCGCTCTCTTTCTCGCTTTGAAGGCTCTCGGTATCGGACCCGGCGATGAAGTCCTCTGCCCCTCGATGACTTTTGTCGCAACAGCGGCCGCGATCATGCATTGCGGCGCACAACCGGTCCTCGTGGATATCTGCAGTCTCGAAAATCCAACGATGGATCCCGACGACGCCGCGCGAAAAATTACTTCCCGCACGAAAGCCGTCCTTCCGGTGCACTATGCGGGCATCCCGGCGAATATGGACAGCTTGTGCGCCCTGGCTGAATCAAACGCATTGCTTCTCGTCGAGGACGCCGCGCATGCTCCGGGCGCATTGTTCGCGGACCGCGCCTGCGGAAGCTTCGGTTCCGCGGGATGCTTCAGTTTCTTCGGAAACAAGAACATGACGACTGCCGAAGGCGGCATGATCACTACGAACGATCCCGTCCTCGCCGAGCGGCTGCGCCTGCTTCGATCGCACGGAATGACCGTCTCGAGCTGGGATCGCGACAAAGGACGGCCCGCGCAATACGATGTGCTTGAATTCGGCTACAATTTTCGATTCGACGACATTCGTGCCGCCCTCGGCCTGGTACAACTCGGAAAACTGCAAACGTTCAATCGCAAGCGCGCAGAATTAGTCCGCCGATACAATCAGCGGTTTCTGGAATCTCATGCGGACCTGATCCTTCCCTTCGCTTCAATTCCCGAGTTGAAGGAACCGGCGTATCACATCTACCCGGCCGTCTTCACGAACCGGGAAGAACGCGACACCATGTCCGAACGTTTGAAACGGGAAGGCATTCAAACCAGCATCCATTACGGACCGATCCATCATTTTTCCGCGTTCCGCAAAATGAATAATGAAGTTCAATTGCCCGTCACGGAAGAGTTCGCATCGCGCGAACTCACGCTGCCGCTTTATCCGTCTCTTTCCGAATCGCAGGTGGATGCGATCGTGGAACATGTCGTCGCAATCTGCATGGACCATCGATCCTGGACGACGTGAGAAATTCGGAAGGGCTCACACCGAGTCACCCGGTGCAAACAGAAAGCGCCGGCTCAAGATGCCCCAATACGCTGCAATCAGTTTCGCAAGCCGTTTCGTTGTTCCACTGTCACGCTGAGCGGGATTCTTTCCACTCGCTTTTCTTTGCAGCTCCGGATCGTTATTGACGTCCACCAGCGCTCGCGCTTCACGAAGTTTGCGCAGATATGGCCGGAATAGTTTTGTTTCGATAATCGGCGACAGACTCAAGCCGTAAAACGCCAGCGACGGATCGATAACTCCGGGCGCAATTCTGCGAAGACCGTGAAAATGGTAAAAAACGATCGGTTGATCGTCCACACATAGGGTCTTGTCGATCTCATGCAGCCGGTAATTGCCGAGGTTCCACGCGGCGAGATTTGCTCCCTTGTGTGCAATGATGTGCAACCGCGAAAACATCGCGGGAAATCGATCGAGGTACTTTTGATCCGCAAAGCGGTCGCCATCAATATAGTCGTAACACCATTCCAGACAGCGTTCGCGCCACCACTGCAGGCATGCAGTTCCCTGCTCGTCGTTCCTGAACGTCAGCCATCCCACATTGAAGATGCCGTTCTGCTCCATCCATTGGCGCCTGGGAGCGAACCGGTGAGGCGTTATGGCGATGGAGTCTTCGCCGATCTCCGCAAAGACAGGCTCGGGGCTGCTGAAGAAATACAAATCGGCGTCCACGTAAGTAATAGCTGCGATGTCCGGGTTCTTCCGAAAGATGTACAACGGCAGTGAAGGAGTGCACGTAAAGTAGTATTCGATCGTGCTGCGATTGGTTTTCGCAAGTTGCAAAGGCCGGTCATCCGCCTCGAAATCTTCCTGCCGGATGGGAATCACATCCTGCATCGCAAGCGCATGGAGTGCTCTGTAACATTCCACGCTCAGGCATAGAACCCACAGTTTTGCCGAAGGACAGTGCTCTTTCAGTGATTGAAACATCGCCAGTCCGCGAGGGAGATACCGGTGATCGAAATACGTGCAGAAGGATCGCATCATCGAACTGCTTCAAGAACCGCATCGATTACCGTTTGAACTTCATCATCGCGAAGGTGGGGATGCATCGGAAGGCAGAGAATTTCCCGGCAGATCTTTTCGGTGTGAACCAGATTCGACTGCGGCAACCGCCCGCTGTACGCGCCCTGCCGGTGAACGGGTTGCGGATACAGCACGGCGGTTCCGACGCCGGCGGTTTTCAGCGCCGCCTGCAGAGAATCCCGGCGATCGTATCGGACCGTGTACTGATGATAGACGTGGTGGACATTGGGTTTTGCAACCGGAAGCCGCAATGGTGATGACGCCAATGCCCTGTCGTATCGCGCCGCGATTTCGCGCCGCTTGTTGTTTTCGATGTCGAGGTGAGGAAGTTTCACCCGAAGAATAGCAGCCTGCATTTCGTCCAGGCGCGAATTCAATCCGGCAACGTCGCTGACATACCGCGTTCGCCAGCCGTATTGCCGAAGGATCCGCGCGCGATCCGCGATACCTGCATCGTTTGTGACAATAGCGCCGCCGTCCCCGAGCGCGCCCAGATTCTTCGTCGGGTAAAAACTGAATGCCGCTACGTTTCCCCATGCGCCGGTTTTCCGGCCTTCGATTGAAGCCCCATGCGATTGCGCGCAATCTTCGACCACGGCAGCGCCATAACGAGAAGCGATCTCGAGAATGCGGGGCATATCCGCAGGATGTCCGTAGAGATGAACCGCGACAATGGCCTTCACGCCCGGCCGCAACTCCAATGCAGCCTCAAGTGCCTGAACATCCATTGTGAATGTTTCAGGATCAACATCCACCAGAACCGGAATTGCGCCGGCGAGTTCAATCGCCGCAACGGTCGCCACGGCCGTATGCGAGACCGTCACCACGGCATCGCCCGCTCCCACGCCGGCGGCACGCAGCGCCAGAAGCACGGCATCGGTTCCGCTCGCAACGCCGATTCCATGAGCGACGCCGATGTAAGCCGCGAATTCACGCTCGAATGCCTCGACTTCCTGCCCCAGGATGTACCAGCCGCCGTCCAGCACGCGTTGAATCGCACTGACGATGTGCTGCCGGTGAGCGATGTAATTTCGTTTTGGGTCCGCTGGAAGAATCACAGATAGTTCGCAAGATGAATGCGGTAATAGTCGAGAGACTGCCGCAGGGCTTCAGGCAGCCCGACTTTTGGAGTCCAGCCTAATACCGACTTGATTCGGCTGAAGTCGGAATAATAATCACCGATATCGATGGGTTTCCGGTCGGCTGGATAGTCGCGCACAATGAATTCACCGCCGCCGTTTTCTTTGACCAGCAATTCCGCCAACGCACGCAGGCTGACCACCTGATTGCCTCCGAGATTGAAAATCTGACCGTTGGCATCTTTGCTGGCTGCTGCGAGAAGGAATGCATCCACCGCATCTTCGACAAACGTGAAATCGCGAAGCTGATCGCCTCCCCAGACTTCGAACGGCTTCCCTTCCAGGATCAAACGCACCCAGATTCCAAGGAACGTCTGGCGCGCATCCTTTACACGCATCCGCGGACCGATCGTGTTCGTCAACCGGAGCGCGCATCCTTTGATGCCGTAAACGTTGTTGTAAAGAATGTGAAACCACTCGCCGGCCATTTTGTTTACTCCGTTGACATCCGCGGGCCGGACAAGATGCTTTTCGTCGACTGGAAGATAATCCGGCCGGCCGTAGAGCTGGCGTGTGCTGGCAAACACAATCGTGATTTGCGGATTGCATTTGCGGCACGCTTCGAGAATGGAAAGCTGGGCGCGGCAATTAATTTCAAGATCCGTGTACGGATCTTTCATCGAATCCATATGACTGGTCTGCCCGGCAAGATTGAACAAATAATCCTGTCCTTGCACGAGGTGCTGGATGCTGTACTCGTCGCGAACATCCGAAATGTTGACGCGGACTCTATCCTCGATTCCGGTGATATTGAACATATTGCCGCCATACTCGGGAACCAGGCTGTCCACGAGAATCACTTCCGCTCCCATTTCGACAAGCCGGTGCGCCAGAGCAGAGCCGATGAATCCGAGGCCGCCGGTGATCAGGACTCGCTTGTTACGGAAGGTTTCATTCATGAGTTTCCCTTGATCCTGAAGATGAATCCTTTGTAGTCCGCTTCGCCGCCATCGGGCTGCGTTGCATCCATGGCCTTGAACTCGGCGATTTGATCGTAGCTGCCGGTGAATGCTGCAAGGAATCGTTCTTCGAGCAGGAACCAGCACGGATACACCGCCGGATAGATCCAGGCCGGAACGTGTTGCACGGTCAATCGGTCGCGGCCGCCGCGCAAAAAAGGTGTGCGGTCAACAATAATGTATTTGAAATTCCGCCGGGCAACCTCCCCTGCGAATTCATACGGCGACGGCAGGTATTGCACGACGCTCGACAGCAAAAACAGATCGGGTGTCTCCGCCTTCAGGCAATTCTCGATGCTCTCGTAAAAATGCAGTTCATCATTTGCAAATTCTTTTGCGCCGGCTGCAACATGAGCGGGTTGTTCGACAACGTTCCAGCGAATGCGGCGCAGCGGTGAGAGAAACTTTCTGCACTGAAAGTAGGATGTGCCCAGCGAACCCCCGAAATCGAGAACGCTCAATTCATTCGAATTCTCGGCTGCGGCTCGAAACAGGCCCGCCAGCAGCGGAAATGGATAGTCGATCGTGTTCAACGAGACGGAGTCTCTCTCGAAAGGCGCCAGTCCGTTCTTTACACGCAGCATTGCTTCCCGGGTCTTTTCGAGGATAACGGGCGCGTTGTACCCGGTCGATGCGCGCTCCGCTTCTTCCCAACTGCCGTAGTCTCCCGTGAAATAAATCCTCTCGCTTCTTGAACCGACAACGTTTCGCAACGCATCCACGAGAACCGGAGGAATGAGACCTTTTGCCAGCGTCCTGGGATTCATCGCGCAACACTAACACAAGCGTGATTCAGCACGCTTCGCCAAGTATCCATTGAAGCGCTCCATGTCAATGACGCGCCCGCCGCCACACAGCGCGCGGCCAGTTCTTCGCGAGGAGTTCGCAGCAGGGATATATCCAACGGTGCTCCGGAATCCAGGACCATACCGACTCTTTCGCGAGATACCATCCCGGAAAAATCCCCGACCTCAGGTGTGATCACAACGGGAAGCCCACAATTCAAGTACTCGGCAAACTTGACCGGCGACGACGTGCGAATATTGGGAGCAGCCCGCAGGAGAAGGAAGCCCACATCGGCCGCATTCAGCAGGCCGGGAACATCGCCGTGTTCGGCACTCGTTACTGTGAAAGACCCTTTGGGCCAATACGAAGCGGCATAGTCTCCAACCTTCCCTGTTTCCGGCGTCACAAAGAGCAGATGCGCGTTTGCATAACTGTCCTGAATCTGGCGGAACACGCGGACCAGAAGCTCCGGTTCGTACCACTCAAAAAAGCTTCCGAGATGAATGCAAACGAATTTCCCGTCTAGCCCAAGGCGGGCACGGGTATCGGCGCGAAGCCTTGCATCGCATCGAAACAGCGTGGAATCGGTGGCACATGGGATCACCGAGATCCTGGACTTTGCCGCCGGATACCGGTCCGCGAGATACTCCGCAAGTTTGTTCGAGACCGCAACGACATGATCGGACTGACGCACACTCCACGACTCCAGTGCTTCCAGGCAGCGCCGTGAAACCCTGCCGCCTTTCCCGAGAAAAACGTATTCCTCCGGAATGCGGCCGTGATAATCGAGGATCACACGATATCCATATTTCCGTCGCGCCGGCAAAGCCAGCGCGGCCGAATACAGATTATGGGCATGGACCACACGAATGGGTTTTTGCCGCGAGAGTTTTGCAATTTCAGAATAGAAGCGGAGAGGTGAAGAACGCCTTAAGGCGTTGAAGGGCACACCTTCAAGAGAGAATTCCGCTGGCCTTCGATCAAAGAGAAGAAGAAACGGATCGAACCCCGATGCTCGATCCAGGTGTTCAAGTTCTCCAAGGACTCGCGTTCGGTATCCGGAAGCACGCGACAGATCGCCGAATGAAACGACAAGATCCCAGCCACTGGAGTCTAGGGACAATTCTCCTCCCCGGATGAGGCGGGGTGGCGCGAAACACCAGCCTGGCTTCGGCTACGCTTCGGCTTTCCCCTCGACTGTGGAGGAGAATTCATCAACCTCAAGAGATCGCCTCTTTAATCCGGTCCGCTGCGTCTTTTCCGCTCAATATCGAATCCTCCATGGAGAAGTAGTCCCATTTGCCGTATCGGCCCACCGAGTAAATATGGAGGGACTCCAGGTAATCGAGTAGGCCCTGCAGATACTTCTGACGGTGTTCGTCGAATACAACGTATGCATGACGAATATCGAGGACGTGCCGCGTGAGGATGCGATCGCCGTTGCGCAGAATGCCGCATTTCTCCAGCCCGATGATCGCTTTTGCCGTCATCTCCTCGATGTCGAGTTTCTGATCCGGCCGGTGCGTGATTTCGACGTACATCGAACTGGTTCCCTCGGGCGCAACCGATTTCGAGAAATTCATCGGAAAGCCCACACGCGAAAAAATGAACTCATCCTCTGGAAAGTAGAGCCAGTGTTGATCGTGAATCGCGGGCCGGTCCACACCCAGGTTGATGTTGAGCACGGATATTGCATGAAGCTTCTGCGCGTTGCCGCGCATGCCGTCCGGCGTGTCCTTCAGCATCCGGAACACCAGTGGAATCGGCAGCGTCGATACCAGGAAGTCGTATGTTTCCTCGCGCCCGCTTGTGAGATAAACAACTCTTCTCCATGGATCGATCGATTCCACATTCTCATTCCTGAAAACTTTACGAATCGGCTTCGCAAGAGCCTGTGGCAGGCAATCGATGCCTCCTTCCCTGGGATAAATGAATCGCGGGTTATATCCCATGCCTTTATTGGTGATGCCGAGCGCGCCATTCACAACTTCTTCGAGTTTGGGTTTCGGAATCGACCAACTCACCCAGTCCGACGTGATCGATCTGAGATCCTGTTTCCAGAATTTCTCATTGTAAGGAAGCATGAAATGTTTCGCGATGCCGGCGCCAAACGTCTGCAGCGTCCATTCGTAAAAATTCTTTGGGCCTGAGCTTCCATTGGCATGCATGCTTTCGACAAACCCGACGATGCATTCCTTCACCACTTCCGGAGGCAGACCATAGGTATTCGCCTGAAATGGATACGGCGTGGTTGTCGCTTTCGAATAAATGGCGGCCAGCCTTTCATGCGCGTTGAAGGCTTCCGGAAGTATTCGGGCGACAAGATCCCGGGTGTATGGATTCTTGAGATGAATCAGATGCCCCGTGCAGTCGAATGTAAATCCATCCTGCGTGAACGACCGGCAGAGACCGCCGACGGCATCTTCTTTTTCGAAAACGACGGGATCGTGTTCGAGCAGATGGTGGCCTGCGCTGAGGCCCGCGAGTCCGCCTCCGATGATGACAATCTTCTTCACGGCCTCATATCCACTTTCATCAGCAGATAGGCCGACAAACAGGCCACCGACATCGTTCCGCCAAGAGTGCCGACAGCCCATTCAATGCGAACCTGTGTCATCAGCAAAGCGACGCCGGCAAGAAGCGCGCTCACGACGTACGTTGTAACAGCGGTTTCACGAATCGAAAGCTTGCAGCGTCTCAATCGCAACGCGAAATGATCGGGACTGCCCTTCATCACCGGAATTCCCAATCGCCAGCGAATGAACATCACGAGCCCAAGATCGAAAAGAGGAAGGCCCAGAATCAAAACGGGACTGACGACCGCCAGGAGATTCATGCGTGTATAGCCGGCATTCATTGAAAGCGCCGCCAGCATAAAACCGATAAAAAGGCTGCCCGCGTCTCCAAGATAGATTCGCGCCGGATGGAAATTGTGTCTCAGAAATCCGGCAACGGATCCGGCGAGAACAAACGCGAGAAATGCCTGGGATTCACGGCCGGCCATGATATTGGCGACTGCAATGGCGACCGCTGCAATTGTGGCAACACCGGACGCAAGTCCATCCATGATGTCGATGATGTTCATTGCATTCGATACCGTCAGAATCCACAGGACCGTCAAAGGCGCAGCCACATAAAACGAAAGAAAATCGAGCTTGATGTATGTGCCCGACTTTACGAGCACAAGCGCCGCCAGCGTTTGGCCGAGAAGTTTTTGCGCAGGCGTCAAAACACCGAAGTCATCGATGAGACCGACCATCAGGGCGATGCTTCCCGAAAGCAGAAGGCCGAGTGTCGCCTTATCGAAATCGGTCAAAACACCGACAGTCAGAAGAAATCCGATGAAGACCGCAACACCGCCAAAATAGGGAACAGCCGTGTCGTGTTTTTTCAAGTTGCCGTCCGGACGGTCGATGATACCGAGCTGAAGCGCCGCTTTTCGCATCAGCGGTGTCCAGTAAAGGGAGAAAATGAAACTTAATGTGAATGCAACGCCATACCTGATCATACTTTTTGCAAGCACTCGCGGTACGCGGCTTCCAGATTCGAAACTGAAGTCCCGATATCGAATTCCATGACGCGCGACTTTCCCCGCCGGCCCATTTCCATTCGAAGCTGCGAGTCGGCGATCAGCCTGAGCACGGAGCGGGCCATTCCATCGATATCGTGTGGCTCGTGAAGAAAACCGTTGTCGCTATCGACGATGGCTTCGCGCGCCCCATCGACGTTAGTCGCCACGATCGGCAGTTCCACAGCCATTGCCTCCGAGAAAACGCACGGTAAACCTTCCCACAAAGACGTCAGAACGACAATATCGAGATTGCGGTAAACTTCCGGCATTTCCCTCTCGTTCACCCAGCCCAGCAGCGTGATGCGCTCACCGATGCCACGATCCCGAACTCGAGCTTCAACCGATTGACGCAGTTCCCCGTCCCCAGCCATCACAAAATGCGCATTGGGCGCTTTCTGTAAAACCTTCGCGGCAACCTCCACAAAATCTTCGGGCGACTTCTGTGGTTTCAGGCACGCCACCATACCCACCACAACACGGTCGTCTGGAATTCCCCATTCCCGCAAACGATTGCGCCGCGGCCCATTCTGAATAAATTCATCGACCGAAATCGCGTCGCGGCACAGCGTCCAGTCGCCGCGGCGAAAAATGCCGCACTTCTCTCCTTTATCGGCATTGGCATAAGAAACCACAAACAAGCGGGTCGTCACCTTCGCCGTCAATCGTTCGAGCCACACATAGAATCGGCGAACTGCAGGCGTTTGAAAATCATTGAACCCGAATCCGTGCATCGTGTGAAAAATGAAAGGTACTCCGGCAAGTCTCGCGGCCCAGCGCCCGATGATGCCCGCTTTAGCGCTGTGCGTGTGAACCGCATCAGGCCGCTCGTGCCGGAAAAGACGCCAGAGAGCGAAGAACGCCCGGGCGTCTTGAATCGGCCGGACTTCACGAATCAGTGAAGGAATCCAGAAGCGCGAAAGACCTGGAATGTTGTTGGCCCACTCCACCAGCAAGCCATCCGGACTCGACACCAATGCAAGTTCGTAACGATCGCGCGGCAGCCGCTCGAGAGTCATCAGCGTGACTTTCTGGGCTCCCCCAAGTTCCAGTTTGGTGATCACGTGAATGATCTTGGCTTTCATGACCTGGATGCCTGCCCAACAGAATTCCCATCCTGAAACAGAAGGAAGAACATTCCGCTCCTTAAATCCATTTCGATCTCGGGCCCACGATCTCTTCTGAATTCCGCGAGCGTATTCGGTCGGGGATACGCCGCAGCAGCCAGACCAGATCGCCCTGAAGCACATACCATAAGGTCCTTTTGGCCCGAGCGTAGTTTCTTGCGCATTGCGCGGCGAACGAATGAAACGGATAACGAAGATACCGGCTGCGGAGCTTTCCCAATTCCGATTCGCACCTCGCGATTTCAGTCGATGATTTCGAACTGGGATGAATTCTGAAGCTTGCCACGAATTGCCGGATGTGCCGAAACCGGGCGCCCTGTTGCACGAATCTCATGAAGAGATCCGTGTCCATCGCAAACGAATAAGCCGCATCCACACCACCGGCTTTTTCGTAAATGCTCCGCGTCCAGAATGTCGCGGGCTGCTGAAGATCGAATCCGCCATACATGTAACCATTGGCCGCAAACGGCGTCTGGCGCCGTTCACCGAGACGCCGGCCATCCGTGCCGATCCAGTACGTGTTGCCGTAAACGACATCGTCGTTGGATTCCACAAATGACTTCGCAACCGCGTGCAGGGCTCCGGGAAGATAGATGTCGTCGGAATTGAGGTAAGCCAGTATCGAGCCCGTCGCTCTCTCGAACCCTTTTCCGATCGCATCTGCCTGACCCCGGTCTCTTCCCGAAAACCAGTACGCGATGCGATTCTCATACCGCGAGATGATTTGAGGCGTTTCGTCCGTGGAACCGCCGTCCATGATGATGTACTCGAGATTCGGATACTCCTGATTCAGGACCGATTGAATGGTTTCTTCAATGAAGCGGCCCTGATTGAAGGACGGAGTGACGATGGAGATGCGCGGCCAGTTCATCGGATTAGATTTCGAATCTGAGATTTGTTCACAACACCGAAGCCGAGCAGCAGCGCCGGATAAACTCCGGCAAGAATCACACGCATCGGAAGCGAAGGCGAAATGGACGCGAGCAAATACAGGCCAAGAGCAAGCACGGCGGCAACGGCCATGCGCCTGTAGTTATACGGAACGAAGTAAATGCGCCTCGACAAAACAAACACGATCGTGTTCAAAAGAATATTGCCGAAGAGCGCGGTCGCGGCGGCGCCGATCACACCGTAAGCGGGAACCAGCCAGAAATTCAAACCGACGCTCACGGCCGCTGTGATCGTTGTGACGATCATCAACCATTTTGTTTTTTCCTTAAGCATGATCGGATGAACGATCAGGTGCCAGAACGCCGTCAGCGCCTGCGTGAGCGTAAGGATCGGCACAATTCGCGAGGCATCGTGAAAGCGTGGTTCGGTAAGGAACTGAATCGCCGGACCGGCCAGCAAAGCAACAACGAGTGTCAACCCCAACGCAGCAGCAATATAGAGAACGCCGAATCTCGCCAGGATCTCCCTGCCGTCCGGCAATTTAACGGTCTCGTAAAACAGCGGCGTGAACGCCAGGCCGATTCCCGCGATCAGATATCCCAGAATCATCGCGAACTGGCTCGCCAGATTGAAAAGCCCGAGTTGATCGAGGCTGATGAAACGTTCGATAAAGACTCGATTCGAGGAATCCATAAACCATCCGACAAGCGCATACACGAGCAAGGGCAAGCTGAAACCGAGACACGTCCTGAGAAACCCGGGAACGAGCGTCCATTCCACATGCGTATGCATCAGGACAAGGTATGCGATCGCCGAAATTCCTCCGCCTGCAAGCTGACCGAGCAGCGCCCCGTAAGCTCCCATTCGCGCGTAAACAACGAAGAACAGCGTGAAGCCGGTATTCGCGGCAAACGTACCGAGAGCGAACAAACGGTGGAGACCCGGGCGCTGCTGCATCTGCAGCATTGCGAGCGGCAGGATTCCCATCGTGTTGAACAGCGTGATCCATGTCCCGATTCTCAAATACGGCTCGAATCGAACTTCGCGATAGATGTGGTCCAGCAGCAGCGGTCCGGTAACATTCAGCAGAATGGTGATGGCCAGCGACCATAGGATCGTAAAGAGCATGAGCGTCCCGGTAAACTGCCGGCGTTTTTGCTCATCGTCAAACTCGCTGTAAAAGCGCATGAGCGCGACATTCAGATTCAACTGCAACGCCAGACCAAGAAAAATCGTGAATGGAGTGACGCCTCCAAGAATGCCGTACTCGCGGCGCGATAGATAGTGCGTCAAGAGCGGAAGAATGAAGAAATTAGCGGCGCGGATTAAAAAGTCTCCGGTAGCGTAAATCGCGGCGGCCTTCGGCAGTTTTCGAATAGGGCTCGTCATTGAAAACTCGGCCTTATGCTAGCATGCCGTCGATGAGAAGCGGTGCAGCGCTCAGAACGAGCATCATCAAGCTTCTCCACATAAGGAGATTGACCGATTGAGATCCGACATCGTTCTGGTTTCAGATCTCGGCCGATCCGGCCAGGGATGGCTCAGTTACATGCTCTGCTACATTCTCAATGCCGCATATATCGAACCCTACATGGCACTCGACGGCCAGATCTTCACGCGAGACGAACGCATATTGAGCCTCGTGTGCGGCCGTCTTCCGGGACGCGAACCGACACGATATTCACTTGTCATCAAGACGCACAACTATCCTGCTCCGAAGGTCGACCTTACCGAAAAAATTATCCTGATCGTTCGCGATCCAAGAGACGTTTCGGTCGGAATGTTTTACTTGAACAGGCGCCGGCTTCAGGAGAACCAGGGCGGTTCATGGAAGATCCGGCTGGCGCAGAATCTGTCGAGATCCAAAATGATGAACCTTCTGCTGATTTGCCGGAACTGGCTCCGTCTTTACACGTCGTGGCAGAAGTGGCCGCATTATCTCGTTCGATACGAAGATCTGTCGCGCGACACGGCAAATACACTGCGCGCAATTCTGCAGTATCTCGAAGTCGAAGCGCCTCAACAGGTGATCGAAGACGCCGTCCGGCATTTTTCATTTGAGAGCATGAGCGGAGGAAGAAAACGGGGAGAAGGCGACAATTCCAATTACGACCAGAGAAAAGGAATTATCGGGGATCACCGTAATTTCTATTCCAGCGCGCATTTGCGTCTTTGTTCCGCGCTTTACCGCGATCGCGTGCTATCCATCGGCTACGACTTGAATTCGTAGTTACGACGGAATGTTGTACTTCTGCATGTAATGCCGGAAAGACCGGTAGGACATGCGCAACAACTCGGCTGCCTTGACCTGAACGCCGTTGGATCGCCGCAGCGCTTCCTGCAGATATCCCTTTTGAAGATTCTCCACATGCGACTCGAGATCGAAACCTTCATCAGGAAAATCCGTAAATGTACGCATGCGAGGATTGGTCGCGACAGCTTCGGGCAGATGCTGCGCGGAGAGCGCGCTCGAGGTTTCCAGAATGAAAGCCCGCTCCATCGCATTTTCGAGTTCACGGACATTACCCGGCCAGTCGTAGCTTTCCATCTTCTTCAGCGCTTCATCGGAGATGTGCTCGATCTTTCTTCCCATCGACGAATTGAGGCGCTCCAGAAAATGGTTCGCCAGGAGCGGTATGTCGTCACGCCGGTGCCGCAGCGGAGACAGTTCAATGGGAATCACGCTGATGCGGTAAAAAAGATCCTCGCGAAACTGATTCTCCGCAACCATTTCGCTGAGATCCCGGTTTGTCGCCGCTATGATTCGCACATCAACAGGGATCTCTTCGATTCCGCCCACTCGCCTCAATGTGCGCTCCTGAAGGACTCGCAGAAGTTTTACCTGCATTGCGGGACTTGTGTCGCCGATCTCGTCCAGGAAGATCGTGCCTTTGTCGGCGACTTCGAATAATCCTTTTTTGTTCGCCGCCGCTCCCGTAAACGCGCCACGCATATAGCCGAACAATTCGCTTTCCAGAAGAGTCTCCGTAAATGCTCCACAGTTCACGGAAACAAACGCTTCGTCCGCTCTGGCGCTGTTCAGATGAATCGCTTTCGCGGCGAGCTCTTTGCCGGTACCGCTTTCACCCGTGATCAGCACGGTACTGTTGGTGGCGCTGACGACTTCGATCATCTTGAAGAGCTCCTGCATCTTTTTGCTCTTTCCGATGAGGTTCCCCATGCCGTGCGCCTTGCGGAACTCGCGGCGGAGATAGGTATTCTCTTCGCGCAGACGCCGATTCTCGAGCGCGCCGTACACGACGAGCTTGAGCTCTTCCATGAAATTCTCGGTTTTGAGGATGTAGTCGAATGCGCCCATTTTCAGCGCCTGTATCGCAGTCTCGGCGCTGGCGTACGCCGTCAGAAGAATGAACTGGCCGCTGAAGCCCGTCTTGCGAACCTCACGGAGCAAATCGATGCCCGACATGTCTCCCATCCTGATGTCGGAAATGATCAGATCGAAATCGGAAGATTTCGCCTGCGCCATGCCCTCAGCTCCGCTGGAAGCAACGGTGACGCTGAATCCTTCCTTTTTCAGAAAGATTTCGAGCAGTTCCCGAATCGAACGCTCGTCGTCGACGATGAGGATCCTCGCGCGTTTGGGCATTGGAGTCACGGCCTACAAATCGATAACGAACGTTGTTCCCGCTCCCTTGCGAGACTTAACGGCAATCGTACCGTTGTGTGCATTGATGATTTGATAAACGATCGGCAGTCCCAAACCCGTTCCATTGCGAAACGAGGAATTGAATGGAACGAATAATCCCTTCACCTCGTCCTCCGCCATTCCGATGCCCGTGTCCGCGAATCGGATCTGAGCGCCGCCGTTTTGCCTTTCGAGCGCTATCGTGAGAGTCCCCCCATCCGGCATGGCTTTGAACGCATTCGAGGCGAGATTATAAAACACCTGCCGCATCATGTTTTCGTCGACGTCCGCCTGCACAGGCATCAGGTTGGTCTCGATTTTGTGAGCGGATTTCAACTCAGGGCTGTTGCTCATCAACTGCATGGTTTCAGAAATCAATCCGGCCAGATCCACCTTTGTCGGATTCGGGACCTGAGGGCGCGCGTACGAAAGAAACTCTGTAATCGTGCGATTGAGTCTCTCGGTTTCTCGTTTGATGATTTCCGCAAGCTGCCGCTGATCCGGATTGAGTTTCAAGTCAGACTGCAGAAGGTTGAACGAGCCGGCAATCGAAGCCAGAGGATTACGGATTTCATGAGCCATGCCGGCCGACATCGTACCGATCGCCGCCATTTGCTCCTTCTGGCGCATTTGCCTCTCGAGCAAACGCAGCTCGGTCACATCATCGAAGGACCATACGTAGCCCGCCGTGTTTTTCTCATCGATCATTACAGGCGAAACCAGGAAGCGAAGGTTGACGTTTTTCCCGTCGCGCCTGGATGTCGAGATCTCGAAACGGCCCGAACTCCATTGCGGCTGCATGCCGGGAAACACGTCCCAGATCCGAAGCCGCAGGGCCTCGTAGGATTGATAGTCCGTGATCTCCTCGGCCGCGCGGTTAAACAGATAAATACGGCCTTCCAGGTCTGTCGTGATCAGCCCTGTGCCCAGGCTGTCGATCACTCGATCGCTGAATGCCTGAAGAAATGCGACCTGCCCGGTTGATTTCTGCAGTTCAGCGCCCGTGCTGCGCCAGCTTTCCGCCAGGAAGTTCGAAAGAAATGCAACGGAACAGAATCCGAAAATGCTGAGGCTGATCACACCCTGCAACGACGGCAGATCGCCGGCCCACACGCCGGTCGACCGGATGTAGCCGAAATACGCCAGGTCCATGTGCGCAAAATGAATCAGCGAACTTGCCGTTCCCGCCACGAAGGCGCCGCGCCGTTCGAGCAGGATGCTCGACATAACGATTTCCAGAAAATACAAAGAAGAGAGATAACTGTCGATGCCACCCGTGCGATTTACCGTCCACGTGATGAGCAACAGGTCGATGGCAATCTGCGCGTAGGCCTGCCACACGTACGAACTGCTCAGCTTGACCAGGGCGAACCAACAGGCAGACAGCCCGTAGACGGCCGCAAGCAGCACGAGCATATCGATGGAAGGTCCGCCTTTACGCGAGGTATCGGCGGCAACGAATATCGTGAAAACAGCGAGCCGCACATAGATCAATCGCAGAAGCCATTTGCGCCGATCCATGATGGCGATGCCGGCCATCGCGTTATTTGCTGAGCTGGCCGACGAGAGAGAAGATAGGCATGTACATGGAAATGACGATTCCGCCTACGGTCACACCGAGCACCACGATGATCATGGGTTCCAGAGCCGTCATGAGATCGCCCACTGCCGCGTCCACTTCTTCTTCGTAGAATGCCGCGATCTTCGTCAGCATGACTTCCAGCGCTCCGGCCTGTTCACCGACACCGATCATCGAAACAACCATGGTCGGAAACACTTTCGACTCTTTCAGCGGTTCGACAATCGTGCGGCCTTGTTCAATCGCCTTCTTCACATTGAGAATCGCTTCTTCAATGATCGCGTTGCCGGACGTGCGCGCGGTAATGTCCAGACAGTCCAGAATCGGAACGCCGCTGGCGATCAACGTCGCCATGGTTTGCGTGAATCGTGCGACTGAGATTTTCCGCAACAACGGGCCGAATACGGGCGCCTTCAGAGTGAGCCCATCAACCACGTACCGGCCTTTTGGCGTCGCGTAATACGACTTGAATCCGAATGCCAGAAGACCGAGCCCGATGATGATGAATATTCCGTAGCTGATGATGAACTGGCTGGATCCAATGACCACCCGCGTCGGCAAAGGCAACTGCACGCCCATGCTGTTGAAGAGTTCCGTAAACATCGGAACGACTTTCCACAGAATCAGGGTGATGACGCCGCTGGCGATGATCACAACGGCAATCGGGTAAACCATGGCCGACTGGACCGCCCGCTTCAGTTTCACGGCTTTTTCGATGTAGACCGAAAGGCGCTGAAAAATCGTATCGAGGATACCGCCGGCTTCTCCAGCGGCCACCATGTTGGTGTAGAGTTCATCAAAAACCTTGGGGTGATTCTTCATCGACGCCGCCAGGCTGTTTCCCGACTCGACGTCCGCCTGGACTGCCTTAAGCGCCGCTTGAAATTTCTTGTTTTCCTGAGTTGAACCCAGGATTTCAATGCACTGCACCAGCGGCACGCCCGAATCGATCATGACCGAAAACTGCCGAGTGAAAACGGCGATATCTTTCGCCGATGGATTAGGGCCCCCGATTTTCCTCCCGACGTTCTTCTTTTCCGCGGCTTCCAGAAGAGCGATCTGCTCGCCCCTCAAAGCCAACGCCAGGGCCTGCCGGCTGTCCGCAACACGTTCGCCCGAAATCGTTTGTCCCGTCCGATTCTGTCCTTTAAATGTGAAGGTTGGCATATATCACCCTTTCCGCGGCATTGTACTCATTTGACAGGTTCCGGCAAAGCCCTGTCCACTCCAGGGGCGGTCAGGGACCGCCGAAGGTGTGTGATATTCTCACCCAGACATGAAGGCGGCTCCACAAACCACGAAGCTTTATATAGCGGGCTTTTTTCTGCTGACGCTCGCCGTGTTGGGTTTCGTTCAGGCGGCCTTCAATCTGGATCCGCTCTTTGCGCCCTCAGATCCGAGTCAGATCGTTCTCCTTTATACCCTATCGACTTTCATATTCCTTGTTCTACTGATCTTTGGATTCGTATTGCTGCGAGATTTGATCAAGGTCTGGGCGGAACGAAAACAACAGAAGCCGGGATCCAAATTCAAAACGAGCGTGCTGGTGTCGATGATTTCGCTCACGCTGATTCCCGCAACGTTTTTGTTTCTGTTCGGCTTCAGCCTGGTCAACCGAAGCATTATGAAATGGTTCAGTGTGCCGGTAGACCAGATTTTCAGCGCAAGTTCCGACATGAGCCTTCAATGGCGCGCCGAGCACGAGGCTCTGTCGCGCAGCATCCTGACTCACCTTGGAAAGGAAGCGACCGTTGATCTCGACGAGGCTCGCGAAACTTTCAAGCTTCAGGCTCTCGCGGTTCTTGACGGCGACGGCAACATTCTGCGCTCGTCCGGGGAGCCGCAAATCGTCAAACCCGATCTCGCGGCCAGAATTCGCAGGCAGCTTGGTGCGCGGAAAGACGCTTTTCTCGATATCGACTCTTATTGGGTCGGCGTCCATCGCAATGATTCCTCACAGCGCCGTGAAATTCTCGCAGCCGTGTTTCCGCGGCCCGAACGATTCGTTCAATTGAGTTCGAAGATTGCGTCGGAACACGCGCACTATCAATCGCTGGTTCAAAATCAGAAATGGTTCCGCGATACATACGTCTACATTCTGCTGCTGATGACCGTACTCGTGCTTTTCGCGGCGGTATGGACGGGACTGTTCCTCTCCAAGCGAATCACCATTCCGATCGAGGCGCTCTCCGAAGCAACGCGCGAGATCTCCGCGGGCAACCTCGATCATCGTGTGCACGTTCAGGCACAGGACGAACTCGGCCTGCTCGTCACGCTCTTTAACGACATGGCGGGCCAGCTTCAGGGTACGACCGTCGAACTCGAAGCGCGGCGCCGGTATACGGAGATCATTCTCGAAAGTATCCCGACCGGGGTTATTTCGCTCGATCCGGACCTGCGAGTGAACAAAATCAATCGCGCCGCACGCACGATGTTTTCAACGGAGAATGCCGTCACTCTGAGGGAAGTCTTCGGGCAGGATGTGATTTCGATCCATGAACTGCTGGGATCTGCCGAGAACAATTCGGTCACACGCGAAATTCAGTTCACAGTCCACGGACGGCCGGCACACAGCTCGGTAACCGCTGCCCGGCTGACGACCGGAGGTTTTGTGCTGGTGATCGACGATCTTACTGAAGTTGTGCGCGCGCAGAAAGCCAACGCGTGGCGCGAAGTGGCGCGCCGGCTTGCGCATGAAATCAAGAATCCGCTCACGCCGATTCAACTTTCCGCCGAACGCATTTCTCGAAATATTCGCAGATTGCCCGCGGCTCCGCCAAGGGTAACAACGGTGATCGAAGAATGCGTCGATGCCATTGTCCAGGAAGTGTCGAGTCTGAAGAATCTCGTGGACGAGTTTGTTCGATTCGCCCGGCTCCCTTCGGTGTCCCGGCTCCCGAACAACATGAAAGAGCTGGTTGACCGGACAATGGCGCTTTACGAAGGCCGCCTGGATGGCGTGAAAGTTTCCGTCGATGTGCCTGCGGATTTCCCATCCATTCTGATGGATCCGCTGCAAATGAAACGCGTGCTGATCAATCTTCTGGATAATGCGCTCGAAGCGCTTGCCGGCGAACCTTTGCAGGAGTTGAGTATCCGTTGCGAACTGACACGCGACGATACGATGGCTCGCCTGACCATCACGGATACCGGGCGGGGCATCGCAGCCGACGATCGTGAACGGCTCTTCACGCCGTACTTCTCGACTCGCAAGAACGGAACCGGCCTGGGTCTCGCCATATCGAGCCGCATTGTGGCGGATCATGGAGGTTATATCGGCGCCGAGCCCAACGCGCCGAAGGGAACGCGATTTATCCTCGAATTACCTGTATGCCAAGAATCCTCATTGTCGATGACGAGCCCGGTATCCGGCAGTCACTGAAAGGCGTCTTCGAAGACGAAGGTTTCACGACCGACACCGTATCGTCGGGCGAAGACTGTCTGAAGAAGATCGAGCAGAACTCCTACGATCTGGTTCTGATGGACATCTGGCTTCCCGGTATCGACGGCCTCGATACGCTTCGGAAACTGCGCGAGAAAGCGCCCGAAACACACGTCATCATGATTTCGGGCCATGCAACGATCGCGACCGCCGTCAGCGCGACAAAACTCGGCGCATACGACTTCATCGAGAAGCCGCTATCGCTTGAACACACGTTGCTCACCGCTCGCAACGCTCTTTCGCACAAACGTCTCGAGCAGGCCAACGACATGTTGCGGCATCAACTCGAGGAACGCTTCAACATTGTCGGCGAGAGCATTCCGGTCAAGGCCCTTCGCAAGCAGATCGCCATTGTGGCGCCCACCAATAGCCGCATCCTCATCTATGGTGAAAGCGGCACAGGCAAAGAACTCGTGAGCCGGAATATTCATTACATGAGCACTCGTTCGGCGTCGCCATTTGTCGAAGTGAATTGCGCCGCGATTCCTGAAGAACTTATCGAAAGCGAACTCTTCGGCCACATGAAAGGTTCGTTCACCGGCGCAAGCGAAGCCAAAAAGGGCAAATTCGAACTGGCGGATGGGGGCACGCTGTTTCTCGACGAGATCGGCGACATGTCTCTTAAAACGCAGGCCAAGGTGCTGCGCGCGCTGGAAGAGCAAAGTTTTCAGCCGATCGGCGCTCCCGCCGGCGTCCGCGTCGACGTGCGTGTGATTACGGCAACCAACAAGAATCTGCAAAATGAAATCGGTGCAGGCCGGTTTCGCGAAGATCTCTTCTACCGGCTGAACGTTATCCCCTTCTACGTGCCTCCCCTTCGCGACCGGCGCGAAGACATACCGATTCTTGCGCGATACTTCATGCGAATCTTTTCCAGCGAACATGGAAGACGGCCGAAGGAATTCAGCTCGGAGTCGCTGGACATGCTGGTGGATTACTCGTGGCCGGGCAACGTTCGGGAACTGCGCAACGAAATCGAGCGGCTCGTGATCATGGTTCAGGATGAAGTCATCGACGCCGCTGACCTGTCTGTGCCGAACGGGAACTCTTCCGCGCCTCCTTCGACACTTCACGAGGCTCGAGCTCAGTATGAACGCGAATTCATTCTTTCCAAATTGAAGGAGAACAACTGGAATATCTCGCAGACTGCGCGGCTGCTCGGTTTGGAAAGAAGTTACCTTTATCGAAAGATGAAAACGTATGGCATCGAAAAATAGCGTCGCTCTTTGTTTATGTTTTTGCGCCGTCGTGTCTTTGTATTTCTTGAAGTATCTGGACGCCCAAACCACGCCTCCATACGTCCTGCGGCCTGCGCGGGTATTTGACGGCGATGCGGCGCAACCGCACGAAGGCTGGATCGTCGTGGTCCGGGGCGACAAGATCGAAGCTGCAGGCCTCCCTGCAAGCGTGCGCGTTCCCGCCGATGCGCGCACTGTGGACCTTCCCGGCTTCACATTGCTTCCCGGCCTTATCGAAGCACACTCGCACGTACTGCTGCATCCGTACAGCGAAACACCGTGGAACGATCAGGTCGCTCACGAAGCTCTCTCGCTGCGCGTGGCGCGGGCGACGAATCATTTGAGAAACACGTTGATGGCGGGCTTCACCACGATTCGCGATCTCGGAACCGAAGGCGCCGGGTATGCCGACGTCGGCCTGCGTGACGCGGTCAATCAAGGCATCATTCCAGGACCTCGCATGCTCGTTGTCACTCGGGCCATTGTTGCAACCGGCAGCTATGCGCCGAAAGGCTATGCCCCGGAATGGCGCGTGCCGCAGGGCGCCGAGGAAGCGGACGGCGACAGCCTGATTCGTGTTGTCCGCGACCAGATCGGAAAAGGCGCGGACTGGATCAAGGTGTACGCTGATTACGGCTGGGGGCCGAATGGTGAGGCCGAGCCGACTTTCTCACTTGATGAGTTGAAGCTGATCGTCGCGACCGCGAAAAGCAGCGGCCGCGCGGTCTCCGCTCACGCTTCGACACCCGAAGGAATGAGACGCGCCGCAATGGCCGGCGTCGAGACCATCGAACACGGCGATGGAGGCACACCGGAAGTATTCGGCCTGATGAAACAACTCAACGTTGCGCTATGCCCCACGCTCAACGCTCCGATCACGCTCTCGCGCAATCTCGACCGAAAACGTGCCAGCTTCAAAGCCGCCCTCGCCGCGGGCGTCACCATCGCCAGCGGCAGCGACGTCGGTGTTTTCGCCCACGGTGAAAATGGCCGCGAACTCGAAGCGATGGTGAACTTCGGCATGCCGCCGGCCGATGCGCTCCGCTCCGCCACATCCATCGACGCGCGGGTGCTGCACATGGAAAATCGCATCGGGCGCGTTAAAGACGGCTTGCTGGCCGACCTCATCGCCGTAGACGGCGATCCAACAAAGGATATTTCCGCCGTTCGACGCGTAAAGTTTGTGATGAAGGGCGGGGTTGTACTTCCCAAAATGTGAAATATTGGGATATGGGATCTGAAGGGATATCCCAATATTTGATATTCTTCGAATCACGAACTCGATACTAAGAAACGATTGATGCACGAAACACCGCGTTTCCCCCCAGACGTCATCGACGCCATTGATCGGATCAAAGGTGTGCGCATCCGTGCGGGCAGCGAACCGCATGCGTTTACCGGCGTCTGGGCTGTGATTGTGGATGGACGCGTGTTTGTGCGATCTCGGACATTAAGACCCAACGGCTGGTATCTGACTTTTCTTGGCGAACCGGTCGGCGCAATTCACGTGACGAGCCGTGAGATCCCGATACGCGCGATCCCTGCAAAATACGAACCGCTCCTCGATGCGATCGATGAGGCGTACCGGCTCAAATACGACGAACCCTCCGCGGCCCGGTTTGTCAAACACCTGACCCTGGCGAGAGCCCGCGCAACGACGACCGAACTTGTTCCCGACAGTACTCCGCCGAAAACGTTCTCCAGCTAAAATGTGCGGTAGTTTGTAAATTGCAACTCGAGGCCGAAGTCGGATGCCCGCAGCAGGGCGATGACTTCCTGAAGAAGGTCGCGGCTTTTGCCGCTGACCCGAACAAGATCGCCCTGAATTGAAGCCTGCACCTTGATTTTGTTGTCTTTGATCTTCTTCACGATCTCCTTCGACTTCTCCACGGGTATTCCCGATTGAATCGTGATTTCCTGGCGTACTGTCGATCCGGCGGCCGGAATGATCGGGCCGTACGAAAAGTTTTTCAGGGGTACTTTCCGTTTTGCGAGTTTCTGCTGAAGGATGTCGACGACGGCCTTGAGCTTGAAATCGTCCACGCTTTGAATGACGAGTTTCTTATCTTTTTCGTTCAGTTCGATCTCGGATTTCGAGTTCTTTAAATCGAATCGCGTTTGAACTTCCTTGCGCGATTGCTGGACGGCATTCAATACCTCAGGCATATCCACAACAGACACGACGTCAAAACTGTTATCGGGCATGACGGTAGTATATCCGCCGGGAGCTAAAATAAACGCATGAAGCTTGGAGCGCTCCTCCGATTACGATGTCCCATTTGCGGGAAAGGAAAGTTGTTCAAAGGTTACTTCGACAGCCCGATCCGATGTCCAGGCTGCGGATACTACTTCATGCGCGAGTCCGGATATTTTCTCCCTCACGTGGTCATCGGCTACGGCGCCACGGTAGCCGTGGCGCTGGGATCGTGGCCTCTGATGCGTTACGTGTTCGGAATTCAAAACGCAGCCGTCACTCTTACTGTTATGGTGTCGCTCGCGGTCCTCTTCGGCGCCTGGTTCGTTCGATATTCAAAAATAATCTGGCTGGCGTTGGACCTCACCCTGCATCCACCGAATTCCGACGATTTTGAATCGCGCGGTCGTGAATCCTGATGCGAGCCGTCAGTATCGGGTTTCGAACCAAGACGGCAAGGGCCATCGCGATTGCTTTAACAGGGGATCCAGCCACTCCCGAATACATCGGCCGATGGAATGTTTCCCTGATGGATCCGCAGTTGCCCGCAACCGGACAGCCTCATCATGAAGTCATGGAATTGCCCTGGGGCGATGCACTGTCTGCTGTGCGTCCAATAGAAAAACGAATTGAGGAAGTTGCCATCGATATGTTGGCGGACCTTTTGACCGAACTGGAGAGCAAGGGAGCCCGGGTGATCAGCGTTGGAGTCGTCGGGTCCCCGGAGCGGAATATCGAGCGGATTGGAAACCGTCACATGCGCGCCCACGCGGCAGAAGGAATCCTGTTTCGCCGCGTGATCGAAGCAGCAGCCGCGAAACACAGCCTCAAGTGCGGCACATTTTCGGATAGAGGCTTTGAAGAATTTGCAATTTCAGAGCTTGGGCAGAATTCGACACGAATTAAAGGGGCCCTGACGCGCATCGGACGCACCGCAGGTAAACCGTGGCGTATCGACGAGCGCGCTGCTGCAATCGCGGCCTGGTTAACCCTATTGCTGAGATGACGAGGCTGCTTTTGCAGGCCCCTTACTGCTGTCGACAAACCTGGCGATATCCTTCTTAAGCTGCGCATGCGCGGATGGCCGGATATAAATCATGTGACCGGCTTCGTAGTATCCGAAGGAGACGCGATCTGTGACCTGTTTGTCGTAAGCGAGGTGAGTGAAGTTGAATTCGGAGCCGCCCATCACGGTCGCCATGTCGAAGTAGCCGCATGCAACAAACACTTTCAGATACGGATTGTGCGTCATTGCGGATCGCAGGGGTTCGGTCATGTCCATGTACCTGTTTTGATCGTAAGTCCACGGCCTGACGTTCCCGCTTGTCGGATAATGCAGATCACTCTCCCACTTCAACTCGTTCTTGACGTAGTCAAGGAACAGCGCGGTGTAAGGCCCTTGCAGCGCGGTATTCGATATGTCGAATTCCTCCTGCTCACCGGCGGCATCGAGATCGATCGTGGTGAAGCGCCCGTCGAGACGCCCGATCACGAGGCGCTTGTCGCGAAGCAGCTCCTTGCGATACCGGCCGGCGCTGACGCGGAAGTTCGACGCTTCGATATACTGCGGCGACAGGCCGGAGAAACGTGAAAGCTTTTGCGCAATCGCGTTGCGTTCCGTTTCATTCAGCATGCTCCCTTTCGTGAGGGCGGTCATGTACTCGCCGAATGCAAAGGTTCGCGCCTGATCCACGACCTGCTTTAAAGTCTGGCGCTGGAGATCGGCCGGAAGCTTCTTGTGATACCAGGCATCGGCGGCGTAAGTCTGGATGAGTGACGCATACGCAATATCGTTGTCCGGCGCGGGCGAGAGCGTTTGATAAGTGAGCAGCGACGAAATCAGCGCGATGCCGTTCAGTTCAATGCCGTGCCGCGACTGAAGCTCCTGCGACAACCCCGCCGAACGAATCGTGCCGTAGCTTTCGCCGATCAGGAATTTCGGCGAAGTCCAGCGGCTATAGGTCTTCAGGTACTCATTGATGAATTCGCCAAACGCGCGGATGTCACCCGACTGGCCGTGGAATTGAGCGGCATTCACGCCCGCAACGACGCGGCTGTATCCGGCATCGATCGCATCGATGAACACGAGATCGGAAACGTCGATGAGCGAATTTGGATTGTCTTCAAGGTGAAACGGCGGCGCGGGTTGAAATCCATCGTCAGCCAGTTGCACATGTTTGGGAGCGAACGATCCCATGTGCAACCACACGGTGGCGGCGCCGGGCCCGCCGTTATACAGAAATGATACCGGCCGGGTCCTCGCATCTTCCCCGTCCTTCGTATACGCGACGAAGAACATGCGAGCCACAACTTTTCCATCGTCCAGACGAATCGGCAGCGTTCCGGTGGTCGCCGTGTACTTGATGTCTTTGCCGTCCAGTTTCACCGCATGGGATGTCTGGGAAATCTTCTCTTCCGCGGCCGTCGCCACCTCTCGAGATGACGTATTCTCCGCAGCCGGCGCTGCGGGCTGCGCCTGCTGTTGGGGCTGCTGCGCGGGTTGTGCTTGTCCTCCCCGGCCCCGGCCCTGAGTGAGAGCCGTAACTCCAAGAAGAAGCATCAAAAAAAGTGCGATCGCTGAACGTCTGAACATCATCTCTCAACCTCCCGAAAGATGGCCAGCATAGCGCAATCCGCACGCCGCTGTCACGGTAGGTGTAGCGCTCGCCGCTCCCTTGGCGAGATGCCGGCGCGGCAGTCGCAGACTGTCGCGCCGGGTGAGGGTCGCGGTCTCGATAAAATCTAATACGTCAGCTTCAATCCGAGTTGAATCTGGCGGCCCGCGTGAAAGACGGTCGAAGTAATGAGGCCGGCGGTTGGTGACGGCACGCCGGTTGCGCTTGTGAACGCAGTCCGCCCGGAAGGCACGGCGAAATTCGGATGATTCGGTAGATTGAACGACTCGGCCCGGAATTGGAGAGACTTTCCTTCCGTGAGGTCGAAGGACTTCGCAATCGACAAGTCAATCTGCACCAACCCCGGACCTATCAAGGTATTCCTTCCTAGGTTGCCGCGCTGATTCAAGGGCGGCAGTTCGAACGCATTCACATCCCAATAACGATCCGGACCGCCCAGGACCGGATTGTTCGTATAGCCGGCTTTCAGATTCGGCCGTTCGTTGAGAGAAAAGTTCGTTGTATTCAGGTTGCCCGAACGGTTGTATCCCGAAATCTGAATCGTGAATGGCGGTCCGCTGTTTATGGCTGTGATGTTGTTCAACTGCCAACCCCGGGCGACGGCCCCGATCCATCCATGAGTGTTTTTCGCAATCGGCAGATCGTATGTCCAATTGAAGGTGAGGTTGTGCTTCATGTGGAATGCGGACAACCCGCGATCGATAGTGCGATCGTAGAAATCGAGGCCGTATTGAATGTTGTTGCTGAAGTCCTGCGAGTTGATGCCGCTCGCGTCATCGACGGATCGCGAGAAAGTGTACGATGCCTGCGCGCGCAATCCGTTGGAGAGTCTTTTGTTCGCGCTCACCTGGAGCGAATTGTAGAACGACTGCGAGTCTGTAACCCGCTGCCATACGCCGACGAAGTTCGGATTCATACGGCCCGCCGCAGGTTGATAGACCTTGGCACCATTTACGAAACTCCATGGCGCCAGATTCCGGTCGGCAACGCGAATGAGGTGATTACCGCGCGATCCGGCATAACCGATCGTGAAGTCCCAATTTCCCGGGAGCTGTCGTTGAATGCTGAGGTTGTACTGCATGATGTACGGCGTCTTCAGGTCAAAGTTCGTCACCTGAAGCTGCGGCTTGACCGTCGCGGGATCAAAGTTCGCAACGACATTTGGGAACGGGGGATTCGTGAGAGACGTCCGGGTCGTAAACGGCGGATTCAGGCTCCCGGTGAAGAAATAATACTTGGGCAGAATCTCATCGAAGAATATTCCGAAACCGGAACGCACGGAAGTCTTGCCGGTCTTGAATGGATCCCATGCAAGCCCGACCCTCGGCCCGAAATTTTTCAGTGAAGGATTGTTATGCCACGGATCGCCGACAGTGGTTTGCGTGTCGGTAAAATTGCGCAGATTGGCGATCTTGCCATTGACCTCCGTGGGAACGGTGATGAATTCATAGCGCAGGCCGATATTTGCCGTCAGGTTGGACTTCACGCGAACATCGTCCTGCACGAAAAACGCGAAAAGCCACTGACGATATCCACGAACCGGATCCAGCTTCCCCGGCAGCACAAATTCCACCGTGCTCGGAGATCCGGCAAGAAATCGTTGCAACGTAGGGAAGGTCACGATGCCGCCTCGCTGGCTGGTGGTGTTTTGATTGAAATGGATGCGCTGTCCTTCAAAGCCAAAACGAATCCCGTGCCGGCCGCGCGTCAGGAACGTCGTATTGTTGAGCGAAACATTGTTCAACCTGTCGAACCGCGGCAACCGGTAGTCACCCGCCATCTCGGTGACGACACCACTGATGGTGAAATAGCCAAACTTCTCGCCGGGAATCCAGGACATGGATGGAGGGATGTCGATCGTCCGTACGTTATCGGCGAGCGACGTCGAACGATTGACTCCGAATCGAAGCTGGTTGAGGAACGTTGGAGAAAATGTGTGACGCCACTCGCTGGTCACGTACTGGTTGCGCGTACTCTCGGCGGTATATGCGATTGGAGTTTTGTTAATTGGAATTCGATTCACATTTCCGTCATCGAATGTGTACCGGCTGAAGAACGTATTGCTGTTCGAGAAGTGGTGGTCCACACGTCCCTGGAAGAAATGCTCGTTCGTCGGCTGAGAGCGCGAAAACAGGTATTCGCCGACTCCACCTGAAAAGGCGCGGCCGTTCGGCAACGGAAAGAGATCGAGATAGGGGCCGATCTGCGGATGCAGCGGATTCTGTACGCCATCAATCAGGCCGCGTCGTGCATTGGCATCGGGCACATTCGTAGAGCCGGTTACGCCGAGCCGTTCAATCAGGCCTTCGTACGCGAGAAAGTAAAACGTCTTGTCACGCTGAATCGGTCCACCGAGCGTTGCGCCGAATTGATTACGTTTAAAAGGAGGAATGTACCGGCCCGGCCGGCCCGGTTGCTGCGGGTCGACCTTCGCGTCAAAGAAATCTTTCGCGTCGAGCGCTGAGTTTCGAAGAAACTCGAATGCCGTACCGTGCAGGCTGTTCTCGCCGGATCGCGTGACCGCATTAATCTGACCTCCCGCGGATCGCCCGAACTCCGCGGAATACGCATTGGTCAGAACCTGGAACTCCAGAACCGCGTCGACGCCGAGCAGGACTCCTGCGGAAGAACCTGGCGTTTTGTTGTAGACGTTATTGATGTCGGTTCCATCCAGGAGAAAATTGTTCTGCTCCGGCCGCGCTCCATTGACTGTGATTTTTGGAGTGCGCCCGCCCACAACATCGCTCCCTGCCGCATAAGCCGCATTCACTCCGGTTTGCAGAAGCGCAAGCTGCGTGAACGATCGCCCATTTAACGGAAGATCGCGAATCTGCTTGTCGTTCACCAGGCCACTGAGAGCAGCCGACGTGAGATTGATGGGATTCGCGTCCGCAACCACTTCGACCTGATTCGCCACCGCTCCAACATCGAGTTTGATATCCACGACAGCGTTCTGTCCCACCGCGAGCCGGACGCCTCGCCGGGTCACAGTCTGGAACCCAGGCAATGATGCCTGCATCTCATAGTCACCCGGCGGAACCAATGGAGCGAGATACCGGCCTCGCTCATCGGAGGTGAAATCCAACGTTGCTCCCGTACCGAGGTTCTTGAGCATTACCGCGACACCCGGAAGAACCGCTCCCGTCGAGTCACTGATAATTCCCTGGACGCTCGCTCCGGCGGTTTGACCATAAGCCAGGCCCGCCGGCAGCGTGAACAGCAGGCACACACTGATCCACGTCTTCATGGTTTTTCCTCCACTGTAGGGACGATTTTGGAAGGGAGTCTATCGAGTCCATGCGGCGTTGCGCAACGAAAACACGCCCGGGCCGGCTATGGCGCCCTCTGTTTCCGGGCCTGTTCAATCAAGGCCTGAATCTCATCCGAGTCATTCAGCTTCAATGCCTCGACGGCGGCCGCAGCATCGCGCGAAGAGCCTGATCGGACAAGAGCCAGTAGAAAATCGACGGCCGGGGGCTGGCGTGATGAGCCTAATGCGCGAAGAATCAAATCGCGAAATTCCCGGTCGCTGGATTCGTTCCAGGTATCGATCAGGGCCTTGATCGCATCGGCCAGCCGGGAACTGCCGAGCGCGAACACCGCTTCGTCGCGAACCTCGACATCGGAGGACCTCAAATAGCCGCTCACAAAAGGAACAATTCGGACACCTTCGAGAGCCAGCATCGCATCGAAAACATTCCCTGTAACCACAGGCCGTCGATCTCCCAGCCGCGCTTTCAGTCGAAGAAGGAGCGCGCCTTCGTCGCCATTCATCTGCGTTATTGCTCGAACCGCTTCAAGCCGGACAGGATCCGCGGGATCGGCGACAGCATCCACCAGCTCGCGCAGGATTCCGTTCCGGCCGAGATCCGCGCACTGAACCAAACCGAGAACACATGTTGCCCTCAATTGCGGCGCGAAATCTTCCTGACCACCCCACACGGGCTCCATCTGAATGTGATGCGCGCCGCGAAGAAACGGCGGCGATTCGGAGTAATCCAATTGCGTCAATGCCTGAATGATTGCCAGTTTGCCCCAGCACTTCGGATCGGTCTTTACGGGGTTTTCGAATAGTCGCGCGAAGGCCGACAGCAACTCCGGGATCAACGCGTTCAGTCCCTGCCCGCCGATAGCCTTCGCAGCTTCCGCAACAATAAGGTTCGAACGGTCTCCGAGCGATTTTCGGATCAGGGCGATCGCCGCGTCATCGAGAGAACCTGAGCGAAATTGCTTCAGCCGGTCCAGACGCTCATCGAACTTCGTTTTAGCCATGGGTATCCGGCCAGAAGTTTTTCCCTTCGTCGAATGACCGTTTGGGCGTGAGAATTTTCCGCCGGTACGTCAAAACCGTTTCGCCTTTTTGATTGATGGCGCGCGTTGAAATGTAAACGATGCCGCGATCGTTTTTCGTCCTGGACTCCAGCTTTTCGAGAACAGTCGATTCGGCGTAGATCGTATCGCCGTGCCACACGGGCGCGGCGTGAACGATATCTTCATAAACCAGCGTTGCGATCGCGCGGAGGCTCGTGTCCGCCACACTCATGCCGACAGCGAGGCTGAACACAAATGTTCCGTTCACGAGCCTCCTGCCGTGCTGCAACTGCGATGCGTAATGTTCATCGATGTGCAGCGGATTCTGGTTCATCGTCATGAGGCTGAACATGGTGTCGTCATGTTCGGTGATGGTGCGGCCCGGCCAGTGCTTGTAAACGGCGCCGACTTCGAAATCTTCAAAGTATCTTCCCTGACTCATGTTTGGTAGCATTCCCTCACTTCAAGTGGCTTATCGTTGGGTCATCCTTATTGTCGGAATGCTGGCTTATACCACCAGCTACTTCGCTCGGACAAATTACACCGGAATCGCCAAGTTCGTGTCGGCGGACCTGCACCTTGATAAGCCGGCGCTGGGTCTGCTCGGCTCGGTTTTTCTTTACGCGTACGCTTTCGCGCAAGTGCCGTGGGGCGTCGCGTCCGATCGATTTGGCAGCCGCAGAGTGGTTGGAGCCTGCGTCTTCGTTACTGCATTCACGCTCTTCGGATTCGCGACCAGCGGCACTTTCAGCCAGCTTTTGTTCTGGCGCACCGCCAACGGTGTCGCAGCGGCCGGCGTTTATGTTGTGATGGCCGGAGCTCTGGCGCGATGGTTTTCTCCAAGGGAGCGCGGTCTCTGTCAAACCGCGTTCGCGGCAGTTGGCGGCAGCACGGGAGAAGGATTGGCGAATTTGATCCTGCCGTATCTCGCGATCCACGTCGCATCGGGCTGGAGACAATCGACGGAAATCGTCGCGGCCCTCGTTGCCGTCATCGGCGTTGCCTGCATTGTCTTCCTTCGCTCTGCGCCACCCGGACAACAGGCAACGGAGCGCAAACCTATCGACTGGTCTGTCGTGAAAGATCTTCAACTCTGGGCCTTCACGCTCGTCTATTCAGGATCCATCATCTCCTTGAGACTTCTTCCGCCGTGGCTCCCTGTTTATGCAGCAGACATCTATATCAGCAGGGGAATGCCCGTGGATAAGGCCGTACTTGCAGCAGGCGGATTGTTTACGGCATACCTTGTGGGCCGGGCTGTAGGCGTTCCCGTCTGCGGTTTCATTTCAGATCGGATCGTCAGCCTCGGCATTTCGCGGAATGCCCTGGCGACTGGATTTGTGCTGACGACGGCCGTCCTCTTCAAGTTACTGCCGATGGGAATCGATTCAACATTCGCGCTTGGCGTGCTTGCGCTGCTGATGGGCGTTGCCATCAACGCGTATCCGCTGGTCACGACCGCCGTGTCTGAGACGTTCGGTCCGCAAAAGACATCGTCAGTCATGGGATTCCTGAATACCTTTGCGCAATTGGCCGGAGCAACAGCGCTTCTGTTGAGCGGCTATCTCGGCGTCACGCTGAATTCATCGCCCGGGAACGCGCTTCAGGAATATCGCGGGATCTGGCTTGTCGGAATCGTGGGATGCCTGGTTACAGCCGCGGGCGGCATCGCGATCGGGATCGCTTCGCCTGCAGCGGCGGTCTATGACCGCCAGGGAACGCGCTAGATTTTTCCTTCGAGGGGTGAGGAAGCCGTCGCGTAGAGCTTGCGTTGAATCCTGCCCGCTTTGCAGGCAAGCCTTCCGGCCCTGACCGCATAATTCATAGCTTCCGCCATGACTCCCGGATCTTTCGCGCCGGCGATTGCCGAGTTCATGAGGACGCCGTCTGCTCCAAGCTCCATTGCGAGCGTCGCGTCGGATGCGGTTCCAACTCCCGCATCGACGATGAGAGGAACTTCGATAATCTTCTCGCGGAGGATTCGTATACCCGCGACATTTTGAATTCCCATTCCGGAACCAATCGGCGCGCCGAGCGGCATGATTGCCGCCGCGCCGGCATCGATCAGGCGGCGTGCAACAACGAGGTCGTCGTTCGTATAAGGCAAAACGATGAAACCTTCCTTGACGAGGATACGCGTGGCTTCGATGAGAGCTGCCGTGTCGGGAAAAAGCGTCGCCTCATCGCCGATGACTTCCAGCTTGACCCAGTTCGAAAGGCCCGCTTCGCGTCCGAGTCTTGCCGTGCGAACAGCATCCTCAACGTTGTAACAGGCCGCGGTGTTCGGCAGGATCATGATCTTTTCGCGATCGATGAAATCGAGAAGGGACTGGCCTTTCGGCGCCTTCAAATCGATGCGCCGCACGGCAACGGTAACCATGTCTGTCCCGGAACGGCGATGAGCTTCCGCCATGACTTGATTACTGGGGTATTTCCCGGTTCCAACAATCAGGCGGGATTTGAAAGTCCGGCCGGCAATAACGAACGGATCATCGTTGCCGGACCCGCCGCCGACAAAGTGGACGACTTCAAGCTCGTCGCCTTGCGCGACAGCAACGCTCTCCCATTGAGGTTTGGGAACGATCGACCGATTTCGCTCGACTGCAACGCGGTCTTTAGGCAAATCGAAATGCTCGAGTAGCTTTGCAATGCTGAGCGCCTCCGGTATTTCATGAGTCTCACCATTCAATCGAATTTCGATTTTCATAAGCGCACGATGTTAGCACATTGACAGTGCGTCGGACGGCTTACTATAGTCATCCTTTTGTGTAGTTGATGGCGTTCGTCGCGGAGGATCTTCATGCTCGAAAGTTGGGCGCCGATACTGGTCTTCTTCATACTCGTTGCCGGATTTGGCGTCGTTACGCTGCTCGGTTCATATATCCTGGGCGTCAAGAAACCGAATCCCACAAAACTTGCACCCTACGAATGCGGCATGCAGCCGACCGGCACCGCACGCGAACGTTTCTCGGTGAAGTTTTATCTGGTGGCGATGCTGTTTCTTCTCTTCGATATTGAAGCGGTTTTTCTTTTCCCCTGGGCGGTTGTATACCGCGACCTGAAACTGTTCGGATTCTTCGAAATGTTGCTTTTCATTCTGGCCATCCTGGCGGGATACATCTATGCCTGGAAAAAAGGCGCCCTCGAGTGGGAACGATAGATGTTTTCTAGAGAGACGGAGGACAAATTCAAGCACCTCGCTTCCATATATCCGAGGAAGCGATCGGCGCTGATTCCGATGCTGCTTCTGGCTCAAAAGGAAGACGGGTACATCAAGAACGAAACCATCGACTATGTTGGGAAGTATCTTGACCTGAATGCTTCCGAAGTGGATTCGATCCTGTCGTTCTACACGCTCCTGCGGCGCAAACCCGCCGGTAGATATCACATCATGGTCTGCACCAATCTGGCGTGCCTGCTGCGCGGATCCGACGATATCGAAGCCTGCGTGAAACGCAAGCTGGGCGTGGGTTTTGGCGAGATCACTCCCGATGGCCTTTTTTCGGCTATTGAGTTCGAATGCCTCGGATCCTGCACGACTGCGCCGGTCATGCAAATCAACGGTGAGTTCTACGAAAACCTGGACGTCAGGAAAACGGAAGAAATCCTCGACGACCTTCGAAAGCGCGGCTGATGATCGAATACCTCACAAGCTGGGACTTCATTCTTGTGCTCATCAAGATCGTCGTGATCTTCGGCGCCGTCATGAATGTCGTCGGCCTGCTGAGCTGGGTTGAACGAAAAGTCATGGCGCGGGTTCAAATGCGGCCCGGCCCCACGCGCGTCGGACCGTTTGGTCTGCTGCAGCCTTTCGCGGACCTCTTGAAGTTCCTGTACAAAGAAGAAGTCATTCCGGCGAAAGCGAACGCTTTTCTGTACATCCTGGCGCCGCTGGTTTCGTTGATTCCCGCTTTTCTGTCCTTCGCCGTTGTCCCGTTCGGACCGAACCTTCAGGTGACCGATCTGAACGTCGGCCTGCTGTTTGTCTTTGCCGTGACATCACTCGGAGTTTATGGAATCGCGCTCGGAGGATGGGCTTCCAACTCCAAGTATCCGCTGATGGGAGCCATGCGGTCCTCGGCGCAAATGATCAGCTATGAATTGAGCATCACGCTGTCGGTCGTCGGCGTTCTGATGATTGCCAACACTCTGAGCCTGCGCGAACTGGTCCTCTCGCAGCAAAGCACCTGGCTTGGATTCATCCCGCGATGGAATATTTTTCTACAGCCCGTTGCATTCGTTGTGTACGTAGTGAGCGGTGTGGCGGAAACGAATCGCCTGCCGTTCGATCTGGCGGAATCCGAGCAGGAACTGGTTGCCGGATGGCATACCGAATACAGCTCGATGAAGTTCCTCATGTTCATGATGGCTGAATATGCCAACCTGATTGCCGTATCGGCGCTGGCAACGATCCTGTTTCTGGGAGGCTGGAGCGGTCCCATGTTCGGCCCTCCCCTGCTTCAAATGGTTCTGCCGATCGGATGGTTCACGCTCAAAATCGCGTTCTTTGTTTTCTTTTACGTCATGCTCCGCTCGACGATTCCGAGGTTTCGATACGATCAGCTCATGAAATTCGGTTGGAAGGTTTTGCTTCCGCTTTCGCTGGCGAACATTCTTGTGACCAGCTTCGTTGTGGCGATCTCATGATCCAGGTGCTGTTTTTCTTTTTTGCGGCTGTGGCCGTTGGAGCGGCGATCAACGTCCTTGTACAGAAGCACGTTCTGTACAGCGCGCTGTCGCTGATTCTCATGCTCACGGCGATGTCGGTCCTGTTTATTCTGCTGCGCGCCGATTTCATTGCGGTAATTCAGGTGATCGTGTATGCGGGCGCGATCATGGTTTTGTTCATATTCGTGATCATGCTTTTGAATTTGCCGGAAGACGAAGACGGAGCCGACCGGTTGCGATGGCTGAAATTTCTCGGGATTCCGCTGGGACTGTTTTTCCTGTTCCTGATCGTCTCGACTTTAATGAATCTGCAAATGGGAACAAATCTGCAGCCGAGAATCGTTGGGAGCCCGCAGGCGATCGGTCACAGCCTGTTCACGGACTACATGCTTCCATTTGAAGCAACCTCGCTCCTGATTCTGATTGCTCTCGTAGGCGCGGTTGTCTTCGCGAAGAAAGATTTATGATTCCCGTCGGCTGGTATCTCATCCTCAGCGCGGTACTGTTCCTTATCGGCATGCTGGGTTTCTTTGTGAAGCGGAACATCATTGCCCTGCTCCTGTCTGTCGAAATCATGCTGAATGCGGTGAACCTTACGTTTGTCGCGTTCTCCAGCCAGCATGGACAAATCAGCGGACAGATTTTTGTTTTCTTCGTGCTGGTTGTCGCCGCGGCCGAAGCTGCAGTGGGTCTGGCGCTGGTTATCGCGATGTTCCGGAATCGGGAGTCGCTGAATGTGGATCGAAGCAATTTGTTGAAGTGGTGAGGGAATTCCAAAGTCACTATGGATTTACTTTGGCTTATACCTGTTCTGCCCCTGGTGGGCGCCGGCATCAACGGCATCCTGGGGAAACGCCTGCCCAAAGGCCTGATCGGATCGATTGGAGCGGGTACGGTCGGGATGTCCTTTCTGATATCGCTGCAGCAGTTCTTTGCGATGATGCAGTCGAATACACCGATCCTGCACGATTACTTCACCTGGATTCAGGCCGGACGTTTCCAGGCGCAATTCGGCCTGATGCTGGATCATCTGTCGGGCCTGATGATCCTCATCGTGACCGGCGTCGGTTTTCTCATCCATGTTTACTCGATCGGATACATGAGCCATGAAGAAAGTTTCTACCGGTACTTCTCGTACCTGAACCTGTTCGTCTTCTTCATGCTCACGCTCGTTCTCGCCAACAACTATCTGCTGATGTTTGTGGGATGGGAGGGCGTGGGGCTTTGCTCTTATCTGCTCATCGGATTCTGGTTTACCAGAAAATCTGCCGCCGATGCCGGCAAGAAGGCATTCATCGTCAACCGCGTCGGTGATTTCGGATTTGTGCTCGCGATCATGATGATCTACTGGACGTTCGATCGCATCGATTTCACTGGAATATTTGCGCGCCTGGAAAGCGCGGGCGGCGCGTTCCCGGTGGAGCCGCTGGGTACGGTTGGAACATTGACCACGATCGGTCTTCTGTTATTTCTCGGTGCGGCGGGCAAGTCCGCGCAATTCCCTCTTTATGTATGGCTGCCCGATGCGATGGAAGGCCCGACGCCGGTAAGCGCGCTGATCCACGCGGCAACGATGGTCACCGCAGGAGTCTACATGGTGGCGAGGTCCGGGGCCCTCTATAACCGGGCGCCGGGGGCGTTGTTTGTCGTCGCCGTTGTGGGAGCCTTTACTGCAATCTTTGCCGCATCCATCGGCCTCGTTCAAACGGATATCAAGAAGGTCCTCGCCTATTCGACGGTGAGCCAGCTTGGCTATATGTTCCTTGGCTGCGGCGCCGGAGTTTTCGCGGCCGGTGTTTTTCATCTGATGACACACGCATTCTTCAAGGCCTTGCTGTTCCTGGGCGCCGGCAGTGTGATTCACGGCATGAGCGGCATTCAGGACATTCGAAAGATGGGCGGCCTCCGTAACCACATGCCGTGGACCTACCGAACGTTTCTCGTCGGAACTGTAGCCATTGCGGGAATTCCCCCGCTCGCAGGATTTTTCAGCAAGGACGCCGTGTTGTGGGCCGCATGGAATAGTGCGCCTTATGGAAAGATCCTCTGGGCCGTGGGAATCGTCGCGGCAGGATTCACGTCCTTTTACATGTTCCGGTTGCTGATCCTGACTTTTTACGGATCACCACGATACACGGAGCACGACGTTCATCATGTTCATGAATCGCCATGGTCGATGCTGGTGCCGCTGATCATCCTTGCCGTTCTTTCCATCACGGCAGGTTTTCTGGGATGGCCGCATGCGCTCGGCGGCAGCGACTATGTCCAGCAATTTCTCACACCCGCAGCTCATGAGGTTGAAAGTGAATCGGCCGGAACGAGCGGACTGGAATTGCTGTTGATGTTCGCTTCAATCGCAACGGCATTGACCGGAATGGCGCTCGCCATTGTTTTCTACGCCGTAAAGAAGGACCTTCCCGAAAAGCTCGCCGCGAAGGCGCATGCGATGTATTCGATCATGCTGAACAAGTACTACGTCGACGAAGAGTATGACAAGTTCATCGTTATCCCGATCGTGCGCATGTCGCGTGATTTCCTGTGGAGGTTTGTCGATGCGGTGCTGATCGATGGCGCGGTCAACGGCATCGGTGAAGTCGTTCGCGGCAGCGCCGGCATTTTCCGCCGAATGCAGTCGGGTTATGTGCGGACTTATGCAGGCTGGATTCTGCTGGGCGGAGTAGGCATTCTCGTGTGGTTCCTGAGGTGAGCGGAATATGATCAGCTCCAATATCCTGACGATCATCACATTCATGCCCGCTCTGGGCGCGCTGGTCATCCTTTTCTATAATCGCGAGCATGCGCGTTCGATCCGCGCGTTCGCCCTGATCGTAACCATCCTGACGTTCATTTTCTCGCTTCATCTGATCGCGCATTTCGATTCCACCCGTCCCGACTTCCAGTTCGGCATCCGGATTCCATGGATCCCTTCGCTCGGAGTGGACTACTCCATGGGCGTTGACGGCATCAGCCTTTTTCTAATCCTGCTGACAACGCTACTGAGTCCGCTTGCGATCCTTGCGTCATGGTCGATTCATGAACGCGTGAAGGAATACTTTCTGTTCATGCTGCTGCTCGAAACAGGAATGATCGGTGTCTTTTCTTCGCTGGATCTCTTCCTCTTCTATGTCTTCTGGGAAGTCATGCTGGTGCCGATGTATTTCCTGATCGGCGTCTGGGGCGGCGAACGGCGCATTTATGCAGCGATGAAATTCGTGCTGTATACCATGGCCGGTTCGGTGCTGATGCTCGTTGCAATCATCGCGCTCTACTTTATTCACGGCGATGCGACCGGGACCTACACATTCAGCTATCCGGAGATTCAATCCGCACTTGCTTCGGGACGCATGATGCTGGCGCCGTCTACGGAGCGATTGCTGTTCCTGGCATTCTTCCTTGCATTTGCAATCAAAGTGCCGCTCTTCCCATTTCACACGTGGCTGCCGGATGCGGATGTGGAAGCGCCGACGGCGGGTTCTGTCTTGCTGGCCGGCGTCCTTCTGAAAATGGGCACGTATGGACTGGTGCGTTTCAGCCTGCCGTTATTCCCGCAAATGAGCCATCTGTTCGCGCCGATCATTTCCATGTTTGCCGTGGTCGGCATCATCTATGGATCGCTGGTCGCCATGGTGCAGCCCGACATGAAAAAGCTGGTTGCCTATTCCTCGGTCAGCCACCTCGGATTCGTGGTGCTCGGTATCTTCAGCTTCACTGTGCAGGGAATGGAAGGCGCCATCTATCAAATGTTGAATCACGGGATCTCGACGGGAGCGCTCTTCATGCTGGTCGGTGTCATCTACGACCGCCGTCACACGCGCCTGATCGATGAGTTCGGCGGGCTCGCGAATCGCATGCCTGTTTACGCCGCAGTCTTCCTGGTCGTAACGCTTTCATCGATAGGCCTGCCGGGATTGAATGGATTTGTCGGTGAGTTCCTCGTGCTGCTGGGAACATTCGGCGCGAACCGGGCCCGCGCCACGGTAGCGGCCGTGGGCGTGATCCTTTCGGCGGTTTACATGCTGTGGATGTATCAGCGTGTTGTTTGGGGCGAGATCAAAAATGAAAAGAATGCATCACTTCCGGATCTTGCTGGACGCGAAGCGGTCATGCTCATTCCGCTGCTGATCATGATCATCTGGATGGGTGTTTATTCCAATCACTTCCTGCGGCCCATGGACGCTTCCGTGATGAAATTGATGAACCAGACCCACACCGGTCAACTGGAATTCGCGAGGCGCGCGCCGTGAACCTCGCCTCAATCAATATTCAGGCGATCATGCCGGCGATTGTGCTTGCCGTTTACGGAATTGCCGTCATGGTGGCGGAACCGTTCGTAAGCCCCAAAAGAAAGTCCGCGCTTGGATGGCTGGCATTCACCGGAACCATCGTCGCCATGCTGGCGCTGTTTTCGATGGCCGACAACCGGGGCCAGTGGTACTCGAGTCTCTGGATCGTCGATGACTACGCCATCTTCCTGAACTTCGTTTTCCTGCTGATTGCCGCAATCACGATTCTTACGTCCATCGACTTTCTTCGACGCGAAAACATGAATCATCCGGAGTTTTACTCGCTCCTGTTGTTCGCAACGGCGGGAATGCTGATGATGTCGGGATCGAATGAACTTGTCATGATTTTCCTGGGTCTGGAAATTCTCTCCATTGCAACCTACGTGATGGCGGGATTCCGCAGAACGGATTTGAAGTCGAATGAATCGGCCTTGAAATATTTCCTTCTGGGTTCGTTTTCTTCCGCATTTTTTCTATACGGCATTGCGCTGATATTCGGCGCGACCGGAAGCACCAACCTCGCCGCGATTGCCGCGGCGCTTCAGTCTTCAAACACTCCTGTAACGCTGGTTTATTTGTCCGCCGCGTTGATGCTTATCGCGCTCTGCTTCAAGGTTGCGGTCGCGCCATTTCATGTGTGGACACCCGACGTTTACGAAGGGGCGCCTACTCCGGTCACAGGTTTCATGTCGGTGGGACCGAAGGCTGCAGGGTTTGCAGTGCTGTTCCGGATCTTCATGACCGCGTTTCCTGCAATCGAAAACCGCTGGACGTCGGCAATCTGGCTTGTCGCGGCCCTGACGATGCTGCTCGGCAACGTGATCGCGGTGGTGCAGCCCAACATCAAAAGGATGCTCGCGTATTCCTCCATTGCTCATGCCGGATACGTTGCCGTGGCGTTTGCATCGGCATCCCAAAAAGGAGTGTCGGCCGCCCTGTTTTATCTTCTGGGCTACAGTCTGATGAATCTCGGCGCCTTTGCGGTTGTGACCATCCTGAGCCGCTCGGAAGACAAGATGGTTAACGTTACCGACTATGCCGGACTCGGCGCCAAACGGCCCGGCCTGGCGGCAGTGCTTTCGCTGTTCCTGCTTTCCCTGGCCGGCATCCCGGGAACGGCAGGTTTTGCGGGAAAATTTTTCATTTTTCGCGCAGCCGTGGAGTCAGGTTTGGTTTGGCTCGCCGTTATCGGCGTTATGACGACGGTGGTCTCGTTCTACTACTACCTTTACGTCATCGTTCAGATGTACATGAAAGACCCGCGTGAAGACTTTTCAGACCTGAGAATGTGCGGCAGCTTGAAAATTGCGCTCGCAGTCGCTGGAATCGGAACGCTCTACCTGGGCCTGCTGCCCACGCGCGTTCTTGATTGGACCATCGCCGCCGCGCTGCGGTGAGCGCGGCTCGTCGTCACTCATCATCATGGTGTAACTTTTTAAAAAGATACTGTACACTCACCAGTTGCCTGGCGGTGAAGGTACGCTGGAGGGGAGCGCATGGACGACCGAAGCAACCGTCCTGATCGTCCCACACCCAGATCCGAAGACAGTGGATTGTTCCTGGCGCGAGCTGCAAAAGCATTTCAGGAGAATCTGACACGAGCCGGGCCTGTGGCTGTCGCCAGCTACACGTTGATTGGGGCCATCATCCTGCTTGGCGGAATTGGATACGCGATAGACAGTTGGCGGGGAACAAAACCATGGTTCCTGCTTGGCGGTCTGCTGCTCGGGCTTGTCGTTGGTTTTTATGAGCTCGCCAAATCCATTTGGCACAAATGAAGCCGGTAATTTGGATGACGGCAGCAAGCGTTGTATCGTGGGCCGTTCTCGCAGTCATCGTGGATCGCCGGACGAGCGTTGAAATTCTGTTCGGCATGCTGGGTCCGCTTGTTGCGGTCAGCGGAACGTGGCTCCTGGCTGCGCGAGTACTGCAAAGGCAAGGTCCTGTGGAACTGGCGGTTCTCATGTTGACGGGCTTTGTCTTTAAGATGATTTTTTTTGGGGCGTACGTCGCTGTAATGCTCCGCGTAGTGGGATTCAGAACTGCGCCGTTTGTTGCGAGTTTCACCAGTTATTTTATTGCGTTGTATTTAATCGAGGCGCTGCACCTGAAGCGCCTGTTTTCGGAGAGGTCTCGATAGCCACTTGTTATTAACTTCTCTTCTCGCACTCGCAATACTTCAGGAGCCCGCAACGGGAGCGGAACCGAAACCTGAACATTTCAATCCCGGCGAAGTTATCGTCGAACACGTTTCGAATCCTCACCAGCATCCTTTGATCGAACTGCCGCGTGTATTCGGAATCGATTTTTCGATTACGAAACATGTCTTTATGTTGTGGATCGTCGCCGCGATTCTTTTCGTTATTGTGACGTTGACGGTTCGGCGTTATCTGAAACAGGACCGGCTGGTTCCGTCCGGTTTTATGAACGCGCTCGAGGCTGTCGTGGAATTCGTTCGCGACTCGATCGCAAGGCCCAATGTCGGTAACAAGTGGGTCAACACCTGGACGCCGCTGATCCTGACTCTCTTCTTCTTCATTCTGAGCGCAAACGCGATCGGATTGATTCCAGTGTTCGAACCACTGGCGCTACTCAATCATTTTGCCTTTCATCCGGCGCCCGACTCCTTTCTGAATAAGCTCCCTCATGGTGGAACCACAGCGACCGCGAACTTCAATGTGACTGCCGCTCTGGCCACGATCACTTTCTTCGCGATCATTATCGCCGGATCGAAGGCGCATGGTTTTGTCACACATTGGAAGAATCTTGTACCGCATGGATTGAGCCCGTTCGTGTACGTCATTCTCATTCCGATCGAAATCATCGGAATGTTTGTCCGGCCTTTTGCGTTAACGATGCGGCTTGCCGCGAATATGACGGGCGGTCACATCGCCATACTTTCGATACTTTCATTTGTATTTTTATTTACGGAAATGACATCTCGAGCGATTGTCGGAGTGGGTGTCGGGTTGATCGCATCGGTTCCGCTCTCTGTTGCAATTTCCGCGCTCGAGATTATCGTCGTTGTGGTTCAGGCATACGTATTTACGCTGTTGTCGGCCGTGTTCATCGGCATGGCCATTCACGTTCATCACTAGAAAACAAAAAACGGAGGCTTAGGAGAATGAATTATCTGCACTTATTGGGCGCAGCGATCGGTCTGGGCATGGTCGTGATCGGCGCGGGCTTGGGAATTGGAAAGTTTGCATCCGCGGCTGCTGAAGGCATTGCGCGTCAACCTGCCGCTGCCGATCGAATCACCGGCGCAGTCAGCCTGCCGCTTTTCCTGCTCGAAGGCGTGGCGATTCTGGCCGAGGTGTTTATCCTTTTAATCGTATTCAAATAGGCAGCCGGATATGGATAACCCGTTAGTTCAGCCGGATCCCGGACTATTCATCTGGACGATCGCAACCTTTGTCGTCCTGCTGATCGTCCTCGGGAAGTTTGCGTGGAAACCGCTGCTGAAAGCGCTTGAAGCGCGGCAGGAAACCATACGCAAGTCCCTCGAAGATGCCGAGCGCGCAAAGCAGGAACTGGAGCGGCTTCAACAGGAGTCCACCAAAATTCTGCAACAAGCGCGCGCTGAATCGGAATCGATACTCGCTCAAACCCGCTCGGATGCCGAAAGGCTTCGGGAAGAACTTAAAGCGAAATCGAAGACCGAGGCCGAGAACATCATCCGGAACGCCGAACAGCAGATTCAACTGCAGACAAGACAGGCGCTGCAGCAGATTCGCTCCGAAGTCGGTGATATTGCGTTGAAGATCGCCTCCAAGCTGCTCGAACGCAATCTGGCGAAGGACGACAACGCTCGACTGATCGACGAAACTCTCAAACAGATCGAGATCAGCAAACAGTAAGCCGGTTGGTATATAATCCGCGCCGAAAATCTGCGCAATTCATTATCGGGCGCTTCATAAGGAGGACATCAATGTCGAAGCCACTAATGTTGTTCGCCCTGGCCGGTACCCTCACGCTGTGCCTTGCCGGATGCGGCGGCGAAGAACCCAAGCAGGCCGCACAGCCGGCAGCCGCTCCAACTGCAAAGCCGGCTGAAGAAAAAGTCGAAATCTACGAACTTACGAAGGACGACCTCACGACCCATTCCGGTTGGACGAGCCGCAATATCAGCGTCATGGGCGTGAAGCTGGGCGACAAGACAAATCAGGTTCAGGATAATTTCGGAAAAGTCGAAAATACGCGCAATCTGCCCAAAACCGAAACCGAACCCGGATACTATCTGACGGTTTACCAGGGACAGGGCTTGTTCGTTTATACCGCCCAACTCACCGGGAAGGCGCGCAAAATCGAAGTCAATCAGGCTTTCGCAAAAAAAATTGCGGATGAGAAACTTCAGAAACTTCTGACTTCCGGCGATTTGAAGATGATGCGCGACTTGTTCGGAAAAGAAGAAGGCGACGCCGTTCAGAACAAGGAAGACGACTCCACGGAATATCCGTATGACAGCCGCGGTTTCCGTTTTGTGAAATTCAAAGTCAAAGGCCAGACGCTGAACGCCATCCGTTTCACCGAGCTGGAAAAGAAACGCAGCTAGTGTCCTGAGCCCAAATTGGAAACCACAAAGGCACAAAGACACAAAGTCGCTCGATTTTGTTTCCTTGTGCCTTTGTGGTTTCTGGCCTGTTCAGTCACTGTCTGCGCTCAGAACAAGACCGTGTGGGACGGCATCTACTCTTCCGCCCAGGCCTCTCGCGGCAAAGACGCCTACAGCCAGAACTGCATCGCGTGCCATAAAGCGGACCTGCTGGGCATCGAAGGAGCCATGAAAGGCGAACCCTTCATGGAACGCCGCCGTGAAGACAATCTCGAAACGCTTTTCCTCGACATGAAAGCTACGATGCCGCGGGGCCGGGCCGGCAGCCTTCCGGATCAGATGTACACCGATATCATCAGCTATCTTCTCCAAAGCAACGAAATGCCCGCGGGCAACACCGAACTCAAGCCGGATCAGCTCGAAAGGATTCAACTGGTAGGCAAGGACGGTCCGAAGCCGGTTCCCAATTTCGCGCCAGTGCTCAGCGTGGGTTGCCTGATTCAAACCGGTCCGAATGCGTGGGCTCTCGTGGATGCCAGCGAACCTGTGCGCACTCGCGATTCATTCAAGAAAATCGATAAAGAGCTGGGGCTCTCAGCAGCACGCGCTCTCGGCCCTTACCGTTTTCGCCTTCAGGACGCCGAGAATTTCGATCCGGTTCCCCACGCCGATAAGAAGGTTCAGGTCAAAGGTGTGATCGTCCGCACACCCACCGGCAATCGTATCAACGTGAATTCGATTGAGCCGATCGCGGACGCATGCCAGTAAAGTATAAGAAAACGGAATTCAAATGAGCCCGAAACAAGCCATAGCATTCGTCAAGCGTCATGGAGTTGTCCTGCAAGCGGCGCGTGGTCCTGTCCCCAGCCTTGCCGACGCGATCGCAGGGGAACCCATTCGCGGGAGCTGGTGGGGGCACGCCAAAGGAAAGATCATCTTTCAGGCAGCCCGGGCCGTCAGTGAAAGCCCGGAAATTCTGGTTTGCAAGCTTGTCGGCGGCAAGGTGACTTTTGTCCATCGCCGTCTCTGGCCTGCGCTTGTGAAGCTTGCGGGGCGTTTTCAAAAAGCGCAATTGGCAAGAATCTGGGAAGAGCACACGGAAAGCGGCGCTCATGCAACGAAACAGCTTGCTTTTCCGAAGTGGGTACCGGCGGCTGTCATGAAAGAAGCTGAAAAGCTGCCGGCATCCGATGCCGAGCAGCTTCTTTCAGCGGTGCTGCCTAAAAACCTACAATCACGGCGTGGCGGGCCATCGAAATGAATGGATCGGGATATACGCCGATCAACAGCGTGAATACGATCGCCACTCCAAGAGCCAGCGTCAAACCCGGCGCGTAAACGAGGCCGGTCTTCTCCGTCGGCTCCCGCATGAACATCGAAACAACAATCCGGAAATAGAAATAAATTGAGATCGCCGCGTTCAGTACCGCGATGACTGCAAGCGTGTTGTGACCGGTTTCGATGGCTGCAGCGAACAAATAGTACTTTCCAATGAAGCCCGCGGTCGGCGGAATGCCGGCAAGGGAAAGCAGGAAGATGAGCATTAATACCGCAGCAGCCGGATGCCGGAAGAACAGGCCGGACATATCGTCAATGTGCTCGCCGATGACATCCTTGCGTCGAAGCGCAACGATCACGGCCCACACACCAAGATTCGTAAACGTGTAGATCAGAAGATAGAGCGGCACCGCCGTGAGACCCGTGTCATTGCCTGCAATGAAGCCGATCAGCACATAGCCTGCGTGGGATATTGAAGAATACGCCAGCAGGCGTTTCACGCTGGATTGCGTGATCGCGGCGATGTTCCCGACGGTCATGGTCATGACCGAGACTGCCGCCATGATCGGCACCCACTGCGGCCGCAGCGGATAAATCGCCACCATGAAAACCCGGACCATCATCGCGAACGACGCGGCTTTGACCGCAACCGACATGAATGCGGTGATCGAAGTGGGCGCGCCTTCGTAGGCGTCGGGAGTCCATTGATGGAACGGGACTGCGGCAATCTTGAAGAACATTCCGGCCGAAAGTGTGATCATGGCGAGCAGTGAAATCGGATCATTCACGGGACGGCGGGAAAGCGCTTCGGCGATGTCGAAGAATTTCGTCGAACCTGCGATTCCGTACAGCAACGACATTCCATAGAGCAGAATTCCCGACGAGAATGCGCCCAGCAGGAAATACTTCATCGACGCTTCGTTCGACCGCTGGTTGCCTTTCAGGAAACCCACGAGGACATATGTCGCGATCGCCATGGTCTCGAGACCGATGTACAACGTCACCAGATCCATGGCGCCTGCCATGAACATCATTCCCATCGTGGAAAACAGAATCAGGGCGTAATACTCGCCATGGTTTTCACGCTCGATGTCGAGGTATTTCAGCGAAATCGCAATCGACAGCGCCGCGGCAATCAGGAAGATCACTTTGAAGAGGACGGCGAAACTGTCGAGAACGAGAACGCCCCCGTAAGCCGAAACCTGCCCTTCAATTGCGCGAAGGCGCATCAGGAATCCGCCGGAAATACCGATCCCCACCAGGCCGATGATTCCGATCCAGCGCTTGTCTTTGATCAGAAGATCGAAGATCAGCAGGAACATTCCGAAGACGATGAGTTCCCCTTCCGGAACGATCGCTCCGAGATCTTGCATCTGGAAAAACTGCTGCATTAGCGGCGGTCTCCTGCCTGCGCGTTCAAGCGCGGCGTGCCCTTGAAGAAGTCCGGGTTCACTTTCTCAACCAGCTTGTTCACGGGTTTATCGAGAACCTGAAAGAACGGCGCCGGGTACAGGCCGATCCAGAAAGCTACAATGATCAGCGGAACCAGCGTTGCGAGTTCCCGAAGGTTCATATCGACGAGTTTTTCATTCGCGGGATTCTCGACTTTGCCGAGCATGGTGCGCTGGTAGAGCCACAGCATATAAGCCGCACCGAGAACAATTCCCGATCCGGCAAACACAGCCCACCAGAGATTCTGCTCAAAGGCTCCAAGCATGATTGCGAATTCACCGACGAAGCCGTTGAGGAGCGGAAGACCGATCGAAGACATCGTCATTATCAGAAACACGATGGCGTAGACCGGCATGACATTCGAGATGCCGCCGAACTGCGCGATTTCGCGCGTATGACGCCGCTCATAGATGATGCCGACGATCAGGAAGAGCGCACCCGTTGAGATTCCGTGATTGATCTGCTGAATGATGCTGCCGTTGAGCCCATTCGGGTTCAGCGCGAACATGCCGAGCATCACGAATCCCATGTGACTCACCGAAGAGTACGCCACCAGTTTCTTCATGTCCGGCTGCATCATCGCGACGAGGGCGCCGTAAACAATGCCGATGATGGAAAGCGTGATCATCAGAGGCACAAAGGCTTTCGTACCTTCCGGCAGAATGGGCAGGCTGAATCGCAGAAATCCGTAAGTCCCCATCTTCAGCAGCACGCCCGCAAGAATAACGGAACCTGCGGTCGGAGCCTCAACGTGCGCATCGGGCAGCCATGTATGGAACGGGAACATCGGAACTTTTATGGCAAACCCGAAAAAAAATCCCAGGAAAACCCACCATTGAAGACCTGGCGCCAGGAACGGCGCGATCGCGTGAAACGCGAGCACATCAAATGTCGCCGCAGTCCCGAACTGGGCTGCGATCTCGGGATGCTGCGCCGCAACCTGCGGATACGTGAAGTAGAGCGCGAGGATTCCAAGCAGCAGCAGAACGGATCCCACGAGTGTGTACAGGAAGAATTTGATCGCCGCGTACAGTTTTCGCGGGCCGCCCCACACGCCGATCAGGAAATACATCGGCACCAGCATGACTTCCCAGAAAACGTAAAAGAGGAAGAAATCGAGCGAAATAAAAACGCCGAGCATCCCCGCCTGAAGCATCAGCATGAAGACGTAATATTCTTTCACGCGATTCTCGATGGCGGTCCACGACGACAGGACCGCCAGCGGCCCCAGGAGCGTCGTGAGCATGACGAGCAGCAGCGAAATGCCGTCGATACCGACATGGTAATGAGCGCCGAGCGTCTGCACCCACGGTACGTTCTCGACGAATTGCATCTGGTCGGAGGTGTTGCGATCGAACCAGAACCACAGCGGCAACGAGATGAAGAATCCGGCAAAGATCACCAGGTTGGCCCACAACCGGATCAAGCCCTTGCTCTCTTTTGGCATAAAGAAGAGAACAATCATGCCGGCCAGCGGCCAGAAAGCCACAATGGTCAGGATATGCTGACGAAAAAAGTCCATTAAGGATTCCCCCACAGAACGTAACCGATAAAGACCAGGACACCGAGCACCATGACCAGCGCATAATTCTGCACGTATCCGGTTTGCACCAGACGGAGCGGCCAACTGATCGTCTTAACAAATCCGCCGATGAATCGCACGAGGCCGTCAACGATCCAGCGATCCCACCAGCCCGAGCCCAGAGCGCCTTTCACCGTCGTCCAGGCAGAACCGTTCACGGCGCCATCGACAACGTTCGCATCGAATGTCCAGAGGCTGACACCGGCGCCCTTGGCGCGATTTACGAACAGCGCATCGTAGAGTTCGTCGATCTTCCATTTATTAAGCAACCACGTATAAAGAGGACCGTATTGCCGGACCTCGCGCTGCTCTTCCCAACTGCGTTTGCAGTACTTCGAATACGCTACAAAGAAACCAAGGAAAGCGACCGCCACTGAAAATGCAGCCAACCCGATCTCGACCACTGTGCCGTAATGCGCGCCTTCAACATGAGGAATCGGCAACGGCTCGAAGACAGGCTCGAGGAATCGCTCGAAGGCGCTGCCGCCGAGCCAACTCGGCAAGCCGACATAACCCGCCAGAACCGCGCCAATAGCCAGGACAATCAGCGGAATCGTCATCGAGTTCGGCGATTCATGGATGTGATGCTCGGTATGGTGATCGACGCGGGACTCGCCGAAGAACGTCATGAACAGGAGCCGGAACATATAAAACGAAGTCATTCCGGCAACCGTGACGCCGATCAACCATAAGACAATGTGCAACCATGGGGCGTTGTACCCATTCGGGCTCGAAAACGCCTGCCAGAGGATTTCATCCTTCGAAAAGAATCCCGACAGAAACGGTGTGCCGGCGATAGCAAGCGTTCCAACGAACATCGTTTTGAAAGTCGTCGGAATCTTGTTTCTCAGCGCGCCCATCTTGCGCATGTCCTGCTCGTGATGCATCGCGTGAATGACGCTTCCCGAACCAAGAAAGAGCAGCGCCTTGAAGAAGGCGTGCGTCATCAGGTGAAAGATGCCGGCCGCGAACGCGCCAACACCCAGAGCGAGAAACATGTAACCGAGCTGGCTTACTGTCGAATATGCGAGCACGCGCTTGATGTCGTTCTGAACCAGGCCGATCGACGCGGCAAAGAGCGCCGTCAATGCGCCGATCACCGCCACAACGGCCATCGCCTCAGGCGCCATCTGATAAATAAAATTGCTGCGCGCGACCATGTAGACGCCCGCGGTCACCATTGTTGCGGCGTGAATCAATGCGCTGACCGGCGTTGGACCTTCCATCGCGTCCGGCAGCCAGACATACAGAGGAATCTGCGCGGACTTCCCCGTCGCGCCGACAAACAGCGCGAGAGCCATTGCGATGAACAGCGGGTCGCTGACGTGAAACGCTCCCGACATCACGCCTTCGCGAACCTTTTCACCGACCTTCGTAAACTCGATCGTACCGAACGTGGCGAAAATCATCATGATACCGATCGAGAATCCCCAGTCGCCGACGCGATTGACAACGAACGCTTTCTTTGAAGCGTCGCCCGCGCTCTTCTTGTGGAAGTAATATCCGATCAACAAATACGAACACAGGCCCACGCCTTCCCATCCGACGAACATCATGATGTAGTTGTTGCCGAGAATAAGCGTGAGCATCGAAAACATGAAGAGGTTCAAATCGGCGAAGAAGCGATAGAAGCCGTCTTCCTCATGCATGTATCCGGTCGAGTAAACGTGAATGAGAAATCCGATGCCGGTGACGACCAGAACCATCACCGCTGAAAGCGGATCCAGCAGAAATCCCCAATCCACCTGAAAGCGGGAAACCGGACCTTCCGATGTGTGCGCCGGACCGGCATTGATCCATTCGTAGAGCTTGACCGTGTGCGAACGATGTTCAGGCTCCAGTTGGAGCAACTGAACCACGGCGCCGGCAGCAAAGATGAACGAGATCAGCACCGCGCCGCATGCAACGAATGCGACGGCCGACTTGCCGGTCTTCTTCCCGAACAAGCCGTTGATGAGAAAACCGGCCGCCGGGAAAAGCGGTATGAGCCAGATATGGTCCAGGAAGTACATCGCTACCACTTCATCAGATCGATTTCGTTGATGTTCATCGTTTCCTTGTTCTTGAACATCGCGATCACAATTCCGAGACCTACGGCAGCCTCTGCCGCGGCGACGGTGATGACGAATATGGCGAAGACCTGTCCCGTCACCTGCTGGAGCCTGCTCGAGAACGCAATGAGATTGATGTTGACCGCATTCATCATCAATTCGATCGACATCAAAATGATCATGATGTTGCGGCGCGTCAGGACGCCGATAACACCGATCGTGAACAAGGCAGCGCTCAGCATCAAATAATGAAATGTCGTTACCATGATTTACTCTTCAGCCGGCGCCTGCCGCTTCGCAAGAACGACGGCGCCCACGATGGCGACAAGCAACAGGATCGACGCAATCTCAAAAGGCAATAAATAGACCGTATATAGAGCCGTCCCGACCTGCTCTGAGTTTCCTCCCGCCGCGGCTGCGGGCTCGACGATTGGAGGAAGGACGAATGAATCCTTTCCCCGATACAGGCCGTAGGCGATCTCGACAATCAGAATGGCCGATGTAATCAAAGCGATCGTCCATTGCCGGTTGTACTGCCGCTCGTGCACCGAACGCTCGACGGCAATCAGCATGATGACGAAGACAAAGAGCACCAGGATGCCGCCGACGTAAACGATCACTTGAACGCCGGCCAGAAACTCCGCATGCAATGTGAGAAAAATACCTGCGACGGCAAACAATGTCGCGCCGAGAAATGCGGCACTGTGCACCACATTGTGGCGTGTGATCACCAGAATCGCCGAGACCACAGCGATGACCGCGAAGATATAGAAGAGTACGAGTTCGAGCATTATTTGGTATAGACCACCGGCTGATTGCCTTCTTCGAGCTTCTGGCGGTCCCACTTCATGTCGCGCCGTCCGTAGAGGCTGAGTTCGAAGTCCTGCGTCAACTCCAGGCATGGCGTCGGACATGCATCTTCACAGAGCCCGCAGAACATGCATCGGGAAAGATCGAACGTGTAGGTTGTCAGTGCCTTCTTGCCGTCCGATGTTCTCTCCCAACCCACTTCGATGCAATGCTCCGGACAAGCCAGTGCGCAGAGGTTACACGCGATGCAGAGCGTTTCGCCGTTTTCGGGATCGTTGTTCAACCGGGGCGCTCCACGAAACCTCTCGGCAACCTTGGGCCGCACTTTGGGGTATTGCTCGGTATAGTTTTTCGATGGCCGTTGATAGGAGAACGTCAGCAACAATCCCTTGATCAGATCGACCAAAAAGATCTTTTTCAGCAGAGTCAGTTCCGGACGTTTGACCTTCATATGATTTACCTTCTAAAAATCACCAATAAAACCGCGGTCACAATGACATTCGCCATCGAGATCGGCAGCAGATACTGCCAGCCGAGTTTCATAAGTTGATCGTACCTGTATCGAGGCCAGCTTGCACGGAACCACAGGTAGAAATAGAGCAGAACGATCAATTTTCCGAGAAACCACACGACGCCGGGAATCAGGTTGAGGAACGCAAGCCATCCTACCGTCGGGAATGGCCGCGTCCAGCCGCCCAGGAAGAGGGTTACAGCCATCGCAGCGACCGTCAGCATATTGGCGTACTCGGCCAGGAAGAACAGAGAAAACCTGAAGCCGCTGTACTCGGTATGAAAGCCGGCAACGAGTTCGGATTCCGCTTCGGGGAGGTCAAACGGCGCACGGTTCGTTTCGGCGACACCGCAGATACAAAAAAGAACGAAAGCCACTGGCTGATAGAACACATACCAGCCGGCGGTCTTCTGCGCTTCGACAATGCTCACCAGGCTCAACGTGCCTGCGAACATCAGGACGCCCAGAATGGAAAATCCAAGCGCAACTTCGTAACTGACCATTTGCGCGGCTGAACGCAGCGCGCCCAGCAGCGGATATTTGCTGTTCGAAGCCCATCCCGCAAGAATGATTCCGAGCACGCCGACCGAAGAAATCGAGAGGACATAAAGAACGCCGATGTTCAGGTTGGTGACGTAGAGAGTCACCGTTCTCCCGAGTATCTGCACCGGTTCTCCGACCGGAATCACGGCAAGAACAATGAAGGCGGGAATCAGACACACGACGGGAGCGAGCATGAAGACCCACTTGTCCGCTACGTCCGGAATAATGTCTTCCTTCAGCAACAGCTTGATGGGATCCGCCACCATTTGAAGGATTCCCCATGGACCGACGCGCATCGGTCCAAGCCGGACCTGCATCCACGCAATAATCTTCCGTTCGGCCAGAGTAATGACGGCGACATAGCCTGGAACGATCCCCATGATGACGGCGATCTTGATGAAGGGAATCAGAATGTTGTCGATTGCGAAATCCATTACCGGTCTATCTCACCCAATACAATGTCGAGCGTTCCAATGATGGCTACAACGTCCGCGACCATATGTCCCCGGACCATCTGTTTCAGCGCCTGCAAATTCACAAAAGAAGGAGGCCGGACGCGCGCCCGGTAGGACTGCGTGCTTCCGTCGCTCACAATGTAGTAACCAAGCTCGCCCTTCGGCGCTTCGATCGAATGATAAATGTCTCCAACCGGAGGTTTGATGATCTTCGAGAGCTTGGCCATCAGTGGTCCATCCGGTATCTTCTCGATGGCCTGAGCAACGATCCGCGCCGACTGCCGCATTTCCTCCATCCGAACCATGTACCGGTCGTAAGTATCGCCATGCTCGCCCACGGGGACATCGAACTCGAATTCGGAATAGACCGCGTAGGGTTTCGCCTTGCGGAGATCCCATTCAACGCCGGAGCCGCGCAGCGACGGTCCGGTCAGGCCGATATCAATCGCGTTCTTTGCGGAGATGACGCCGACACCGCGCGTCCTCCCGATCCAGATGCGATTTTCGGTGAGCAGCGTTTCGTATTCGTCCACTTTCTTCGGGAAATCCTTCACAAACGCGCGCACCTGATCCTGAAAGCCTTCGTAGATTTCGTACTGCGTGCCGCCGATGCGAAACATATGGGTCGTTAATCGGGCGCCGCAATAGTTCTCGAAGATCTTGAGGATTTCTTCACGCTCGCGGAACGCATAAAGGAAGACCGTCATGGCGCCGATGTCGAGCGCATGCGTTCCCAGCCACAGCAGATGGCTGGTAATGCGGTTGAGTTCGGTCATGATCACGCGGATGTATTGAGCGCGAGCCGGAGCGGTGATACCCAGCAGTTTCTCGATCGTTTCGCAGTAGCCCAGGCAATTCGAAACAGCCGCAATATAGTCCATGCGGTCGAGCGTCGGAACGAACTGGCCGTAGGTTTGCACCTCGCCCAGTTTCTCCACGCCACGATGCAGATAACCGATCACGCACTCCGTCTCGATGACCCGCTCGCCATCGAGTTTCAGCTTGACCTGCAGCACTCCGTGCGTGGACGGATGCTGCGGTCCCATGCTGACGGTTATTTCACTCGCATCGAATAATGTTTCGTCTTTGGTCGACATGATTGTTATCCGCTTGGCGTAATGTAGTCGGGACTATCGTGCCGTGCTTCACCAACGTAATATTTCTGGCCCGAATCAATACCGAGATGCTTGCGGACCCACTCCACATCCTGAAGCCGGATGTTGTAGTCCTTTCGCAACGGGAAACCAACCCAGTCTTCGGGAAGCAGAATGCGCTTGAGGTTCGGATGATTCGCGTACTGAACGCCGAACATGTCGTAAACCTCGCGTTCGAGCCAATCGGCCGTTCCCCACACGGCCACGACGCTCTCGACCGGTTCCCATTCCTTGATGCGCGTTTTTATCCGGACGTGCTCGTTCTTCGAAAATGAATAAAGGATGTAGACGATCTCGAACTGTTCGTCCTTCGGCCAATGAACCGCGGTCTCATCCACGAGATAGTTGAACTGCCCGATTTCCGAATCGCGAAGAAACATCATGATCTCTAGGATCCGGTCCTTCTTCAGTTCGATTTGATTCTGGCCGAGGAAGCTGTACGCTTTGACGAACTCGCCGCCGAACTTTTCCTTGATCGCATCCACAAGCGGACTCGACCACGGCTCCTGCTGTGGTCCCTTCGGCTTGGGCGGTGCTGCCGGCGCGGCAGGCTTTGCTCCTGGCGGTGGCGGCGGTGGTTTGGGAACGGCGGCTTTCGGCTCACCCGGAGGCGCCGGGGGCTTTGGCGGCTCAGCCGGCGGGGCCGGTTTTTCAGACTGCTGGTTCTCTTTTTCGTCAGCCACTCTTCAGATTCTCGGTAGGAAGTTTATGAGGCCCCCGTCACAAAGACGTGGATTCAACCACATCGCTTAAACGGGTGTCAACGCCCAGTTGCCGTCTCCATCAACGCGCGCAACATGAGATAGTAACGCAAAGGAGAACTGCATTACCACGGGTTTGAACGCAGTCGAATGGATTAACTCGGTCGTGAAAGTTTCTCGATGATAAGAGCGAAACCGGCGCGTATTTCTTTCAGCAACTCTTCATGCCGTCGCTGTCCGGTCTGCAGCAGCTCTTCATGCCGCCGCTGTCCGGCCTGCAGTAGCTCTTCATGCCGTCGCTGTGCCGCCCTGTCTTCGCTCTCAGCTCTTTCGAGCCGGCCTTCGGAACGTTCCAGGCGTGCATTGCTGTGCACGAGGAGCTCATTCATTCGTTGATGGACAAGCGCCAGGTCTCGAGTAACACCTTTACTCCACTTCTCGAAAACAAGGCGGTCCTCGCGGTCCTGTTCCTGGCCGGCCGCCAATCGCGCCTGGCTCTGGATGATGAACTCGATGGTTCGATTCAATTCTTCTGGAGTCATATTCCCTCTGATGGGCAAAGGGCGAACCGAATATATCACGATGTCAGGCGGGTGATTCGCCAACATGCTGCTTATAGATTTTCGCAACGGTGTCGAGCGTATCGATCTCAAAAACCGCTTTGTCGGCGCGAATTCGAACGATTCGAGGAAAGCGCAGCGCGTAGCCGCTCGTATGGCGGGCGCTCTTTTGAATTCCATTGAAAGCAACCTCGATCACCACCGTCGGCTCGACAAGGCGGAAGCGCCCGTAGTCCTGAAGCGTATGGTTCTTGAAGAACTCCGTCATTTCGGAGATTTCGATATCGGTTAATCCCGAGTATGCCTTGCCGATGTTCAACAACCTGCTTTCGTGCTGAACGGCAAATGTGTAGTCGGACAGAACTTCACGACGCCGGCCGTGGCCAAATTCGACACCGGTGACGACGACATCCAGCGTCGCGAGCGATTTTTTCCACTTGAGCCAACTCAAACCGCGCTTGCCGGGCAAGTAGAGAGAAGCGGCATCCTTCAACATCAGGCCCTCATTGCGGCGTTCAGCAGCCTGCTGAAAGAACGGTTCGAGCTCGACGCGTTTCTCCACCAGCATGAACGGCGCAAGCCGCAGAGGGTAAGGCCATGTGAGACTCTCGAGCGTTTTCTTGCGCGCCTGCAGCGGCTCATCCATGAAAGTCCTTCCTTCGAACGAAAGAATATCGAAGATCATCAGACCCACAGGTATCTCCTCCAGCAATTTAGCGGGAGGCCGCTTCCTGCCGAGTCTTTTCTGGAGCAAAGCGAATGGAAGAACGATCCCGTCTTTGAAGCCGACAACTTCCCCGTCAACGATGAGTGATGTCCGGAGGTTCTTTGAACCGTTAACGATTTCAGGAAACTGATGCGATACATCATCCAGCGTTCGCGAATAAATAGCGGACCGTTCAGGGGTAACGTGAAGCTGTCCGCGAATGCCGTCGTATTTGTCTTCGATGAAGAACGCGCCGGAGAACGTCGCGAAGATTTCATCTTCCGTATCGGCGGGCGTGGCCAGCATGAATTTCAGGGGACGAAACATTCCCAGAGTGATCTTGTCGAAGTCGCCGCGTTTGGCGAGGACCGCGGTCTCTCCGATATCGCCGAGAATCATGTTGGCGCGGCGCACAGCATCGGCCGGACGATCGAAGGCGCCGGCGATGGCCTCCTCGACGGTGTTCTCCTTGAGTCCGATGCGAAGGTCGCCGGTGATGATTTTGATCACGTACTTGGCCTCGGCGGGAGAAAGGGATCGGAAGAGGTCGAGAACGAGGGGAAGTTTGCTGGATGGGCCGGAGAGTCCCGCAAGTTCGGCAAATCGATTTTGAATGGCGGCGGTACTGGGACTCTCACCCACTGCTTCGCAGCGGCCTCTCCCTCCGGGAGACGCCAGGAGGCGTTCGGCCGTTTCGCCGAGGTCTCCGCGGTCGAGATAGGCCTGATGAATATCTTCATCGGAAGCGCCGGACAACTGCTGCACGGCGTTCACAAGCGCGGACCCGCCGACGTTGAGCGTGCGCGCATCCGTCAGAGCAAACGGACGCCCAGTAAAGAATACTGCTGCTGCGCGGAGGTCATCTTCGTCAAGAGTACGGAAGTAGCCGGCGAGGAAGCCGATCTTCTTCAACCTGGAAGTCGTACCGGCAATGGCTTCCGCTGCTTCGGCAAACTGGCGCATGCGGGTTTTATACCCGCGTTCGCTTGGTTTGCACCAACACTTTGAACCGTTCTCCCATGCTCCCGGGAAGAATCAGCTTTTTTATTTTTATCAGGCGTCGCATCGATTCCGCGTCGCCCGCAACAGCGAGCCTTTCGATTTCATCGAGGATGCCAAGGCGGATCAGGAAATCCTTCTGCGTCTCGATGCCGACAGTCGGAAGTGAAACCCGATTCCCTTCCTCAATCAGGTCCGAAAAGTTCACATGGGCCGTCATGTCCTGCTCGCCGGCACGGATGTATGGATCTTCCACCGCCTGATGCCGCCAGTAACACATCAGCGTTCCTCGCGGCTGCGCGTAATACTCGTCGTGGAGATATCCGTAATCGATTGCGACGTGATAGCCGCGATCGAGGCAGGCGGAAATGCGGCGGATCCACCCAGGTGATTCCAGATTCACTTCGGTCAACTGTCCCTCAGCGATGGGAAGATCCCACGAACCAGAATCGCACTCGATCTCTCCAAGATCTTCCGTGACGAAAATCTCTTTCAAAACACCATTGCGGCGGACAACCCGATGTACCGGCAGCGCATCAAAGAATTCATTCGAAAAAACGCAGCCTGTGACTCCACGAGGCAATTCCTCAATCCACTTCACATCATAGTCGCGCAACAACTCTTCCTGCCGGCGCCGCATGGCGCTGCTTCGCTCCAGAATCATGTAGGGAAACCGCCGGTGCTGAAGAATGTCGCGTGCAAGCAGGCCTTTGCCCGCTCCCAGTTCGATGAGAGTAAAGTTGTCGAAGTCTCGAGCCCACTGTGCGAACTGTGTGGCCAGAAGTTTGCCGAAAACGGGATCCAGGTCGGCAGAAGTGTAGAAGTCGCCGTCCATGCCGATCGGGTTTCGTGGCAAGGAATAATAAAAGGAAAGGACCTCTTCCATGTAATCCCTGAATGAAAGAGGTCCTTTTTCGTGAATTCGTTTTCGAAGTTCTTCCGCGAATTCTGCCAAATCAGATCTTCATCCCGATCCGTTCCATCTCTTCCTTCGCAGCGCGAGAAATTCTCGGGTCGTTCTTTACATCGTCGAGACGGACTTCGGTTGGTTTTTTGGCGATGGTCATTCGATCGATCTTGTCCTGCAGACGCATCAGGCCGTACAGCAGCGCTTCGGGCCTTGGCGGGCACCCGGGAACGTAAACGTCCACGGGAATGACATGATCGACGCCTTGCAGAACCGAGTAAGTATCAAACGGACCGCCGACGTTCGAACAGGCGCCCATCGAAATGACCCACTTCGGATCCGGCATCTGGTCGTAAACGCGGCGGACAATTGGCGCCATTTTCAACGTGACGGTTCCTGCAACGATGATCAGATCCGACTGCCGGGGACTTGGGCGAAAGATGCCGGCTCCAAATCGATCCATATCGAAACGGGATGCGCCGGTCGCCATCATTTCGATGGCACAACAGGCAAGCCCGAAGGTCATGGGCCACAGCGCGGACTTGCGTGCCCAGTTAAAAACAAAATCCACACTTGTGGTGATGATGTTTTTTTCAAAACGGTCTTCGATCCATGCAGGCATTGAGTCATTTCACGCCCAATCGAGCGCGCCTTTCCAAATAATCCAAATATAACCGACGATGAGGATGCCCAGGAAGACCAGCATCTCGGCGAGTCCGAACAGAGCCAGCTTCTTGTAAATGATGGCCCACGGAAACAGAAAAATCGTCTCAACGTCGAAGATGACAAAAAGAATCGCCACAACGTAATAGCGAATAGCATAGCGCTGTCTCGCGCTCGAATCCGGATCGACGCCGCATTCATACGGCATCAGCTTTTCCTTGCCTCCGGTTTGAGGCCGGATCAACCGCGCAACCAGCAGCGTCACGAGCGGAAACGCGAACGCCAGGCCCATGAACAAAAAGATTGGAATATAACCGGTCAGAACCGAATTACTCATCTACTCTCCGCACCCTAATGAAGATTGCTTCAAGACATCCGCCGCGTGCGACAGGATCGGCCGCACCGCTGTGAGACATTCTCGCACGCCTTTGACGCTTCCTGGCAAGTTGATTATCAGCGTCGTTCCGCGGATGCCGGCAATGGCTCTCGACAACGCTGCGCGAGGCGTGATCTTCAGGCTTTCAAGGCGCATCAATTCTGAAATACCGGGAACATTCCTGTCGATCACAGCCTGCGTCGCTTCAGGCGTGATATCCCGCGGTGAAAGTCCGGTGCCTCCGGAGGTCACGACCAGGAGAAATCCCTCATCGGACGCGCGGCGGAGCCGCGATTCGATTTCGCTGCGCTCATCGGGCAATATTTCGACTGCGGCGACTTCAAATCCGGCTTCCTCCAGAATACTTCGGGCTTCCGGGCCGGAACGGTCTTCACGCCTGCCGGCCGATGCCGTATCGCTGATCGTCAGAACCAATGCGCGTCCGACTGCCATTGTGCGTTCCTCAAATCCTAAATCTGCCGTTTCCAGGGCCCGCTTTTGCCGCCACTTTTTTCCAGCAGCCGCACCGGGCCCAGCGTCATTCCTTTTTCCACCGCCTTGCACATGTCATACAGCGTCAAGGCCGCGACTGAGGCGGCAGTCATCGCTTCCATCTCCACTCCGGTTTCCGCCTTCGTTCTTGCGATGGTCTCTATCCGCGCGCCGGAATCGATGATTTCAATCGAGACATCCAGATGCGTCAAGGGCAGCGGATGGCAGAGCGGAATCAGTTCGGATGTCTTCTTCCCTGCCTGGATGCCCGCGATCCTCGCAACTTCGAGAGGATTTCCCTTGGGCAACGCCTGGGTTCGGAGCAGCTTCACAGTCGCAGCCGACATTTCAACAAAGGCCTCCGCGCGCGCTTCGCGAAGCGTGCCGGATTTCTCCGTGACATCGACCATTCGTGCGCGGCCTTCCTTGTCGAGATGTGTGAGTTCGTTTTTCCGGGAAGCCACAACTACTCCATCAAGAGAAACGGAACCGTGTCGCCGGGCTCGAGCGTTCCTGAGCGGCGCGGGATCATGACCAGCGCGTTCGCCCGCGCGAGGCCGACAAGGTCGGATGAACCTTTCCAGGGCGCCGTGCGAATCCAGTACCTGCCGCTTTCGAAACGCACAAAAGCCGGAACCAGAGCCGCTCTTTCCGGATCGCATCGCGCCGATGCCTCAAGCTGCGCCTCGAAAACCTTCGGGCGGGTATTCTCGGCTTTCAGCAGGAACAGGATCAGCGGGCGCACGAACATGTGAAATGCCACCATCGTCGAAAGCGGATTTCCGGGCAGGCCGAAAACATACGTCTTCCCGCGATGCCCGAAAACAGTGGGCTTGCCGGGTTTCATCGCAATCTTGTCGAAGAGGACCTCCACGCCGAATTCGGCGAAAACCTTTTCAACGAGATCGTACTTGCCCATCGAGACTCCTCCGGAAACAATGAGCATATCGAACTCGAGTCCCTTCGATATCTTCGCGCGAAGATCGTCAAGGTTGTCGCGACCGATTCCCAGCAAGACCGGCTCACCGCCCGCTTCCTGAATTTGAGCGCAGATCGTATAGCTGTTGCTGTTCCGGATTTGACCGGCTTTCGGCTCTTGGTCCACTTCGACGAGTTCATCGCCCGTTGCAATGACGGCGACACGTGGCCGCTTTGAAACCAGCACACTGGATTTTCCTGTTCCGGCAAGGAGTCCAAGATCGGGCAGCCCGATACAACGTCCGGCGCGAAGAAGTCTTTCGCCTTTGCGCGCTTCAGCGCCTTGCCGCAGAAGCCCCTCATTCTCGCGCGCGGTTTTCAAAATGCGCACGGAATCCTGCGACAGTCTTTCCGTGTTTTCCACCATAACCACTGCCGTTGCTCCCGTAGGGAGCGGGGCGCCGGTCATGATTTCGCAGCACTGGCCGTTCTCGAGACAGACACCGGAGCCTGAACCGGCGCGAGCTTCTCCAATGATCGACAAGTTTGCGGGCACCTGGGCCACATCTTCAAATCGAACAGCGAAACCGTCGCGAATGGCCTTATCGAAACGGGGAGAGTCGGCGTCGGAAAAAACATCTTCCCGAAGAATTCGATGCCGGGATTCGGACAGCGAGACGGACTCGGCAGACATCCAATCGGGGCGATCCTTCTCGTGAGCGACGGTCATCACGATCTCGAGCCCTCGCTCAATTGGAAGCATTCTCGAACAATTCCCCTGTTTCGGAAGCGTGAAAGATCAAATCCTGCTTGTAGACACGCATATTGACGAGCCAATGATACTCAATCTCGAGCGTGAACGAAGGACCCCGCTTCGTAATGTGGATATCATCCTTGGTCAGCTCAATATCAAGCTCCCTGGCCTTCTGGACAATATCCGTGCGAATCGTTTCCGCTTTCTTTCGATTCGTTGCGGCGAACTTCACTTCCTCGCGGACGAAATCATTGAATTGAAAAGACGCAAAGTAGGCGGGGACATATTGAGATGCCGCAAACAGAATCGCAACCAAAACCAGCAAGATAAAAATCTGTCTGCCGCTGAGGCCGAACATGGTTGGAAATTATAGGTTATTTGACCAGACAGGCACAAAGGCACAAAGAAAAGTGCCTATGCGGTCAGACCCCTCGGTACCTGCATTCCCAGGTTACGCAATTCAGGTATCGAGGGGTCTGACCCGAGGCCTTCTGTTTACTGCTTGTTCGGAGTCGAAAGTTTTTTGTAATACTCCTCAACCAGCTTCTGGTAACCCTGAGGAATTTCGTCTTCCTGAGCGGACCGTACGTTTTCTTTCGACAGCAGCAGTTGGAGGTTCCGGCTTAGTTCGAGTTCAACCCCGCGAAGCGGATCGAGAATCTGTTGCGACAGCTTGTCGATCACAAGCGGATTGCCCGCGCGAGGATCATTGATCAATCCCTGAATGGCGCCGGCCACCCGCTCCAATTCCTGCGAGATCGGATTGTTGCGGCCCAAACCATTCTGGATGTCGCGAAGCTCGCTCAGGCGTTGCTGCAACTCACGGGTGTATTGGCGAGGATCGTACGGCCCATAAGGACCCGGACCTCCGGTCGCATCACCGGCGTTCTGCGCACCTCCAGGACGGCCATTGGCATTCTGCTGCCCTCCCTGGCCTTGTTGTCCCTGCTGTCCCTGCTGGCCCTGTTGGCCTTGCTGGCCCTGTTGGCCCTGCTGACCCTGCTGGCCTTGCTGACCCTGTTGACCCTGCTGGCCTTGCTGACCCTGTTGGCCCTGTTGACCCTGTTTCCCCTGCTGGCCTTGCTGAGCCTGCTGTTGGCCCTGTTGTCCTTGCTGGCCCTGTTGTCCCTGTTTACCCTGCTGACCTTGCTGGCCCTGTTGTTGCTGACCTTGCTGGTTCTGCAACCGGCGTTGCATCGATTCCAGTTTCTGCAAAGTTTCGCTGGTCTGATTCAGGGCGTTCTGTTGCTTCTTTTCTTCGGAATTGTTCGCCGCAGAAGCCGCCTGGCCGATCTGTTTCTGAACGTCTTCCAGACCTTTTTCAACGGCGCGCTCAAGCTGTTGCGCGTAGTTCAGGTATCCATTCTGGGGCGTCGCGTTATCCAGAATCTGTTTGCCTTGTTGAATGCGTTCCTGAAGTTGCTGGCCTTTAATGGTATTCAACGCCGACCGAGCTTTGCCTGCGGCGTCCCGGTTTTCCTGGCTGTTGCTCAGCGATTCGAGTTCATTGGTCATCGCTTTCAGCTCGGAGCCGACGGCATCCTTCTCCTGATTAATTTCCTGAGCCCGCCGTCTCGCATCACCGTTGGTACCGGGGTTATTGGCCAATTGCTGAGTTTGATCCGCAATCTTGCTTTGTTCGTCCTTGAGCTTTTTGGCTTGATCCTGCAATTTCGCCAGACGCTCATCCATTGTGCCGCCGCGGCTCTGGCTCAACATCCGCTGGGCGCGCTGTAATTGCTCGAGCGCCTGTTGCGCGGCCTGTTGTTGTCCCTGCTGGTTTCCGCTTTGAGCCTGCTGCTGCATGTTCCGCGCGGCTTGTTGCAGAGACCGGCTCACATCCGCCATCTGCCGGTCGTTGTTTTCGCGTGAAAGCTTGTCGAGCTGGCGCGCCAGGCGTTCGGTTTCCTTTTGCAGATCCTGAGCGGTCATCTGATCGCTTCCGCCACCGCCGCCGCCCTGTTGCTGGCGCTGAGCGCGCTGCTGCATGAGTTTCTGCTGGCGTTCGGCAAGCTCTTTCAGCTTTTTAAGGGCTTCATCGATTTCCTGACTACTCTGCTGTTTTTCACCGCGCTGCAGCGTCTCGTACTGATTCTTGTTCTGATCGAGTTCGAGTTCGAAAAGATCAGCGAGATCCTGCGCGCTCTGGGCGCCGCCACCACCACCGCCGCCACCGCCCTGAGTGACCTGAATCTCGTTGAACAACGCCTCGGCCCGCATCAGGTATTGAAGCGCCTTCTGTTCCAAAGGCTCCGCAGCTTCGGCTTTTTCCGCCTTGAGCTGATCGGCAGCGGGATTCATTTGCCCGATGGCGTTCTTCAGGTTTTCCGACAACTGCTTGATCATCTTGTCCTGATTGTTCAAGCCGCGGCGCGCCATGCGTTCCATCACCGTGTTGGTCTGGTCGGCAAGCTTGGTCTGGTTCGTAGCAATCGCGTGGATATTGTCGGTCCACTCCTTGTCCTTGAACTTGTCCTTGTTGTTAACGACCTTGTGCGTCGCCGCGATGATTTCTTTCTTCCGCTTGGAAAGGGTTTCCTCACCGGCGCAATCAAGGAGGACACCAAGTTCAGCAGCGACGATTTCCGCAACAAAGTCCCGCGCTTCAGCGAGGAGAACCGGAAGGCGAATCAGGCGCTCGTGGATGTGATTGGCAAGTTCGCGGCGCAAAAGAAAGTGAGCCCGGCCCAGGTCGCGCTCGCCTGGCTGCTGGCGCAGAAGCCGTGGATCGTGCCCATT
>CAZWGA010000010.1:0-116176 GCA_964633285.1 uncultured Solibacteraceae bacterium | reverse complement strand
AACATTTATTGGACCTGCAACACTCTGACGGCTAGCAAGCGGAATTCTTGCAGCCTAAATGCCGTCACTTGAGGCAGGACCATGATCAAAAGTCGCTGTTTTCACACACATTTTAGGTCTGTGAAGTCAGCGAAAACACGGATTTCTTAGGCTGCGTGAGCTTGCAGTCTAACGTGATAAGTAAATAGGCTGCTCATTTGCATCAAGTTTTGATCCTCAAGGATGAAGGGTCAGCTTTTGAATTCTCCAGTTTGTGATTTCGCCGACGTAAAGTTCGTTTTCGCCCCGGCAATCCATTTCGTGAATGGTTCCGAATTCTTTGAGCAGCTTGCCGGCGGTGCCGAATTTACCGACGATTTTTCCATCGAGAGTCATTTTGTAGATTTCACCGTTATCCATCGTGGTGCTCGGATTTGAATTCGATGTGTACAGAAATTGTTTGGGGCCGCGAGTAATGCAGATCGCATAGGGCGCGCCGATATTAGCGAATTGCGTTTTGAACTTTCCTTCAGTGTCGAAGACCTGAATGCGTTTGTTGTTTCGATCGCCGACATACACATTGTCCTGGGCATCAATCGCGATGGTGTGCGGCAGATCGAACTGGCCGGGCTCTGTTCCTTTTGAGCCCCAGGACTTGAGAAACTTTCCGTTTCTGTTGAACTTGGCGACGCGTGAATTGCCGTAGCCATCCGAAACGAAAATATTCCCCGCGCTGTCCCATGCAACATCCGTCGGCTGATTGAAATTGTCACCCGGAATTCCGGCGCCCGTGATCCTGGCATTGGCCGGACCCGGAGTGGCGGGAACCGTGAGCGCTTCCGGCTTTCGTCCAAGTGTCATCAGCACCCGGCCTTCAGGGTCGAACTTGATAATCATGTTCGATCCGTTGTCCACGACCCACACGTTATCCTGACGATCCACACGCACCGTGTGAGCGAACACGAAACCGTAAAGACCCTGGCCGATCTCGCGTACATACTTTCCAGTCTGGTCGAATTCAAACAGTCTGGCCGCATTGCGCGCGAACGTGCGATTGGTTCCTACGGTGACTTTCGGCGAACCGGTCCGCGTGTAGACGAAGACGTGTCCCTTCGAATTCGTAGCCACCCCGACGGCTTCACCCATATAGATGTTGTCGGGAAGCTTCAGGAAATTCGGCGCCGAGTCATACGCGATTTCCGGAATGGCATTCTGCGCAATCAGGGAGGTCGCGCGAAGCAAAAGAGCGGCAACGATGATCCATTTGAAGTAACGATTCATAAAACGCTCACTTTCAACAGGCCGTGTCATGCACGCCTTCTACTTCGATGACGTTTGAGTTCGAGCACCCGATTTCAGATTGATCTTCTGAACACGCCATGAAGTGATCTCCGAAACCAGGAGTTCGTTTTCATTTCTGCAGTCGATGGCGTGGACTGTGCTGAACTCGCCCAGTTGCTTTCCAGGTTTCCCGAATTTACCGATGATCGTGCCGTCCAGTTCCATCTTGTAAATCTCCCCCGACACGGCCATCTGCCGCGAATCGTTATTGTCGGGATTGGAATTGGAGCTGTAGAGATATTGGTGCGGTCCCGGTGAAATGCAAACAGCCCACGGCGCGCCGACATTGTCGTAAATCTTAAGAAGCTTCAAATCGCTGTCGAACACCTGTATGCGGCGATTTTGCCGGTCGGCGACGTAGATGTTTCCTTTCGCATCCGAGGTGATTGAATGCGGGGTGTTGAACTCGCCGGGCTGAGATCCGCGTGTCCCGATGGATTTGACGAACCTGCCGTTCTTGTCGTATTTCGCGACGCGCGAATTGCCGTAGCCGTCGGACACGAAAATGTTGCCGGCGGTATCCCACGTCACATCGGTCGGCCGATTGAATCGATAAGGTTGCGGCGGGGGCGGTGGAGTCGCCGGCGCCGCCGTTGCGAGCACGCCTTCGACGGCTTCGGGCCTCCGTCCCATGGTCATGAGAACGCGGCCTTCCGGACTGAACTTCACGATCATGTTCGTGCCTTCATCGACCGTCCAGACGTTGTCCTGCGAATCCACGCGGACGCCGTGAGCCATTTCAAAACCATACAGACCCTGACCGATTTCCTTGATAAACGTCCCGTTCGCGTCGAATTCAAACAATCGCGTTTCACCGCTTCGCGTAAAAACGAAAACGTGACCCTTCGAATTTCGCGCCACACCGATGCCTTCGCCCAGATACAGGTTCGGCGGCATCTTCAGGAAATTCGGCGTCGAGTCATAGGGAAGGTCAGGAGCGGTTTCAAAGGCCCTGGCGCGCTGCGGCAGGCCGCCGGGTTGCGCGAAACAGGGAACCATCGAAACAAGAATAACGATGCAAGACAGGATCGAGGATCGCCGCATGAATGCCTCCGGGAATATTCAGGGCGAATCTACACTATTCAAATTGTTTCTTGAACTGATTAAACTCGGCGGATAGTGGGCCTTGCACAACGGGAGGGATTGTGGCCGCATTTCTTACCGTCCTTTTATTACTAGCCGCCGATTTGAAATCGGAAATGACGTCTCTTGTGAATACTGAACGGGCGTTCGCAAAACTCTCGATGGACCAGGGAGTCCGTGAAGCGTTTCTTGCCAATCTTTCCAGCGAATCGATTATCTTCAGGCCGAATGCCGTTCGTGGTAAGGAGTGGTTCGAGAAGAATCCTCCGCCGGCGGGATTTCAGCTCGACTGGCAACCGGCTTTTGCGGACATCGCGCAAGCGGGTGATCTGGGTTACACGACCGGACCTTTCCAGCAGCAGTCGTCCGGGCGTCCGGGATCATACGGACACTATGTGACGGTGTGGAAAAAACAAAAGGACGGCAAATGGAAAATCGCGGTTGATTTCGGAATCACGCACGGCGCTGGTCCGAAGCCTGCGGTTGTGGAATCTCCGCGAATTGTTGGAATGGCCCGCGGAACGCGTTCTGAGCAGGACGTCGAAACGGCGCGGTCCGCGCTGATCGATCTTGAACATCATTTCCCGGTTGCGACGGAAAACTATCCATCGGTGCTGGGGAATGACGCGCGTGTCTACCGGGAGGGCAGTTTTCCTTTCGTTAGTGTCACGGCCATACGGACGATGCTGACCAGGCGTCCGGGAAAGTTCATATGGCATGTGCAGGACGCCGGCATTTCGAGTTCACTCGATCTCGGATATGCGTATGGCACCATGGAATTCAAACCGGCCGATGCCGCGAAACCGGTCGAAAAAGGCAACTACGTCCGAATCTGGAGACGGCAGCCGGGGCGCGGCTGGCGCGTGGTTCTCGATCTGGTGAATTGAATCGGAAGAAAGGCCGGGGTAAGAGCATGACCAAAACGGCAATAACCTGCTTGAGTCTGTTTTTGACAGGAGCCGCTCTCTTCGTTTCCCGCACGAACGCGCAGTCGGCGTTGCCCAACGTTCCGCGAAAAATCCTGTTTGTCGGTGACAGCTTCACATATGCGCAAGGCGGCATTTACTCGCATTTTGAAAAGCTGGCCGCCGCCGCGGATCCTCCATTGGTTGTTACGACGGACAAAGCTGTCGCCGGCGGAGCGTTTCTGAAACGCCTGTGGGACATGCAGGAACCGGTCAAGGCCATTGATACCGGCGTGTTCGACGTTGTTGTGTTGCAGGACGACATCCCGGAAACCAATGTCGATTACTTCCGGCAATATGCGCGGATGTTTGTTGATGAGGTTCGCAAGAACAAGGGCCGCCCGATTCTGTTTATGGCGTGGGCGTATCAACGCCTCGGCTGGATTTCGATGCAGGAGATTGCGCAGGCGCATCGCACTCTCGCGAAAGAATTGAATGTCGAAGTGGCTCCGGTCGGATTGGCATGGCAACAGGCAACGAAGGCGCGGCCCGATCTCGACCTGTACGCGGCGGACCGTGAACATCCGAGTGCATACGGCACGTACCTCGCCACGTGTGTGGTTTACGCCACGATCTACGGCAGGGATCCGACAGGCCTGCGTTATGTTCCCTCCGGCATCACTTCGGACCAGGCTGCGTTCCTGCAGAAAGTCGCGTGGCAAACCGTGCAGGACTACAAAGCCGGCAAGCAAGCGGAAAACGAATCGCCGTCCTGGGTTCTGCAGGGATCATTTCCGGATCCTGGAGGAAACACGGTTGTGGATCGTGATGGCCGCGTCACCGTACCTCCCAGAACCGCCGCGGCAACGCCGGCACCGGCTCCGGCAGGGCTGCTTCCGCGCACACCGGGATGCAGCCGCTCGCCGGTTTGCGGGAATCGGCTCACTCCAGGGCGTCAGTCATTGCAGCGCGTCGAGTGGGAACAGACCCTGGGCTATACATTTACTTATCCGTATGTGTTGCCGGCAGGCGCCGGCGGTGTGCCGTCGGTAGCGCTGGATTCCAGCGGGAATCTCTGGGTGTTTCAGCGTAAGGCCGCCGGGAGTCCTCAACTCTACAAGTTTGATCCGGATCACAAACTGATTCTTCAAATCGGCGATGACGTCATTGGCCATCAGGATAAGGCCCACGGCATGGCGGTGGATGCGGAGAATAACGTCTGGATCGCCGACGCCAACGGCGCCACGGTGATGAAGCTCAGTCCATCAGGTGAGCTCCTGATGACTTTGGGGACGAGAGGACGGCGCGGCGATTGGAACGAAGCGCAGGGACAACGGCTCTTATGGCAGCCCGTGATGATCGCTTTCGGAAAAAACGGCGATGTGTACATCGGCGAAGGGCATGCCGATGAAAGTCCGAATGACACGGACTCCGGCGATCCTGCAAATACTCTGGGTGCGGCGCGCGTCATCCATCTCGACAGGAACGGCAGGTTCATCCAGCAGTGGTATGGCAACAGTGTCGGTCAGGGAAAATTTGATTCGGTGCACGGACTCGCCGTTGATCCCGAGAGTGGTGATGTCTGGATTGGCGACCGCGAGCAATACCGCATCGTTGTTTATACCGCGGACGGAAAATTTCTTCGAACGATGCAAATGCGAAACCTCGTTTGCGCATTGCAATTTGACGCCCACGGTAATCCATGGATGGCGAGCGGTCAGGACGGACAATTCCTGAAACTGGATCGAAACGGAAAAGTGCTTGGCGCGATCGGCAACGGAATGGGAATCGGTGCCGGACAATTCATCGAAGCCAGCTATTGGGTTTTTGATCAGCAAAATAACTTGTATGCCGGCGACACAAGCGTCGGCCGGGTTACAAAGATGGTCGCGCCTGAAAAATAAGTGCGCCCTTCGCTCGAACTTCCATAACCGGCCGGTTTTTCCTTCAGATAAGGGCGCTTTCGAAGTACATTGGTGCCCGTGTTTTCCTCCTTAAACAGGCGAGATTTCATAAGGACGGCCGTGGCCGGCGCCGTTGCCCTGCCACCTGCCTTGAGCGCGATCGCAAAGCCGCAATCCGCGTCCATCACGGCAACGAAAATCGCCGATCATTTCACTCTGATCAACTTTGCTGAAGGAAACATTCTCGCCGTAACGGGCCCCGAAGGTTTGTTGCTGGTGAATGGTTGCCTTCCCGGAAAGTCCGGCGATCTGATGGCATTTCTCGGAGATCAATTCAAAGGACAGCGTCTGCACACAGTGTTCAACACCTGCTGGCATCTTGAACGCTCGGGTGCGAACGACGTGTTTCGGAAGGCTGGAGCAAAAATCATCGCTCACGAAAACACAAAACTTTGGATCGGCGCCGACTTCTACTCCGATTGGGACAAGCACACGTACAAGCCGCGGCCGGCAGGCGCGCTCCCCACAGAAACTTTCTACACAACCGGCAAAATGACATTTGGTGATGAGCGAGTCGAATACGGTTACATGGCCCAGGCTCACACGGACGGAGACATTTACGTTTTTTTCCCCGGCTCGAACATTCTTGTAGCCGGCGACCTTCTGACCGTGGGCAAATATCCGGTTCTCGATTACGTCACCGGCGGATGGATCGGTGGCGCTCAAAATGCGACGAAGACTCTGCTTGGTCTTGCGAACGATGCGACGCGGATCATTCCGGGATCCGGTGCGGTGCAATCGAAAGCCGATCTACAGGCTGAGGCCGACATGTTGAACGCCATGCGGGACCGTCTGGTCAAACTCATGCGCCAGGGAATGGGACCGGTTGACATGATCGGAGCGGCGCCCAGCAAGGACTTCGACGCGAAATGGGGTAATCCCGAACTGTTCATCAGAAATGCATATCGCGGCATGTGGGGACACGTCCGCGAACTCGGCAATATTGTGTAGAGGAAGAAAAGAAAGAATGCGCTACGTTTGCGCTGCCATCATCATCCTGGCCGTTCTCATGTCCGCCGGATCTGTGGAGGTTCGCGGAGCCGGACAACAGCCCGGTGCATCAACGTCTCCTCAGCAGACACTCGTCAATCAATACTGCGTTACGTGTCACAACCAGCGGGCGAAGACCGCCGGCGTGATGTTCGACACGATGGATCTCACGGATGTCTCCAGGAATGCGGATATCTGGGAAAGGGCCGCAAGAAAACTGCGCGGGGGCATGATGCCGCCTCCCGGCGCGCGTCAACCGGATCGCGCCGCAATCGAGAGCTTTGTAACGTGGCTTGAAACCGCGCTGGATCAAGCGGCCGAAGCGAATCCGAATCCGGGCCGCGTCGGCCTGCACCGCATGAACCGCGCGGAGTACGCGAACGCGGTCGAGGATCTCACGGGATTGCGCGTTGACGCGAACGCACTCCTTCCCAAGGACGATCAGGCGGCGGGTTTTGACAACGTTGCGAACGTTTTGAAAGTATCGCCGTCGTTTCTCGATCAGTACATCTCCGCCGCTCGCTTCGTAACGAATCAGGCAATCGGCAGCGCCACACCGAAGCCCGGCAGCACCGTGTTCCGCGCGCAGCGTGCTATCGATCAAAACAATCGTATCGAGGGATTGCCGCTTGGGACGAGAGGCGGAATACTCGTCGAGCATCTGTTCCCCTCAGACGGCGAATACAAATTCAATATCAACGGACTTGCCGGAGGAGGTTATGTTCGTGGTTTTGAATTTGAGCACACGGTGATCCTGCTTATCGACGGCAACAAAGTCTTTGAGAAGAAGATCGGCGGTGAAGAAGATTTGAAGGCTGTCGATCAGAAGCAGGCCGTTGCCGTGGCGGCAATCAACGGGCGTTTTCAAAACATCATTGTTCCGGTTAAAGCCGGAACACACAAAGTCGGCATCACTTTTGTCGCAAGGACATTTGCGCAGGCCGATAACACGCTGTCCTCATTCATTCCGGGCCAGATTGAAAATGGACCGCGTGTGTCGTCCTTCGAGATTCTCGGTCCATACAACGCAGGCGGTTCTCAGGAGACCGAAGGCCGTAAGCGCATTTTTATATGCCGGCCTGCTTCGCCCGCGGCGGAAGCGGAACAACTGGGGTGCGCGAAGCAGATCGTTACTGCGTTTGCGAGGCGCGCTTACCGGCGTCCGGTGACCGAGCAGGATGTGGTCGCGCCGCTCGCGTTTTACAAATCGGGGAAGGAAGACGGCGGAGATTTTGATTCCGGCATTAAGAGCGCTTTGACGGCGATCTTGTCGAGCCCGAAGTTTCTATATCGCGCGGAGGCCGCGCCGGACAAAATCACAGCCGGTTCGAGTTACCGGATCACCGATGTAGACCTGGCGTCGCGCGTCTCGTTCTTTCTCTGGAGCCGGTTGCCCGACGACGAATTGCTCAACGCTGCTTCGCAGGGAAAGCTGACCGACCCGAAATCGCCGAAGACTCTTGAGACCGAGGTACGCAGGCTTCTCGGGGACCCGAAATCGAAATCTCTTGTGACTAATTTTGCGTTCCAGTGGTTGAAGGTCCGGAACATCGATGAGATCGATCCGGACGCGGTTCAATTTCCGAACTTCGACGAGAGTCTGCGCGATGCCCTGAAGCGCGAGATGGAATTGTTTGTCGACAGCGTGGTGCGCGAAGACCGCAACGTCACGGAGCTTTTGACGGCGAACTATACATTTCTTAATGAACGGCTCGCACTGCACTACGGCGTTCCCAATGTTCGTGGAGAGCGCTTCCGCCGTGTCACGCTGGAGGACCCGAATCGTTTTGGATTGCTCGGCAAAGGCGCAGTGCTGATGACAACGTCGTATCCAAACCGGACTGCTCCGGTCCTTCGGGGAGCATGGGTTCTGGAAAACATTTCGGGCACGCCGCCCTCGCCGCCGCCTCCGGATGTCGAAGGCTTCAAGGAAAACAAAGAAGGCGAGAAGGCGAAGACGGTTCGGGAAATCATGGAAAAGCATCGAGCGAATCCTTCCTGTAACGCATGTCATGGCGTGATGGATCCATTGGGCTTCTCGCTCGAAAACTTTGACGCTATCGGAGCGTGGCGTACGAAGGATGTCTTCGCGGGGAATGCAATTGATGCTTCGGGCAAACTCGTGGATGGAACTGCAGTGACGGGACCGGTCGATCTGCGGCGTGCGCTCTTGAAGCATCCCGAACAATTCGTTCAGACGCTGACGGAAAAGCTGATGACTTATGCACTCGGCCGTACCGTGGAGTACTACGACATGCCGGCCATTCGAAAGATCGTGCGCGATGCTTCAAAAGACGACTATCGATTCTCGGCAATTGTTCTGGGGATTGTGAAAAGCGCGCCGTTTCAAATGAAACGGATGGAAAAAATATCGAGCAATTAATGAGGAGAGACATGTTCATTGCGAAAAAACATCTTTCACGCCGCACATTTCTTCGCGGCGCCGGTGTTGCAATCGGGTTGCCGCTTCTGGATGCAATGATTCCCGCGGCGACAGGTATGGCGCAGACCGGGGCGAAGCCATCGCCTCACATGGGATTCATTTACTTCCCGCACGGCGCCATCATGGATCGGTGGACTCCTGCAAAGGAAGGCGCGGACTTCGAGATCACGCCGATCCTTAAACCGCTCGAGCCATTCCGCAAGCAACTGACAATTGTGAGCGGGCTCGCGAACAAGCAGGCGTTCGGGCCGGTGCACGCGCTGTCGCCGGGTACATGGTTAAGCTGCGTGAGGCCGCGCGAGACTCAGGATCCTTATGGCGGCGTGACGGCGGATCAAATTGCCGCGAAGCATATCGGCCAGGACACGCCGCTCCCGTCGATTGAAGTCGCCGTTGAAGGCGGCGGATCGGGCGGCGCCTGCGATCGCAATTTCGGATGCAGCTATGCGGGAACAATCTCGTTCCGCACTCCATCCACACCGCTTCCCATGGAGTACAACCCAAGGAAGCTTTTCGAGCGTTTGTTCGGCCAGGGCGATACGCCGAAAGAGCGCAAGATGCTCGCGAAACAATATGCGAGCATCCTCGACCTCGTTGCCGAAGAAGCCGGTGAAATCCAGCGGAAACTGGATCCACAGGATCGCGCAGTCCTCGGCGACTATCTTGAAAGCGTTCGTGAAGTCGAGCGGCGTGTTCAGAAAATGGAAGAGCACGATCTGTCGAAACTCGACCTGCCGAACGTGCCTCCGGGAACGCCTGCGCTCGATGAACGTTTGAATTTGATGTTCGACATGGTCGCGCTCGCGTATCAGGCCAATCTGACGCGTATCTTTTCGTTCATGATGGCTGCCGAAGTCAGCAACATGACCTATAACCACATTGGAGTCTCCGACGCATTTCATCCCGTCTCGCATCATCAGAATGATCCCAGGCGAATGGATAGCTGCGCCAAAATCCAGACCTACAATGCGAGCGTGTTTGCGAAATTTGTGGCGAAGCTTCAGAAGATGCCCGACGGCGATGGATCGATGCTGGATCATTCGATTTTCCTGTTCGGCAGCAACATGAGCAACAGCAATGCGCACAATCATGAACCTTTGCCCTCGGCCGTGATTTCGGGCTGGAAGGGAATCAAAGGCGGCCGGCACCTGAAGTATCCCGATCGCACATCCCTCGCAAATCTTCTGCTGACGCTGTTGGATCGTGCCGGAGTACCCGGAGACACACTCGGCGACAGCACAGGAAAAATGGCGGAACTGTAGGAATCTATGCTGCACATCATCATTTCGTTTCTTCTTGCCGGTACGCCGCCTCTGGTTGATGCCGTGAAATCCGGCGATCGCGCGGCCGCGCTGAAAATGCTTGACCGGAAAATCGATGTCAATGTGCCGGAGGCCGACGGCACGACGGCGCTGCATTGGGCCGTCCAAAAGGACGATGTCGAATTAGCCGGCCGGTTGATCCAGGCGGGAGCGAATGTCAAAGCGAGGAACGATTACGGATCGACGCCGATGTCGGAAGCTGCGCTTAACGGCAATGTTTCTATTCTCGAGAAACTTTTGAAAGCCGGCGCGGACGTCGAATCGCCAAATGCGGACGGCCAGACCACGCTGATGATCGTGGCTCGGACCAGTAATGTGAGGGCCGCCCGGTTACTGCTCGATCACGGCGCGAACGTGAATGCCGTCGAACAATTTCGCGAACAAACCGCGCTGATGTGGGCTGCCGCCGAAAGCCAGCCGGCGATGGTGAAAGAACTCGTTTCGCATGGCGCAGATGTCAATGCTCGATCGCATATCAACAATTGGGAACGGCAGGTGACAGCGGAAGCGCGCGCGATTGCGCGTCCTGCGGGCGGTCTGACGCCGTTGCTTTATACAGCCCGCCAGGGCTGTCTGGAATGCGCGAAGGTTCTGCTTGAAGGCGGAGCCGACATCGATCTCGCCGATCCGGAAGGCGTCGCTCCGCTGCTTCTTTCCGTCCTGAATATGCATTTTGATGTGGCGGCTTACTTGATCGGCAAGGGCGCGAACGTCAACAAATGGGACTGGTGGGGACAATCGCCGCTATACGCCGCCGTGGATGTGAACACCATTCCGCACGGCGGGCGTCCCGATCGTCCTTCGCTGGATGAAACAACGAGCCTGCAGATCATCGAAATGCTGTTGAACAAGGGAGCCAATCCGAACGCTCAACTGAAGCTGCTGCCGCCGTACCGGAATCTTGGCGCCGATCGTGGTGTTGACGGCATGCTGACGATCGGGACAACACCGTTGCTGCGCGCCGCGAAGGGTCTCGATGCATCCGCCATCGATCTGCTGCTCAAACATGGCGCCAATCCAAGTCTCGTCAATACCCGTGGCTTCACTCCAATTCTTGCGGCTGCCGGCGTCGGTTCCGTCGATGCGGATACCCGTGGATGGTTCACGACTGAAGATGTTCAACAACGATCCATCGCTTCGCTCGAACTTCTTCTTAAGGCCGGGGCGGACATCAACTCAGCCGACCCTCAGGGAAGGACTCCGCTGCACGGCGCCGCTTTCTGGGGTTGGAATGATGTTGTGAAATATCTCGCCGCACATGGCGCAAGGCTTGATGCGAAGGATAACCGTGGAAACACGCCGGTCGAGTCGGCGCTGGGTAAGGCCGGTGGAAACAGCCGCGGCGGCCAGAGAATCGATGTGCATCAGGACACCGCGGATCTCTTGAAGAAGCTAATGAATAATTAGAGGCTGAATTCGAGGGTGCGTCCCTTTAATTATTAGATCTCAAATATTGGGTTCTCCACTCTCAAATGCTGCGAATTTTCCGCTATTGTCTTTCTTCGTATTCCGCCAGTTGCTTTTGAACCACGGCGGCATCGGGCGCATTCGGACTGAACTTCAAATACAACCGCATGTTTTCAGCGGCGTCTTTGTATTCATGTTTGTCCGCGAGGATCAGCGCGAGAAGGTGATTGATCCGCGGAACCTTGTGCTGCGTGTCGCGCTTGGCTGCTTCACGCGCGCGGCTTTCCGCATCATCCATCTTCTTGAGGTTGTAATTCGCCACCGCGCTGTAGAAATAAATTTCGGGCGCCACGAAGGGATTCAGCTTCAACATCTGCGAAGTGTATTGAAGAAGGTCATCCCACTTTTGCTGCATTGCCGACAGCACCGCGAGCTGACCGTAGGGATTGATGTATTTCGGATCGATCTTGATCGCTTCTTCCTCGGCGTGCCGGGCTTCGTCGAACTTCTTCTGTTCCTGAAAAACCCGTCCCAGTTCATACCATGCGACCGCATATTTTGGATAAGCGGTCACGGCACGAGTTAATTCGGTTTCGGCATCCGCCCATTTTTGCTTCTTCATGCTGGCCAGGCCTTTTTCATAGGCCTTTTGCGCGTCCTTGTTCGCAACCGAACTCGTGATGCTGAACGTAAATCCATCGACATTCGCGAGCCGGCGCAGGTGAATCGTGCCGATCTGCGGATCGTCGAGGACTCCGCGAAAACCAAGAATGACTGAATCGGACAAAAATCCGGCGAGATTGGCCCGGATTTCGCAGCCGACAAGATTGGTTGCCGTGAATCCGGTTTGCGAGGCTCCGGCGGTGCTGAACGGATCGCCTGAAACACTGGCATCGGCAATGGCTGCGGAATTCTGGCTGCCCACAATGAAACTGAAATTGCCCTTGCCGTCGGTGTACGCTTCAGGCCGCACCACACCGTTGCAGACGCGTTCGATAACGGCGCTGGCCGGCGGAATCGTTCCGTCGCTCAACCTGACGTTGCCGCTGAGAAATACCGGACGCGGCGTCCCGTTCAACGGCTGCGATTGATTGTTCTGGTTGGTGGGCTGCTGTGTTGTGGTTTGGCGTCCGCCCGACTGTTGATTTCCTGTCGAGTTGCCTTGCGATGACGTCTGACCGCCACCTCCGGTAGTTGCCTGACCGAAAGCCCCTGAAGCCGCCAGCAGCACGAGGAGCAGCGCCGATAAGTCACGAAATAACGCGAACACGTTTTTCATGGATTCACCCACAAAATTGTAATTGAGGAAAACGCCCGCGCACATTATGCCACGGGGGCCGCGATTGGCATTAGTGTTCTTGACAGCACCACGTGTGAGGAGGAATATCGGTGCCTATGATGAAACGAATCCTTACTTTGATATCGATATCTATTCTCGCCGTCCCCGTCGCCGCCGAGGAGACTTACAAAAAACCCCCGCAGGCCGTGCTCGATGTTTTGAACGCGCCCCTGCCTCCAGATGCGACGATCAGTCCATCGAAGGATTTTGTGCTGCTCACCGTTCCGCAGCGCTATCCACCTATTGCTGATGTTGCCGCACCGATGCTCCGGCTGGCCGGTCAGCGAATCAATCCGGCGACGAATGGTCCGCACCGCGCGCAATACGTCGTTTCAATCACCGTAAAAAAGATCTCCGACGGATCCGAAGTGAAAGTTGCGCTTCCCGCGAATGCGAAGCCTTCGCGGCCACAGTGGAATACCGATGGAAAGCAGTTTGCATTCACCAATACGACAGCGAGCGGCATCGAGCTCTGGACCGGCGATGCGGCAACGGCCAGGATTCGGAAAATTTCCGGCGTCACTATTAATGCTGCGTACGGCGATGCCCTGAGCTGGACAGGAAACCACACACTGCTTGTCCAGCTTGTGCCCGCGGGCAGAGGCAAGCCGCCGGTAGCGCCGCCGGTTCCGCCGGGGCCGAATGTTCAGGAGACTTCCGGCAACGCCGGCCCCACGCGGACCTACGAGGACATGCTGCAAACGCCGCACGATGAGAAGCTCTGGGATTACTACACGACTTCACAACTTGCGTCTGTCGACCTGAATGGCGACAAGGTCACCGCTATCGGGAAACCGGCGATCTTCGTGAACACCGACGCTTCTCCGGATGGCAAGTTCATCATCGCGTCCATGCTCCATCGCCCTTATTCCTATTTACAACCCGCGCAGCAGTTTCCGCGGCTGATCGAAGTGTGGGATGCGACAGGGAAACCTGTTTATAAGGTTGCAGACCTGCCGATTGCCGACAAGGTTCCGATTGGCGGTGTGAGGACGGGTCCTCGCGGCGTTCAATGGCAGCCGTCGGAACCTTCGACGCTGGTCTGGGCCGAAGCGCTCGATGACGGAAATCCTGCGAAGCGCGTTCCATCCCGGGACAAGATCGTTACATTGAAAGCGCCTTTTACCGGTGCTCCCGCAGAGTTGTTCAAGACCGAACAACGAATGTCCAGCATCGCCTGGATTGAGAAAGATCGCCTGGCTTTGATTACCGAGACCGACCGGCAGAAAAAACGGACGCGCTCATTCCTGGTCAATATCGATAATCCCGGAGCCGCCAGAGAAATCTGGAATCGGGACACTCAGGACAAGTATCGTGATCCGGGCACGCCGGTGACGCGCACGACGCCGACGGGACAGCGAGTGATCGTTCAAAATGGCGACTGGATTTATCTGCAGGGCGAAGGCGCTTCACCGCAGGGTGATCTTCCATTCTTCGACCGGTTCAATCTTCGAACCGCGCAGCCCGAACGTCTGTTCCGCAGTGCGCCCGGAACATATGAAGTTTTTGCCGGACTGCTGAGCGAAGATGCCTCGCAGTTTATGACGCGTCATGAAACCACCGTCGATCCGCCGAATTATTTTGTGCATTCCCGGTCGGGCCCGGCGCAGGCATTCACGAAGTACACGGATCCTGCATCGATACTGAGGAAGGTCCGGAAGCAGCTCGTGACTTACAAACGCCCCGATGGCGTGCAGTTGTCGTTCACGCTCTATCTTCCGCCGGATTACAAGGAAGGCACGCGCCTTCCCACACTGATCTGGGCATATCCGTACGAGTACAATGACGCGGAGACTGCATCGCAGGTCAGCGGATCGCCATCGCGGTTCACCTCGGTCTCGGGAGCCTCGGAATTGTTTTTTGCGCTCCAGGGCTATGCCGTTTTGGATAACGCGGCCATGCCGGTCGTGGGCGCACTCAACGTGGTCAACGATACTTACATTCAGCAGATCGTGATGGACGCCAAAGCCGCCATCGACAAAGCTGCTGAAATGGGTGTCACGGATCCGAAACGCGTTGGCGTCGCGGGCCACAGTTATGGCGCGTTTATGACCGCGAATCTTCTGGCTCATTCGAACCTCTTTCGAGCCGGTATCGCGCGAAGCGGCGCCTACAATCGCACTCTGACGCCTTTCGGTTTCCAAAGCGAAGAACGAACATTGTGGGAAGCGCCGGAGACGTACCTGCAGATGTCGCCATTCATGTATGCCGACAAAATCAAAAGTCCCATTCTCCTGATCCACGGTGAAGCCGACGACAACAACGGAACGTTTCCAATTCAGTCCGAACGCCTGTATCAGGCTCTTCGCGGCAACGGCGCCACGGCGCGTCTGGTCATGCTGCCGGCCGAAGCGCATGGTTATCAGGCGAAGGAAACGATCGAGCACGTTCTGTATGAGATGCTTTCCTGGGGTGAGAGATATCTGAAGGACGTCCAGTAACACAGCAACAAATGGCGCTACATAAATTCAGAGTCAACGATCGTGCCGTCACCCTGGAAGCCGCGCCGGATACGCCTCTGCTCTACCTGCTTTCAAACGAACTGGATTTACATGGCCCGCGTTTCGGATGCGGACTCGGGCAATGCGGCTCGTGTTCTGTTCTTATCGATGGCGTCGAGAAACGCTCCTGCATGACTCCGGTTTCCGCGGTTGAAGGCAAGCCGGTAACAACACTGGAAGGCCTGCCTGCATGGTACGCATCGCAGAAAAAACTCAACTTTCCGCCGCCGCTGCATCCGGTGCAGCAGGCAATGATCGAAGAGCAGGCCGTGCAGTGCGGATACTGTTTCAACGGCATGATCGTGAAGGCCTCGGACCTTCTATCGAAGAATGCGTCGCCCGGTGAAACGGAAATCCGCAGGGCGATGAACGGACATCTCTGCCGCTGCGGAACGTATCCACGGATCATCAAAGCGATTCAGCGCGCATCGCGCGCGATGAAGGCGGTGCCGAAATGAGTACGCGCCGCGACTTTCTCAAGACCAGTGGTGGCGCGCTGGTGATCGGATTGAGCCTGCGGCAGACGCTGACCGGTCAGATTGCGCCCGCGCAGGCGGGCACGCCCGATGCGCGGCTTATCGACACCTGGTTCTCCATCCTGTCTGATAACACGGCTGAAGTTCACATTGGTTTCGCGGAACTCGGGCAGGGAGCTTCGACGGCGTTGCTTCAGATCGCCGCTGAAGAACTGGATCTCGACATGAGCCAGGTGAAATCGACGCACCTCGACACGACCCTGACGCCGAATCAGGGCGGCACCTATTCGAGCGCTTCTGTTGCAAGAGGCGGTCCGCAGGTTCGGGCCGCTGCTGCTGAAGCGCGCCTTGCTCTTCTTCAAATGGCGTCGAAGAAACTCGACGCGCCCGTTGAGCGCCTCACGGTATCGAAAGGCGTGGTCTCCGTGAAAGACAGCCCGAATCGTTCCGTCACGTACGGGGAACTGATCGGTGACAAGCGCTTCAACATTTCTTTTACGGGCTCCGGTCCCGTGAAACCGGTTTCGGAATATAAAATCATCGGATCCTCTCCCGCGCGAAAAGACGTCCCGGAAAAAGTCAGCGGCAGCTATTTCTACATGCAGAACATCAAGAGGGATGGAATGCTGCATGGCCGCGTTGTCCGGCCGCGTGGGCAGAGCGCGTACGGCGCCGGCGCGAAGATCGTGAACGTGGATGAAACTTCGATTCGCAGCATCCCGGGTGCGCGTGTCGTGCGGCGCGGCGACTTTATAGGCGTTGTTGCGGAGAAGGAATGGGATGCGGTTCGTGCAGCTCGCGATCTGAAAGTGACGTGGGATACCACGCCCAGCTTGCCGGGCAGCGACGCGCTCTACGAAAGCATGCGCTCCAGCGACGCACCCGCGACGGTTGTCCGGGAGCGCGGGGATGTATCGAAGGCCTTGGGCGAAGCCAAACACGTGGTTTCACAAACCTGCCACGCGCCTTATCAGGCGCACGCCCCATTTGGGCCGAATTGCGCGATTGCCGACGTCACGTCCTCGGCCGCCATCGTGATCTGCTCCACTCAGGATATCTATGGCCTGCGGACGAACCTCGCCCGCGTTCTGAAGCTGACACCCACCCAGGTGCGCGTGCGTTACTTCGAAGGCGCCGGTACCTATGGTCACAGTTGTCACGATGACGCCGCGCAGTCCGCTGCAATTCTGTCGCAAGCCGCGGGCAAACCGGTACGCGTTCAGTTCATGCGATGGGATGAGCACGGTTGGGATAACTACGGACCCGCGCATGCCGGAGAAGTACGGGCGGCTGCAGATGCCGATGGCCGGATCGTCGGATACGAATATCACGGCTGGCAGCATAGCTGGATTACCACGGAAACGTCCGAACAGCTCACGGGCGCGCAGCCCGCGGAGCGTCCCGGCGTCGGGGCGCAGGGAATCAATCCGCTTACTTTGGGATCGATGTATGACATTCCCAATCTGAAGCTCGTGAATCATCGCGTGAACGGGCTGCCTTACCTCAAAGGAGCGTGGCTTCGCTCGCCTCTCGATCTGGCTTTTTCATTTGCATCGGAACAGGCCATCGATCAACTTGCGTTTTTATCGGGACAGGATCCGTACGTCTTTCGACAGCGCAACATCAAAGATGAGCGCTGGCTGGGAGTTCTCAACGCCGCCGCTCGGGCGGCAAACTGGAGTCCGCGCCGCGCAGCTTCAAATTTGTCGAACGCCACGCTCGTTGTGGGGCGCGGAATCGGCGTGGGAACGCATCTGGCATCCTATGGAGGCGCGGTTGCGGAAATCGAAGTTCACAAAGATACGGGACGGATTGTTGTGAAGCATCTTTATGGCGCGATCGATGCAGGATTGGTTGTCAATCCGGGAAATGTCGAGAACCAGATCAGCGGACAACTGGTTCAGACAGTCAGCCGGATGCTGAAAGAAGAAGTGACGTTCAATACCACCAATGTCACGAGCCTGGATTGGAACAGTTATCCGATCCTGCGCTTTGAGGAATGTCCCGAGGTCACACCGATTGTGGTGCAGCGAATGAATGAACGATCGACAGGCGCGGGCGAAGAAGTGATGGCAGCCGCTGCCGCCGCGATTGCGAATGCGTTTTTTGATGCAACAGGTGTAAGGATGAACCGGTTTCCGATGACGCCCGCAAGAGTGTTGGCCGCCTTGAAATGAAATCTGGTTTACGCGCCGCTCGGCATCGAGCTGTTGCGTTCCTTGTGACGGCGATTGGCGTTCTCTCTGGCCATGGCATCGCCCCCGAGTCGATTCCCCGGGTGCCCTTCCGTCTTGCGCACACCGATGCTCGATTGGATGATGCGTTAGGAAGAATCCCACTCAGTTTTGAACCAAGGGCGGCAGCGGGCGGCGAGTCCGCTGGGTTTGTTTCGCGGGGACCGGGGTATGGCCTCTTCCTGAAATCAACCGAAGCTGCGCTCGTTCTTAAAAAAAGAGATGGAGACGCCCGATCCCCATCTGTCGTGCGCATGCAGTTGAGAGGGGGCAGCCGTGGGGCCGTTGCCGGGGGTGTGGAAGAGTTAGCGGGGAAGACGAATTATTTCATCGGCAACGATCCTTCGAAATGGCGCACGAACGTTCCGACATATGCAAAGGTCCGATTTAGCCGCGTCTATCCGGGAGTGGACTTGTTGTATTACGGCAACGGCCGTGAACTCGAATACGATTTCGTTCTTGCTCCGCGCGCCGATTCAAGCGCCATTCACCTGGCCTTTGAAGGAACCTCGCAAATTCTGCTGGATCCTCACGGCGATCTTGTCCTCAAAGAAGGTGACGAAGAGATACGGTTGCACAAACCAGTGGCTTATCAAATGGTGCGCGGCCGGAAACGGCAAATCTCGGCAGAGTTCGTGTTGCTTGAGAGCCGCGAGGTGAGTTTCAAGCTTGGCGACTATGACGTGCGGCAGCCTTTGGTGATTGATCCTGTGTTGGTCTATTCGACTTACCTCGGCGGCAAAGCGGCGGATGGCGCCGCCAGTATCGCAGTAGACTCCGACGGCAATATGTATGTGGCGGGCCATACGTTTTCGAGGGAATTTCCCACAGCAAATCCGCTGCAAACGCACAATCGCGACGACGAAGATATCGTCGTTTCCAAGTTGAATGCATCCGGCTCGGCATTGATTTATTCCACGTATCTGGGAGGAACCGGTGATGACTTCGCCTTCGGTATAGCCATCGATCCGGCGAGAAATGTCTATGTGACAGGCCAGACTCTTTCGACCAATCTTCCAGTCGTAAACGCACTTCAACCGGCTCTTGCCGGACCTCGTGATGCCTTCGTGATGAAACTGAATGCGTCCGGCTCGGCATTGGTCTACTCGACGTATCTTGGCGGTTCCGCTTACGACTACGGTGATGAGATCGCTGCGGACTCGATAGGAAACGCCTACATCGTCGGTGGTACTTCCTCAATCGATTTTCCAACGGCAAATGCCATGCAGCCGGCCAACGCTGGAAGCGATGATGTTTTCGTCGTCAAGCTGAATGGAACGGGTTCCGCGTTGTTGTTTTCGACTTACTTCGGAGGCAACGGGATCGAGGAAGGTCGTGATATCACTGTCGATGGCGCAGGAAATGTGTACATCGCGGGCACCACATATTCGACAAATTTGCCCGTCCAGAATCCATTTCAATACTCCAACGGCGGCATGAGCGATGCTTTCGTGGCGAAGCTGGATTCACAAGGCGCGTTGATCTACTCCACGTATCTCGGCGGCTCCGGATACGACCAGTGCTTTGGCCTAGCGGTCGATACGTCCGGAAATGCGTATGTGACGGGCTCCACATCCTCGATCAACTTTCCCACAAAGAATCCGCTGCAGATTGCCAACGGCGGGGGCAGTTCAGACGCTTTTGTGACCGTGCTTAACGCGGGAGGGTTCGCGTTGGTTTATTCGACTTACCTCGGAGGCGACCGGGATGAGCAGGGAAACAGCATCGCTGTAGACGCGTTCGGAAACGCGTACGTTGCAGGCCACACCGGCTCGACCAATTTTCCAATCGTGAATCCGATTCAAACCGGCGGAAACGGCTTCGTAACGAAAGTCGATACTTCTGGGTCTACCTTGCTGTACTCCACTTACTTTGCGAATGGTGTGAATACGATCGCAGTCGATGCTTCGGGTAATGCCTACATTGCCGGCGTGACAAGCCCGGATGTTCTACCCACGGTCAATCCGTTCCAATCAATGACTCAGGGTTCGTATGATGAATTCATCGCGAAAATCTCCGACAACTCTATTCCAGGGATCCTGTCGATTACGCCTTCAGTCGGCGGGCGCAGTACAACTTTCAACGCAACCATACAAGGATCGAACCTGTCCGGCGCCACCGCAGTCAACTTCAGCGGCACGGGCGTAACGGGAGTCGTTCTTGGGGGCGGCACCGACTTCAGTCTTCCGGTGTCGATTTCGATTTCCTCAACCGCCGCGGCAGGAGTTCGCGCAATTACCGTCACGGCGTCCGCTGGAACGTCGCCGCCGAACAATGCTTTCCGGGTTGTGGTTCCTGCAATTACCTCGATCGCTCCGGCGTCGGGTGTAAGAGGCCTCGTAAGAATAGCAACATTGACGGGTGCAGATCTGTCCGGCGCCGCGGCCGTGACATTCAGCGGCACCGGCGGCGTCACAGCTGACGTGGTGTCCAACAGCACGCCCACAAATATTCAAGTCTCAATCGCCGTTGCGACTTCGGCATCTGCGGGTGTGCGGACAGTCACTGTTACAACGTCGGCAGGCACATCGCAGCCGTTCACAGGTTTCACCGTGGCCAATCCAGGCGTGATTTCTTCCGGAACTCCGATCACGCGGTCGTTTACGTCCGCGAGTGCACAGTCCGCTCTGCGTCCCGGCCGCTATGCCGACCGTTACCAGTTCACATTAAGTAGTTCCCAGGATGTAACACTCATAGAACAATCCACGGTATTTGATGCCTACGCATATCTGATATCCAGTGATGGAACAGTAATCGCCGAAGACGATGACAGCGGCGGGAATTCCAACGCTCGTATTCACGCAACGCTCAATGCGGGAACATACTTCGCGGAAGCCACGACTTCCACATTGCCCGCCCAAACCGGTGAGTACACGTTGAGTCTTTTTGTCGGTCCGGCGATCAACGCGCTGAATGCCAATCCTTCGGGACTCAGCCAGGCATCGGCACCGATTTTTGGCGCGCCGTTCACCTTGACAGTCAACGGAGCAAACTTTGTGCCGGGCGCTGTTGTATCGGTCGCGGGAAATAATCTGACAACCACAAGAATCAGCGACTCACAGCTAACGGCGCTCGTATCCACTGCGGCGTTGTCCGCAGGATCGCAGGATGTCAAAGTGACCGATCCGGGCCCGTTTGTTTCGAATGCTGTACCTTTGCAGATGATCGAACGCGGCGATATTAATGGAAGCCGAACGGTCAACATCGGCGATGCACTCGTGCTCGCCTTGACTGCCGGAGGCATCAGGAATCCACCGCTGGTGCCGGCCACCGGTGACATCAATTTAAACGGTGGAGTCAATATAGGAGACGCATTGACGCTCGCGCTGTTCGTGGGGCGAGCGAACCCAAACATGACAATTCCCGCGATCAGTTCCGTCTCCCCTTCACCCGCGTCCGCGGGAAGCGACCTGACAATCACGGGAACCGGATTCGGAGCGAATGCGCCGGACAATGTGGTGCTGTTCAGGACCAGCGACGGCGCCACTGTCCGTGTCGCTCCGAATCAGGTCTCAGCGACCAGTTTGACTGTGAGCGTTCCTGCAAACGCCGTGAGCGGTCCCCTCCAGGTCTATCGTCTCGATGTACCAGTCGGCGGTCGCGTATTCCCTTTGCAAGTGAGCGGCACGGCTACACCGCTGATGTTTGCGACGCTGACTCCTTTCTTCAACGTTCTGCCGGGAACTGCTCTTTTGCTGAACGGCCTCGGTTTCGATCCAATGCCAATGAACAACACCGTGCTCTTCAAGAGTGCGGCGGGTACTGTGGCGGCTGCAGTGACCGCTGCGAGTTCCCAGAACCTTGCCGTAACGGCGCCGGATGATGCGATCTGCGGACCTGTGAAGGTTATCGTTGGCGGTCAAACGAGTAATGGCCGAATGATCGCGATTCGCGGCTTGTCCTGTGCGGTTCAATTGTCGGACCTCTGGGGTGGCGGCGGGCCTGGCGATATCGTTGTCCTTGAGGGCGCGGGATTCGATATCGTCACTCCTGCCAACAATGAAGTGAAGTTTTCCGCAGCCTCCGGAGGAATGGTGACCGCCACGGTGCTTTCGGCCGGCGAAACTCAATTACAGATCCGAATCCCAGACACGGCGGTACACGGCGATGTCACTGTCACAGTCGCCGGAATAACGTCAAATCCGTTGTCCTGGTAGCGGCTTCAGACAAATCAGGACCGATGGGACTGCAGCGATCCGCGGCCGATTATCGGATAGAATGCGGGACGATGAAAAGGCTTGCCGTGGTTCTGGTAGTTCTTCCCATCATTGGCGTGTTGATGGTCATCGCCTTGGCGGACTCCCCCACCGACGAACCACCCGAGTATTACTTCACACGGCTGGCCTATTCCGAAAATGGCGTGCGAGGGTGGGGCCGCTTCGTTCCGAAGAATTATCGGTGTCCGGAATTTGGCGGCGGTAATTTTTTTCCCCCGCAGGGTTTGGGTTGGTCGATGGACAGTCCCGGCGCGGATTGTAAATATATGGGCGGCATCCAGCGGTTGACGAATCTGCGGGTTTTTCCCAATCCCAACATGATTCGAATCACGGATCCCGACCTCTTCAAGTATCCGTATGCCTATATCGTCGAACCCGGAGGCATGGAATTGACCGATGAAGAAGTGCTGCGGCTTCGCGAATACCTCAAGCGTGGCGGCTTCATTCATGCCGACGATTTCTGGGGACTTCGCGAAAAAGCAAACTTCGAATATGAAATGAGACGCGTGCTGCCGGAACGGCGTATGGAAGTTCTGCCGTTGTCACATCCCGTGTTTCACACATTCTTCGATATCGACGAAATCATTCAGATACCGGGACAGTACGCGGGCTGCAACGGCGGTCCAACCTGGGAGCGCGCCGATGACACTGAGCCCCGGGTCTATGGCATTTCCGATGACAATGGCCGCCTGATGGTTGTCGTCACCTATAATTCCGATCTTGGCGACGCATGGGAATACGCCGATCTCGGCTGCTATCCGCAGAAGTACACCGGTCAGGCATACCGGCTTGGCATGAACTTCATCATTTACGCCATGACGCACTGAGAGTGTAAAAGAAGCGTCCCGGCACATGACGATTTTCGCGAACCGCCGTCCAAAGGCACGACCCGTATGGGTTAAGGAGGTAGTCGTGAAAATAAAACGACTTGCATCCGCCGGTTTGCTGTCGAGCCTTGTGCTTGGTTTTTCGGCGCAGGGTTTTTCGCAGACGCAGGTGGTGCAAAACCGAATCCCACAACAGGTCATCATCAATGGACAGCGAGTAAACGGAGCGTACGTTCCGGCGGCCACAGGTGGAATGCAAAGTTTCACTTGCCCGGCGCCGGCGCAGTACTCCACTCCGGAGGGTGCTTCGCAAGGTTGGGCATGTTACGACCAGGCGACAGGCGTTTGGCTTTTGAACGCGCTGCCGCCGTCGCCTCCGCCCGTTCAGCAGGCGCCGATTGCTGTTCAATCCCAACCGCCGGCGGTGATTTATCAACAGCCGCCGATGGTGATCTACCAACAACCGGTTCCGGCGACAGTCGTCTACACGACGCCTGCGCCGGTAGTCGTGGCTCCCGTCTATTCACCTTCGGTGATATTGGGGGCGGCTGCGATCAACGCCACGGGCAGGATCGTCAGCGCTGCCATTTACGGTTCGTACCGTCATGAGCGCGTTTACTACGTCCGTCCGGGACACCGGCGATGGTGATCTGACTCACATCCGTATTTGATGTAAGGCGGGCGGGTTTTCGCGCTCGCCTTTTTTTAGATTCCGTGTCAGACCCAAAAAACTGGTAAAGCAAGGGTCTGACACTTCAGATACCCTCGAAGTTCGCAATCGTCTCGTGGGTATGCGGCGGCTGTGGATGGTTGCCCGGACGGATGCACAGCAGCGTCTTCACCCCGGCGGAGTGCGCCGCATCGAGCTCGCGAGTGACATCCGATATGAAAAGAATGTCCGAAGCGGAAAGTCCGAACGTGCCGGCAATCGATGCGTAACTTTCGGCGGCGTGTTTGTGGCCGGTGGTCGTATCGAAATATCCGTTGAGAAATCGAGTGAGATCGCCTTCTCGAGTGCTCGAGAACAGAAGGCGCTGGGCCAGAATGCTTCCCGAAGAAAAAATACGAATGTCGATATGTTGTTCGTGCCATCGTTCCAGAGCAGGAGGCACATCGGGGAACACTTCGCCATGCAACTGGCCGTTTTGATAACCGGCCAGCCAGATCTCTCCCTGCAGTGTTTTGAGCGCCGTCGATTTTCGATCCTGATCCATTAACCAGTGCAGATAGGCGAGAGGTTCTGAAGTCCAGGGTGGAGGATTCGCGCCGCTGCGAACATCGATGTCGTATTCCGTTTTCAGAAGAGTCAGGTCCGCATTTTTAAGGTGGTTGGCGGCTTGTTGCCGCGCATAAGGAAACAGGACATCGTAGACGAACGTAATCGGAGTCGTCGTTCCTTCAATATCGAGGAGAATGCCTCGCGCCGGCATCACGCAACGAAAGCGCGTCCGAAGCACACGGCTTCGAACTTATCGTCCACTCCGCTTTCGGTGTACCAGGGCGTCCAGCCTGAGGGATCCTGAAAGAGGCGGATGCAACGAATCTGTTTGTCCGTGCAGAGGTCGAACCAGTGCAACGTACCGCGCGGAACTCGAATAAGATCTCCGGCCTCGACTTCAATAGCCACGACCGGCGACGTCTTCGGATTCACGTGAAAGAGCCCGCGGCCTTGAACGATGAAGCGCACTTCATCTTCGTCGTGCCAGTGTTCGCGGCTGAATTTGGCGAGCATGGCATCCAGTCCGGGAGTTTGAGAGTGTACGTTGATGACATCGGCTGTCACGTATCCGCCGGCCGCCTTGAGTTTGTCGATTTCGGCCCCATAGGCCTGCAGGATGTCATTCTGGGTGGACTCCGCTGTCAGCGGATGCGCCGGTTCCCAGACATCGTATTCAATTCCAATCTTGCCGAGGTAATCCGCAACGGCTGCCTTGCCGGTAATCGTCCGATTCTCTTCAGGTATTCGAAGTGTGGCCATAGCGACATCTCCTTCTAATATTGCGGTTCCATCATTTGCCTGCGTCCGACGGATTCGAGCAGGAATTCCAGAATTTCGACATGGCGCGCGGCCTCGGTCAAGTCCTTTCCCCACGTATAGAGTCCGTGCCTGCGAATGAGAAAACCATGAATCCCGGGATTCCGTTCGATAACCTGCTTCGTTTCGCCGGCGAGCGCTTGCATGTCCTGGCTGTTTTCGAGAATCGGCAGCCATTCGCGGTGCTCATGCGTGCCGACGCCATTCAGGCCTTTCAACATTTCATAACCTTCGACAAAAAAACCGCCGCTGCCGGCATGGTAGTCGGAAAGAATCGTACTCCAAACCGAGTGTGTATGCAGAACCGCGCCCGCTCCGAGCGTTTGAACCACTGCAATATGAAGGAGCGTTTCTGCGGATGGCTTTCCCGCCGAGGGTTTCAGGATATGGGCATCCGCGCCGATTTCCAGAATCTGCTCGGCAGTCAGGCGGCCCTTGTCGACCGAGCTTGCGGTAATCGCGATGCGCAGAGGTTCAGGCGTGATGACGGCGCTGAAATTTCCACTCGTGCCCAGAACCCATCCGCGCCTGTGAAAGTCGCGGCCGAGTTCGACAAGATGTTCGGCATGATTCATTACCGGGGAAATTATAACGACTTGTGGCTAAATTAACGCATGGATCTGAAGGGGCGGGGAGCAGCGAGCAATCCGGGAAATCGTTTTGAGAGGACGTCGTATCAGACCACCGAATGGGACGAACCCGAAGATCCATCGCCGCATACGGTTTTCTTAAAGGACGAAACCCGAAGCATCATTAATTACAACGACAGTCCGGATGTCGGTTTCAATGCGAGCATCAATCCTTATCGCGGCTGCGAGCATGGTTGCATTTACTGCTTCGCGCGCCCGAACCACGAATATCTTGGGTTTTCGGCCGGCCTGGATTTTGAATCGAAGATTCTTGTCAAAGAAGACGCGCCCGAGTTGCTGCGCAGGGAATTGTCATCGCCCCGATGGGAGCCGCAGGTCATCGCCATCAGCGGCGTGACGGATGCCTTTCAGCCGATCGAACGGCGTCTGCGCCTGACCCGGCGTTGCCTCGAGGTTTTGGTTGAGTTTAGAAATCCGGTTGTCATCATCACCAAGAACGAGCTCGTCACGCGCGACATCGATCTGCTTCGTGAACTGGCTCAGATCGATGGAGCACTGGTGTTCATATCGGTGACGTCGCTCGATAGCGAACTGGCGCGCGAGCTTGAGCCCCGGGCATCGCAGCCGGGCCGCCGGCTGATGGCCATCGAGGAACTGTCGAAGGCCGGGATTCCGGTCGGTTCATTAATAGCCCCGGTGATTCCGGGCCTCACGGATCATGAAGTGCCGTCCATTCTTTCTGCTGTCCGGAATGCCGGTGCCATTACGGCGAGTTATGTTCCACTGCGGCTTCCTTACGGGGTCGCTCCGCTGTTCGAGGAATGGCTGACAGTCCATCGTCCGCTTCAAAAAGAAAAAATCCTCGGGCGCATTCGTTCCATGCGCGGCGGACGGCTCAACGATCCCGGCTTCGGGACACGCATGCACGGCAGCGGAGGTTACGCGGAGCACATTGCCGAGTTATTTGAGGTCTCCTGCCGGAAGGCCGGACTCCATTCCGGCCGGCCAAGGCTTTCGACGAAACACTTCAGGAGCCCGGGCCCATCGCAGATGCGGTTGTTCTGAATTTCAAGGTTTGACGGGTATTTTTCCCGGGACAAATCCACAGGGAATCCTTCCTGCCGGCTTGCGCTGCAACTTCAGAACCGCTATCCGGCTCTGTGTAGGGATGTTGAGGATCGCCGACAATTCAGCGAGTTGCGATATCCCGTCTCTTCATCTTTCCGCGACTGAACCATTTGGAAACCCGTATGCGGTTGAACAAGCAAGGGCCGCACTGCATGAATGTTCGCCGGACGGTTTGTTGTTTCGCTGCAATCGTTTTTCTTGGCGTTTCTTCCTCACAGAGCCGCGACATACGGCGTGAGACGTCGGCGATCGTCTGCCTGCCGGACCGGCTGGAGAAAGTCCACCTTCGTTCCACGGATCGCATTCCGGATGCGAATGGTGAAACTTTTGTGGAACGAAGTGGCGGCACGACTCATATCGAAGTCGTCGTCGACTCGATGAAGCCGGCGTCGTTGTTTGGTGGCGATTACAACACGTACGTGCTTTGGGTCATGCCGCCTGGCGAGCCGGCTGAGAACGCCGGCGAATTCTCGCTGGACGGGACCCGCGCAAAACTTCGCGCATCAACGGCGGCGGCCACATTCGGATTATTAGTGACAGCGGAGCCTCACTACCTTGTCGACAAACCGAGTGCATTTGTGGTGCTGGAGAAATCGCCGGAATCCGGAGATTCCAAAATCCGTTATCCGGTGCTCGAAGGTTTCTACAACTTCAGGCGCACCAGTCTGACGGATGTCAAAAGTGCGCGCGGTGAAGTTCATACAGAAGTCCGGCAGGCATTCACGGCAGTCCGGCTCGCGCAGCGGGCCGGCGCCGCGGCTCTGGCCAGGCCGGAATTGATGAAAGCGGAAAAGAATCTGGATCGGACGTTGGAACTCTGGCGTCAGCGAGCGGATCGAATGGAAATAACGGCGCAGGCACGCGAGACGATACGGCTCGCCGTTGCCGCGCAGCGCCTCGCGATGGACCGCGTCCTTCAGGATGCTCGAGTCGAAGGGGAAGGCTCGGGAGGAGGAAAAGTCGAGACTGAAGGCAGCGGTCCACGAGGCGTGAAATAACCAAAAAGGAGATGGTATGAAATCCATCTCCCGGCGTGGGGGAACCGGCCAGATGTGAGGAGGCCGCGAAGCGGTGTACCGAACTGAAATGGCCGGTGGGCCCGACGCTAATAAAAAAGGAGAATGAACATGCTTAGAAGAATTCCACTGTGTCTGGCAACAATCGGACTCATGCTGATCGCAAGTACGTTCGGAGCGCCCGCTGCTGCGGCGAAAGAATCCGAGAATGAACAACGCGAACGCGTGATGAAAGCAACCACTGTTCTTTCGGAAATCATGCAGATTCCGGAAGGCGGCATTCCTGACGAACTGATGTCTCGGGCGGAGGCCATTGCGGTCTTTCCACATGTCGTGAAGGGCGCATTCGTCCTGGGCGGCGAATATGGAAAAGGCCTGATATCGCATCGCGGATCCAACGGCAAATGGAGTCCTCCGGCATACACCTCGATTGGCGGCGGGAGCGTCGGCTTTCAGATCGGAGTGGAAGCCGCGGACCTCGTCCTGGTCTTTACCAATCAGGAAGGCGTCAAAGGACTCCTGAAGGGAAAGGTGAAGCTGGGTGTCGATGCGGGCGCGACCGGGGGTCCCGTCGGAAGGAAAGCCCAGGTTGCAACGGATGTCCTGCTGAAGTCTCCAATCCTGTCGTATTCCCGGTCCAAAGGCTTGTTTGCCGGAATCTCTCTTGACGGCGCAGTCATTAGCGTCGACGACTCCGCAGACCGGAAAGCCTATGGAAAGGAAGCGAGCGCCGAAGACATTCTTTTGAACAACAAGGTACGCGCGAACGAAACCGTTGCTCCTTTCATCCGCGTGCTGGAGAAGTACGCGCCGCAAAAAAATCGAGCCACGGATTAATTTTTGGGAAGGAATGAAAATCGTATGAAGAAACTCATGGTCTTTTCCCTGGTCTGCCTTCTCTCGGGATTCTCGATGATCGCTTGCCAGCGCGATCAGAATGTTCAGGCGGGATATGAACCGGGACGAAGCGATACTTACCAGCCGCGCCGGGCGCCCAAAGGCGAGGTCGAACAGAACCCGGAAATGCAAGGCGAGTTGCTGAAAGTGGATCTTCCGGGCAAGACGATTTCAATCCGGGCGCCCAATGGTATGGAGCAGACCTTCAAGTTCGACGACAACACTGTTTTAAGCGGGATTGAGATTCCAGTTGAAGCAAATGCGCCAAAGTTGCGCGCCCTCGCGGGGAAAGAGGGATCGGAGATCCATGTCGACTGGCGTGATGACAACGGCATAAAGGTGGCCTCGAACGTCAATGTGATCCACCTGAACACGTCGAAAGCAATAAAGAAGGCGAGGACCAAAGGCACGAGCCACTGATGGCAATTGCCTCTTCTACAAACCCGGCGCGCCTCGCGCGCCCGGTTTGCAGGCCGCTGTTCTCAATGGAAACCCTCTACGTGGGGTAGGACTTCTCACAAACAAATATCTCGGGATTACTCGTGTCCTGGATACGAAAACCCGAAGTGCGAAGCATCGCCTTAAGACAACTTCGCGTCGCCCCCCACCAGTTGCTCGCATCTCCATCCAATGATGTTTCAATGAAGTAAAGCTTCGGGTACGCCGGGTGATCGAAAACAGCCCTTTGCCGGCTCGAATAGTCTTTTTCCGGTTCGAATTCTTCAGTGTTACAGAGAATGACGGATTGGAAATACATCGTCTCTTTGCAAATCTTCGCGATCTGCTCCAATGCGTAGAGTGGATGCTTCATGTGATACAAGACACCGAGAAACAGAACAATGTCGAATGCTCCGAGTTCAGAAATGCCGTATGCGTCGAATTGAAGTAGTTCCATCGGCAGATCGAACCAGTGCGAGAGAAATCGAGCCTGCGCGAGCGAATTCGGCACGACATCAATCCCGACTACCCGTTCTGCCCCGCGGCGTTTCAGTTGAGTTGAAAAAAAACCGCAATGACAACCGATATCCAAAACGGTTTTGCCCGACAGATCAGATGGAATGTAGGGCGCGATGACGTTCCAACGAGTAGCAGGGTAGTCGAAGTCTTCCGGCAGAGTACGGATGCCGTCCGTCAATTGCACATTGTGACGCCATGGCTCCAGAACCTTCAATATGGTCCTGAGGCGAGCGTGGGCATCTCCCGAAGTTGTTTTCTCATGGAGAACCTCTGCTCGAAGAGCCTGCATGGATTGTCCGTATTTAGGCAGGTGATCTCTGGTCGGAAACTCCGACCAGATCATTTCTTTTCGTGGGTCGCGGCAATCATCGAGCGTCGTCATCGTCTTTGTTGATGGCCATCCGACGCGATTCCAGATGGAAATGGAGATTTGAAACACGCGCTCAGCCTCAGCGTACTCGTCGATTTCGCGACACATTGATGCGCGATTACTGAGGGCTTGCGCAATCAGCGAGTCATTTGTACCAGGGGCCGCCTCGAATGAAATCAACGCTGCTTTATATGCACCATCCGCTTCCGTGAAGCGGCGTGAGGCCTGCAGGAGTGATCCAAGATTATTCAAGCACACGCCGCGAGTCCTCTCATCCGTGCACTCACTGATCAAGCCTTTCAATTCGTTTTCACTTATCAAAGCTGCCTCGTCGATGCAGAAGAATATTAAGCAGAACAGGTGAGATTGGTACAGGGAGAAGGTCCGTCGCTTTGCGACCGATGACGATCTCAGGCTTTCGGGTCCCTTAATCGTGCCGCGACTTCCTCATAAATGTCACGACGATTTCCAAAGGCGACGATCCGGACCACTCTGGCTTTTCTGTCGACCGAGTAAATAATGCTGTAGCGGCGAACTCGGAACTTCCGGTATGCGCTCAACTCGCGCTTCAAGGACCCGCCCGCTTCGGGATTCATCGCGATTTCATCCAGCGCGGCCCTGACGGAACGCTTCAATTCCGGGTGAAGTGAACGAATGACATTCGCAATTTCCTCCGATGTCGTTATGGCAAAGGGTCTAGGCACGCCGCTTTCTCGGCTTCATCGGCTCGCCAAAGAGTTCTTCATAGCTGATGCCTTTCTTCCCGGAAGCGAAGTACGCCTCGCTCTTCCGGATTTGCCTCATCAAATCCGGATCCCCCAGCACGTCCAGCGTTTCTTTGAGACGCTCATACTCCCTCACGTTCACGATAACCGCCGCAGGCCTGCCATTTTTGGTAACGACGATTTCCTCTTCGCGCTCGTCGACGCCTGCAATAAGTTCCGGCAAACGAGTCTTCACATCCGAGAGTGAGAATGTTCTGGCCATGCAACCTCCGTAAGACCACAATTCTGGTCTTTAGGTTATGCCTCTCCTTAACGGTCGTCAATTCGAACTGAAACTGCCGTAGTCGCGGACACGATCGCCATCCGCACGGTCGCGATCGTCATCCGCGTTGTCTTCATCGGCATCGACATGGGCACGCTGTTCATCCGGACGACAACAAGATTCATCCGAGGAACTCAATCCTCATCGATAGCGCCATACTTCTCATTCGGAGAGACACAAGTTTCATTCGGACCGACTCAATCGCCATCGACACGGGCGAAGTTTCCATCCGGGCGAAACAAAACGCCATTGACAGTGCCATAACCTTCATTCGGGCAAGCCAAGGCCTCATCCGCACCACGCAAGATCCAATGACACGGCACAAAGTGTCATTCGGACTCTTTTTCGGCGTGCCGTAGCCGTCCAATCTCCGGATAGGACGGGGAAGGCGGAAGAGGGGCAGACGTTAAACACCGCCTTCCCGGGGAGAATCTCCGCATTTGAGATTTTTGGAGAAATGCGGTAGATAGGACGCCGTTGTATTCCTGGAGGTTCAACAATGTCCAATCGCCGTGCGTTTCTGAAGTTCGTTGCAGGCAGCCCGTTGTTTGCAAGCGTGCCGTTTCTCCACGAAGCGTTCTCACAGAATCTCGTCGATAAAGCTGCGGATGCGCTCGATGTCTTCGACATGGAGGCGGTGGCGCGCAAAGTTCTGCCTCCTGCGCACTGGGGTTATATGGCGACAGGTGTGGATGGCGAAGAAACTCTCAAAGCCAATCGTGAGGGCTTTACTCGATATCAATTGCGAACGCGGCGATTTGTCGATGTCAGCCGCATGGATATGTCGGCCGAACTTTTCGGGATGAAGCTGAATTCGCCGATTGTTCTTTGTCCCGTAGGAAGCCAGAAGGCGTTTCATCCCGAAGGTGAAATTGCGGCAGCGCGCGCGGCTCAGGCGAAAGGGCATTTGCAGATTTTGTCGACACAGACTTCAGCGGCTGTTGAGGATGTAGTCAAAGCCAGAGGCGGCCCCATTTGGTATCAGCTTTACACGACCGACAACTTCGATGTTACAACGAAGCTCGTCAAAAGGGCCGAGGCCGCGGGCTGCACGGCTGTGGCCATTACGGTGGATCTTCCTGCCGGCCGAAATACGGAAACGATGACGCGCTTTCAACGGCAGGACACGCGTGTGTGCGGCAACTGTCATATGGATGCGGCGGGCACACTGGCGAATCCGGTCGTGGGTGGCGGGACCAACGCTGCAAAACCGATGTTTGCCGGGATCAATACGCGGGGGCTCGGATTGACGTCGCCGTCACTGACCTGGGACTTCATCAAACGTGTGAAGGATGTGACGAAGATGAAAGTCGTCATCAAGGGACTCGAGACTCGCGAAGACGCGGCGCTGGCCGTGCAGAATGGCGCGGATGGCATCATCGTTTCCAATCACGGCGGGCGCGCAACGGAAACCGGCCGCGGAACCATCGAGTGTGTCGGGGAAGTTGTGCAGGGTGCCGCGCGACGCATTCCCGTCGTGGTGGACGGCGGATTCCGCCGAGGCACTGATGTTTTCAAGGCGCTGGCTCTTGGAGCCAGCGCCGTGGGCATCGGCCGGCCTTACATTTGGGGTTTGTCGGCGTTTGGTCAGGCGGGCGTGGAGCGCGTTCTCGATATTCTCAACAACGAGCTTCGCCTGGCCATGGCCGGCTGCGGCGCGCGTTCACTGAAAGAAATTACGGCCGCGTCCATCATGGATACGGGCCGCCGAGGGTAAAATAACCAGCGACATGCTCAAGACTGAAACTGCCGCCCCGGCATCGCCTGAGCTTCTCCGGCGCGGGCCTTTACAGCAAGTCCGCCTCGACCTCACGACCCGTTGCAACCTTCGGTGCGTTTACTGCGCGGTGAGCCACTCCACCTACAAAGGCATCGATATGGATTCGGATCTCGCGCGGCGCGCCGTCGACACCATTCTCCAGGTCGACAGAGAGCAACGGCTGAGCGCGGTCCACATCAACGGTCATGGTGAAACGACGTTCAGAACCGATTGGGTCGACATTTGCCGTCCGCTCCTGGATGGTGGGCTGCCTCTGGTGATGACCACGAACCTTGCAAAGAACTATTCGCAGGACGAATTGCTCGCGCTCGCGCAAATGGACATCATCATGGTCTCGATCGATACGGCCGATGCCGAATTGCTCAAACGGCTGCGCCGCAGAGTGGACTTGCGGCAGATCGTTACGAATATCAATGCGATTCGCGCCACTTCCATCCGTGTCGGCCGATGGGGACTCGGGCCCGCGTTCGAATTCTCCTGCGGACTTTATGATCAGAACAGCATCGTTATGGAGGATTTTGCCCGGTTCGCCGTTGCCCTCGGCGTACAGGGCGTGGGTTTCTGGAATCTCACAAAGTGGCATTACGAAAATTTTCCATATGAACTGACGGATGTTCCGGAACGTGATCGTGTTTATCCGCTGGAGGAACTCGAAGACAGCGAATTGAAGCCTCGAGTTGAAGCAATCCAGAGAGGAATCGCGATACTGGAATCGAATAATGTGTTCGTCGGAGTCAACGCAGACTTCGTTGAGACGCTTGCGCGCCGCTTCGAAGCGAAACCGGACAAGCCCGAGGACAAGCCCCAGGGCCAACCCGAAAATAAACCCGGGGACAGCATCGATCTTGCGGTTCACGAAGGAATGACTCGCGACTGTCTGGATCCCTGGTCCTACGTCGAAATAGATGCCAATGGGGAAGTAAAACCCTGCTGTGCGCGCCCACCCATCGGCAATCTGGCTCAAAAAGATTTGATTGAGATCCTGAACGACGAACCTGTTCGCCGTTTACGCGCCGACCTTCTCAATGGAACGACGGACTGGCACTGCACCAATTGCCGGCTGCGGCGCCCCATCCATATCGCCGATCTCCGGATCATCGTGGAGGACAAGCTGCACGAGCCGCGAGAAAAAAGAGACAGCTTGTCCGACTCCAACTTGCGGCATTCGCAGTCGAGTTGGCTGGCCGCGCTACGTACGGAGAATCTTCTTCGTTCAGCGTTGGGACATCTCCAGCAAAAGCGGGCAAAAATGGCATGGATGGAAGTCTGCAGCGTCCTCACGGTGGATCCCGGAATCAAGAACATTGTGAATTCCGGCGAGGCAACGATCCAGAACTATATGGAAAGAATTCTGACCGGCGTGCGCTTCCCATCCACATTGTCGGCGTTGGCTGCGATTTGTCGCGAGAGCGGTGACCGGAAAGGCTCGGCGGCCCTGCTGAAGCGCTATCTGGAATTGGCGCCCGATGCGCCGGATCGGGAGCGTATTCTCGAAGATTTTGAGAAGGAAAAACCGCCTTTGCCGACGAAGTCCATGCGAATGAAATCTGTTTTCGTCAGTGGCTGGGTGAAATTACGCCGTGTATTCCGGCTGCGTTCGCGGGTCAGAGCGATGTTCAGATGAACGCGGTATAAAACCCGCGACTACATAATGACGAGCATGTAGTCGCGGGTTTTATACCCGCGTTCCTTTCTTATTCGACGGTACTCTGAGCCGTGGTGAATCCGTTCTTCGCGTGTTTCAAAATCCATCGGATTACCCGGCCATTGTTGTAGACGTAGCTGACAATGTGATTCAGCGTCGAGAAGCAGTGCAGTTCGCACTCTTTTTTCATCTCGGTGAGCTGGTTCTTATCAAACTTCGGTTTTCCGACAACGCCCCAGTCATGTGTCGCGGAATACATCGGGAAGCAGGGAGCTAGCGTTCCATCCGTGCGGATGATCATCGTATTTCTGCCCGCGCGGCATCCCCACGGTTCGATGTGCCCGGTCATGAATTCCTTCATCTGGCGGAGCCGTGATTTCTGGTTCACGATCTTGTAACCCTGTGCATGCTTTTCAAGGATCCAGTCGATCAGTTCATTCACCCTGGGATAATCCGCCGGCGTGAGGAACGTGCTGTTTTCGTTGAGATGCTTGAAGTGCGGCGCATCGATGATGGGTGATTCGACGATGTGATAATCGATGCCGATGTCGTATTCCTTCGCCAGTTCCGTGAGCGCCCGGACATCATCCATGTTCGTGCGGCAAATACAGACGTTGAAAAACACCGACACGCAGTATTTCCGCATGTTCTTGATCAGGTACTCGAAGTAAGGACGAATTGGCGTCAACGCTTTCGCCAGCCCCGGCTTTTCATCGATGCAGTCGACGGCAAGGTTCACCGTACCCAGACCGGCATCCCCGAGGCGATCGATAACGTCGGGCTTCATCAGACGGCCATTGGTTGGGAGGTAAACGATGAAATCTTTTTTCGATGCGTAATAAACAATCTTGTGAATGAATTTCGGCCGCAATAGCGGTTCACCGCCCATCAGGGCCAGGAAGCGATTGCCCAGGGAATGCAGCCAGTCGATCGACTGTCTCGCGACCGGCTCGGTCATCCCTTTCACGCTGTTGTCGTACGACCAGCAGTAGTGGCAATCGAGATTGCATTTCCATTCCGTAAAAAGATACGAAATCAAAGGCTGCAGTTCGCCCGGCATCAGGCGATGTTTGAAATAAGGCGCTCCCAGTCCCTTCCAGGTCCGCCACGCTTTGAAATTGTGATATGCGCGATCGGTCTTCCAGCGAGGTTGAGCGAATTGCGGATAGATCGGTTCAGGCAACCCTTCTTCAACCGCCAAAGCCGATTGCTGCTGACTGCGCAGATTTGGAGAATTCAGCAAAACGTCTCGAAGCTTCACATCCACTCGAAAATCCGGCGCCGCTTTCTTTTCGGGTTCGTCAGTGATCACTGGCCCTCCTCACAAAGGCAAAAAACGAATCGCCATAATTTAGCTCACATTCCGGACGTGTTCCAGAAAAAGTCCACTTTTCTCTCATAGTCGGGCGCTTGTGGTTCCGCATTTTCATGGACTGCTGGGCTCCGTGGACCACGGCCCCGTTGAGATTTTTCTGCTCGAAGCTTGCTATACTCCCGCCCCGGAGGTTTTCTTCATGTCGAAGCCAAAGTACGTCCGGTTAAGCCAGCCCATGGTTCGCGATGCGCGCGGCGGCAAGCTGCGTCCCGCCACCTGGGATGAAGCACTCGACCGGACGGCGCGCGGGCTCAAATCCGCTGTGGAAAAGCACGGCGGCCAATCGTTCGGCGTTTTCAGTTGTTCGAAGGCGACGAACGAAATGAACTTCATTGCTCAGAAGTTCACACGCGTGGTGATGGGAAGCAACAACATCGATAGCTGCAACCGTACTTGACACGCCCCCAGCGTCGCCGGTCTGGCGATGGTATTCGGAGCAGGCGGAGGCACAAACTCCTATCAGGAGATTGAAGAGACGGATGTGATCTTTCTCTGGGGATCCAATGCCCGGGAAACACACCCGATTTTCTTTCATCATCTTCTCAAAGGAGTCCGGAGCGGAGCGCGCCTTTACGGGATTGACCCGCGAAGAACAAGCTCGGTTCAATGGGCGGACGTGTGGGCATCATTGGACGTGGGGACAGACATCGCGCTGGCAAATGCCATCGGGAGAGAAATTATTGCTGCCGGACTCGAGAACAAGGAATTTATCCAAAATGCAACGGCGGGCTTCGAGGAATACAAAAAGAGTGTCGAGTCGTACACGCTGGAATATGCAGCGCGGGAAACAGGAGTGGCTGCAAACATCATTCGGGATATGGCGCACACTTTCGCCCGTGCCCATCGCGCAATGATCTGCTGGACGCTGGGAATTACCGAACACCATAACGCTGTCGATAACGTTCTCTCGCTGATCAATCTTTGCCTGCTGACTGGCCATGTCGGAAAGTATGGCAGCGGGCTGAACCCTCTGCGCGGCCAGAACAACGTTCAGGGCGGCGGCGATATGGGCGCGCTGCCGGACCGGTTGACGGGCTTTCAGCATGTGGAGAACGTTCCGCTGCGGGAAAAATTCGAAAAGCTCTGGGGCGCAACAATTCCGCCGAAGAAGGGATGGCATTTATCCCAGATGTTTGAAGCGATGGAGCGCGGCGAGCTGCGGGCTCTGTACGTCATCGGAGAAAATCCGCTTCAGTCGGAAGCCGATCAGAATCATGCCCGGCACGTTCTGGAAAGTCTGGATTTTCTCGTCGTGCAGGACATCTTCCTGACCCGGACCGCGGAACTCGCCGATGTCGTGCTCCCGGCGAGCGCCGCATGGTGCGAAACGGAAGGCACGGTAACGAACAGTGAACGCCGGGTGCAGCGCGTGCGAAAAGCGGTGGAATCGCCCGAAGGCGCACGCGACGATGTCGGTATCCTTTTTGATGTTGCGAAACGTCTCGGTCACGACTGGGGCAAGCCGAATTCAGAGAAGATCTGGAATGAAGTCCGGGCATTGAGTCCCGTCCACGCGGGAATGAGCTACGAACGGCTGGAATCGTCGAAGGGTTTACAGTGGCCGTGTTATGACGACAATCATCCCGGTGAGTTGTTCCTTCACAGCCGTTTGTGGGAGCGCCCGCTCAACGGACCGCGTGTTTCGTTTTTCCCGGTGGAACATGACCCGCCTGTTGAAAAACTTTCGCCGGAGTTTCCGCTGCGCCTGACGACGGGCCGGCGGTTGGATGAATACAACACGGGAGTTCAAACATCAGGGTATCGATCTCCCATGCGGAGAGGCGAAACACTGGATCTGTCACCCGAAGATGCGGAACGTCTGGGTGTCAACGATGGGGAATTGGTGCGAGTCCATTCACGGCGCGGAAGCGTGACTGTGCCCATACGCCGGGATCGGTCGCTTCGTCCCGGCCTGACGTTCATGACTCTGCATTTCCCCGACGATGTCGCAACGAATCTTTTAACCATCGAGGCAACTGATCCGAAATCTGGTACCGCAGAATTCAAGGCAGCGGCGATTCGAGTGGAGAAGGCGTAACAGAAGTAGATGGATATTCGCATTCACGGACCCGAAGCGGACGCCGCCGAGCGCGCTGCAGTGGATTCCGCTCTTGGGGAAGAACCCATTCCGCCCCGATCGAACCGGGATCTTCTTCTTCCCGCGTTGCATGCCGTTCAGTCCCGTTTCGGCTGGCTGCCTCCGGGCGCCTTGAACTACATTTCCCGCCGCCTGACACTTCCTCCCGCAGAGCTTTTTGGTGTTGCGACTTTTTATCACATGTTCTCTCTGACGCCGCAGCCGGCTCGGGTCGTCCACGTGTGCGATGACATTGCATGCCGGATCAACGGTGCAGAGGAACTACTGCAGGAACTCGGAAACAAGACTGCCGTGAAGCGGAGTCCGTGCCTGGGATTGTGCGAGCAGGCCCCTGCGGCACTCGAGATACAAGCCGGCGAAAAAGGATTTGCCGCTCCGGTTGGGAGAGGACGCATTTCCGGAAAAGCCGGCGCTGCGGGCGAGGGTTTGATTCCCCAATTCGGCCAGCCACAAATTCGTTTGCTGCGGCGAATCGGCCGGATCGATCCCGGCGATCTTGACGGATATCGAAGAGAGAGCGGCTACTCCGCGTTCGCGCGAGCGATCGAACTCAAACCGGAAGGTGTGATTCGTGAGGTTCTCGCATCGAATCTTGTGGGCCGCGGTGGCGCTGCTTTTCCAACCGGCCGTAAGTGGGATGCCGTTGCGAAGGCTCCCGCCCGGCCTCACTACGTGGTCTGCAACGCGGACGAGTCCGAGCCCGGAACCTTCAAAGATCGGATCCTGATGGAAGAGGACCCCCTCGCGATTATTGAAGGGATGACCATCGCAGCGTACGCCACCGGCAGTGAACGAGGTTATTTCTATATCCGGGGCGAGTATCCATTGGCGGCGGAGCGCGTTGCCCGGGCGATCGCGGCAGCAAGAGCGGGCGGATTTCTCGGCAGGAATATTCTCGGGTCAGGTTTTGATTTTGACATCGAGTTGCGGCGCGGCGCCGGTGCGTACATTTGCGGCGAGGAGACAGCGCTGTTCAATTCGATCGAAGGCAAACGTGGCGAGCCGCGAAACAAGCCGCCGTTTCCCGTTCAAGCGGGTCTTTTCGGAAAGCCGACAGTCATCAACAATGTCGAGACCCTGGCGAATGTGCCGCTCATCATCACGGATGGCGGAGCGGCGTTCGCCGGAATCGGAACGTCGGGATCAACGGGACCGAAATTATTTTGCGTGTCGGGGCATGTGGTTCATCCCGGCCTGTATGAGATTTCCTTCGGACGCACTTTGCGTGAATTGATCGACATGGCGGGCGGCGTGCCGAATGGTAAAAAGATTCAGGCCATACTTCTTGGCGGAGCCGCGGGGATGTTCATAGGTCCCGATAAACTGGATGTTCCCCTGACTTTCGAGGGAACCCGCGCGATCGGCGCCACGCTGGGTTCCGGCGTCGTGATGATTTTCGATGAGACCGTGGACATGACCGATATCCTGACGCGAGTGGCCGCTTTCTTTCGAGATGAGTCCTGCGGGCAATGTGTTCCATGCCGAGTCGGTACAGTCCGGCAGGAGGAATTATTGGGAAGACTGAAATCAGGGAAAACGATCGGCACGCGCGCGAATGAAATGGATCTTTTGAAAGAGATCGGACAAGCGATGCGCGACGCATCGATTTGCGGGCTCGGGCAAACGGCATCGAATGCGATTGAATCGGCGTTGGCGAACCTGAATCTCGGTCTCGCCGGGAGGAACGGTCAGTGAGTACATCGGATCCTATCTGGTTCACGCCTCCGCCGAGACCGAGCCGGCCTCCGGTAGCGCCCGCAGCGCCCGAGGTGAAACAAGTCGAAATCAAGATCGACGGCAAGAGTGTGCGTGTTCCCGAAACGATGACGATTCTTGAAGCATGCCGGGCCGAAGGCATCGATACGCCGACGCTGTGCTACCTCGAGAATCTCACGCCGGTGAACGTGTGCCGCGTTTGCGTCGTGGAACTTGCAGGGGCGCGCACACTGGCTCCGGCGTGCTCACGCAAAGTCGAAGCGGGCATGGATATCAAGACCGATTCTGAGCGCGTCCGGCTTTCGCGCAAAATGGTGCTCGAGTTTCTCGGCTCATCGGTCGATCTTTCAACGGCGCCTCAAGCCCAATCCTACCTTGCGCGATATGAAGCGATGCCCAAACGCTACGGAACTTCTGCGCCGGATACGAAGGCCGGCGAGCGCGATGCGCGCGAACCCGGACATCATCATGTGCCCGATGGAAGCCACGCCGAAACCGTGCATCAGCCGGTGAAGATCGATAACGACCTTTACCTGCGCGATTATTCGAAATGCATCCTCTGTTACAAATGCGTGGAGGCATGCGGCGCCGACGCGCAAAACACTTTTGCCATCGCCGTTGCGGGCCGGGGTTTCGATGCGCGAATTTCGACGGAAATGAACGTTCCGCTTCCGGAGTCGGCCTGCGTGTATTGCGGCAATTGCATCGGTGTTTGTCCCACAGGCGCGCTGATGTTCAAGACCGAACATGACATGCGGCACTCAGGCGCCTGGAACGAATCGCAGCAACAGAAGACCGACACGATCTGCCCGTACTGCGGCGTCGGTTGCACACTCACGCTTCATACCCAGGACAACCGGATCGTCAAGGTGACCTCACCTCTCGACGCCGGCGTGACTCATGGTCACCTGTGCATCAAAGGCAGATTCGGATTCGAGTTCGTCCAGAACCGCGAAGAACCCAAAGACTGATTTCGCAGCTTGTTTGCACGATGCGGTTCCTGCTATAAAATCACGCCACTATGCGCAAACTGATTCCTTTTCTTTTACTGGTTCTTTCCTCACCGGCATTTGCCGCACCTTGCATGACTGCGACGCAGGCGTGCACCGAGTGGGTGCCTCTCGGAACGGGAGTATCGCATTCGCTGATCTATCGCACTTATCCTTTGACAGAGCGGAATGACAGGATCACTCGCGCGCTGATCGTGGTGCATGGCGCGGGCCGCGATGCCGATAATTACTTCCGGACTGCATTGGCCGCGACATTTCTGGCGGGGGCGTTTGACGACACCATTGTGATCTCTCCGCGATTCGCTTCCAACGGCGGCGGCTGCATGGATATGCTGGCGGCGAATGAAGTCAACTGGCCGTGCAATGGCGATAGCTGGAGATCCGGAGGCACCGCAACCAATGATGACAAGCTGACTTCGTTTGATTTCGCCGATGAGATTCTGCGCCGGCTGGCAAAGAAGGATGTCTTCCCGAATCTGCGATTGATCGTGGTGTCGGGTCATTCGGCCGGAGGCCAGTTTGCGACGCGATATGAAGCTATAAATCAAATCCACGAAAAGCTGGGCGTGCCGGTCAGCTATGTCGTCGCGAATCCTTCCAGCTACGCCTACATGGATCCTGAACGCCCCGATGCCGAAACAAAGGAACTGCGAACGTTCGGCGAGGGCCGCAATTGCACAACCTACGACAACTGGCCGTATGGCCTGAAGCGGCGGAGCGGTTACTCGTTGCGTCTCACCGACGACCAGTTGAAGAAACAACTCGCTTCACGGCCGACGACTTATTTGCTGGGTGAGCTCGACACATTGCCGTTGGCCGGCTTCGACTCGTCGTGTCCCGCAATGGCCCAGGGTCCCAGCCGGCTTGCGCGCGGCCAGGCCTTTTCGAACTACGTCAACAGAAAGTACAACGCGCAGCACAAAATGCTGGTGGTGCCCCTTTGCGGCCACAACGCGCGGTGCATGTTTACGGCCGAGCCGGTGCTGCCGATTTTGTTTCCGAAACCTTAGATTTCGACTTTCCGGTTTCTAGGTGCCCAGCTTTCCGTATTTTCGTAATTCAGGCGAGAGCCAGGACATGCCGAGCACCACAAGAAGTGTTCCGATCCCGCCCGAGACCACCGAGATGACGGGGCCGAAGAAATTCGCGACGAGTCCGGACTCGAAGGCGCCAAGCTCGTTGGACGTTCCGATAAAGAGGGAATTGAGAGCGGAGACGCGGCCGCGCATGGCGTCGGGTGTGAGGACCTGAACGAGAGTCGATCGGACAACAACGCTGATGTTGTCGCAGGATCCCAGGAAGAACAGCATGGCCATCGATAACCAGAAACTTCTCGACAAGCCGAAAACCACAGTCACTGTTCCGAAGCCCGCTACAGCGAATAACAACGTTCGGCCCGCCTTGCGCAACGGGCCGCGGTGAGCCTGAAGCAGGGCCATCGTGAATGCGCCGATCGAAGGCGCTGTCATCAACCAACCGAGGCCGCGCGGTCCGACGTGAAGAATATCTTTCGCGTAAATCGGCATCAGGGCGGTCGCGCCGCCGAGAAGCACGCCGAACATATCCAGCGCCATTGCCGACAAAACAACTCTTGCTTTCCATACGAATCGAAAGCCGGCGGAAAACGATTCGAGTGTGACCGGCTGGCGGGCTCCCTGTTTCTGTTGTCTGTATTGGATTCCCGCAAGCAGCGCGACGAACATGAACTGCCCCATTGCATTGATCGTGTACACCAGCGTGGGACTTTGCAGAAAACCGATCAGCAGTCCGCCGGCCGCCGGGCCCATCATCGATGAGATTTCGAAGCCGCTCGAGTTCCAGGAAACGGCAGTGCTGAAAATATCGAGTGGAATAATTCCAGGAAGAAACGCGGCTCGCGAAGGCATGATGAAAGCGCGGGCCGAACCATACGCGAAAAGGCACGCGTACAAAATGTAGATGGAGCCGCCGTAGGCGGAGTTCAACGCCAGTCCCGCAGCGGCGAGGGCGTTGCATGTGAGCGCTGCCATCAACACGCGCTTGCGGTTGTAGGCATCGGTGACGTGTCCGGCAACGAGCATCAGCAAGACTTGCGGAGCAAACTGCGCAAGTCCGGCATAGCCAAGGAACATCGCCGAATGCGTACGTTCGTAGATCTCCCAGCCGATGGCCACTTTCTGCATTTGCCAGCCAAAGATCAGAATCATGTTTCCGGTGAAGTAGCGGCGGAAAGCAGGCAGGCGCCAGGCTGCATAGGCATCGTGCTGTTTCGGGGATTGGGGTATCGGCGTCAACTAACGTTTTTCAGAAAGCACGGCGACGACTTCGCACTGTACAAGAGTATTTCCTGAGAACCCTTGATAAAGCATGGTGTGGCGGGACGGCCGCGAATGCGGGTCCGGAAACATTTCGAGCCATTCCTTGTTGACCGCTTCCTTGAACGATTTGTCCTTCGCCCAGACGACCATCTTAATGATGTCTTCGACGGTTCCGCCCGCCGCTTCCATCACTCGCCGGATATTTTCAAACATCAGTTTGCACTGGCTCTCGATGTCCGGCGGAGTCTTTCGCGTCCCCGGTTCCATGCCGAAAATTCCGCTGGTCATCATGAACGGACCAATGATGCATCCCATCGGAATCGGGTTTTCATGATGAAGGCCGGACACTTCAAAGCTGCGGCGTTTGCTCACGCGCCGAAGTATAACCTAAGATCTCGAATCTGCACCGGCGGTCGAATGACCGTCAAACGGAATCCCTTACCGGATGACCGGTGGCGATCGTAGTAACATATCGTTCGCGTGCGATTTCTCACCGAGTTCATCACAAAACCGGCAGTCACCGGAGCCGTTGCTCCAAGTTCGTCCTACCTTGCGACGACGATGTTGGAAAGTCTCGAGCTTGAGAAGGCCGGAGCAGTTGTTGAATACGGTCCCGGAACGGGAGCATTCACCGGCCATATTCTGCAACAGATCTCGACAGGGACACGATTTGCCGCAATTGAACTCAACCCACGAATGGCCGATGTGTTTCGCCGTCGTTATCCGAATGTCCGGTTGTTTGAAGAGAGTGTAGGGAACGCGCGTTCGATTTGTGACCGGGCAGGTATCGGATGGGCCGATTGTATCGTCTGCGGTCTGCCGTGGGCTGCTTTTGCGGAGTCCATGCAGACGGAGTTTCTCGATGAGATGATGCGCGTGTTGAAACCCGGCGGCCGCTTTGTCACGTTCGCATACGTGCACGGCCTTGCATTGTCTCCTGGCAAACGTTTCGCCCGTCTCCTGCCCAGGTACTTTGCAAAAGTATCCCGGAGCCGGATCGTCTGGCTCAATATTCCTCCGGCATTCGTATACCGCTGCCAGCGTTGAGTACGTCAGTACACGAATGGGAATCGTGTTTCACTTTTCACGCCTGAGAAACAGACGAAAAGTCCTTTAAACCATCCACTTTTTCCATGGAACTGCAGGTGCATTGAATTCTCAGTCCACCAAATCTTTTCCAAAAAGGAGCGTCATGAACAAGGACATATTGAAAGGGAAATGGATGCAGGTAAAAGGCGATGTCCGCGGGTGGTGGGGAGAACTCACTGACGACGACGTCGATCAAATTCAGGGCGACGCGGAAAAGTTCATTGGCAAATTGCAAGAACGGTACGGCTACGGCCGCGAAGAGGCAGAAAAGGAAATGAACGAATTCCTTTCCCAGCCGGATAACCAACGCCGCCGGACCGCCTGATTTCACGCACGGTCTGCAACTGTCAGCGGCGATCGATGATCGTCGGTGGTCAGCGGCCGCCGCTGTAGTTTCTCTTTTGGCACGCTCCGTGCAAGCAGAACGTGCTATTTCCCGGGGGGAGGTCGATCGAATGAAAGTTACAGTGCTATTGAAAAACGATCATGAAATGTTGCGAGGGCTTTTCGATAAATTCCAGAAGCCAGCCAACAAGAATCAGAACGGCAAAAAAGAAATCTTCAACGACATTCGCCGTGAGATTGAAGTTCATTCACAAATGGAAATGGAAATCTTTTATCCCGCTCTGCAGGCGACATCGTCCACGACGGCCGCGGAGCTTGTATCGACTGCAGTGGAAGACCACAAGAACGTGGAGAAACTTCTTGTCGAATTGAACGGCATGAACGGATCCGACCGGACGTTCGAAACCGGGATGAATGCCTTGATGGACTCCATGATTGAGCACATCGACAAAGAAGAAATGGAAATTTTTGACGAGGCCCGCCGGACTCTGCCCGAATTCCGCCTGGAAGAACTAGGCCTCGAAATGGAAGACCGCCGCAAAGTCCTGATGCAACTTGCGGCCTGATCTGAAGCCTAGTTTCCCTTCGCCTTTACCCAGCATCTCAATACCTCTGCGACGCTCCACGCCTGCGCCACACAGCCGCGCGGGAGAAAGGGTCTTTCTGCGTCGAATACTTCGCTGATCGTGCCGAGACATGCATCGCCGAGATGCGCCTTGAAACCTTCCAGCAGGTTTCGCGCGCCGGCGAAATCATCCGGATAGACACGAAGCCAGGAATCGATGAATGGCCCGATCAGCCAGGCCCACACGGTTCCCTGATGATAAGCAGCGTCGCGGGAACGAAGGTCGCCGTAATACTGCGACTTGTAGTCCGGATGACCGGGAACAAGGCTGCGCAGGCCGTATGGCGTCAGAAGACGCTGTTGCACGCTGTCTAGAACACTCTTCCATCGAGGAGGCTCGAGTACGGGATGCGACAACGAAATTGCAAAAAGCTGATTCGGGCGCAATGCAGAATCGGCGCCGGCTTCGCCGTCGATGACGTCGTAGAGATAGCCGCCGGTTTCATACCAGAAGCGCTGATTGAATGAATCATAGGCGCGCTTCGCCAGATCGTTGTACTTCACGGCCTTCGCATCTCCCATCGATTCGCGAACCCATCCTTCGATAAGACGAAGAGCGTTGTACCAAAGCGCATTGATCTCTACAGCCTTTCCGCGGCGCGGTGTAACAACCCAGTCCCCGATCTTTGCGTCCATCCAGGTGAGTTGATAACCCTCGAGACCTTGCCGCAACATACCGTCGGTCGGATCGACGGCGATTCCGAACAGCGTCCCATGTTCATGGTGATCGATGACCTCGATCAATTTCGGCAATAGCAGTGCGAGGGTGTCCCGGTCTCCTGTTGCATCGATGTATTTCTCAATGGCATGGAAATACCACAAGGTGGCATCTGCTGTGTGGTACAAGCCTTTCTGCTCGCCCTCCGGAAACATGTTAGGAATGAGGCCTTCATTGATGTAATGGGCGAAAGTACGAAGGATGTAGCCGGCTTCGGCATGACGTCCCGTCGTTAGAGTCAATCCTTCGAGACTGATCATGGTGTCGCGGCCCCAATCGGTGAACCAGTGATAACCTGCGATCACCGTGCGCACATCATCACCGGATGCGTGCGCGCGCGCCGCGTCGCGAATGCGCATGTTCGGAGTGATGATAAATTGGTCCGCAGCAAGAATCAGTTCTGCCGTCCAGCCGGTCTTGACCTCGGGGCGCGCGGCTTCGATCAGTTTGTGGCGCCGCGTGAGTTCCTTTTGATAAGCCTCCTGCGGGTTAAGCGCCAGAATCTTGTCCCAGGATTCGGTCGAGACGATGACGCTGAAAGTTTCGCCGGGATGCAGCGTGGCCCGGAGGTATCCCGGGCTCCACAATTGTCCGTGACTGTCGTATCCGCGGCTCTGCTCGACGCGGTAGAACACAGTCTTGACCTGTCCGCCTTGAAGAACGAAGCCTGTGTTCGGACCGTCCAGACGAAAGCGAAGCGGCGGTATTCTGTCCTCCACGGATATTTCATATTGATCACCGTATGCCGTCACCCGGTAGGGCTTCTCCAACGGCACTGAAACAGGCGCTTCATGCTCGCGGAAATGCATCGCCGGGCGCAATCGGAGGCGGAGCAGGCCTTTGTTGCAGATGTAACGATAGGAGACGTGAACGGTATTCTGAAGGTGGGGCATTAAAACGCGCTTTTCAAGAACGCAGCCTCGGATATCGTACCGCCATACCGGCAGACCGGCTTCGAGCCGGAACTCGGTCAGGAATTCGGCAGAGTGAAGATCGAGATGTTCTTCGGCGCGCTCTTCGCCACTGAAGTCGATGACGGAATCATCGGCGAGAGCGATCTCTTCTCCGAAGTGACTCAACATCACCATGCGTCCCAGCGGAGCCGGCAACGCGGCGATCAGCAACCCATGATAGCGGCGAGTGCATGCGCCTGAAACACTCGCGGATGCATATCCGCCAAGTCCGTTGGTGACGAGCCACTCTCTGGTGAGCAGAAGAACCGGATCGGCGGACTCGTCCGAAGATTTTCGAGTCCAGGGCATGCGGTTCTGGATGACTTGTTCAATCGCCGCTTCGTTCATACATCACCAGCGCGCTGTGTCCGGGTACCGTCCATGGTCCGGCGTCGTCAAGGCCGGGCTGGCCGGAACCGCGATATTTGGGATCCTCGCTCGACCATACAAGTTGCCAGGCGCCGTTTTCGGGGGGAGCGAGCAAGGGCTCCGGCACCGGTTGCAAATGGAGATCACGGCCGAGATTCACAATGAGCAGGCGATCGCCGGCGACGCCGCCAAAAAACCGTAAGGCCAGCGCTTCCGGTCCGAGAACTGCGCCGTGCAAGCCATCCGAGCGCTGAGCGCTGAATACCGGGTCTTCGCGGCGCATTTTGAGAAGATCGCTGTGCAGCAGCAGCATGTCCGCATTCCTGCGGCGTTCATCGCGATTCAGTTTGCATCTCTCAAACGTTGCGCGGTCGTGAGGCGCCGCGAGCGACAATTCTTTTTGAGCTTCGGCAATGCATGGAAACTGCGAAAGGAATTCGGCGCGGCCCTGCTGTACGAGTTTGGCGAGTTCCGCATGATGATCGGCGAAGTACATGAACGGTGTCGACGCGCAGTATTCCTGGCCTTGAAACAACAGTGGAGTTCCCGGAGTGAGAAGCAGCAGCGCCGTCACGGCCTTGTAACGGCCGAACGTTGTGAGGTCCTGCGCGCGAAGTCCGTAGGCGGAGTTGGCGATCTGATCGTGGTTTTGAATGTAATTCACGAACGCCGCCGGTCTGAGTCCGAGCGCGGAAGTGCCGCGGCGTTTGCGCTGCCACGAGTAATACTGGCCCTGATAAAGAAAACCCCATTTGGCCGCAGATATAAGTTCCTGCGGGCGGCCGCAGTAATCGCTGTAATAGGCTTCGTTCCGGCCCGTCAGGGCCACGCGGGTCGAGTGATGAAAGTCGTCGTTCCAGAGTCCATCCAGACCAAAACCGCCTTCCTCCGGAGGTTGCGCGATTCCGGCCTGCTGCGATTCATTCTCGGCGATCACCACAATACTCCGGAGACCGGCGGCATCGCGAGATTGCCGTGTGATGTATCGCAGTATGTTTTCGGGCGACGCGTCGAAAATCTGCTGAGTGGCGTCAAGCCGCAGACCATCGAGATGGAATTCGTCAATCCAATAGCAGGCATTTGAAGCGAAGAATTCCCGGACGGGAATTGAATCCGAACCATCGAAGTTGATCGCTTCGCCCCACTCGTTCTCGTACCGCTTTGTAAAGTAGGCCTTCGAAAATTCCTTGAGGTAATTCCCATCAGGTCCCACATGGTTGTAAACCACATCGAGGATCACTCCCAGGCTCAATGCATGTGCCCGATCGACGAAGGCGCGAAACGCATCGGGAGTCCCATAGATGTGGTACGGCGCAAACAAACTGACTCCGTCGTACCCCCAGCCAAACTGCCCGGGAAATTCCGCGACCGGCATGACCTCGATCAGCGTAATTCCCAGGTGGGCGAGTTCCGGCAGAAGTTCACGCGCGCTGTCCCACGTTCCCTCCTGCGTGAATGTTCCGATGTGCATTTCATAGATCACCTGTCCTTCAATACGCGCGCCTTTCCACGAGGAATCCTTCCAGTGATATCTGAAAGGGTTCACGATTTCAGAAGGACCATGTGGACCCTCCGGCTGAAAGCGGGACGCAGGATCGGGAAACAGGCGCTCGCCTCGATCCATTCGATAACGATAAAGAGTTCCCGCTCGCGCGATCGTCGACGCGCCTGAGAAGTAGCCGTGATCTTCACGTTCGAGCATCAGCGGTTGCGCGCCGCCTTCAAAGACGACCTCAACACGTTGGCGTTCCGGTGCCCACACACGAAAATGTGCGCCGTCTGCGATTGGCTCAGCACCGATTGGAAAACGTCGCCGGACAATGGTTGACATGGTGATCAATGTGGCCTCAGGTCAGATCGCCGGTGGCAACGTGCAGCCACGCTTCAGAATCAAGTACAGCAAACCACATACCTTCGCGTTTTTGGCATCCGGTTTGCACCGGCTTAGCCAAGGAGATATCTGCATGAACGTCCTTGAAGTTCTCAAGAAAGACCACACTACCGTGCAGAGTCTGTTCGAAGCGTTTGGCACAACCTGCAACTCATCACAGGAAAAGAAAACAGAATTGTTCGAGCAGATCCGGCGCGAGCTTCAACTTCACACGAAGGCCGAAGAGGAGGTCTTCTATCCCGCGCTTAAGGCGCTGAATGATTCCGGGCAGAATCTCGTTTTGCAGGCGCTGAAGGAACACAAAGAGGTGGACGAGTTGCTGACGCAGATCTCGCGCCTCAATGCGACGGATGCAGACTTCGACGAGAAAGTGGAGTCGTTAATCGAGGATGTGAGGCACCACATCGAAGAAGAGGAAGGACAAATTTTCCAATTCGCCGCGGAAAATTGTTCTGACGGGGAACTCGAAGATCTCGGCCGGGAAATCGAAGAGCGCAAGAAAGTACTCGGGCGGCGGTGGGCGGCCTGAAAGTGAAGGACTCAGGCGAGCCTGTCGAAATGATGCGCCCAGATCTTCTCACCTGGGGGCGGAGGCTCATTCAACTGGACCCAATACTGGACGAGCTGCTCCACGACTTTTGAAAATTTCGAGAACTCGATAGGTTTGCGCACGTAACTGTTCGCGCCAAGACTGTAGCCGTTGATCAGGTCCTGTTCTTCAAGCGATGAAGTGAATATCGCGACCGGTATCAGTTTCGTTCGATAATCCGACCGCATTCGACGAAGAACTTCGAGTCCATCCAGCTTCGGAAGATTCAAATCGATGAGCACGATGGCGGGCAGATCGTTCGCATCACGGAATTCATAGCGTCCCGTTGCGAACAGATACTGGATCGCCTCGAGTCCATCCCTGACGGTCACCACCGGATTCTTGATAGACGCCTTCTCCAGCGCTCGAAAAAGCAATGCTTCATCTGTAGGGCTGTCTTCCACAACAAGAATCTGCCGATAGTTCACGGGCATCTCCCTCTCGGGTTTGGATCCGAATAAGCACTGCACATTCAATGCCGAAACTGAATTTCGTTCCGCAGGTAAATGTTCCCGTGGCGTGTGGAATGGAAGAACCTTCCGGCAATGAAGTGAACGATGCGCCAGTAGCATAGAGCTACTCCTGGAGTGGCAGTGCAATTGCCACTTTTAGTAAAGAGAGGGTGACACCTGTATGAACAACAGTGAAGTGATCTCGATACTGACCAAGCTGGTCACGACATGCACGAATGGACAGGACGTGTTTCGAAAAGCGGCGTCCAGTGTTCAAAACAGTGAATTCCGGCGTTTGTTCAACATCTTTGCGCAACAGCGCGCGCAGTTCGTTGCGGAGCTGCAGTCGGAATCGCACCGATTGGGTGGCGACGGCGGTGCCACGAAGACCGTCCCGGACAACACAATTCCTTTCAGCCGAGGTCTCGAAGCGAAGTCGCCGATGATGCGCGACGAGGCGGCCACCATTGCGGACTGTCAGCAGGAGGAAGAATCCGCAGTCAACGAGTATCAGGAAGCGCTGAAAGCCGACCTGCCGCTTGATGTTCAGTACGTGGTGAAGCGTCAGTACATGGACATCAAGGATGCGTACGACCGCATTCGAATTCTGCAGCGTGCAGCATAGCGAGGTGGCTTTGCCCGGCGGGAAAACGTTGCGAGGAGGTAAACCGCGATGATTCTTTTATTGATTGTTTTGCTGCTTCTATTAACCGGCGCCGTGCCCGCGTGGAATCACAGCCGCAATTGGGGATATTACCCTTCAGGAACGATCGGTCTGATTCTGATTATTCTCATCATCATGATGCTGCTCGGACGATTTTGAAAAGGAGGAGTATCTTATGGCAAGCCCTGCAAGCATTCGAGGTCATCCTATTCACCCGATGCTCGTCGTGTTTCCGACCGGCTTCTGGATATTCTCGTTCGTCTGCGATGTGCTCTACTATCACGCTGGGCGCCCAGCCGCGATTTCGGGAGGATCATGAACCGGAAAACGCAGTTGCCCGGGGAAAAAGTCGTGCAGTTCCTCGATACTGATGATGAAACTAAAAAAACTGTAGAAACAAAATCAGTTGATCGCGTCGATCTCGTTCAGGAGGCATCGGAGGAATCATTTCCGGCGAGCGATTCACCGGCATGGACGGGCACAACCGGACACGTCTAAACATTGGATCACGATCAGTTCAAGCGACTTGTAAGAGAATCCAACAAATTGTCGGAAAAGCTGCCATTTAACTCCCGCGAACGATGATTGGTTACAAGACCCACAAAATCTTATACTTAAATCGACTTCCCCTATGGAAATCGGTTGGTTTTTGAGATTCCCGTCAGAAACTCTTACGGTCCGGGAGAGCACCGATTCAGTTAAGTTTCTTATTCTTAAACTTTTGTCAATTGGTAAGCGGAGTGCCAATGGCGTGGCGGGCAACTGTTGAAAGGATTTGTTGACAACGAATCAAGCAGGAGGATTTTAGAAATGTCTGTTAAAAAAACGATAGCCATCGCAGGCGCCACCATCCTGTTAGGCATGATGTTGGTTGGAACAGCAATGGCGGATTCCGTAGTCTACGTGGGTTATTCGGACGGTCTTCGAGGCCCTGGTTTTTTCCCTAGTCCCTGGGCCGGTGATCCCAGCGTGACGACCTTTGTGGGAACAACCTCGCCTTACGATGCGGGTGCACTCCGGGTCCACAACTCAGGCGTTACTCCGTTCACGATCGACGACGTGACAGTGACTTTCTGGCAGGGTTCTACATTCGACCTTTGGGGAAGTGGCCACGTCGTTGGTTCAGGAGAGGATGCGGTCTTCACTCAGACTGGCTACTACAACTTCGATACCAGCGACTTGTATAGTTTCGGTGACTATAGATGCCTGACTCGGGATGTTTTTTGCGACAGCATCGCACCCGACGTCGCCGTTACGATCAACGGTGTTACCACTCATTACGCGGATTACGGTCACGTGCTCGATACTTATGCGTTTGACCTCGCCACTCGAGACAATGAGTCGATCGGATGGCACGTGGTTGGTGATACCGCAATCGATCGAAACAATGTTCCTGAACCGTCCAGCATCATGATGCTGGGTAGCGGACTCCTGGCACTCGCCGGCGTTTTAGGGCGTAAGTTTAAGAAGTAAATCTCAGCTAACCTCAGCAGAAAGGCTGCCTCTTCGGGCAGCCTTTCTTTTTTCATCTCCACTCTCCGGACTACTTCTCGATCGTTGCTTTCTTGACGTAATCCAGCTTTGCGAAGTCTTTCGTCAGGTATCCATTTCCTTCGTTCTGGACTCGTTCCTGATCAGGACCGCGTCCGTTAGGCGCGCCTTCGCCGTATCCGGAATAAAGCTTCTCGACGATATCCATGCCCTTGGTCACGCGGCCGAATGGCGCAAATCCCGATTGATCGAGTTGCGCATTGTCGCCGAAATTGATGAAGACCTGTGTGGTTCGTGTATCGGGACCTTGCGGTCCGCCCTGCATCGCGAACGTAACATAGCCTCGACCGTTGCTTTGTTTTACGGGATCGCGTGGAATTCTGGAATTGCGCCAGACCGCGTTCAAAGCCGGATCACCATTGATGCCGAATTGCACCATGAAACCCGAAATCACGCGGAAAAAGCGGCAATTGTCGAAATATCCATTCTTCACCAGATTGTAGAAACGGTCCGCGCCGTTGGGCGCCCAGTCTCGATGCACTTCAACGATAAACATTCCTGCGCTCGTATCGAAATCTGCTTTGAACGTTGCCGGCGCCATTTCTTTCAAACCGGCGGGGTTCTTCAGGGCGGCATTCGTTGCCGCTTGTCCCATGGCGATCGACACGGCTGCCAGCGCCAGCGTCGCTCCAAGGACGGTCAAGACATACAGACGGTTGCTCATCAGTGTGCTCCTTATGGAAAAAAATCGACGAAATAGTATCACTTCGACAGACGGGTTTGACGTTTCCGAATCATCGAAGTTTCATTAACCAGTTGGATATGACCGCCGCGATCTCCGCGTTATTCTTTTCGAGCATCATCATGTGACCATTCCCGTGAATTCCTATGTCGGCAAGCTTGATCCAGACCGGATGCGCGCCCGCCTGCTCGAAGTACTTGACCGTACAGTGATCGTACGGAGCGTGGTATGAAGCTTCGGCAGTCAAAATCAGCGTTGGGATTTTTTGAAGATTCGGCAGTGTCCTGGCAGGCGGTTTCTGCAGCCAGCAACGCGCGAGATCGCGTCCATCCGCTTTGTCCTGCTGCATGATGGAAAGTTCGGCAGGTTTTGCTGCCGGCGGCGCATACGTCAGAGGGACTGCTGTGACTCCCCATGGACGTGCCTGGGATTCCGCATTTGCAAACCAATCGGGTGCGGCGACATTCACCACATCGAAGAACGGGGGACCATTGGGTTCGACTGCGACAATGGCTTTCACAAGATTCGGCCGCGCATCCGCGACGGGCCAGCCGAAGGCGCCCGATTGCGAGTGGGTAAGAAGAATGGACGGACCGATCTTGTCGAGCAGATCGACGATGGCATCGCGATTCAGAGTTTGCTGAAGCGTGAAATCCCGGATGACAGGCACCTGCGACGCGTAAAACTGATCGAATACCGGATCTCCGGGGCTTCCTTTTCCCGGCCATTGCGTATGCAGAGCGGCCTGGGGCCAAAGTTTAAAGCGTTCGGGCGCGACGAAGCGGCGCTGGATGTTGTCGAAATTCACCTTTGACGCCGGACCATAAACATCGGCTTCATACGCCGCGCGTCCGCGTCCCGGTTGATCGACAACGTAAACAGCATAGCCGCGGCGGAGAAAGAATTGTGCCCAGCCTTCGCGTCCGTCGGGTGTGCCCGTGAAGTTTGTGCCGGATTGTCCTCCTCCGTGAATCATGATCACGGGCCAGGGATGTTGCTGTCTCGCGGGAATCTGAAACTCGACGTAGAGATGCCCGCTCATGGCCTGCTGCCCCTGGACGTTCGAGTATTTTCCTCCTGCGAACAAGTAACCCTGACGCGCAATGGACAACGGCTCGGGGCTTTTGGCGGTTGTGCCAGGCATTAAGGCTGCGCCGACGAGTATCCCGAGTAGTAATTTGTTCAATAGCGAATCCATCAATTGCTCGATGTCTTCAGATACTTGTCGTACCAGGCCACGTAACGCTCGAGCCTGTCGCGCTGATAGCTCGGCATGGTGATGCCGTGATACTGGCCCGGGTAAATGATGAGTTGCGTATCCACGCCAAGGCTTCGAAGGGCCTGATACATTTGCTCGCCGCCTTCAACCGGAACATTGAAATCTTTTTCACCCCCGAGAAACAACGTCGGTGTCTTGATTCGATCCGCATGAAAAAACGGATAGGAAATTTTGATCCACAGATCCTGAGTTTTCCATGGCGGACCGATTTCGTTGTCATACTGGCGCGTGTACTGATCATGTCCGTACATCGATGTTTGCAGCGCGCTCCCTGCGCCGCTGATTGCCGCTTTGAAACGTGGATCCGACGCGATGGTGTAATCGGTGAGAATGCCGCCATAGCTCCAGCCTCCGATTCCCAGACGGTTCGGATCTGCGATTCCGCTTGCGATCATCTGATCGACTGCGCCGACGAGATCCACAACTTCCTTGTTGCCCCAATCCGCGAAGATCGCCTTTTGAAATGCGGCGCCCCGGCCCGAACTGCCTCGATAATTGACGGACAGAACCACGTAGCCATGAGCAGCGAAAAACTGGCGGTCAAAACCAAACGCGTGACCATCCTGTCCGTTGGGTCCTCCATGGATGTAGAGAATCATGGGATATTTCTGGCCGGCGGCGTAGGACGCAGGCTTCACGACGATGCCGTGGACTTCCGTTCCATCCTTGCTTTTCGACGTGAAATTCTCCGTTGTTCCAAGCTGGATTTCCGAGAACAACGCATCGTTCTGATGTGTGAGCCTGCGCAGCACGCCGTTTTCAAACGCGTAGGCTTCCTCGGGCTCAGCCGGAGTCGTCGATAGTAACGCGAAGGAACTGTCATCGCGGCGCGAGATATTCGAGACCATGCGCAGGCCGGTTGTCAGTTTTTCAACGGCGGTTGCGCCAGTCGCCGGAATCTTTCCGATATAAGCAATGCGATCATCGGAAACGTTAAAGAGAAGATTCCGGCTGTCGGCTGTCCATACAATCGGACCCGACACGGGACGATCGAGTGCCCCGGTGAGAATGCGCGGTTGGCCTTCGCCGGCGGCAGGAACCACGGCAAGTTTGTTCATGCTGTAGGCGCCGTACTTTGTCTCATCCCCCTGAAGGTAAGCGATCCATTTTCCATCCGGGCTCCATACGGGACGGCCGCCGTCGCTACCGGCGTAGGTCGTTAACTGGCGTGGCTGGGCGCCGGGCTTTGCTTCGACCACATAAATGTTGGTGTCGTCGTTGCGATCCGGATCCGGCGTGCGGTTGCTGACGAAGGCGATGAATCGTCCGTCCGGCGACCACGAGGGCTGCTGTTCATCGAAACGTCCTTCAGTCAGGATCTCCGTTTTGTGCGTCGCGACATCAAAGAGAGACAGGTGCGCATGCAGCGGTTGGAGATATCCTTCCCGGTCCTGCTTGAAGTGATAGCGATCGATCACAATCGGTGGAGCCGTCTTGCGCTTCCATCCATCTTTTTTCTCCGGCTCGTCGCTCGGATTCGCGTCGCGCAGAACCAGCACGAGACGCTTCGAGTCCGGCGACCAGACGAAGTCGGACACTCCTCCTTTGATAGTGGTCAGTTCCTGCGCTTCGCCTCCCGCGCGGTTAAGCAGCCAGACTTGCGCGCCTTGTTTCTTCTGCGCTTCGTCGCCGCGTGTGGTCAGGAATGCGAGATATTTGTTATCCGGGCTCCAGCGTGGATTCGATTCGCTGCTGTCCGCCGTCGAGGTCAGCCGGATCTGCTCCGTGCCGTCCCAGTTCACCATCCAGACATCCGTGTCTCGTTTGTCCTTCTCCACGTCAACTGTTCCGACGGTGTATGCCACCCATTTTCCATCCGGTGAAACCTGGGGATCACCGACCGATTTTATCTTCGCCATGTCGTCGAGCGTGATCTGCCGCTTCGCGGATTGAGCGTGGGTTACCGTTGCCAGCAACAAAACTGTTAACGAAATCCGAACGATTCTGGAAATACGCACCATGGAGACCTCCGAATTCGCGCAGTTTACATTACTGCAGGCCGTTGGTCGAACTACTCGGTGGCTCCAAGCAGCGCAAAAGGACCGCTGGGCAGGGGAAGGCCTCCGGCGGGCTCAGTCGTGACGGCTGCCGCTTTCAACTCCGGAAGTGATGCGGGAAGAGGAATGTCGACTTCTGCAGTTCCACTGGAGTCGGTGTTGAAAACGGCGGCGCTGATGGGATTGCCGGCCTTCGGAACGAACCAGAGTTGATACGACTTGTCCTTCGGCACGGGTGGCAGGTCGCGAACGTAGAATATCCACCGCCCCTTCAGCCGATCCACGAAAATCCTTCCGCCCGCCCGGACATTCGTGCCTTGTCCGGCAAGATCGACGACCCGGACGCCTGCGGACGTGAGTGTTGCGATGTGCGTGCGCTGTCCGGCCAGTTGAACTTCGAGTTGCGCAACCCGGCTGCGCAGGGAATCGGCAAGGCGCTGTAGTTCTTCGTTGGAGCGGCTTGTCATGAAGGCGATCAGGATGGCGGCCGCAGCGGCGGCCGTCGTTATGAATTCGAGCCATCGTCCCCGCGCAACCGGTGGCGCCGGCTTTACAGACGCCGCGTTTCGCGCCTGTTCGAGCAATCGCCGTTTGACATCGGGAGAAGGAATCTGTGGAATCGATGAAAGCGCAAAAGCAGTCATTGCGTTGCGAAGTTCTTCCACTTCCGCGCGGCATACGGCACAGCCGTCTTCTTCAAGATGGCGCGCATAGTCGAGCCGTTCCGCGTCCGGCATCGCGCCGGCCGCGAACAGGCTCGCCTGCTCTTGAAGATCGTCTGTGAGTTCGAGGTGCTTCATGCTCTTTTCAGCCCGTTCTGCCTATACATACGCCTTAAGGCGCTTCTTCAGATGCGCCATTCCGTTTCGAATTCGATCTTTTACAGTTCCCAGGGGCTGTCCCAGCGCCCGGGCGATTTCGGTATGGCTCATACCCCGGAAGTACGCCATCTCCAGTGGAACCCTCTGTTGTTCAGATAAAGTTTGAAGAGCTTCGTTGACCGCACTTTGCGTGTCCGCGACAACGAACAAATCCGGAGTCGGGCCAGGCTGCGGGTTTTCGTTTAGATTTTCGAGATTCTCGTCTTTGGATTGATGGCGTGTCGTCGACCTTACGCAATCGATGGCCCGTGTACGCGCGATGGTCAGGAGCCACGCCAGGGGCTTTCCGCGGGAAGAATCGTATCTGGAGGCCTGTTGCCAGATCTGCCAGAACGTGTCCATCAAAACATCTTCGGCGTCGGTACGGTTACCCACGATTCGCATGACCAGGCCGAATGAAAGCCGGTTGTATCGGTCGTAGAACGCTTCGAGAGCAAGGGCATCCTGGGACGCTATGCGCCGGATCAAATCGCGATCTTCCTGTTCGGTTCCGATATCGGGCATTGCGGACAAATAGTAACAAGTCTGGCCCTCGACGGAGCCATGTTCATTGACTCTACGCAGGAATCAGAACGTTGGATGGGGAAATTTGAGAGCGCGCTCTCAGATTCCTACTGCTTGATCAGGCGCAACTCACCGGAAGCGGTCCCATTTTCCAGGATGCGGAGGGGTTTGCCGCGGTCCTCGTACATCCTGATGAAGTCGGGATCCTGCCATGCGCTGAATTCCACTTCATCCCACGCAAACACTTTGTAATCGCCTGGAATGACGCCTTCAAAATGGACTCGGCCGGATTCATTCGTGGTCGCACTGCGATAGGCATCCTGCCGCTGGCGGCGTGAAGGATCCGGCACGAGGACAACTGTTGCTCCGGATGCCGCTTCCTGATTGTCGTCGATAACCGCCGCATCAAAAGTTCCGGGATTCTGTCCGATCTGTATTTCCAGCGCTCCGCCGGGTTCTCCGTCGATTCGCACACCAGCATTGAGAACTTCTGTTCCGCCGAGCAAAGCCGATTTAACGTACGCATTCTTCGGAAGATTGGTCACGGCGACTCGATAGGTTCCGCTACTCACGCCGGTAACTGTAAAAGATCCGTCTGTGGAATTCACCGTGCCGGCCGTTGGCGGGAACCCGGGCCCATTCACGGGTGGATCGAGCCGGAGATTGACCTGGATAACCGGGCTGCCCTGCGTGGTTTTGGCCGGCTGTCCTTCGATCAGTAATCTTCCCGCCACTTTGAAGCCCGGTTGCAGGATCACCGAAACGTTGTCCAGATCAACGTTTCCGACCTCGACAGTGATGCGAGCGCTGAGCCTGCCCGCGAGGCCCGGTATGGTCGGATCGTTGGAGGTAGAGACGATCTCGTACGAGCCCGGCGCAACGCCTTCGAACTCAAAATCGCCTGTTGATGCTGAAATCGTAGCGTTGCGTTGCGAAACAGTTCCGCCAGTTCCGTGCGACACCAGCATGACGGAACCTCCGCGCGGTCTCTGACCTGTTGTACTGCTGATCACTCGCCCGCGCACGTTCACCGCGCGAACCGGAACAATCGTGAAATCCACGCCGGCAAAATGGACACCCGGTTTCAAATCGACAGGTGCGGCGCTTCCCGCATCCGTCGCTCCAGGATAATAGACCGTGAGCCCGACCTCATTTGAGGGAACGATTCCCAACGATGCCGCTGCATTTCCGTTTAGCCGGATAACGTCCACGGGGCTCGCAATAACACTGACAGCCGCGCCGTTTTCCAGCATGATGAAGTTTCCATCCACTCGAGGGCCTAACGGAGGCGTTGCGCTGACGATGTACTTGCCGGGCTGCAACCAATACAGACGGTATTCGCCGAGATCGTTGGTGCGAGCGCTCTGAACAGTCGCCAACACGCGCTGACCGTTCGCATACCGGTATTTGAGAGCCTGGACGTTCGTGTTGACGACGGGCTCGCCGTAACGGTCAAACACACGTCCTGAAATCGTGCTGGTCGCCGTCAACGGAAGCAAAACATCCTTAAGCTGCTGGCCTGCGACGAATGTCAAGACCTTCCCGCTTCCGCCTGGAGTGCGCTGGCCATATTCCGCGCGAACGTAGCCATCGCGGCTTGCGAAGATACGATACCGGCCGGGGGGAATGTTGCTTACGGCAAATTTCCCACTGCCGTCCGTCGTCGCTGCCAGCGTTCCTCTTATGGGACCTTCAACGACGGACAACACCACCTGAGCACGAAACACAGGCTCACCCGTTCCGATCTTGACGACAATCCCTTCCACGGATGCTGTTTGTACCGTCTGAGGTATCCCCTGGAACAACAGAACGACCAAAAGAAGCATTTGCATTAATGGTGTCTCCGGAAGTATCCATACAAGATACAGGAATTGTAGAACTCAGATAATCCTGAATCCTAATTGCCGCGACATTCGTCTATTTCTATATATCGGGCTCCGGAGGGCCATTGACCATGCTTCGGAAAAACGGCGCAATTGGATACATCTTCGTTCTCACTCTGATCACGGTATCGGTGGCGTCTGCCGCCGACCAACGCACGAAATTGAAGCCGGGATTCAACCTGTTCTCGGCACAACAGGATGTCGATATGGGCCGCGAGGTCTCCCGGCAGGCCGAAAGCGAATTGCAGATTCTGAACGACCGGCAGGCAACGGCTTACATCGATGCGCTCGGCAGGAACCTCGCAGCGCACGCGCCTGGTGAAAAATATCCATTTCAATTCAAGATCGTGAACGATACGGCGATTAATGCGTTTGCTCTTCCTGGCGGATATGTCTACATCAACCGTGGCGCCATCGATGCAGCAGACACAGAGTCCCAGATTGCCGGAGTCATGGCTCATGAAATCGGCCACGTCGTATTGCGCCATGGTACGAATCAAGCGTCGAAGGCGTATCTCACACAGGTACCGTTATCGATCCTCGGAGGAGCCGTTGGAAACAATTCGATGATCGGCGTTCTTACGCAACTCGGTATTAGTTTTGGCGCGAGTTCGCTTCTCCTGCACTATTCTCGCGATGCGGAGAGCCAGGCGGACTTGATGGGAACTCAGATCCTCTACGACAGCGGCTACGATCCTCGGGCCATGGTGGAATTCTTCGAAAAAATACAAAACGAGAGCAAAGGCCGCGCGATTCAATTCTTCAGCGATCATCCTAATCCGGAAAACCGGATCTCGAACGTTCAACATGAAATCGTCAGGCTGGGATCGATCCCCTCGAATGCCCGAAAAGATTCACCCGATTTTCACACTGTAAAAAACCTGCTTGCAGGCATGCCCGCTCCTCGCAAAGGAAACGCATCGGGCGCTAATCAGCCGGCAAATAATCGCAATGGGAGACCCAGTGCTCCTTCCGGCCGGTTGAGTACGTACAACGGCCAGGACATCCAGTTCCGTTATCCCGATAACTGGCGCCAATACGGACAGGGCAGTGCAATGACGCTTGCGCCCGATGGAGGCATCATCAACAACGCCCTTGCGTATGGAATGATGATTTCGATGTTCGAGCCGGATTATCACGGCCAGGGCCGCATCAGCCTCGAAGAAGCGACGGATCAGCTTCTGAATGATCTGCAGCGGTCCAACTCGAATATGCGAATCACTCGAAGCCATGAACGGATCCGCGCGGGCGGCCGCCAGGGTTATCTCACGGAAGCAACCAATCAATCGCCGGCCGGCGGCCGGGAGACGGACTGGATTGTCACGGTACTTGATCCTAACGGCGAGATGTATTACTTCGTGGGCGTCGCTCCTCAAAATGATTTCAACCAGTATGGGCGCGCCTTTGAAGACCTCATCGATAGTCTGAGATTCCGCTGACAGTGGGTCGCGGGCATAAAGCCCGCGACTACACACTCCCTTCAGTGTTATAAGCGTCCTCTACTGACAGTAAGTGGAGGTGTTTATGCGCGTATGGCTGCTGCTCGTCATTGTGGGCCTCGCGGTAGCTTCGATTGCGGTCGCGATCGAAGCACAAATGACAAGCAACCCGATTCCATCTCCCATTGAGAAGCATGGTCTTGCCGTCGAGATCAAGGATGTCATGCGGTTCCCGGATACGCGCGCAATTCGTCCGGTGGATCAGGATGTTTCACCCTCGGGTTGGGCGCGGATCAGTTTTGTGCGCGATCTTCCGGATGGCCGCCGATTCGCCAACGATTCACGCGGGTTCCTCTACCGGATCGATTCGAACAATCAGCCCCACGTCTATGCCGACCTCGCCGCGACATTTCCACGCGCGGTTTACAACCGGTTGGAGAGTGGATTCATCGGATTCGTCTTTCATCCGGAATTTGCGCGAAACGGCTTGTTCTACACAGTGCACGCCGAACGTGGTCCGGGCAATCCAAAGACGCCCAATTTCATTCCTCCGGGCTTCGAATTGAAAGATGTCACTTACCACAACATCATCACGGAATGGCATGCGACCGATCCGGCGGCCGATGTCTTCGAAGGCACGAGACGCGAACTGCTTCGCGAGGCGCACGTTGTCATGAACCTCACGCATCCGATGGGCGCAGTCGAATTCAATCCAACAGCGAAGCCCGGCGATGCGGACTACGGCCTGTTGTACACAAGCGGCAGCGATCACGGATTCAGCAATGGCGGAGGACCCAATGCGAGCAATCCAGCCCAGACGCAGCGGCTCGACTCCATCATTACCGCGATTCTGAGGTTCGATCCGCGCAGCCCGTCAGTAACCAAAGGCGTGAAGGGTTTGGGAGACTACACGATTTCGATGGCGAACAAATTCGCCGCGGATGGCGACCCGAAAACGCTGGGTGAAATCTATGCCTATGGCTTCCGGAATGCGCACCGGCTCTCCTGGGATGTTGATGGAACCATGTTCGCGTCCGACATCGGCATGGACAACGTTGAAGAAATCAATATCGTTCGCAATGGCGGAAACTACGGCTGGATGAAACGCGAAGGAATCTGGGAAAACGGCAGATCGCGTGGCGGCGCGCTCAACGAACTGTTTCCTCTTGCCGCTGAGATTCTGGATGGACGCCGGAAAGACGGTTTCATTTATCCCGTTGCGATGTATGACCACGACGAAGGGAGATCCGTCAGCGACGGATTCGCTTATCACGGCCGCATCGCCGCACTGCGCGGCAAATTCGTTTTTGGCGATATTCAACGGGGCCGTTTGTTTGCTTGCGATCTCACCGCGTTGAAAAAAGCGGATGACGGCATCCCGCGCACGGTGGCTCCGATTGAAGAAATTCAACTGTACGTCCGCGATTCAAGCGGTAAGCGGGTTGATGTGTCGTTCCAGGAGCTTGTCGATAAGACGATGGGCACGAGCATTTCCCGAGCGGATCTGCATATCAGCCGTACCCGCGAAGGCGAACTGCTTCTCACATCGAGGCAGGATGGAATGATTCGAATGCTCGTTCCGTGATCAGTTTTCAGCCGGCTTCTGCACGCTGTCGATGACCATGATCTGAACCGGACCCTTTGTCGAGTCCAGCTTCAGGCCGATCTGTTCCTGAAGCGCCGTGAATATCGATGGCGCCGGGTCGGACGCGATCGGCGCTCCAGCACCCGGCCCGTCGGGGTTTCCGGGCGGAGGCAGAATGCCGGCGTTCGGGATTCCTTCACGGCTGTATGCCATTCTGAAATCGTAATAGCCTTTGATTCCCGTCTTGTCGATGACGGGTCTGCCGAGAATCTGCGACAGCGCGGAGACCAGGACTCCAAACTGAACAGCAGACGCTGACAGACCAAATGGAAAATTCATCATCGCTCCGGGCGGCGCAATCGGGAGTTTTGACGGATCATTGGGCGGCGGCGTTCCCGGAGCTGGAGGCGGCGGAGGAGGTGGTGGAGGAGTTCCGGCGCCACGTTGAGGCGGCGCCGCAACTTCCTTCAGCTTGAATCCGCTTTTTCCAATCGTCAGCTCATAGACAAGAAGTTCCCGGGTTTCACGGTGTGTTTTGAGCTGAAAGCGGTCGGCGAGAAGCCCCTGCATCATGATTTGAACTTTTGAAAAAGGGCAATCCGCACCGAAACAGGGAGCGTATGTTTCAGGCTGGTAGTCCGGCGCCGGTCTCGCCTGGATGTCGAATTGATCGGTATTCACCCAGCCCGGTCCTCCGATGATCTGGTAGTCCTGATAACGATAGGCCGTTCTCAACATCATCCGGACAGTGACGTTCGTCAGATTCGCTCTGCCTGTCGGCGGCATGTTGATTATGGAAGGTCCGGGACCGTTCGTGTTCGGCTTGATCGAAACAACTTCGAACTGCGGCGCTGCCTGAAACAACAACCCAACAAGAAGAACAAGAATGGAATTCACCTCGCCCCCCATGTCCGGACGTTCATGAGCCGCTGCGTTCCAGACTGTCGCAGGGCGTAGAGCACCACATAGCCAAGCGCGCCGATGCAGGCGAACGCGAGAGCCAGTACCACGAAGACACCATACAGGCCCGGCACGTCAGCCGAACTCGGGCTTCCGGAATAAAGCCGCTGGACGTCCTGGGCCTTATCAATCGCAAAAATGATGCCCGCAAGGATCAGTACCATCAAAACCATTGTCGAACGGGGGAATCGAAACGATCGCATGGCAGACCTCCTGAATACGGATGAGGATTATATATCAGTAAACGATATATCGGAAGATGTTATAGCTGAGATTCCTGCCGATTATTGGCGTTCATGTGTTTTTTGTGATAAACGTTCCGCACACTAAATCCGAAACACAACCATTTGCTCCGGAGGATTTGTTATGGAATGGAAAGATCTGGAGAAGATGACCGTCCTCAAATTGCGCGAGGAGGCCCTGAAATTTCCTGAGATCGAAGGCGTCCACGGCAAGCACAAAGAGCAGCTCATGGACGAAATCGCGAATGCGCTCGGTATCGATAAGCCGGTGGACACAAAAGCCGTTCACGGGTAGAGCTTTTTCCAGAACTCTGTGATAGAAAGACCACGTGATTGATCATCAGATTCTGGCTGAAATTCAGTTCTTCGAACTGCACGACGAAGAAGATCGAAAAGCGCTTGCCAGGCTCATCGATCAAATCGACTTCAAGGCCGGTTCAAGACTTTTTGAAACCGGCGACCGCGGCGATGAGTTGTATATCGTTCGAAGCGGCAAGGTCGAAATCTTCATCCGTAATGTGGCGGGCGAGAAGATCGTATTGACCGAAGCCGGCCCGGGAGATTTGTTCGGCGAGCTTTCAATGCTGGACCAGGGGCCGCGCACGGCCACCGCTGTTGCTCTTGAAGACACCGAATTGATCGTTCTCAATCGCGACAATCTTCTGCTTTTTTTTCAAAAGAAGCCGGATGCCGCTCTCGACATGATTGCGGCAATGGGCGCAATGATTCGTAAAGCGGACGACATTCTTCGGACGCGAGTCTCCCGTAACGTGAACGAAGAAGTCGAAGAAACACTGACCGTGATCCAGCGCGTGGCCGACTGGATCGCGTGGTTCAGCGGCAGCATGCCTTTCCTCGCCATCAATACCGCGTGGTTTCTGATCTGGATCGCCATCAATACGGTCAACATTGGAATCCGTCAATTCGATCCGTACCCGTTCGGATTGCTCACGATGATCGTATCGCTCGAAGCCATTTTCCTTTCGATCTTCGTGCTGATCAGCCAGAACCGGCAAGCCGACAAGGACCGCGTACGGTCCAATATCGATTATGAAGTGAACGTGAAGGCCGAAATGGAAGTTGCCTACCTGCACGAGAAGACCGACCGCCTTCATGAGAAGATGCTCGAAGAGTTTTCGAAGATAAGGAAAGCCATGGAATCCGGCCGCGGCGATGAGCACGATCATCCGGCTCGATTCGGAAAACCCCGCTAGCTAAAGTCATGCCCGAAGATCAATTACGCATCATGGTGTATCGCCATTCGGTTTTCTACAGCCCGCTCATTGCTGCGATTGCCGGTGGTTTTTTGAAGCAGGAAGGACTCGCCACGACTTACTTCCAGAAGCCGCCCGAGCGGAATATCTACGAAATGTTTCGGGAAGGTGAGATCGACATCATGCAGGCGGCGGTGTCCACGAGTTGGGATCCATTATCGAAAGGCGTGAGTAACATTCCGGTTCATTTCGCTCAAATCAATCAACGTGATGGATTCTTCATTACTGCGCGTCCCGGCAAAGGAACATTCGAATGGAAGCACCTCGAGGGATCCAGACTTGTGGCCGACCACGCGCAACAGCCCTTTGCGATGCTCAAGTATGGCCTGCATAAGGTGGGCGTGGATGTCGATCGGATTGAGATGATCGACGCCGGCTCGCCTGAGGCGATGGAAAAAGTGTTTCGCGCCGGACAGGGCGACTACGTACACCTTCAGGGACCTGCGCCGCAGCAACTCGAAGCCGATGGAATCGGAAGGATTGTCGCCGCGATGGGCGACCCCGTTCCGCCGGTCGCATTCAGCAGCCTCATGGCGACGAAGGAATTCCTGAAAACGGCGAAGGCCGTCGCGTTCATGCGAGCCTACCGGCGTGCTCTTCAGTTCGTGATCCAGGCGCCGGCGCGCGAGATTGCCGAAAAGGAGGCGCCCTTCTTTGCCGGGATTTCCAGCGATGCGATGACCGCCGCCGTCTATCGTTACCAGCAGCTCGGAACATGGCGGCTCGATCCCGCTATAACCCGTGAGCAATACGAGCAAGCGATGGACATATTCATTTTTTCAAGTGTTTTTCGGCGCCGCTTCCGCTATGAAGATGCCGTAGTGGCCCCGCCTGCTTGATCTTCGGTTGTTAGTGCCGTACCCTCGCATTTATATGAGGAGGAACCAATGAGTACCGGCACAAAGATAGCTCTCGGCGTCGTAGGAGCTATCGTTCTAGTCCTGATCATTTTCGGCTCAACCGTCGCGGGAACCTACAACTCGCTTGTACAGCTCGATCAGGCGACACAGTCTCAATGGGCCCAGGTTCAAAATGTTTATCAACGCCGTTTGGATCTGATACCCAATCTCGTGAACACCGTGAAAGGCGCCGCTAATTTCGAACAGCAAACGCTGACAGCCGTTACAGAGGCGCGTTCGAAGGTGGGGCAGGTGACGTCCGGGGCGATTGAAAATATCGCGCGGGATCCGCAGGCGTTCGCGCGATTCCAGCAGGCGCAGGACGGACTATCTTCAGCTTTGTCGCGCCTGATGGTTGTGGCCGAAAAATATCCTGAATTGAAAGCAACTCAGAACTTCCGCGATCTGCAGGTTCAGCTCGAGGGAACGGAAAATCGAATTACAGTTGAACGGATGCGATTCACCGAAGCGGCGCAAGCGTTCAACACGAAGCGAAATACCTTTCCAACAGTCGTGATCGCCGGTTTCTTCGGCGACAAATTCCAGACGAAACCGTACTTCCAGGCGGCGGCCGGAGCTGAAAAGGCGCCCGAGGTGAAGTTTTAGGTTTGAACATCCACCGTTGTTTTCTGCTGGCCGTTTTGCTGGTTTCGGCTGCGCGGTTGTATTCCGCCGAAACACCGGTTCCGCCCGCGCCCGGCCAGTGGGTTACCGACACGGCGAACTTCATGTCGTCCGGGGCCGCGAGGGATTTGAATTCCAGATTGTCGTCCTACGAACGATCCACCGGTCATCAGCTCATTGTCTACATCGGCCAGACAACAGGAAATGTTCCGATTGAAGATTGGGCCGTTCGCACATTCGAGAAATGGAAAGCAGGGCGAAAGGGAATCGATGACGGGCTGGCACTCTTCATCATGGCGGCCGACCACAAACTACGTTTTGAAGTCGGTTATGGGCTGGAAGCTCAGGTTCCGGACGCCCTGGCTTCCCGGGTGATCAATGAAGTCATCGCACCGCGTATCCAGGCCGGAGACGCGGATGGCGCCGTTTCTTCCGGCATGGATGCCGTGATGACTGTGATTGGAGGCGGAAGTCTTCCAGCATCCCGGCGCGAGCGCCGCGGGAATCAACCCGTCACGCTGGGCCAATTGATTCTCTACGGAATCATTGGATTGGTGGTCCTCTTCATTTTTCTGACGAATCCCAGCCTCGCGATTTATCTGCTGGCGAGTATCCTTTCAGGCGGTGGAGGCCGGGGCCGCGATGACTGGGGCGGTGGCGGAGGCTTCAGCGGTGGAGGCGGCCGCTCGGGCGGTGGAGGCGCGACAGGATCATGGTAATGACGCGCAAAAGGCTGCTTCAGATCGTCGACGGCGAAAAAATTAAACGCGCGATTCAAGAGGCCGAACACCGAACTTCCGGCGAAATTCGCGTTTCGATTGCGTCGTTTTTCTGGGGAAACATCGAGAAAGCTGCGGACAAGGCGTTTGCAAGAATGGGAATGACGGCGACGAAAGAACACAACGGAGTGCTTTTTTTCGTTGTGCCTGCGCGCCGCAAATTTGTTGTACTAGGCGATCGCGGTATTCATGCGCGCGTGGGACAGGAATTCTGGCGCCGCGTTGCAGAGGCCGTATCGGAGAAATTTCGGACCGGCGACTTTACCGGAGGCCTGATCCGAGGTATCGAGGAAGTCGGCGAACAGCTCGCCGCGCATTTTCCATATGATGCGGCAACCGACAAAGATGAATTGCCCGATGATGTCGACTTCAGTTAGGTAAGCAAAATCATGTTGAAACTGATACTGGCGATCCTGGCCCTTTTCCCTCCCGTTGGCCAAAGCCGTCTCACGGATGATGCCGCCTACAATCAGACTGCCCGCGAGATTTACAGAGAGCTCATCGAGATCAACACGACAGACTCCGTCGGCAGTACAACCCCAGCGGCCGAGGCCATGGCTGCGCGGTTGAGACAGGCGGGTTTTCCTCAGACGGATATTCAAGTGCTAAGTCCTGATCCGCGGAAGGGAAATCTTGTCGCGCGATATCGAGGAACGGGCCGCAGGAAACCCTTATTGCTGCTCGCTCACCTTGACGTTGTCGAAGCGAAGCGAGAGGACTGGTCGCTCGATCCATTCACATTCACCGAAAAAGGCGGCTACTTCTACGGACGTGGAACCACGGACGACAAGGCGATGGCCGCAGTGTGGATTGCGACCTTCATCCGCCTTCGCCAGGAGAATTTCGTCCCCGATCGCGACTTGATTGTTGCGCTTACTGCGGATGAGGAGTCCGGTGACTTCAATGGCGCCGACTGGCTGGTGAAGAATCATCGTGACTTGATCGACGCCGAAATGGCGTTGAACGAAGGCGGTGAAAGTCAGATGAAGGACGGGAGGTATCTGTTAAATGCAGTGCAGGCGAGCGAAAAGGTCTATCAAAGTTTTCGCCTTGAGGTGAAAGATCCCGGCGGCCACAGTTCCCGGCCGCGAAAAGATAACGCGATCTATCATCTCGCCGAAGGTTTGACGAAACTTGAAAAATATCAGTTTCCCGTGCGTTCTACCGAAGTGACTTCGATGTATTACCGGAGGATGTCGGCCCTGCAGTCGGGACAGCTCGCTGCGGACATGAAGGCCGTTTCCAGGAATCCGCCGGACAAAGCTTCCGCGGCGCGTCTCAGTGCTTCCCCTTTCGATAATGCTCTGCTGCGAACAACGTGTGTCGCAACGCGGCTCGAAGGAGGACATGCGGATAACGCTTTGCCTCAAACCGCGCGCGCCGTTGTGAATTGCCGGATTCTTCCCGGTGAATCTCCGGAGGAAGTCCGCTCGACTCTGGTGCGCATCATCGATGATCCCAAGGTCTCGGTAACCGCCATTGACGACGCGAAGCCCAGTAATCCATCGCCCCTGAAGGCGGACATCATGGGGCCGATTGAAAGACTGACATCGATCCTCTGGCCCGGCATTCCCGTGGTGCCGATCATGTCGACCGGCGCAACCGATGGGTTGTACCTTCGCAATGCCGGAATTCCGACATACGGCGTTTCCGGATTCTTTGAAGACGTTGAAGACACGCGCGCTCACGGCAGGGATGAACGTCTCGGCGTAAAACAGTTTTATGAAGGCCGCGAGTTTCTTTACCGGCTTGTAAAAGCGTTGTCGGAGCAGCCTTGATTCACATTTTCGGCGATATCCGCATACCTGAAGCTGAGATCACCTTTACGGCATCGAGGAGCGGAGGTCCCGGCGGACAGAATGTGAACAAGGTGAGCAGCCGCGTGACGCTGGCGTTCGATGTGCCCCATTCGTCGGCGCTGCCGGAAGAGCAAAAGAAAAGGATTCAGGAAAAACTGGCCAACCGGATCAGTAAGGATGGAATCCTTCAGGTCGTCTCACAGCGAACGCGAAGCCAGGAGTTAAACCGCGCAGATGCGATCGAGAAGTTTAGGAATCTGATAGAGCGGGCCCTTATTCCAAAACAGCCGCGGATCCGGACACGAGTCCCTGCCGGCGCCCATCAACAAAGACTCGACAAAAAGAAAAAACGAACGGAAGTGAAACAGTTTCGTTCGAAACGAGCGTGGGACGACTGACGATGCGCCGATGCGCTCATTGGGGCGGTTCGTTCGCATCTTCCAGGTAGATGCTCAAATAGCAATGAACACGGGCATCGCTGTGGATGCGAAGGCGGAAGCCTTCATCGGAAACCTCATCCATGACGCGTTCTCCGAACTCCACGATGTACTCCTGAAGGGATTCGTCGCCGGTGGGGTTGTCGAGAACTTTGCGGATGATTCCCGCGTCTCCCGGCCGCAAGACATCATTTCTTGAAATCCGAACGAGATCGCCGACCCGGAACCGCGTCATAAGCGAATTGTATAACGGCGTCAGCGGTGATATAAGTTCTTGGCATTCCTTGTCGCAGTCCTCGAGCATGGTGCTCATGTCCTCTGCGGCTCCAAGGAGGTTCATGGGTAAGAAGCTATATGTCGGCAACCTTCCGTTTTCTACAACGGATGAGTCACTCCAGGAAATCTTTTCTCAAGCAGGAAAGGTTGAATCGGCAAAGATCATCACCGACCGCGATACAGGACGAAGCAAAGGTTTCGGATTCGTCGAAATGTCATCGGATCAGGAAGCCACAGACGCCATCCAGAAATTTAATGGAGCGGAATACGGCGGCCGCAACATGACCGTCGCGGAAGCGCGTCCGATGGCACCGCGTGAAGATCGCGGCGGCGGCGGACATCGCGGGGGTGGCGGCGGCCGCAGGGATCGCTGGTAAAAAACCTACCGGACCAATCCAAGGATCAAGATAAGTTCCTAACGTGGTTCGAGGCACTCGAACGCCGTCATCTTGCCAGCCTGACTTTTCCGGAAGTGAGGCGCGCGGTGCAGGCGTTGTCATCGTTGTATGTCGAACGCCGCGCGAGGCTGGACAGCCGGTCCTCTTTATCCGGCGCCGGTAAACGCGCAGCGTTTGCGATGTTCTTTGGTCCGATTCATTTTCTCCTGACTCGCGAGATTACGCGCGCACTGGGTGTACGTGTGCCTTCCGGGTATGGCCTTTTGGATCTGGGCTGCGGTACCGGCGTGGCCGGCGCGGTCTGGGCCATGGAATCGAATCTGTCGTCGAACGTCGAATTGGTTGATCACAACGCCTGGGCTTTGGCCGAAGCGAAATGGACGCTGGAACATTTTGGCATTCGCGCCGCGACGAAATCAGCCGACATCCGCACGTTGCCGGCTCCGAACGGGCAGGCTGTCGTTGCCGCCTTCACGATGAATGAACTCGACGATGCGTCGCGCAGCCGTTTCCGCCGCGATTTTCTCTCAATTGCGCGAAGCGGCGGCGCCGTTCTCGTCATTGAACCCATCTCCAGGGCTGCCACGCCGTGGTGGGAGGAGTGGGCCCGCGAATGGAAAATCGCGGGTGGCCGTTCCGACCAATGGCGGTTTCGCGTCGACCTGCCGGAGCGCCTCGCCTTAATGGATCGCGCCGCGGGGCTTGATCATCGTGAACTCACCGGACGCTCGCTCTGGCTCCCGCCCCTGGCGTGATAGAATCCGCACCAATGTTTTGCCTCAATTGCGGAAAGGAAAATCCCGACAACGCGAAATTCTGCCAGGTCTGCGGCGCCACGCTTCAGTCCAGTCCGGCTGCCACGACCCCCATTCAAAGTGTGACTGTCGAATACGCCGGATTCTGGAGGCGATTTGCCGCGATCCTCATTGATGCCGTCATCCTTTCCGCTGCTACCGGAGCGTTCGTGGCCGCTACCGCCGGAGCCGGATTCTTTGTAGGGTTTCTGGCGCCCTGGTTGTACGAAGGCTTCATGCTGAGCTCCGAATGGCAAGCTACGGTTGGAAAGCGCGTCATGTCGGTCGTCGTTACGGACACCGGTGGCCGCCCTATTTCGTTTGCGCGAGCGACCGGCCGCCATTTTGCCAAGTATCTCTCGATGATTCTTCTCGCCGCCGGATACATCGTGGCTGCCTTTACCCAAAAGAAACAGGCTCTCCACGACATGATTGCGGAAACCCTGGTCGTTACTCGGTAAAAGCAGGAGATCTTCCACGCCCCGAGGCCCGGTTCGGCTTCAGTGGTTTGTGCGTACCATCGCAACTCATTGTGAACTCAAGCGGCCTCTCGTTTTCAGATTGGCATCGATGTTGCGTCTATAGACCTGGCGGGTCTGCACCCTTTTTCGATTTCTTGTGCAAGGCCTTCTCCAGATGGAATCACCAGGAGGTTGAGATGATTCGCAAATTATCTCTGGGGCTGTTCATTATTCTGATCATCGCCAATACGGGATACGGGCAGTCTTCCACCAGCGCCGTTTCCTACACCACAGTCGACCGCGGTGGAACAACAATTTCGACTGCCGGTGGGATCGATGCCATGGTGGTGGGATCAGCGCGCGTACAACCTTCGTCGAGCACAACCCCATCCGGTGTTGCCATTTTTGGTCTGCGGCAGAACGGCGTGCTGGTGACGGAAGCAGGGGTTCCCGGAATGTCGGCAATGGTTTCGGGCCGAACCTACGCGGAAGTCAACGGAGCGATCAACACGGGGGTCGCGTTCTCGAACCCGAATACCTCGGCGGTTACGGTCACATTCAGTTTCACTGACGAATCCGGAAACGCTCTCGGGCAAGGGAGTCTCACTCTTGGTGCCAATGCGCAAATGGCGCGGTTTCTCAACGAAGCGCCATTCAACGCCGGCGCCAACTTTAGAGGAACGGTGTCGTTCAGCGCATCCGCGGGAGTCGGTGTCATCGCATTGCGGACTTTCGTCAATGAGCGCGGTGAATTTCTGGTGACGACACAAACCGTCGTCTCCCTCCAGACATCGCAACCCGGCGGCACACTGATCATGGGGCATTTCGCCGTTGGCGGTGGATGGACGAGCCAGGTGATGCTCGTCAATACGACCGATGCCGCAATGAGCGGGACCGTGCAGTTTTTCGACGAAGGTTCAGCCGCAATTTCGGCGGCACCACTGTCTTTTTACGTGAACGGACAGTTCACCGCTTCCTTCAATTATTCGATTCGTGCCCGGTCGTCGGAACGGCTCGATATTTCCGGAATAACAACAGGTGTGGTGCAGGTAGGAAGCGTGCGGATCACGACGGACGGCACGAACACAAATCCTGCCGCCTTTACGGTGTTCTCCTATTCAACGGGTGGCGCGACGGTATCGATGGCTACGGTACAAGCGCAGCCTCCGGGCAGCGCGTTTCGATCGTACGCGGAAGTCAATTCCCGCGCCGGAGTGGCCGGTGCGATTCAAAGCGGCATCGCGATTACGAATAACTCGTCGACCGCTGCAACGGTGAACTTCGAATTGACATCGCTCGATGGCACAAGCGCCGGACTGACGTCCAGCGTTGTGGTAGCGGCGTATGGCCACACATCGAAATTCGTTCACGAACTGTTTCCGACTTTATCGCTTCCGTTCCGTGGCGTCGTGCGCGTGTCTTCGGCGAACTCGCTCAGTGTTGTGAGTCTGCGCATGCGCTACAACGAACGCGGCGATTTTCTTGTCACGACGACGCCGGCCAGCGATGAAGCCTCAGCATCGACAACTGCGGAGTTGCTCTTTCCGCATATCGTCGATCGCGGTGGTTATTCGACTGAGTTTGTTTTGTTCAGCGGAGTTGCGGGCCAGACGTCGACCGGAATGATGAGGTTCTTTACTCAGGATGGACAGGCATTGAGTCTCTCGGTTCGTTGATGACTAATGGACTGGATTTTCAATTTCATTCTTCGGAGGTAAACGTTCATGGATTGGTTCAAGTCAAAGACAGCTCTGCTCGCTGCCGCCTGTCTCGCCCTCATGGGTTTGCTGGGTTATGGTCTGATGTCGACACGCAGCACGCTGCAGGACCGCGTGAATGGCGTCGAGCGCGACTTTCAGGCCGCGCAAACTCAGGATCATTCCAAAATCACACAGCTCACTTCGGATCTCGATGTCATGACCAAAAAAATGGGAGTGACAAATCAGGAACTCGAACAGTCGCGTGCGCTCGCGCAGCAGTTGAAACAGGAAAACGCGCAGCAGTCGCAGCGTTTGCGCCGTGAAATTGCGTCAAAAGCCGATTCGAAGGCGGTGACGGAATTCAAGGAAGAAGCGACAAACAAGTTCGCCGAAGTTCAGCAGGACACAACCAACAAATTCGGCGCGGTATCGGGAGAAGTGCAGGTCGTACGCACCGATCTCGATGCGACGCGGACCGATCTTGCGAACAGCAAGCAGGAATTGAACACGTTGATCGCTCACAATTCGACCGAACTCGCCGCGTTGCGGCTCAGAGGCGAACGTGATTACTACGAATTTGACATCAATAAATCGAAGCAGTTCGAGCGCATCGCCGATGTCCGGGTTCAGCTCAGGAAAACAGATGTCAAGAAACAGAAATTCGACGTGATGATCCAGGCTGACGACTCGAGCATTTTGAAGAAGGACCGGACCTCGAACGAGCCGGTCACAATCCTCGTCGGACGCGACAGACTGAGATATGAGTTCGTCGTGAACTACGTGGACAAGGACCATATTCGCGGCTATCTAAGCACTCCCAAGGACAAGGTGCTGGCCGCGGAAGGGCCATCGTCAAAACGGTTGCAGTAGGTTGTGCAACGTCCAACCCATGAAAGGACAATCCATGCGTTTCCTATGTGCTGTTGTTCTTCTGTTCGGCTCAGCGCTTCCGGCCATCGCTCAGGACGACCGGGGATGGGGGTTTTCCGGAAGTTATCGAGGCAGCGCGAATGCCGACGGAGTCGTTACCAAGGCCGAACCGATGCTGAACTATACGTTCAATAACCATTTTCGAACGTATTTCGGAGTGCCTTTCTATCTCGTGAATGTTTCGTCGTCCACAACAACAGCCGGTGGCGGTACGATGACCGGAATTGGAAACGCTTTTGTGGGTGCACGACTCGCCATTGATAGCGATGCGGTTAATTACAGTTCCACGCTGGAATTAACCGCCCCGACAGGAGACAAGACCCGGGGCTTCAGCACGGGCCGTGTTACCGCTGATTGGACAAACCGGCTCAGCCGCCGATTCGGCGGCTTGACCCCGTTCGGCAGCGCCGGAATTGCGAATACTGTTTCGGATACGAATTTTTTCCTGAGGCCTTTTACGTCCCTCGGTATCATCGGCCACTTCGAGGGAGGTACGACGTATGACCTTTCACGCGCCGTGAGTGTGGGCGCGTCGGGTTATGCGGTCCGCGCTTCGGGACAACAGACGGTTGTGAGCAAACTCGTTCGTTCGGGTTCCGGTTCGCAAGGCAACGGCAACAACAAGAACCGCGTGTTTGAAACGCAGAGTCAAACGGTTGTTCCCGCCGATCTCGTCAACGATCACGGATTGTCCGCCTGGGTTACAGTAAGTCCCCAACCTCAATATGATTTTCATGTCGGTTACAGCCGAAGCGTGAATTACAGCTTGAACAGCTTGTTTTTCGGGATTGGGTTCAGAGTTGGTAAGTAGGTTCGAAAAGGAGATGGTTATGAAATCCATCTCCCCTGGCGTGGGGTACCGGCCAGCAGTAATGAGGCCGCGAAGCGGTGTACCGAACTGAACTGGACGGTGGGCCCGACGCTAATAAAAAGGAGAAGACAAAATGAAGCGACTGTTAATGTGGTCTCTACTGTTTTCTGTTGTTCTATATTTGGCGAACGCGAATGTGTTTGCCCAGGGCAGAGGCGCGGGGCGCGGCGAAAGCCACGCATCCACTCCCGGTTCACAAGAGCACAACTCGCAATCAAGCCACGATAAAGATGCGGATCACAGCAAGTCCCATTCGAGCGCCGCGGAACACGGCAAGGACTCCGACTTCGAAAGCCGGATCGAGCACAATGCCGCTCTAAAAACAAAAATCGAAGGCATGCTTCCCAGTGGAATGAATCTGAAAACCGCGGCAACCGGATTCCGGAATGAGGGGCAGTTCATTGCCGCCGTGCATGTTTCAAAGAATCTCAACATTCCATTTTCAGACCTCAAAGCGAAAATGACGGGTACGAATCCCATGACGCTGGGCAAGGCCATTCAGGCGCTGAAACCGAACATGAGCGAGAAGGATGCAGAGAAGGAAGCGGCGAAGGCGATGAATCAGGCGAAGGCGGCGGAAAAGACAAAGCCCATCAGTTAATCTTCGGGATTAGAACGGCCCGATGCGTGCAGCTATCTCTGATGGGAGGGATTTCCTATGCTTTGGACGCTGTTTGTTATCCTTTTCATCATGTGGCTGCTTGGCATGGTGACTTCGTACACGCTGGGCGGTTTCATCCACATCCTCTTGGTGCTTGCTCTTGTATCGGTGGTGATCCAGTTGATTACCGGCCGCCGGCCGTTGTGAAGTAAATCGCCAGCATGAAGCTGAGCGCCGTCAGGAGCATGAGAAGCGGAATGACATCGGGCGGATATCCGGATTCTTCCGACGCATGCATCATTCGCCGGATAGCCGATAACGCCTGTTCGTCCAATTCGCGGCTCATGCTCTGAAACTTTGGCGAGCAGTGAAGAAGTCCAACCGCCGCAGCAACGACCAGGAGTTTTGACAGGATCAGCAGCATAAGGGAGTTGAGATCCTACGATAGCCTGAAAGCTGCGTCAATCCTGGATTTCAAGGGATCGCGAATTGCAGCCAGTCCTTCCCGGGAGGATTTATGCCCGAGAAAAGGACCATCGAACGCGCAAGGCGTGACAAACGTGAAGGAAAAGCGCCGTCTACCCAGGCCGGTGAATTCGTCCGGGAAGAAATGGAGCATGTTCGGGAAGGGAAACATGGGGCAAGCTCCAGAAAGCAGATCATTGCGATCGGGCTATCGAAGGCGCGCAAGGCCGGCATCAAGTTGAGTCCGCCGAAAACGGGAAAGTCGCGCAGAAAAGCGCCGCGATCGGGTTAGAACACTACGCTAAACATCAAACTCCGCCCAGACGAATGTGTGGTCGGAAGCTCGGAGCGCGCGCCGCGGCTCGATGTCGACGGCCACCTCAACGCATTTTCCGGCCAGCGGCCGTGTCGCGAGAATATGGTCGATGCGCCAGCCTTTGTTCTTCTCGAGTGAACTCGGCCGCAGATAGTCCCAGAATGTGAATTGCTGCCGGTCCGGATACCGGTCACGAAAGACATCGACGAATCCCCAGGCCACAGTGTCTTTGTAGGCATTCCGCACGCTGTCATGAAAGCAGACGTGCCTTGAATGTTTCTCCGGGCTGTGCACATCGATCGGTTCGGGCGCGACATTCATATCGCCACACCAGATCGCAGGCCGGTCCGGCGCGAGGTGTTGCGCAAAGTAATTCTTCAGACGCCCGAACCATTTCAACTTGTATTCGTGTTGCGGCGTGAGGATCTTGTATCCATTCGGCACATAGGTGTTGACGATCGAAATGCCGTCGACGATAACGCGTATCAATCTTGCGCCGTCGGTGTCCGGGAATTGATCGTCGAATCCATAAGACACCTCAGCGGGCGCGGCTTTGGTCAATATGGCGACGCCGTTGTACGACTTCATTCCCCGAAAATGCAGGTGATACCCCGTTGAGTTCAGGATGAGTGCGGGAAACAAATCGTCCTGACATTTTGTTTCCTGAATACAAAGCACGTCCGGCTGATGTTTTTCCAGCCAAGCGAGGATCGTATCCAGCCGAATCCGGATGGAGTTCACGTTGTACGTCGCTATCTTCATAACGGAACCTGATGGCTCTCTGTCCCGGCCGTCAATCTTAATCAAGGGATTCCCGGTGTCCAATGAAGGATTTTTCATTTCACGAAAGCATCTACGTTTTGTGTATGCTCCCGGTGAGAGGAGACTCATGGGAAATCCCTTATTCGCGAAAAAACCAGTCAAGCTGCTGCTCGAGGAGATGGAAGGCGAGAACCGGTTGCGCCGTGTGCTGGGACCTGTACAACTGAGTTCGCTGGGAATCGGCGCCATCATTGGTACCGGCATTTTTGTTCTTACCGGAGTTGCGGCGCACGACAAAACCGGTCCGGCGCTGATGCTGTCGTTTGTCGTTGCAGGCCTGGCGTGCATCTTCGCGGCTTTGTGTTACGCCGAATTTGCATCGATGGTTCCGGTGGCCGGCTCGGCTTACACCTATGCGTACGCAACGCTCGGCGAGTTGTTTGCCTGGATTGTCGGATGGGATTTGATTCTCGAATACGCCGTGGGTTCCGCCACCGTGGCGCACGGATGGTCGCATTATTTTCAGGACTTCATCGGGATCTTTGGAATAAAACTGCCCTTTGCCTTGACGAACGCGCCGTTCGATTTTGATCCGGCGACGGGAACGCTGAACACTACCGGGAAGATCATGGATTTTCCTGCGCTGGTTATTACCGGTATCGTCACCATCATCCTTGTAGTCGGCATTCGCGAGAGCGCTTCATTTAATGCCGCGATGGTCGGCGTCAAACTCGCGGTGGTGCTGGTTGTCATCGCCGTCGGCGCGATGTACGTGGATTCGAAGAATTGGCATCCGTTCGCACCCTACGGACTGACTGGACTGAGTTTCTTTGGAAAAACGATTCTCGGACAAACCGGCAAGGGTGGCGAACCGCTCGGAATGCTTGCCGGAGCGGCGACAATCTTCTTCGCGTATATCGGCTTTGATTCGGTGTCGACGCACGCTGAGGAAGCCAAAAACCCAAGGCGGGATGTTCCGATTGGAATCATCAGCTCGCTTGTGATTTGCACGGTGCTCTACATCACGGTTTCTGCGATCCTGACCGGAATCGTTCCGTACGACAAAATCAACATCGATGCTCCCGTCTCGAATGCGTTCGCGCAGCTCGGCCTCACGTGGGCACAGTTCCTGATTTCTCTCGGCGCATTGACGGGCATTACATCGGTCCTTCTCGTCATGATGCTGAGCCAGCCTCGCGTCATGCTGGCGATGGCGCGCGACAGGCTGATTCCACAGTCATTCTTCGGGTCGATTCATGAAAAGTTCAGAACGCCGTGGAAATCCACAATTCTGACAGGGTGCTTTGTCGGCATTATGGCGTCTTTCCTTCCGCTGCGAATTCTTGCAGAGCTTGTGAACATTGGAACACTGTTGGCCTTCATTATCGTTTGTGCCGCAGTGCTGATCATGCGGCGAACGAATCCCGAGCTGAACCGGCCATTCAAGGCTCCCTTGTTCCCATTTGTTCCCATCGCGGGAATTGTGATCTGCCTGCTCCTGATGTTGTCGCTGCCGAGCGAGAACTGGTACCGGCTGATCATCTGGCTCGTGATTGGTTTTGGTATTTACTTTACGTACGGAAAGAAACACAGCGCGCTGCGGCAGGCAAATCGTCAGCGGGTCGGAACCACGTAACGATCCCGTAGAGTGCTCGCGCCTCTGAATAGAAAATAAAACGCGATGATCTGGATGATGTGAAACGCATCATTGTGGTTGAAGGCAGAGGCATGGCGGAAACCCGTTAACTGAATCGAACCTCCGGCCGCCGTGGTTACGATTCCAAGAACCATCCAGCGGACGGTTCCATCTTCCCGCTGAACATTGGCGGAGTGGACTCCGCCTATCATCAAGCCAAAGCTGACGCCGATGAGCGCCATGGCGCCATTCCACAGGGATCGATGCGTCCCGGCATCCAGTTCCAATGCAAATCCGTGGTAGGTTCCACCCAGTAACGCTGCAACGGCTGATGCAAGGAACCCGGCACACCATAACCAGGCGGAAACGCGATTACGCGGACCGATCATGCGTCCAAGCAGGACGGCGAACAGCAGGCTTGCGGCAGCCAGTGCGTAGTCGGTAAGCATCGTGACGGGTTCGGTGATCTGCATAATTAGAGAGCGGCTATTGTCGCCGATTTAAGTAACATAATTAAGCTGATACTTATTCAGAGGAGACAGGAATGAATTATTACGGAGCCAAAGAACTCGCCGAAAGCTTTCGCACAGTGCGCAAGAATACGATTCAAGTGGCTGAGGACATACCCGAGGACAAATACGGTTTCAAAGCGGCTGCGGACATCCGCACGGTTGAAAAGCTGCTGACGCATATCGCGCTGTCAACGCGGTGGGGTTATCAGGTTCATGCAGTCGAACGAAGGAAGACGCTGGAAGGTTTCAATTTTCCCGCTTTCATGCAGCAACTGATGGAGGAAGAAGCCAGGCCTCGAACAAAAGCTGAAGTGATCGAGCTTCTCCGGAAAGAAGGAGAGATCTGGGGGAAATTTCTCGATGGAACGACCGAAGAATTTCTCGGAGAAACCGTCACCATGCCTCCGGGCGGCAACCCGCCTCAACGTGGCCGCTTCGATATGATCCTCGGCGCGAAAGAACACGAAATGCATCATCGCGGACAACTCATGCTGATTGAGCGCATGCTGGGTGTCGTTCCGCATCTGACGCGTCAGATGCAGGAACGTCTCGCGCGCATGCAGGCGCAGAGGTAGAAGTAGATCAGTGCCAGCGAATGAGTCCGAGCAGGTTCGAGTAATCGTCGGTCCACGGTTGAAAGTCCGGCGGACGGCTCACGCGCATCCAGCCCGGACGCTTTGAAATCGGCTGCAGATCCTCGATTCGCCGTGCCGCGACAAGATGATGAGCGCTGCTTTTCCCAAGCTTCTTCAGGTCGCCTGCATCGTCGAATCGAGAATAAGCGACGAGGCCTGCATCCGAGACGAGCGCGGCCACAAGTTTTTCCACGTCGAGATATCGATTCGAGACATTGAAAACGACCACGCCATCCGGTGTGAGTTTGGATAAATACAAGCGGACGGCTTCGCGCGAGACGAGGTGCGTGGGAATCGAGTCGGAACTGAAAGCGTCCAGCAGCAGCAGGTCGAACGCTCCATCCGGTTCTTTCATTAATTGCATGCGCCCATCTCCGATAACGATGTCGCAATTCACGCCGCAGCGGGGAACAAACGTGAAGAATGTGCCGGCCAGCGGTTCAACCGCCGGATCGATTTCGTAAAACCTTACGTGATGCGCGGGATCGGCATAGGCCGCCATCGTGCCGGCGCCAAGTCCAACCACACCGAATCGTTGAGGCTTGCCGCGCGCGCGCAGCATCGCGACGACATCGCTGATGGAGCCGCCCGGATAGTAATACGAGAGTGGTTGTCCTGAACGAGCAGCGTCCGTGCTTTCCATGCCATGGATCGTATCGCCGTGCAGAAGCTTGCGCAGCCCGGCTTCCCGGTCCTCAAGAACTTTCTTCACGCCGAAGAAATTGCGGGTCGTATAGAGCCGTGCCGCGCCTTCGATGTAGCCGGGAAGGATCAACGCATAGGCAAGAATCAGAACCGCGAACAGCCCGGCAAAGCGGGGCGCATTGTCTTTGAGTTTGTAACCCACGAACAGAAAGATCGTGTGAATCAAAGCAACAGTCTCGGTGCTCGAGTCCAGATGTGTCGCCCGCAATACGATCCACAACAAACCGAGAAGAGCAGCAAGAATAAGAGGAGCGGCCAGATCCGGTGTGTCGGTGTTCTTCCAGCGAAAGAACGGCAAGGCTGCCACGAGTAACGAATATTCAAGAACGGTTTTGAAAACCAGCGGCGCCAGAATAGCAGTGAACATTCCGCCAAGAACGCCGCCGAGAGCGATCCAGAAATAAAACTCCGTGAGGTGCGCCGGATCGGGACGGCTTTCGGCGAGTTTCGTATGGCACAGCAGCGCCCCGGCATAAAGGAGCAGCAGATGAGCGCCAATGACGATCCAGTTTAGTCCCGGTGGAGGTCCAACACCGGCTGCGGCAAGAGGAAACACGCCGAGCAGGACGACCGGAATGAGCCGCGATATTCGCGCCGATGAGATCCGGAATCGATGAGCGAAAGCAAAAATGAAGGTTACGAGATAAATCCCAAGAGGGAGGAGCCAGAGGAAGGGAATGGACCCTACATTCGCGGCGATGTGATTCGTGATCGCAAGCATCAAGCCTGACGGCACAAATGAAGCTGACAGCCAGAAGAGCCGTGACCGAAGTTGAACGCCTTGACCCGCCGCGGTTTCAGCGTGGCGGTCTTTCAAGGAGGAAGAAGGTCGAGCCCAGGAAAAGGAGGCGCTCGCGAGAATCATGAGCGCGAGGCCCAGATAACCAAACAGCCAGAGGCGGCTCTGAGCGGCGACGCCGATTCGCGGTTCAATCAGGAAAGGATACGCAATCAGGGCCAGCAGGCTGCCTGCGTTACTGGCCGAATAAAGAAAGTAAGGATCCGCAGCCCGCTTGTGAGCACTCCGCGAGAGCCAGTTCTGCAGAAGCGGCGCGGAAGTCGAGACCACAAAAAAAGGCGCGGCTGTTGATGCGGCAAGCAGCAACAGCAGTTGCACGGATGGATGCAGCGAAAACAGTTCGGCCGATCCCACGTTGAATCGAATGGGCAGAAACGAGAGCGGCAACAACAAGATCACAGAGTGAATCAGGATCTGTTTCCGGACGTCGTGGATCCTCGAGATCCAGTGCGCGTACACATATCCGGCCAGGAGCATGACCTGGAAAAACAAAACGCACGTTGTCCAGACGGCAGCCGCGCCTCCCAGGTAGGGCAGAAGCATTTTCCCCACCATCGGCTGGCACACGAAAAGGAGAAAAGCGCTGAAGAATAAAGTTGCGCCGAAAATGAAAGGGGACAAGGGGTCAGACCCCTTGTCCCTTTTATTCATGAGCGACGGAGTCCTATCGATGGAAGCGGGCAACGAGGATCGCTTTGCCGAGAACGTGGCCATCCATCGCGTTGATGACCGCTGTGCGCGTCATGACCGCTTCCTGCGGCGTACCCATCGGCACATCGAGCTTCGTATCGAGGGCATAAAGCTCGAACGTGTAGTGATGGTACGGACCCGGTCCTGCGCCCGGACCCATGTACGCATTCCCGCGAAGGCTGACCTGCCGCGTGCCGTCGGGCAATTCACCCATCGCAACGCCTTCCGGAAGACCCGTTGAAGTTCCCGGTATATTCCATACGAGCCAATGCGTGATATCCATCTTCGCGCTGCGCTGCTGGACCGGCTCCGGGTCGTGCATCAGAAGAACGAAACTCTGCGTTCCCATCGGAACCTGCGACCACTCCAGCTTCGGAGACACCGCCATTGGATCGGCCTGCGTGTACTTGTTTGGAATAACGCCGCCGTCTTCCCATGCGGCTGTCGTCATGATGAGCGGCGGTCCACCACCACGGCCGCCGCCACCGGCGCCGCGACCCTGTCCACCGCCGCCGCCACGGCCGTCCTGCGCTGTTGCGGGAGCGGCAGCGACGACGGCCAAAACCGCGATCACAAACAGAACTGTGAGTATTCTTACTGTTTTTGTCTGCATCTTCATTCCTCTCCTGTGATTGATCCCCAATAATTTCCAGCGAGAATTCTACTGAATGACTCCTCAATTGACATCAACAAATACCAGAGATAGGATTCCGCCCCAATGCCATCCAAGCCGGCGTCCTATGTGTTGAGCATTCTGCGGATTGTGGCTGCGCTTTTGTTTTTCGAGCATGGCACGCAAAAGCTGTTCGGTTATCCCCCCGGCCCGCCCTTCACGGGTTTCCCGAATTTTTCAATGCTGGGCATTGCCGGCATGCTTGAAGTTGCCGGCGGGTTCCTCCTGATCATCGGACTCTTCACGCGCCCGGCCGCATTCATCCTTTGCGGCGAAATGGCGGTTGCGTACTTCAGGGCACACTGGCCTCGCAATTTCTTCCCGATTCTCAATATGGGCGAAATCACCGTGCTGCTGTGTTTCGTTTTTCTGTATCTGACGTTCGCCGGTGGCGGTGCGCTGAGCGTCGATCACATGCTCGCGAGGAAATCAGGGCGCTTCAATCGAAGTAGTCTTTAGGTTCGGGCGTCTGTATATCGATGCGGCCTCCGCGAGAACGGAATCGTGCAAGGACGGACTCGATGGGTTTGAGTTCGCCGCACTGAAGCCAGCCTGAATCGGTCAGACGCAGCGCGGAGAATCCGGATAGACTGTCTTCCACTCTTTTGAAGAACTCACCGGTTGTTCCATCGAGAGTCGAGTCCAGATAACGCATGTAAAGCTGCTCGCACGACAGTTCCGCTGCTCCAGCGCTGTTCTTACGGAAGAATAAAAAGTCTCGGCGATTCATTGTTACAAACGTGTGGTGATGTTACGTACGGTTCGCAAGTTCCAGTAGTGTCCGGCGGACGACACCTTTGGTCAACGGTACTTTGTATGAATTCTTCGCTAGCGGTTTGGCGCCGGCCAGCGCCGTTTCCGCAGCTTTTGCCGCCAGGGCATCCGTGACGATTTGTCCCGCGAGCAGGCGTTCGACTTCCGGCAGCCGCCAGGGAATCGGCGCGACTCCTCCAAGCACGACCCGCGCGTTCCGGCAAACCTGCTTGTCCATTTCCATGACGATCGCGGCGCTGACGACGGCGTGAGTCCATGCTTCACGATCCATGATCTTGTGATACGTGCTGCGAACCTTCGCGGAAGGCGCCGGCAATTCGATTTCCGCCAGAACTTCGTCTGGACCAAGAACGTTTTCTCGTGAAGGATTCTGCTGGGGAAGCGTGAAAAAGCCGGCAGCCGGCAGCCATCGATCTCCCGACGGACCGATGATTCGGAATTTTGCATCAAGCGCGAGAAGTGCAACGGCCGTATCCGAAGGATGAACGATATAACTCGGGCCTCCTCCGAAAATCGCGTGAAACTGATTCTCGCCGCCGAATGAGAAGCAGGTGTTGCCGCCGTTCTTGTAGCAGGGAAAACCATTACGAAAATACCAGCACCATGGCCGCTGGCAAACATTGCCGGCAAGCGTACCGACGTTACGAATCTGCGGTGTCGCGACGGTTTCGGCCGCTTCGGCAAGCACGGTGTATTGACTGCGAATCAGCGGATGACGGCTGAGCGCATCGAGTGTGATCAAGCCGCCGATGTTCACGTTTCGATTCCCAGGCGTCACCTGATCGAGACCTTTGATGGTTTTCAGATTAACGAGAACGTCCGGCGACGCGATCCTTTCTTTGACCAGGGCGAGCAGATCGCTTCCACCTCCCGCAAATGCGGGAGAGTGTCCGTCTTTGCGGGCCTGCTGAGCGAGAGCAACCGCTTGTTTCATGTCGCGGGCATTGGCATTGGCAAAAGTTTTCATGCGAGTGCTCCCAGGATTTTGTCGCGCGTGATCGGGAGGTCTTTCATGCGCCGTCCAATCGCATTGAATACCGCATTGGCGACGGCGGCGACCGCCGGCACTTTGCTGGATTCGCCGATGCTTTTCGCGCCATAGGGTCCATAGCCATCGTCGCTTTCAATGAAGATGACTTCGATCTCCGGAGCATCGCGATGCGTCAGGAGCCGATCGCCATAGAAGCCGGCGGTGAGAGGCTGGCCATTCCTCTGGTCGTAAATAAGATCCTCATGAAGAGCCATGCCGATTCCCATCGTCGCGCCGCCTTTGATCTGGCTGGTTGCCGTCAGCGGATTCATGATGCGTCCGCTGTCGTGGACGGTCACGTATTTCAAAACGCGCACGCGGCCAAGTTCGATATCGACTTCGACCTCGACGAAATGCGCCCCGAATGCCGCGCGCACTTTGCCGTCGAGCGTGGGATTCGGTGAGGCCGAGCCGGCGAGCATCTCCTGTCCTTTGGGCATGCCCTTCTCCGCGATTTGTTTCTTCAAAGCTTCCGCGGCTTCGATGACGGCATAACCGGTTTGGATGGTCGTGCGGCTTCCGGATTCCCCAACCGAATACGGGCAGCGGTCGCTGTCGCCCGACACCAAATCCACTTTTGAGAGCGGAACACCGAGCGCTTCCGAAGCAATCATTGCCATGGTCGTCTTTGCGCCGGCTCCGATATCCGTGACGCCGACAAAAACGGTATAACGGCCCGTCGCATCCAGGCGTATGACTGCGTTGCTGCGGCCAAGCGCCGATCGAAACGCCATGAACGACATGCCCGCGCCGCGCTTGACCGGTCCCGCATCCGAGCCCGGCTGCGGATGCCAGCGTTTCTTCCACTCGAAGACTTCGGCTCCGCGCCGGATGCATTCGTCAAGACTGTAATTGGTGTAGGGAACTTCGTCGCGCGACTTGCGCGTCATGTTCTTCAGGACGAAATCCACGGGATCCATTTTCATTCGGTATGCGACGTCGTCCATCATCGACTCGATGCCGTAGAACCCCTGAGGATACTCGGGCCCGCGGAAGTTTCCGGAAACCGTCTTATTGGTATACACGGGATGGATCACGCTTTCGATGTGCGGGCATTGATAGATATCGATGCCTCCAATCGCGCCCGTATTCTTCCGGTAGGGTCCCATGCCGCTGTAACCGCGAAGCTGGATCGCCTTCAACACTCCATCGCGGCTGACGCCGACTTTGTAATACTGCACCGTCGGCCACCGGCCGTGAACTCCGATGAAGTCATCCTTTCGCGTGAATTCCAGCTTAACCGGCGCGCCGGCCTGCTTCGCCAGCATCGCTGTGATGAGATCGGCGTCCTGATTCTGATTCTTGTTTCCAAAACCTCCGCCCATGTATTGGCAGATGATCTGGACCTTCTCGACTGGAATTCCGAGATCGCGGGCCGTGTCGCTTCGGCAGTTCGAAATCCCCTGGGTCGGTGTGTAAAGCGTGAGTTTGTCTCCTTCCCAGTGTGCGAGACATGCGCGGGGTTCCATTTGCGCGTTGTGCACGAACGCGGTCGTATAACGATCCTCGAAAACGAAGTCGGATGCTTTGAAGCCGTCCTGAACATTTCCGCGGCGTGTTGTTTGAGGTTGCGCCTGATTCTGCGCATTGAGCGACAAGTTGCCTTCGGGCCAGATCCGGACAGCCTCCGGTTCCAGGGCGTCTTCCGGTTCGAGCACAAATTTCAGGACGTCGTAATCGACCTGAATCAATCGCAGGGCCTCTTCCGCAACATGCCGGTCGACGGCAGCCACTGCTGCTACGGGATCGCCGACAAAGCGCACGGGATTGTTAAACACGTATCGGCGATGTTTCGTAATCTTCTTGATCTCGTCGTTGTATTGCTGGCCGCCGGAAATTCCGCCGGCGCCCCAGACGACCTGACAGTTCTCGTGCGTCAGTATGGTTTTTACTCCCGGAAGCGCGGCAGCCTTCGAAACATCGATGCTTCGAATGCGAGCGTGGGGATGCGGACTGCGCAGGATGCGCGCGTAGAGCATTCCCGGCAACTTTACATCGCCCGTGTACGCCGCTTTTCCTGTAACGCGTTCGACGGCGTCGATCCTGGGCGTTGCGTGTCCGATGGTTTTCAAGGGAGCGGCTGAAGGAGGCCGGGATTGCGGTTTCATCGCGCGCCTCCTTTCGCTGCCGCCAGTACGGCTTCCACATAGTGGTTGTAATTGGAACACCTGCACAGATTGCCTGTCAGGCCCGCGCGAACTTCATCCGCATTCGGATGCGGATTACGGGTCAGAAGGCCTTTGGCGCTCATCAACTGTCCCGAAGTACAAAAGCCGCATTGCGGGCCATCGTGCTCGATGAACGAAAGTTGAAGCGGATCGAGTTGATTGCCGCGAGCGAGTCCTTCGACGGTCTGCACCGATCGCCCATCGGCCCATACGGCCAGATTGCTGCAGGAATAAACGGGCCTGCCGTCCAGGAGCACCGTACATGCGCCGCACTCACCACGATCGCAGCCGATTTTCGTTCCGGTCAGATTGAGGTGATCCCGCAGAAGCTCAACCAGCGTCCAGCGGTCTTCGACTTCGATACGTTTCTCGACGCCATTCACCGTCAAGCGGATCGTGGAGCGGGGAATCAAGCCTGACGCCGTTTGCCGGGACTCGGATACCGTTGGCGCACCCGCTACGGCAAGAGCGGCGCCGGATGTTTGAATAAATTGCCGCCGTGAAAGTTTGTTCTTCTTTCTGGTCTTGTTCATAAGGCTCACTTCAAAAACGTCGCAATCTCTCCGATATACGCCGCGGTCTTTTCCAGCGTACCGGCAACGACGCCGATCTGTTCGGTAGCCTCATCCCACTGATGTTGTTCAATCGCTTCACGGATGCCGGGGAGGGTTTTCACGCCATAGCCGGTGTAAAATCCGGGCGCGTAGATCTGGTGCCGGAACCACGGCCGCCGCGGCAGTCCGCGCTCGGTGAGCATGTTCAGTTCAACGCGGCGCAGCAGATTATCCAGCGACACCTGTCCATCTTTGGATTGCAACCGCGTCGATGCGGCTTGTCCTCGCAGTGAAGTTTCGTAGGCCCTGGCGCTTTCATCGAGGTGGGCCAACGCATTCTGCAGAGGCGCAAAATTCAGAAACGGCGCGGTCTTCTCCGGTTTTGGCGCGACAAGCGTCTTCGTCGGGTCGTCGACATTGTCGTAGACCTTGTCGGTGATTTTTCGATTCTTTTCCGTGATCGCGTCGCGCTCGTCGGATGCGAGTTTCATGATTTCTCTGACATAAGTTCCGACGGTTTCCGAGTAATTCGTGAAGTTCAATGGAAGGTATTGCGCGTCTGCGAAGCGCAGAATCGTGCGCCCGCCGGTTTTTGCGAGCGCAATGGCGTAATCGAAACTCGGATCGCCGAAGCGCGCGTAGTGATCGAACGAGTCATAGATCGAATGATAGACGCCATCGTTTTCGCCTTCGCCGCCGAAGCCGATATTGACCGTGGCGATGCCGAGATGCTGAAGGAACGGAGTGTAATCGGAACCCGAGCCCAGAGCGGCGATGCGCAAATCGGTCCGATCCCGCGCATCACGGCGCTGGTCGGCATCACCGTTAAGAACGGCTCGGGCGCGCATGCGATCGGCGACGGCAATTTCTTTTTCCGGGTCGATGACGTCCCGCGCCACATCGTTCATGAATTTTTCGAGCGTGTGCGATCCGCCGATGCCCAGGAATCCGCGCGAGTTTCCATCGGAGTTGACGTAGATCACCGCCTTCTGCTGCAGTTCCGCGTCGTGCGCTTCCGCCCATTCCGTAGAGCCCAGCAATCCCGGCTCTTCACCATCCCAGGCGCAATAAATGATCGTGCGTCTTGGCCGCCAACCCGACTTGGCAAGCTCGCCGGCCGCGCGCGCTTCCGCCAGCACCGCAACCAGACCGCTGATTGGATCTTCAGCGCCGTTGACCCACGCGTCGTGGTGATTGCCGCGGATAACCCACTCATCCGGCCGCTCGCTGCCTTTCAGTCGCGCAATGACGTCATAGGCCGGAACAAGGTTGAAATTGAATTCGAGTTTGAGGTGAACCGTGGCCTTGCCGGGCCCCAGGTGATAGGTGATCGGCAAAGCGCCACGCCATGCCTGCGGCGCTACGGGGCCTTCGAGGGCCCGTAACAGCGGTAGCGCATCGCCGTAAGAGATCGGCAGCACGGGAATCTTCGTCAGCGTCGGCGCATCTTTAATGTCGAGACGCTTCGCGCTTGCAGTGGCGCCAACACCGGGTGTGAGCGGATCGCCGGGGAAGAGCGGCATGTCGGCGACCGATCCGCGCTGAGCGCCGTTCTCATTGCGCCATGCTCCCTTCGGATAAACATCGCCTGCGCCGTAACCATCGTCGCGCGGATCCGAATAGATCAGGCAGCCGATCGCGCCGTGTTCGGCTGCGACTTTGGGTTTGATGCCGCGCCACGAACCACCGTAACGCGCAATCACAATTTTGCCGCGGACGTCGATTCCGCGGCGTTCCAGCGTTTCATAGTCCTGAGGGATGCCGTAATTGACATACACCAACTGGCCGGTGACGTCGCCGTTGATGGAATATGCGTTGTAAACCGGAAGCTGTTCGGACTTCTGTCCGGACGTGGCGTCTTCCTTGATTGCGGGCTCTTCGAGTTTGGCTGTGAACTTTTCCGGCGCCGTCATCTCGAGCAGCCGCGTCTTTGGCGTCGGAAAGAGCACGTCAAATCTTTCGATCTCCGTGTCGAATCCCCAGGACTTGAACAGTCCGGCGATGAAATCCGCGTTTTCCTTTCCGTATGGGGAACCGAGGTGATGCGGGCGCGCGGACAAACGCTTCATCCATTCACGCACGTCATCTTTCTTGAGATAAGAATCGAATTGCTTTTCGACGTCGCGTTCCCGGTCGCTGGCCGCCCGGTCAAAGCCGGCAAGCTGGCGCGGCGCGCCGCCCGGCGCGTTCTGCGCAGTTACAAGTGTGAAGCACAAACACGTGATGACTAAAGATTGAAGGATTCGATAATGCATAGCTTTCAAGGAAGATCGATTGTTTTAAGTTCCAGCGAGCCATCCTGCGCCAGGGCGAGGACGACCGCATGTGAATTGTCAAAACCTGCAAGCTGTTCGACGCCTCGAAGGTCGGGCAGCGTTTCGTACGGAATATCGGTTTCGAGATTGTCGGCTCGAGTGGCGATCGACTCGTAAGAATCTATGCCGTCCAGAGCGAGTTTCATGACGCCGCGGGCGTTGTTGCTCATCAACAGGAAGTCTTGTCCATCCTTGTTATAGGTGATCATGTCGAGCGGGCGGTTTCCACCGCCGAAGTCCGCGATGGTGGTTCCGGTGACGCGCGATCCGGGTTTCAGCACCGATACGGGAAGCCGGACCAGCGGCGTGCACGTGTAGGCCGCAAGAATGTATTGCGCCTGCTTGTGCTGATAAGCAACGAACGTCCGGACCGGCGCGTTGGTTTCCCAGCGGCCGTGCGAGCCGTGAAAGATTTCCACGGAAGTTCCTTTGGCCGCCTGGGGCTCGAATGGAAATGGGATGGTGCGAAGGTTGGAAGAGAATTCTTCGTTCGAGAGACCCGCAACGAACACTTCATTGCCGACCAGAGCGAGACCCGTAATCGATTCCAGCCGCCATCCGCTTCTGTAGCGGATACTGCGCGCATCATTGAGGACGGTCCTGGAATACTTCACGTTGTCGAGCGGAAGAATCGAAAGAGCGCCGTTTTGTTCCACACGGACGATGACGGCTTCACCTGTGATTGCGCGTCCGCGGGATATCGCGACGTAAACATTTTTCGAGATGGGGTTGACGGCGATGTCGTTGAACAGGAGTTGATCCCGCGTGGTTCCGAGCAGAGCCGCAATCTTTCCGTCGAGGTTGTCGATTGCAATCGTGCCGCCCTTTGCGGTCGCGCGGTCTTGAGTATCGATAGCGTAAACCGAAGATCCCAGCGAATCGCCCACAAACAAAACGCCGTCCGGTCCGAATGCAAGAGCGCCTGCAAACTTGATGTCGGCTTTGCCGGGTTTCAAGCTGGCCGTGAAGTCGGCAGCATGAGCGGAGATTCCGAAAAACAGAATGATCGCAACCCTTGTGATGCGATTCATATTCATTTCAGTTCCACAATGATGGCCCTTGCCGATCCTTTCACGAGTTCTTCGCTGTGTGAGCGGTTGGGCGCATTAAAGCGGACCAGGCCGTCGGATATCACGTTCACATCGGCCTTGCCGTCGGGTGTGGTGGATTTCAATTCACCGTTCGCCAGGTACGTCACGACGACGTCTTTATCGTGATAGTGCATCACCGTGGGTTTTCCCGGCGTCCATGTGTAGTCCCAGACAATCACCCGATTGTTTTCAAGAAGCTTCTTGACTCCCTCTCGCGGAAAAGCCAGCGGATAGCCGGTCTTGTTCTCGAGCGGCGGGACGGAAACCTCTTTCAAATCGACCAGAATGGCGTGTGCAGGCATCGCGTGAGCGGCGCCTTTGGCCATAAAAAACGCAGTTTTGGCGACGAGGTCGATGCAGACGAGGTCGTTGTTGCGTTTTTCGACGGGGCCCGCCTTGCCGCCGGACGTTGTCACTTCACGAACCGTGACGCGATTGTTATCGATCAGTGCCTTGATCTCCTGAAAAGGAGCCGCCACCGCTAGAGAGAGTGCCAGAATCAATGTGAGCATGCGCGCGATTGTACAATGACTCGGCGACCCGTGGTAGTCCTTGCGGCCAGCCCACGGCCAGCCTAAAAACCCGCAGCAAGGCGCAGTCGGACGGATTACCGGATTTCGATCGTTCCGAATGCGACGCTGAGTTCGCGCGGATCTCCCGGCGCGCGAAATGTGGAATCCGCTCTTAACACGAGGGTGATATCCGGCAGACCCACCATTTCGGCCGGCAGCGCAAGTTCATGTTGAGTGAGCTGACTGGATGCAAACGCCACCGAACCTAAAGGGTGGTTATTGGCAAGCAGCGTCAGTGTAACGGGCGTTTCCGCCTGCGTGTAACCCACCAGATGCAACTTCTCGCCGGCGTGCCTCGGCCCGCCGATTCGGATCTCCGCTTCCCTGGCCATCCATCGATGTTGTCCTTCGGAATCGAACCATCCGCGGACGATCTGATTGGGAACGTCCGGCTGAGGCAGATTGATGCGGCGCGTAGGCCGGAATCGCGGCGCCGTCAACAGGCTTTCGAGATCAACAGGACTGGGTTCGGCCGTCTTTCGAAGCCAGATGCTTCCCGGTTCATTCGCAAGAATGCGCGGCATCGATTGTTCGAAGAACGCGCGGTGTCTTTCAATAATCTGAGAAGTGAAAAGTTCGATTCGGTATGACGGATTATCCTGCAGGAACGCGCGCAGGATGTAGATCTCGTTCCAGGCGCGGCCCTGGTAAACCCACCATGCCGGATATTCGAACGGAAAGAAGATGTCGTGAAAGTGGATCCAGACGCCACGCTTCAGCACTGGGAGAATATTAAACAGGATGAAATTGACGTCGCTGCCGGTCTTGGACACGTGTGTTGAATCGATGAAGAGAATATCGTTGTCTTCAAGCTGCATGAAGGTTTCGATGGGAACCTCCTGAAGGGTGCGCGGAAGAACTTCAATACGGTCGCGATCTCCATCGTGAAGAAGGTCGAACAGCAGTTGCGGATACGGTTCGATGAACGTGCAGCGGATTCTATTTTCGAAGTGACGCTCGTTCGTGTCGATCGTCACACAGGAAGAGTAGCCGGAACCGGCTTCGATAATGCGTTTCGGACGAATATGGCGGATCAGGCAATAGAAGAGCGAAGCATCTGAAAAAGAGAAGTTGATGTTCTGGTAGAAATATCGAAACTCTTTCGATGCTTCCGCTGGAAACGGGATTTCGCCGTAGTACGGCTTGAGCGCGTGCAACAGTTCGAGTTGCTCGGCGTCTCGAAGGTTGATTCCCGGCACACGCTCCGGGTACGCAAAGATGTATTCGGCCCGCTTGCGAATCTCCGTGAGCGAGGGGATCGGCGAATAATAATGTCCCGGTACAACCCACGTTTTTACCTGCTTGCGTTCAAGTTCGGCCGCCTCGTGGAGGTCGCGCAGCCGCTTCTTTTCCCGCTCAACGAAGTCCCGTTCAGACTCCAGTTCGTGCAGTCTGTCGCGCTGTGCGGCGATTGGACCAATGATCGGGAGGCGGCGCAATTGCCACTTAAGAATACGTGCGAGGCTCATGTGGAGTTTGAAGATTAGGCGTCATCAATATAGTCCTGCAAGGGATTCGTTGTAGAATTCGCTGCATTCCGGCAATGAACCCAAAAGGCATGAAGAACACTCAGGCACTCCGAAGACTTCTGTATCTATGTTTCTGTGTTTCGGTGGTTCATTCCTACGTTGCTCAGGAGCGCCGAGCGCCACAGGTCGAATGGCCGTATTACGGAGCAGATCAGGCGGGCACAAAATACTCTCCGTTAACCGGCATCAATTCAGCGAACGTGCAGCAGCTTCAGGTGGCGTGGCAATGGAAACATTGGGAAACGCCTCTTTCCGAGTACGGCACCACGCCGGGCTTTTTCGAAGCGACTCCGCTGATGATCGACGGAGTCCTTTACGTGACCACGCCCTATAACAACGTCGCTGCGCTGGATGCCGAGTCGGGAAGGGAATTGTGGAGATTCGATGGAGAAGGCTACAAGCTCGGCCAGGTCTTATCCGCCAGCGGCTGGAAACTGCGGGGAACCGCATTCTGGCGCGACAAGGGCCGGCTTCATATTTTCCTGAACAGCCGGCATCGATTGTTTTCGCTCGATGCGCGCACAGGAGAAGCCGATCATACTTTCGGCAACAACGGTGAAGTGCCCCTGACCGATCTTCCGCGCATCTCCGACATCAAGCACGCGACGCAGAGTTCGCCGCCGGTCGTGTACAAAGACCTCGTCATTGTCGGCAGTCAGATACCGGATCGCGTGCAGACCTCGGATCCCGCCGGATACGTTCAGGCCATCAACGCCCGCACCGGCAAACGCGCCTGGACGTTTTCCGTGATTCCGCTGTCTTCGAAGGATCCCGGCGCGGAGACCTGGGAAAATGATTCGTGGCGCAACAACGGTCACGGCAATGTCTGGCCGCCGATGTCGCTGGATGAGGCGCGCGGCCTTCTCTATGTTCCGACTTCAACGCCATCGAGCGACTACTACGGCGGCCGGCGGCCTGGCGCCAATCTTTTTGCCGAATCGCTGGTGTGTCTCGACGCGGCAACCGGAAAAATGAAATGGCATTTCCAGACGGTTCATCACGGACTTTGGGACTGGGACATTCCTGCGCAGCCGAACCTTGTCACGATCACTGTGGATGGCCGCCGGATCGATGCCGTTGCGCAGGTAACCAAGCGTGGAGATACGTTTGTATTCGACCGCGTGACGGGAAAGCCGGTCTGGCCGATCGTCGAGCGCGCAGTTCCAGCAGACAGCGACGTCCCGGGTGAAAAGCCGTACGCGACCCAGCCCTTTCCCACAAAACCGCCGCCATTCGTTCAGCAAGGTGTATTGCTCGAAGATGCGAATAACATGACGCCGGAGATCCGGCGGCTCGCGGAAGAACAGTTGAAGAAGTTTCGCATCGGACCGATGTTCACGCCGCCGTCATTGAAAGGAACACTCCAGCGTCCTTCTCAAAACGGCGGAGCCAACTGGGGTGGAGCCGCGTTCGATCCGGAGACCGGATATCTTTTTGTTCGCGCTGGAAATCAGATCGGTGTAAATCGCCTCGCGAAGAATGACGGCTCGGATCCGCTTGTCGCCGTGGAGTACTCGAATGTATTTGCTCGCGGTGGCGATGCGGCCAACCTTCCCGGCGGTATTCCGCTGGTCTCGCCGCCGTGGGCCGTCCTGACGGCGATCGATTTGAATAAAGGCGACATTGCGTGGAAAGTCCCATTGGGAGAAGGAAGCCGGTCGATTCGAGAAAGTTCCCTGCTGAAAGGTGTTGCGTTGCCGGATCGCCTGGGATCGCCGAACAATCGAGGCGGCGCCATGGTGACGAAAGGTGGGCTGGTGTTTATTGGCGGCGGCGATGGATATCTCTACGCCTTCGACAAGAAAACCGGCAAGGAAGTGTGGCGCGGCAGAATTCCCTACGAAAACACCGCGGTGCCGATGACTTATCGCACTCGTTCCGGAAAGCAATTCATCGTCGTTGCAACGGGCGCCGGCGCGGATAACGCGCTCGTCGCGTTTGCATTGAAATAAGCTGCTGTTCGGGAGAATCGAATTATGAAAAGCCGAACTGTTCTACTGATGGTCGCGCTTGTTCTGACGGCGACGCTCGTACTCCCGGGCCAGGTCCGGGAATTCCGGCCCGTCAGTGACGCCATGCTGCGCAATCCATCGCCGGGTGACTGGCTGAACTGGAGGCGGACCGACAATGCATGGGGATACAGTCCACTCGATCAAATCACGCGTCAAAATGTGAATCAGCTTCAGCTCGCATGGTCGTGGTCCATGGACGACACCGGCGCCAACGAAGCGACACCCCTGGTCTATGACGGCGTGATGTATTTGCCGAATCCTCGCGGTGTGATCCAGGCCATCGATGCGGCCACGGGAGATCTCATCTGGCAATACCGGCCTCAGATCGCGCGCCCTTCGGCGGTTGCTTCGGCAGGCGGAGGTGAGCAAACGTCGATTGCCCGGCTGGCTCAAGGCAATGCAGCAGCGGGAGACGGCCGGGGCATTCAGCGCAATATTGCAATTTATGACGATAAGATTTTCGCGGCAACCGGTGATGCGCGCCTTGTTGCACTGGATGCGCGCACAGGAAAACTGGTGTGGGACACCAGGGTTGCGGATCCACAACTGGGTTACGAATATACATCCGGGCCCATCGTCGTTCGCGGAAAAGTGATTGCTGGAATTACCGGATGCAGCCGTTACAAGAATGACGTCTGCTTTATTACCGGGCATGATGCCGCCACCGGGAGAGAACTCTGGCGCACGTCGACGATCGCGCGTCCCGGTGAGCCTGGCGGGGAAACGTGGGGCGATTTGCCTCTCTCATTCCGCGCCGGCGGCGACGCATGGATTTCCGGCAGCTACGATCCGTCAACCAACCTTATTTACTGGGGCACTGCGCAGGCCAAGCCGTGGGCTCGAGTCGCTCGCGGCACGGATGGCGATGCCTTGTACACGAATTCGACGCTCGCGTTGGATCCCGATACCGGAAAAATGAAGTGGTACTACCAGCATCTTCCCGGTGAAACGCAGGACATGGATGAAGTCTTTGAAAACATCCTGGTCGATGTCGCCGGGAGGAAGTCGCTCTTCAAGATGGGAAAGCTCGGGATTCTCTGGCAACTCGATCGCACGAACGGGCAATTCATTCATGCGGCGGATCTGGGGTATCAGACCATCGTTCACGTGGATCCGCAAAGCGGGAAAGTCACCTATCTGCCCGGTAAGGTTCCTCAGATCGGCGTGGAAGTGGATCAATGCCCGAGCACCGCGGGATTCAAGAGCTGGCGGGCAATGTCATACAGTCCGCAAACGAATGCGTTCTATATTCCGATTAATCTGAGTTGCGAAAAGGCGACTTTCGGGAACGTCGAAAAAGTTGTCGGCAAAGGCGGCACGGGTCCGGTCGCGCGCAGTGATTACAAGCATCCGGAAAGCGGCGGAAATCTCGGCGAATTTCTTGCGATGGATATCCGCACCGGCAAGGTCTTATGGCGTCAGCGGACCTCATCGCCTTCCAACACGGCGGCGCTGACGACCGGAGGCGGCGTTGTGTTCGGCGGCGACTGGGATCGTCACATGTATGCGTACGATGCGGCGACCGGAAAAATCCTCTGGCAAACAAGACTGCCGACCTCCGCCCAGGGTTTTCCGATTACCTATATGGCGAAAGGAAAGCAATATGTGGCGATGCTGGCGGGAATCGGCGGCGGCAGTTGGTCCACATTGATTGCGCCGGAGCTTGCGCCCGAAATCCATCGGCCGAATTCCGGGAACTCGGTGCTTGTTTTCGCGCTTCCGGTGAACACGAAATGAAGAACCTCCTTCTTGCTCTTGTGGCGACGTGTTTCCTAATTTGCGGTGAACTCGCCGCGCAGCCGGCAGACCGGTTCGTCAACGTGAACGGTCTTCGCATCCATTACCTCGAATGGGGCGCGCCCGATAAACAACCGCTGATCATGCTTCACGGCATCGGAAGAGTTGCGCACACGTTTGATCACATTGCGCCACACTTTGCGACGAAGTATCGCGTGCTCGCGGTAGACATGCGCGGCCATGGCGATTCGGATTGGGAACCGAAGGGAGCGTACCTGGTCGAAGACTATACGAAGGATATCGAAGGCCTCGCGCGCGAGTTGCGCCTGCGCAACATTGTGATCTGGGGAAATTCAACGGGTGGACGCGTGGCGCAGGTATTCGCGGGACTTCATCCGGATCTCGTGGCCGCCGTTATCTCTGAAGATGTCGGGCCGGAGCGTCCGCGCGAGATTGCCGACGGTTTCACGAACCGCCTGAAGCAGGAGGACGAAAAAGGGTGGGCATCGGAAGACGAACTGTTTGCGGAACAGAAGCGCGGGAATTCACGCACGCCGGATGAGATTCTCCGTGCCTATGTCCATTTCGGAACAAAACGCCGCGGCGACGGGCGCCTTATCTGGAAACGCGATCCGGCTATCGGCAACGGTTTTGTTCCCACCGAGCTGTGGCGTTTCGTCCGCGAGATCAAATCTCCCATCATTTATATATTGGGCGGCCGCAGCACGATCGTTCCGGCGGCGACTCAGACCGAGTTGAAGAAAACGCTGTCTCAGGCTCAGATCGAAACGATTCCGGGCGCAGGCCATTATCCAAGCGAGGAAAATGAGAAAGACTTTGCCGCCATCATCGACAAATTCCTGGAGGGAAAGTAAGATTTGCAGATGATTAAACGACGATCTTTCATGAGCGCATTAGGCGCAGGTGTTGCCGGTTTTCGTCCGGCATTTCCCGTACAGTCTTCGGCGAGCTCTCCGTTCGAGCCTGCCCATCATCAGGAAGATGCCTGGTTCGATAAGATTCCCGGCAAGCATCGATTCATTTTCGATACGACAACGCCGGAAGGATTTGGCGGCGCGCTCCTTTATGCCAACAATTTTTTCGAAGCGAATAAGACCGGTTATGGTCTGGACGCTTCGGATCTGGCCGTAGTGATTGTCGCCCGCCACATGTCCACGCCATTCGCGTACAACGACATGATCTGGTCGAAGTACGGGCGGCCGCTGACTTCCACGAGCAATTTCACCGATCCCAAAACGAAAGAACCGCCGTCGGTCAATTTGTTCAACGCGACAGGTTACGGTGGATCGTTGACGAACCGCGGCACCACGCTCGACAGCCTCCTGAAGCGCGGGCTGCATCTCGCCGTCTGCCGCATGGCCACTCGTGCGCTCGCCGGCGCCATTGCGGGTTCCACCGGCGGTGATGCCGGTAAGATCAACGATGAACTCATCGCCAACATCGTGATGAATGCCCACATGGTCCCCGCCGGAATCGTTGCTGTGAGCCGCGCCCAGGAACACGGCTACACGTTCGCGCACTCCGTGTAAGACATCCGCGGCAAGGGGGAATTACAGGGACCGGCATTTGAGATTGGAGAACCCAGGATCTGAGATCTCAAATATTGGGTTCTCCACTCTCAAATGTGGGCCCCTGAAATTCCCTCCCCGCAGCAAGGAACTCTGTGTCGGAACTTTTCCAGCCAGTTGCGTTGTTTGCGGAGCTTTCCGAAGACCAGGTGCGGGATCTGCAGGCCGCGTGCGAAGAAAGATTCTTCAAGGCCGGTGATCGCATCATCGTTGAAGGGATGCCGGGAGAAGGCCTGTTTATTGTTGTCGAGGGCACGGCGTCGGTCCTGAAGTTCTCCACATCCAAAAACGAAATCGAGCTTGGGCGGTTGCATGCGGGCGAGCACTTCGGGGAGATGAGTCTCGTTTCGGATAAGCCGACATCCGCTTCGGTGCGCGCGGAGTCGGACATGAAGTGCCTCTTCATTTCCCGCGGGCGATTCGACGGGATTCTTCGCGACAAGCCGGATATTGCGCGAAAGATTCTGACGGCGTTCGTCAAGACTCTGTCCCACCGGCTTGCCGACATTGACGTTCACTACGCGACGATATTGCGCAAAGCCCGGCGGCGCGAGGCTGTCCGGCATGTCGTGAATCTGTCCTGGCTGCAGTGGCGCATGCTGCTTTCATACGGCTGGATGTGGTCCCGTTCCACATTGCTGCGCTGGAAGTACTCGCCTCAGCGCCTCTCGGTGATTCATCGCGGACACGCCCAGCGATTCAAAGTTCTCGCGTCGCAGCTCAAGGGCGCGACGGTGAAAATCGCGCAGCTCGCGAGCCTTCAGCAACACCTTCTTCCCCCGGAATACATCGAAGAGTTCAAAACACTGCGCGATCAGGTTGCGCCTTCGGAGTTCGCGTTGATTGCCGGAACGATCCAGGCGGAACTGGGAGCGGGCCCGACGGATATCTTTGCTTCGTTCGATCGGATCCCGCTCGCCGCCGCATCGATGGGACAGGTACATCGCGCGAGGCTGCGAACCGGTGAAGAAGTAGTCGTGAAGATTCTCCATCCCGGCGTCGATCGCAGCGTGCTTATCGATCTCTGGATCACGAAAGTGACATTGATAATCATGAACGCCTTCATGGGCAAGATCGACCTGATGCAGATCTATAAGGAATCGGAAGAGCCGCTGCTGAAGGAACTCGATTTGATCCACGAGGCCAGGGCCACGGAGCAACTCGGCGAAGCATTACGGCCGCTGGATGTGGGAACACCGAAAGTGTATCGGCAATATTCCACGCGGCGAATTCTTACGCTCGGTTTTGTCGAAGGAATCAATCTCGACAAGATCGAACAGATGAAGGCATGGAACATCGACCGGGTGGCCTTGGCGCAGACATATCTCCGGGCTTTCCTGCATCAGGCACTGACGGGCGGTTTCTTCCACGCGGATCCTCATCCGGCCAATTGCCTGTGCACAAGCGAAGGCAAGCTGGTCCTGCTCGATTTCGGTATGGTCAAGCAGCTTCCGGATCATGTCCGGCGAGGCATCACCAAGGAATGGATGGGATTCTTCTTCAACAATTCCAGGATGCACGCGGACGGTGTCATCGAAAAGGGCGCGATCCAGGAGGAGGATCGGGCATTCCTCGAACAAACATCGGCGCGTGTGTTTGCCAACGAGAAATTCCGCAATCTGGCTTTGAATCATGAAGTCGATGGAAACGTTCTTCAGGAGTTGTCGAATGAATTCTTCTCCATGCTTCGGCAGCTCAAGACATTCAAGACTCCACAGAATGAAGTGATGTTTCTTCGCGGATTCGGGATCGCCATCGATACGGTCAAGGAACTCGTTCCGGAAATGAAAATGTCGGATGTCGCAATGCCGGTTTACCTGGAAGTATTCCAGAGACTGATTCGCGAAAATCCTCAGTACAGCGCCGGTCCCTTCCGCGTCAGTGTGAGCGACATGGATGCGACACGATATGTCGCGCCGCTTCTCGCTCAACAGGGAGTGCGGAATCTGACGCTCAAGTTCGAACCGCGCATCATCCGCGCGCGGGGGGAATACTCGGTGAACAGTTTGGGAATCGGCGATGTGTCTGTGGGGCTGGCGCTGCAGGTTACCGGAATCGACACCGAGGCGCAGATCATTTCCGTGCGAATTGTCGATATGCACGTGAAGGAATGCGGAGAACCCGGGCTCTTCGGCCAGTTGCTCGGTGCGACCATGACGGCCGCAAAAGGTCTTAGCGCAGTCCAGTTGCTGGATCGCGGCCTGAAACTGTTCAACGGCCGTTTACCGTGGCTCGACGGCGCTGAAGTCGGCGTCGATGTCCGGCTGAAGGTCTCCGCGTTCGCCTCGCTGGCGAAGCCTTACATCGCTGATTTGCGGCTGGATGACCTGAGTGTTGAGGACGGCCGCATCGTGATCGGCGCGCGATAAGGTTGTTCACCTGTTTACCGGCAGATCACCGCTGTCCGCCGATATTCAATCCTGTAACGCCTGGACTTGAGATAAATTGGCTTCACGAGGAGGGACACATATATGGCTAACGAGGGAAGCGGGCAGGTTCAGCCCCCGGCAGGCACACAGCGGAGAAGAGCTACAAATTGGGGACCCATCATCATTATCCTTGTGGTTGCCGCCATCATCTACCTCACGGTCAATGCGCCGAACAACAACGGTGCGGATCAGCCGAAAATGACGTCCGAATCTTCATTCAATACGACGGCGTTTCTGTCGGGTGTCGATCGCCGCAATAGCTCGGGAACATTTCGCGGCGGCAAAGCCTCGGCGATCCTGGGAGGAATCGACCTCGATTTCCGCGATGCAACGATGGAAGGCGACGAGGCGACGATCGAAGTTTCTGCAATCATGGGCGGCGTCGATATCCGTGTGCCGCGCTCATGGACCGTCGTCAATCGTGTCACACCCATCATGGGTGGAGTTGATGACAACACACGTCCCTTTGATGCCAAGAAAAAGCTCATCGTCGAAGGCACTGTGCTGATGGGCGGCCTCGACATCAAGAACTGAAAAAGTTTCCTCTAGAATTCCTTCACATCCTTCATGCTTCTGACAAATAATGACCGGAATCATCGTCATCACGTTAAGGAGAACCGGTAATGAGCAAGATCACACTCAAGGTGAACGGGAAAACCCAGACCATGGACGTCGATCCCGCGACACCACTGCTCTATGTTTTGCGGAATGATCTCGAGCTGCAGGGTCCCCGGTTTGGCTGCGGACTCGGACAGTGCGGCGCCTGCACGGTCATCATCAATGGCGCTGCCACGAGATCGTGTGTCACATCTGTTTCTTCGGTAAAGAGCGAGATCACGACGCTCGAAGGGATTGCGAAGAACGGAAAGCTTCATCCTGTTCAGCAGGCCTGGATCGACGAACAGGTACCGCAATGCGGGTTCTGCCAGAACGGTCAAATCATGACCGCGAAGGCATTGCTCGATAAAACTCCGAATCCCAGCGATTCGCAGATTCGCGAAGGCATGGCGCGAACCTTGTGCAGATGTATGACGTATTACCGGGTCCAGGCGGCGATCAAGCGCGCTGTGAAACTGATTGCCGGGAATGGATCGGCTTCGAGCAAGGAGGTGGTGGCATGAGCAGCGCGAATTTCACCCCCATCCCGAAACAAATCGAAGAGATCCTCGAACAATCGGCCGGCGCGACTTCGCGCAGAGATTTCCTGAAACGATCCGGGCTGTTTGTTGTGAGTGCGGGCGCTGCGGCAGTCGTGAATCCATTCGGTATCGGCGCTGCTGAAGCGATCGCGCAGGGAGCCGCGGCGCAGGCCGTGGGTCCGTATCCGGACCCTGATTATAAGCAGCTCGACTCCTGGATCGTGATCCACGAAGACAACACGGCCACGTTCTACGTGGGGAAGACCGACTGCGGCCAGGGTACGGGCACCTCGTTCCGCCAGATGATGTCGGATGAACTCGACATCGCGTACAACAAGACAACGTGCATCATGGGCACAACGAACATTACCGTCGATCAGGGCGGGTCCGGCGGTTCCGACGCCATCCAGACCGATGGTTGGCCCATGCGCCGCGTCGCGGCTGAAGCGCGCCGGGTGCTGCTGGACATGGCATCAAAGCGATTTGGGGTCCCGGCGGATCAACTTGCTGTCAGCGATGCGGTGATTACCGTGAAGGCCGATCCTTCAAAGAAAGTGACGTATGGCGAATTGATCGGCGGCAAGCGATTCAATGTCACTCTGACCGCGAATGCGAACAACATCGACAACACCACCGGCGTCGCAAAAGTAAAGCCCGTTCAGGAACTCAGGATGGTGGGCCAGTCGCCGCAGCGTTACGACATACCGGCAAAGGTTGACGGCTCGTTGAAGTGGGCCGTGGATGTTCGCCTGCCGAATATGGTTCACGCCAGAAATGTGAAACCGGCTTTCGCGGGCGCGAAGCTCACCGGCATCGATGAATCGTCCGTGCGAAACCTTCCGGGCTTCATCAAGGTCGTGAGCAAAGGGAACTACGTTGCGGTGGTCTGCGAGAGGGAAGAGCAAGCCATCAACGCCGCACGGCAACTCAAGTGCACCTGGGAAAAACCGGCGACAGCGCCGTTTCCATCATCGGAAGATCTTTTCAAATACATGCGAAGCGCCACTCCGACATCCACGTCGCGCCCCAATGTCGCGGGAAACCCGGATGCCGCCTTCTCCGGCGCCGCCCGTACGATTGAAGCCGAGTACGATGTTCCATTCCAGGGACACACCGCGCTGAGTCCCGCACATGCTTTGGCGGATCCATCGAACGGCCAGATGACGATTTATACGAACGACATGAAATCCTACGGCCAGCGAAATGGTGTCGCGCGGTTTCTCGACATGCCCCGGGACAAAGTTCGAGTGGTGTGGATGGAAGGACCTCAGGCCTACGGACGCACCGCCGCAGACGACGCAGGCTTCGAGGCCGCGTATCTCGCCAGAGAAATCGGACGGCCGGTCCGCATTCAGTGGATGAGAAATGAAGAGACCGCCTGGGACAGCAAGGGTCCGGCCTTCGCTTTCAAGTTGCGTGGAAGCCTGGATGCGCAGGGCAATCTGACGGCTGTGGATTATGACGCGATCGCCGCCGACTACAATCATCTCGGTTACAACGATCCCGATACGGTGCTGATCGCGCAGCTCATGGGGAAGAGACCCTCCACCACGCCGAGCGGAGGCGCGGCCACGCCCGACGACATGTACGGCATTCCGAATCGGCGAACGACAACGCATGTTGTCGGCATGCCGTTGATCTGGGAAACACCGCTGCGGACCGGGAATCTTCGCGATCCGAACGGACCGCAGGTCACGTTCGCTTCAGAGTCGTTTATCGACGAGCTCGCCGCGGCAGCGAAAGCCGATCCCCTCGAGTTTCGTTTGAAGCTGATCAATGCGAGAGCCAACGACGACCCGGGTTTCAAGCGCGCCCGTTCGCTTGCCGTCGTCAAGGCCGCTTCGCAGTTGTATGGCTGGGACAGCCGTCCATCACCGAAACCGATTGCAAAGGGAGACATTCTGACGGGGCGGGGAATGGCGTACACGTTCAGGGGACAGACGGTGGTCGCGGAAATTGCCGAAGTCGAAGTGAATCGCAAGACCGGTCACGTTTGGGTCAAGCGCCTCGTGTGCGCTCACGATTGCGGCCTCGTCATTAATCCTGAAGCGTTGAAGCGCACCATCGAGGGCGGCATGCTGCACTCGCTGAGCCGGACGCTGCATGAAGAAGTTCAGTTCGATACAGAGAAGGTAACGAGTCTGGATTGGAACTCGCATCCGAGTCTGACTCATCGGGACACTCCGGCGAAAATAGACATCGCGCTCGTGAATGGAGATCCTAATCCGAATCGCCCCGACCTGCCGCATTACGGCGCAGGCGAAACGATCTGCAAACCGACGCTCGCGGCCGTCGCCAACGCGGTTTTCGATGCCACGGGTGTGCGTCTGCGGCGCATTCCATTCCGCGATGCGCGCGTCCTGGCCGCCCTCAAGGCCGCCGGAGTGGCTTAGGGACAATTCAGGGACAGACCCCAAATTCTTGCGTTTCAGAATTTGGGGTCTGTCCCTGAATTGTCCCTCCCCTATTTTTTCGGCACGGCAAATGACAAATTGTTCGAGAAGAACGGCAGCACCTTCAATTCGAATCTCTCCGGGACCCGGTTCGTATGATTCCCTTCGTAAGTTTCGAACGTGTGAGCCACACCGTAGTCGGTGAAGATCTGCTCCATTTGCCGGTTTGATCCCGCCAGGTTGTCCTGAGTTCCCACATCGCCCATGATGGCGTGATACTTCTTCAGGTTCGTCAGATATTGTTCGATCATCACAAGCGGCGAATTCGCAACCCACTTCGCGGCGATCGCAGGTTGCACTTGTCCATCTTTCGTCGGCATGTCGAAGTACTGCGGAGGATTTTTCGGATTGGACGACCACGCCGCGGCTAATGCCGATTGCGTGTTTCCACGAGCGCCGCCTCGATTACCCTGGCCTCCGCGGCCAGCTTGTCCGCCTTGCCCGCCTTGCCCACGGGGGGCATCGCCACGGGCTCCATCCGCCGGCGCCGCAGCCGCGCCGCGATTTGCCGGAGGCGTTCCCGGATTATTCATCAGGCAGCAGGCGCTCATGATGTAGAGGCTTGAGAAAACATCAGGCCGTTTCATGCCGATGCGGATCGTGCCGTAGCCGCCCATCGAATGTCCTCCAAGCCCGCGGCTCATGCGATTCGGAATCGTTCGATAATGTGTATCGACATATGAAACAAGATCCTCGGCAATGAAGGTCTCCCAATCGCCGGTCGTGGGAGAGGTCGAGTACATGCTGCCACTGTAGAGAGTAAAAGCGTCGGGATTCACAAGAATCATTTCCTTCATCATGCCGGCGGCAATGTCCTTGTCGGAATTTTCAGCCAGCTTGGCGAATGTCATCCATCGTTCTGCCGTGAGTCCGTAGCCATGCAGTAAATACACCACCGGATACCGCTGATTCTTTTTCGCCGTGTAACTGGGCGGGAGATAAATGAAGACATCGCGATCGGGTGTATCGCCTTCGAGATTTCCTTCGAGAGACTTTCCGTGCACTTTGATGTGCTCCACTGAGCCTTTGCCCGCAACCGCAGGCGCCTGGCCGAACAGTGGCGCAGAGAACAAAGCAACGACGGCGACATACAAAACGGATTTCATAATTCCGAGCCTCCAAGCCTGAGTGATTTGCCCGGCATTCTACACCCAGCCTCGTAATATCGTTACTCCGGGAACTTTTTCGAACACTCGGGCATTACCATGGATGAAGGTCCAATGATGGCGGCCGACGAACAACTCATGCAGCAATTCCAGAAGGGAACCACGCAGGCGTTCGAGGAATTGTTCGAACGTTACCGGAATCCTGTCTATGCCTTCTTCCGCCGCCGACTCGAGGACGCCGCTCGGGCTGAAGATCTCACTCAGGAAACGTTCGTGATTGTTCTGCGCGGGACCGAACGGTACGAGCCGAGGGCTGCATTTCGCACCTGGCTTTATGCGATCGCGCTAAAGCTGTTGTGGACCGAGCGGCGCAAACGGGTCCGTGAGGCAAAGGCCAGTGTGGAAGTGCAGGATGTTGCCGGGGAGCGCGATTCCGAAGAAGCAATCTGGGTTCGTGATGCGCTCGGCCGCCTCGACGTGGATCATCGAGAGGTTCTTATGCTTCGTGAATATGAACAGTTGTCCTATGAGGAAATTGCGGAGCTGCTGAGGATTCCCGTGAATACCGTGCGTTCGCGCCTGTTCCGGGCACGCGCAGAGTTGAGGGCGTTGCTGGAAACGCAAACTGCAAGAGAGGCATCGCGATGAGCGGGCGTGAGCATCCGGTCTCCGACGAAGTCTTGATGGCATTTGTGGATGGCGAGCTGCATCCCGAAGAGGTTGCAACTGTCGCGAAGCATGTTGACGTGTGCCCACAGTGCGCGGCTTCGGTCGAAGGAGCAAGACAGGTCTCCCGCCAGATGTCGGTGTGGAAAGTGGAGGAAGCGCCAGAGCGAATATCCAGCCGGTTTGGCGAGGTGACCCCGAAGCCCTCAGCAACGTGGTGGCCGTATGGTCATGGCTGGGCATTTGGATTCGCCGGCAGTCTGGTGGCTCTGTTCGTGCTGTTCACGCTTACGGTTCCGTCCCTATTGCGATCGCGCGAGTCCGCCAGGGAGGTGTCCTTTCAGGCGCCGGCGGCCGCGGTCGGAGGGGCGTCCCGACAAGTTCCAGCCGACCCGGCGCCGTCACCCATGGTCATCCGAAACATCAAAGTGACGATGATCACGAAAGAATTCGATGCGGCCCGGATGCGGCTGGACGCCATTGTGAAGCAAGCGCAGGGTTACGTGGATCATCTCACCGTTCGGGCCGATCCCGGTTCCGCGCGGGCCTTGTCGGCTGTTCTTCGCTTTCCCGCGAATCAAGTGGCCTCCGGCCTCGCGGAGCTCAAAAAGCTCGGACGACTGACCGAGGAGTCGCAAAACAGTTCGGACATCACGGGCCAGTACGTCGATCTCGCGGCGCGGCTGACGAATGCACGTAACAGCGAACAACGGTTGCTCGGTCTGCTCCGCGATCGAGCGGGGAATCTCAAAGATGTTGTCGAGATGGAACGCGAGATTTCTTCGGTTCGCGAATCGATTGAACGCATGGACGCACAGCAGAAGGATCTGAATAACAAGGTCCAGTACGCCACGATTCAATTCGAGTTATCCGAGGAGTACCATGCACAACTCGAACCGCCCGCTCCGTCTTCGGGAACGCAACTTAAAAATGCGTTGGTCGACGGCATTCAATCCGCCCGGGAAAACGCGCTCGACATCGCGCTCTTCCTGCTTCGTTACGGGCCGGCGCTGCTGATCTGGTTGATTGTCCTGGGTTCACTCGCAGCGGGATTGTGGTGGCTACGAAAGATTCGATTCAACGTGTGATTTCAGGGCAGGGAAAGCTCGATCACGATCGGATCATGATCGGACGCCTTCAGGCCGGAAATGATGTTCGCGGGCGCGAGAGGCCGGATTCCTTTTCCCGCAAACCAATCGAGCTTCATCGAGCATGATCCGCCGGTGCGCTCCAACGCCCAATTGATAAACCAGAAGCACCACTGAGGGACCCATTCGGCCATGTTGAGGTTTGTGGCGATATCGCGGACGTTGTAGTGGAGCGTGCATTCGCCGGGCTTGTTAAAGGCGCGATAGTCATAACCCTCCCGTTCGAGTTCACGAAAAAGCCGCCGCTCGAACCAGCGTTCGGGATAGGGATAATGATTCGCCACGACATGCCGGATGCCCATCAGCACGCGGCGAAAGTATCCCAGGATCGAATACACAGCGCGGCTGGCATTATGCGTTGTGGTGTTCCAGTCGCCGCCCATCAGGACGGGAAGCCGGGGCTCCAGCTTTTCCAGATGATCGAGAATCCGGCGCATCTGGAGATAGCGATGCCGTTGCGACGAATGCGCGTCCAGATGTATCGAGACCGCGCGGAACATTCCCGAAGGATGTTCGATATCGGCGACTACGGCTTTCTGCGAACCGATGCGTTTCTCCGCACCGCGCATCTTGTCTTTGCCGTTGGGCAATGCGATGGAATGCGCCCGATGAATCGGGAAACGGGAAAGCAGTGCATTGCCGTGCAGCGATTCGTTGTTCTCGCCGGCAACGTCTTTCTCAACGCCCGCCCCTTTGCTCAGAGCGACATAACATGGCGCAAACGCATAGTTCATGTGCAACGACGATGCGATTTCCCGCGCCACAAATCGATTCGCTGTTCGAGCCATTCCCCAATCGAGCTCGGACAGCAGCAACACATCGGCGTTAGCGAGTGAAGGATGATCCATCAGGTTCTGGATGATTTGATCCAGCCGGATTCCACGCTCAATGTTCCATGCGACGGCGTGTATGACATCGCGGGACTCGCCGGTGAGTGGAGCTGTGAATTCTTCCGTCCAGACGTTGGCAAGGATGCGATCGATTTCAGGTTTGAGGTCCTGATAGAGAACGGAGCTCTCGAGCTCTCTGGTGCTTTGGAAGCGCGCCAGTTCACGCAGGGAAAGCGAGGTCTCCATTCTTTATCGGGGTAGCACGACGTACAGCCGTCGAAGGATATCGTTGATGCGAGGGTCGGCTGAAAATGGATCGAGCGTTTTACCCAGCGATATTTCGATGGCAAAACCGGTGATGGGGCCCGCCAGACAATCCTGAAGGCATTTGTAGACTTCCTCGTGTTCCCCGAGAGCGGCGTAAATGGCGATCCCGCAATGTGGCGCAATATACTCGCGCTTACTGCGTTCACGGAATTCATCCAGTAAAGCGCGTGCATCCTGTGACCGCCCGGCGGAAGCATAGGCGGCTCCGAGTGCTCCCAGGAACCACGGGGTCCGGCGCGATACGACCGCGAGTTTTTCCCCGGCCGCGATGGCCTGGTCGTGATGGCCGAGGTTTCGGTAGGCCTGAGCCAGCGCCAGTAAAGCAACAGGCAGATTCGGTTGCAGCTCTGTCGCGCGGCCGGCGAAGCGGATGGCTTCGTCGTATCGTCCGGCAATAACCATCGAGATTCCGAACAACCCCAGCGACAGACCCGAAAACGGATCCAGTTCGAGCGTCTTCGCCACGCAGCTCTCGACTTCCGGCCAGCGGTGCAATCCGGAAAGAAAGAATCCAAAATAGGCATGAAAAAGCGCGGTCCTCGGCGACAGGTCAATGGCCTTACGAAAGGACTTTTCGGCGTCCGGCCACTTTTCCCCGAAGTACAGCGTGTACATCGCCGCGGCGAAGTGAGCCTCGGCGAGCGTAGGATCCGCTTCAATCGCCCGCTGAACCGCGATCTGAGCCTGCGCCTGCGCTTCCTCATACCGGGCATATCCGTAGACTTGAAGGATGCACAAGGAATCCGCGATTCCCGCGTAAGCCAAGGCGTAGTCCGGGTCGAAGGTGATCGCTTTCTCGAAACACTCAATGCTGGTCCGAAGCGCGCTCTGTGTCCGCTCCTGCCAGAAGTGCCGGCCTTTCAGATAAAGCTCGTACGCTTCGAGATTGTCCGTGTGACGGCGTGTGACCGACTTCTGTTCGCCGAGCAGCGTGGGTTTCAGAGTCTTGACGATCGATTCCGTAATCTCATCCTGAATCGCGAATACGTCTTCCAGTTCGCGGTCGTAGCGCTGCGACCACAGATGATAACCATCGGCGACATTGATCAACTGCGCCGTAATGCGCAGCCGCTTTCCGGCGCGGCGAACGCTGCCCTCGAGCACCGCTTCGACATTGAGCTGGTGGCCGATTTCGCGGATATCGAGATCGCGCCCGCGAAAGCGGAAGGCTGAAGTTCGGGATGCGACTCGAAGGCCGCTCAATCCTGCGAGAGCGTTGATCAACTCCTCCGCGAGTCCATCGGTGAAGTAGTCCTGTTCGGCATCGCCTCCCATGTTGGAGAACGGAAGAACGGCAATCGACTTTTCCGTGACCTTTTCGCGAGCGGCGGGCGTTTCGCTCTGAGCATCCGGGATCGATTCGAGCGCGAATGCAACATCGCGCGCGGATTGAAAACGATCCGCGGCTTCTTTCTCGAGGCATCGATTCAAAATGCGTACCAATGCGGGCGGCGCGGCGATGCCGCGGCGTGACAGATGCGGCGGTTCCTCCTTGAGAATCGCGCTCATGGTGTCGGCAGCCGAATTTCCCTGGAAAGCGCGCTGACCGCACAACATTTCATAAAGCATTGCGCCAAACGAAAAAAGATCGGAGCGCGCATCGGCGGCGAATCCACGCGCCTGCTCCGGTGCCATGTAACTTGCGGTGCCCACAACAATGCCGGGCTGAGAAACCAGCGTCGGTTGTAAATCCGGCGGAGCATCCGGCGTCTTCACTACTTTCGCAAGACCGAAATCGAGAATCTTGGCCTGGCCGTGCCGCGTCAGAAAAATGTTCTCGGGCTTCAGATCGCGATGAACGATTCCGCGAGAGTGCGCGGCACTGAGGCCCGAAAGAATCTGAAGGCTGACTTCCGTGGCCTTGCGTATCGGAAGCGGGCCTTGCGCGACCCGGTCGCGGAGAGTTTCGCCTTCAAGCAGTTCGGTCACGACATAAGAACGGCCGTCGCTCGAGCCGACGTCGTAAACCGAAAGGATATTCGGATGCGATAACGACGCGGTCGCGCGCGCTTCCTGCTCGAATCGCCGAAGCCATTCGGTGTCGCGGGCAAGCTCGGACGACATGACTTTGATCGCTACATCACGTCCAAGGCGTGGATCACGCGCCCGATACACTTCGCCCATGCCGCCGGCGCCGAGTGCGCCAAGGATTTCGTAAGGGCCGAGCCGCGTTCCGGGGGTTAGAGTCATAGGCCGCAAGGGAGGCATTCTACACTGCTTTTTACCGTCAGATTCAAACTTCGCCCATGCCCAGAAACTGCATTGTCAGCTCCCGCTCCAGCTCGAACAATCGCAGGTCTCCATACTCTCGCGGATAGGGCAGGTCAATCGTCAATCGCTTGAAGATCGTTGCAGGTTTTGCGCTCACGATCACGACCTGCTGCGACAGAAACACCGATTCCGCGATGCTGTGCGTTACAAACAGAATCGTTTTACCGGTCTCCCGCCAGATTCGGGTCAATTCCTGGCGAAGCTTTCTCGCGGTCAATTCATCAAGCCCGCTGAACGGTTCGTCCATCAGAAGAATATCGGGGTCAATCGCGAGCGCCCGGGCAATCGCGACACGTTGCTGCATGCCGCCGGAAAGTTGAAGCGGATAGTATTTTTCATAGCCTTCAAGGCCGACGAGAGCCAGTTGTTGCCGCGCCAATTCGCGCAGCGCGGTTTTGTCGAGTCGCTGTCCCTCGAGCGGCAGCAGAACGTTGTCTTCAACGGTCCTCCAATTCAGGAGCCGCGGTTGCTGGAATACAAACCCAATGCGGGTTCCATCGATCGAGATCTCTCCCGAAGAATGCCTGTCGAGGCCAGCGACGAGATTCAGGATCGTCGATTTGCCGCAACCCGAAGGGCCAAGGATGGATGTGAACGAATGATCGGCAGCTTCGAGACTAATGCCGTCCAGAACACGAAGTGTGCCGCCGCCGGGCAGCGTGAAGTCCTTTGAGATATTCCTGAGGCTTATTGCGCCCACTGCAGTGCCGGAGCTTCCGAGCGCCATCGTGTCAGCCGCTTCTCAACAGGCTTGAACAAAAGGTACTCGATGGCAAACATCACGATGAGGAACAACAGTGTCCAGGCAAAAACCTGTGCCATGGAAAATAATCCGAACCAGTAATTCAACTGATAGCCGACGCCGCTCGACATGCCGATCAGTTCAACCGTCGTGCAAATCTTCCAGCAGATTCCCAGCGCATAACGCATCGACGCCAGAATGTGCGGCAGCAGTTGCGGAAAAATGATTTTCTGAATGATGGCGCTTTTCTTCAAATGAAACGCCTGGCCCATGCCGACGAGTTGCATGTCCATTCCCTTGATGCCCTGCCAGATGCTGATGCTGACGGCGGGAAATGCCGCCACGCCGATAGCAATAATGGCGGCGATATCGCGCAATCCGAACCAGAGCAGACAGATGATGCTGTACACGATCGCCGGAACCGTGAGGCCGACCATGACCCAGGCATCCAGAAAAACTTCGCCTTTGCGGGACAGCCCCATGACGGTCCCAACACCGATGCCGAGCAACATCGTCAGGATCAGTCCGAAGCCGACCCGGACCAGGGTCTTATATAGATGATAGAAAGCCTGGCCGGAGCTGAGGTTTTCCCACATGGCCTTGCCGACAGCCACGGGGCCCGGAACAATCGCCGGAGAAAACAGCAGCGAGAGGACAAGCCATAAAGCAAAGAGACTTAGAATGGAAAGAGCTCTATGGAGTGAAATCATTGCGAATTAAATCTTGAGGAACTACTTTAAGTACGCTTTCGCCCACAATATCGTGCACGAGTTTCAAATAATCGTTTTGAAGCGCAATCTGTTCGGCGTCCCATTTCTCCACAAGGTTGGGTTCCATCTTCTCTTTCAATAGAGCCCGTTCCATGGGGTCGTCTATCTTGATGCTGGCCGCGAATTCATTCCAGACGCCGGGATGCGCGTGAATAAATTCCAGCGTCTTCTTATACGCCTTCAGGTAATCCCGAACGATGTCGGCGTGAGTTTTGGCGAAATCCTCGGTCGTCGCTACCGTGACATGAGCCGGCGCTCGTCCGCCTTGATGCGCCTTATATTCGGCGCTCAGATCCGTGAGAACCCGAAATCGCTGCTGGGAGAACATCTGAATGGATTCGACTGTTCCCAGCAGCGCCGCATCGAGATCGCCTTTGGCGAGAAGTTCGATCAAAGCGGGAGCCGGTGCGGTCACAAGCTCGGCATCGTGGAACAAGTCGATGCCATTCCAGTTTTTTGCGAGGACGGCAAGGAAGGCGAAAGTCGTTGAACCGGGTCCGCCGAAAATACCGAGTTTCCTGCTTTTGAGGTCTTTAAGCATCTTGATTGGCGAATCCTTGCGGACGAAGACCATATTCACAGGCGAGAACACTCCATTGATGACGATGATCGGCTTTCCCTGGCTTCGTGCCGTGGCCATTGTTGTAAATCCGGCGAAGCCGATATCGACTTTGCTCTCCGCCAGCATCAGATGAAGATTGGCCGGGCTGAGGGATTTAACCTTATCGGCTTTGAGTCCGGCTTCATCCAGAAGTCCGTGACCTTCCATTACGAAATCGACGAATTCCTGCGCACCTCCGGTGAGACCGAGCTTGAACGTTCGCGCAGCGGGCGTGGCGGTGGGAGGCGCGGTTGACGAGCAGGCCGCGAGGAGCAGGCAGACGGCAAACAGGACAAACCTTCCAACAGCTTTGCACATAAAGTTCGTACACCGACGAAATCGATCAAGAAAAACACTCTCCCTCTGGGAGAGTCGGCCGCCGCGGAGCGCGAGCCCGATAGGGCGAGCATGAAGAGAAAGCGGCCGGTGAGGGTCCAATGTTTGCCATCACTTCGACCCTCACCCGGCGCGCTTTGCGCGCCGACCTCTCCCAGAGGGAGAGGGTTTTAGCTCACAAATTGCAGCAAAGGCCTTTTCCTGAAGGGAGAAGTCTTCTACCCCAGTTCCTGCGCGAGCTTTTTCCGATCAAGTTCCTTCTCCCAATTCGACACGACGAGTGCCGCGACTCCGTTTCCGATAAAGTTCGTAATCGAGCGGGCTTCCGACATGAATCGATCAATACCCAGGATCAGCGCGAGACCCGCTACAGGGATCGACGGCACAACAGCGAGCGTTGCCGCGAGTGTGATGAATCCCGCGCCGGTGACTCCGGATGCGCCCTTCGATGTGAGCATGGCAACGCCCAATATCGTGAGTTGCTGCCTCAGTGAAAGGTCGATGTTCAGGGCCTGCGCGACAAACAGCGCGGCCATCGTTAAATAGATGTTCGTGCCGTCGAGATTGAACGAGTATCCCGAGGGCACAACCAACCCAACAACCGATTTCGAACAGCCCAGGCGTTCGAGCTTTTCCATCAACGGCACGAGCGCCGATTCCGACGACGCAGTACCCAGCACGGTAAGCAGTTCATCCCCGATGTAGGCGATGTATCGCAGGATGCTGAATCCCGTGAAAGCGGCGATCGAGCCCAGCACGATCACAACAAACAAAACACAGGTGAGATAAAAACTGCCCATCAACAACGCCAGTGGCCGTAGAGCGGCAACTCCGTACCGGCCGATCGTAAACGCCATGGCGCCGCCTGCCCCCAGTGGCGCGGCTTTCATCAAAGTACTCATCATGCGGAAAAAAATGTGCGATACAGCTTCGATGAATTGATGCACGACTTTGCCGGAAGCGCCCATGTGCGTCATGGCATAACCAAAGAGGACGGCCACGAACAACACCTGCAGGAGATCTCCGGATCCCGTAAAGGCATCGAGAAACGTTACGGGAATGATGTGCAGGATGAAGTCGCCGGTGCTCTGGGTTGCCGCGCGCTTCGCGTAATCCGCGACTGCATTCGCATCGAGCGTTCGCGCATCCACATTAAATCCAGCTCCGGGCCGCACGACGTTCACGACGAGCAGTCCGATAATCAGCGCGAAGGTGGATACCACCTCAAAATAGAGCAGTGCCTTGCCGCCGACTCGTCCGACTTTCTTCATATCGCCGGCTCCCGCGATGCCGAGCACGACCGTGCAAAAGATCACAGGACTGATCAGCATTTTCACGAGCGCGATAAAACCATCGCCGAGTGGTTTCAGTTTGACGGCGCGAGCGGGATCGATATAACCAAAAACGCCGCCGGCGATGATCGCGAGCAACACCCAGAAATACAAATGACTGGTGAGGCGTTTCATGCCGACATAGTTTACAGGTGATGTAAAATCCCGGGCGTGATATTCGAAGGCAAGTGCTGGAAATTCGGGCACAACATTCCCACAGACGAAATCACTCCAACCAGCGTCGTCTGGAAAAGTTTTTCCGAGATGGCGAAGCACGTTTTCGAATCGCTCAATCCCGAGTTTCCGAAAAATGTTCAGAAGGGCGACATCATTGTGGCAGGCCGGAATTTCGGCTGCTCTTCCGGTCGCGCGATCGCCGCGAAAGCGATCAAAGCGACGGGTGTTGGCGCAGTGGTTGCCGAGCGATTCTCGCGGACGTTCTACCGGAATGGACACGAAGTGGGCCTTCCGATTCTCGAAGCTCCCGGCATACACAGCCTCGTTGAAACCGGCGATCGCATTCGCGTGGATATCGCGAACGGCTCCATGGTGAACCTCACATCGGGCAAGTCGCTCATCTCGCCCCCGGCTCCGGAATTCCTGCTCGAAATGCTGCGCGCGGGCGGCCTCATTCCATTTCTCAAGTCAGGGTCCGGTTCATTCTTTCCGCAGATGAGTCCGAAAAAATGACGTGGCTGTTCAGCAACGAAGACGTCGAGAAAGCTCTCACGCCGGCTGCCAGCATTGCTGCGACCGAAGAGGTTTATCGCGAGCTTGCCGCAGGGTTCGCGTTGAATCGCGCGCGCAGTCAGGTTTATCTGCCGGTCGAATCGAAGAGTCATCCGGGATTCCGTTACCGATTCAAATCGCAGGAAGGCGGAAGCCAGGGGACCGGTGTGTGGGCTCTGCGAATTACTTCGGACATGGCGGGGCACTCGTTCACAGCGGGCGTGAAGCGGCGCCGTATTCTTCCGGTAGCCACTGGGAATCGCTATTGCGGCCTGGTGATTCTGTTCGATATCGAAAAGATTGAACCGGTGGCGATCATGCCGGACGGTGTTATTCAAAAAATGCGCGTCGCGGCGCTGAGCGCTGTTGGAGCAAAGTATCTGTCCCCGGCTAAGCCGAAAGTGCTGGGACTTTTTGGAAGCGGCTGGCAGGCGAGCGCGCACATCGAGTATTTGTGCAGCCTGTTTGATTTCGAAAAAATCAAAGTGTTTAGTCCGAACGAAGTGCATCGCCGGGAGTTTGCTCTGAACATGAGCCGGAAGCTGGACCGCAATATTGTCGCGGCTTCGTCAGCGAAGGAAACAGTCGAAGGCAGTGACTTTATTCAAGCGGCGACGGCCGCATGGGATGCCGTGTTCGATGGGCAGTGGGTCGAAAAGGGAATGTACGTCGCGTCCATCGGTGGTTCCGACGCGAGCAACAAACGCCGCGAGATCGATGATGAAACGATTCGCCGCGCGGATGTTTACATCGTGCATTCGAAGGAAGTCGCCCGCCTGGATCAGTCACCGGATATCTGGGAAGTCGCGCAAAAGGGAATCAAGCCGTGGGACTCGATCCACGAAATTCAGGATTTGCTGGCGGGAAAAGTTTCAGGCCGGACGCGTCCCGATCAGATTACCGTTTTCAACAACAACACGGGCGCGGGTACACAGTTCGCAGCCCTCGGATCCGCTGTGCTGAAACGCGCCAGGGAACTGGGATTGGGACGAGAGCTTCCAACCGAGTGGTTTTTGGAGGATGTGTCGCCGTAGGACGCGGGCGTAAAGCCCGCGACTACATATCTCCCAACTACTCCGCTAACCGGTACGCGCGCAATTCCGCCGTATATCCGTTTCCGCCGATCGACACGACGATGTATTGATTGCCGCCCAGCATGTACGTCATGGGTGTTCCCCTTTGCTGAGTCGGCCTGTTTACCGCC
>CAZWGA010000009.1:105193-131310 GCA_964633285.1 uncultured Solibacteraceae bacterium | reverse complement strand
GCAGATCAGACCGCGAACAGGATCCGAAAAGTCACCCCGGCCGGCATTATCAGCCCAGGGGCGGGTACAGGTTCGGTGGGCTTTGCAGGGGATGGTAGTGCGGCAGTTTTCGCGAAGCTATCAAGCCCTAACGGTGTTGCCGCGGACAATAATGTTCCACCGAACATCTACATCTCCGATCAAGGCAATGCCCGAATCCGCAAAGTGTCCGGGACGGATGGCAAGATCAGCACCGTGGCCGGAACGGGAACTTCCGGATACAACGGCGACGGAATACAAGCTACTGCGGCTCAAGTCAATCTCGGGAGCGGCAAGATCTCCGTCGATGGAGCGATTCCGGCGAATGTGTATTTCGCCGATACGAACAATTATCGCATCCGGAAAATCTCGGCCGCGGACGGCACCATCAGCACCGTGGCCGGTAACGGGAGTTGCTGTACGTTTACGGACAACGTTGCGCCGACGGCCACCATGCTCAGCAACCCCAGTGCCGTCGTAGTCAACCGCACGAACGGAGACCTTTACATTACGGACGGCAATTTCCGTATCCGTCGTGTGTCGGGTGGAATCATTACGACCTACGCGGGAACTGGAATCTTCGGGTACGACGGTGAAGGGCAGTCCGCAACAAGCACGCGGATCGGAAACGCCAACGGCCTCGTGCTCGACAACAACGCACCACCGAACCTTTATTTTGCCGACAGCCGAGGTTTCGTTCGGGAAGTCGTCGGCTCCAGCAACACGATTATTTCCCTGGCAGGGCGCCTGCCTGGCGTTGGCGGTGACGGTGGTCCCGCTGTTTTGGCTGAAATGAATTTTCCGACAGGCGTCGCTATTGATCCGTCCGGCAACGTCTTTATTGCGGACGGCAGAAACGGGCGGATTCGTGTTGTTGCCAACGGCGCCATAGCCACTTTCGCAGGAACAACGGTAGGGTATTCGGGCGATGGCGATGTTGCTTCGGCTGCGCAGCTTTACTATCCCACAGGCATGGCCTTCGATCGCGCCGGCAGTCTTTATGTTGCCGACAAATCCAACAACCGCATTCGAAAGATTGCCGCCGGAACGAACATCATCACAACGGTGGCCGGTAGCGGTAATTTTGGTTTTTCCGGCGACGGCGGCCCGGCCGTCCTGGCTTCGTTGAATAATCCTGAAGGCTTGGCTGTCGATCCAAGTGGAAACCTTTATATTGCCGACACGAACAATAACCGCATTCGCAAGATCGGCGTCGACGGAATCATTACGACGATTGCGGGGTCCACAAATTGCGGATCATCGGGAGACGGCGGTCCCGCGACATCGGCATTGCTGTGCTCTCCGGTCCGATTAGCATTGGACTCGGTTGGGAATCTCTTTATTGCGGACCGGCAGAACAACCGTATTCGGAAGATCGATCTGTCCGGAAACATCACGGCATTGACGACAACCGGCGCCGCTTCTGTAACGATCGATCCATTCGATAACATCTTCAGCTCGTCATACGGAACACTTCGCAAGATTGCCTCCAATGGAACCGCTACAACGATAGCGGGGAACGGATCCTCGGGATATTGCGGCAACGGCGGGCCCGCGCTTGCGGCTTGCATCGAAGGGGCCGATCTCGTAGCGACACCCCAGGGCGACATCTACATTGTTTCCGACAACAATTCGGTTGTACGCAAACTCAATTCAATCAGTTCCGGTTCCGCTGTCGTCACCGCTTCACCCGTGTCGATCAATTTGCTGACACAGGCTTCGGCGTCGGCCGGCCTGACGATCACGTTAACCGGGACTGGAACGTTTAGCTGGAACGCGGCCGTTACAGTGACCACGCCATCCAACGGGACCTGGCTGTCGGTCAGTTCTTCAGCGGGCACCGGTACAACGACGATCAACGTCATTGGAAATGCGGGCACATTGTCGCCCGGTACATATCAGGGGTTCGTTACGCTTTCATCTCCTCAGGGAGTGAACTCCGTCTCGGTGCCGGTCAGCTTAACGGTTCTGGCGGCGAGTCCCACTCTCTTGGTCGACAAGAACTCGCTGACCTTTACTACGGCGACTGTTGGAGTGAACCCACCGTCTCAGAGCGTGACGGTGCGCACGTCGCCGACGGCGGAAAACTGGACGATCACAGTAAGTTCGTTCAGCGGGTTTCTCGGTGTGACGCCGGCATCGGGGTCCGGCACTGGGACACTGACCGTGTCGGTGAATGCCGGTTCGCTTGCAGCAGGAACGTACAACGGTCTCATCACGATTAATGCGCCGACGACGGTTAATGCTCCCATCCTGATTCCCGTGACGTTCCGGGTCGGTACGGTGAATCCGACGCCGTTTACTGTGTCTACCGTTGGCGGGCTTCCGAATATCGCTGAAAGCTCGAACGCAGCAACTCAACCGTTACCGACAACGTATGACGTCGCGCGCGATTCCGCAGGCAACCTCTACATCGCGGTTCCCAACCGTCACAAGATTTACAAAATGACGACGGGAGGAATCCTTACAACGTTTGCGGGGACCGGCATTCCAGGATTTGGCGGAGACGGCGGGCAGGCAGCCCTGGCACAACTAAATCTTCCGCGTGCCGTTGCTGTCGATTCCAGCAACAACGTTTACATCGTTGATGCCAGCAACAACCGCATTCGTAAGGTCGGCACGGATGGAATCATTCGCACGATAGCCGGCAACGGCTCAAGCGGTTTCAACGGCGATGGGAGTCCTGCCAATATCAGCACCATCGGGACTCCGAGCGGCGTGGCAGTGGATAGCGTCAACAATCTTGTTTACATCGTAGACTTCGGGAATCAGCGTATTCGAAAAATAGCCGCGGATGGACGCATTTCCACATTCGCGGGAACGGGTTTATCCGGGACCGGCACGGAGAACGTCTCTCCTACCTCGACTCCGATTAATGTCTCCAGCGATTCCCGAATCGTGGTGGATGGCGGCGGGAACGTATTTTTTACCGATACGAATACGCATCGCATCCGGAAGGTCAATGCAGCGGGGAGCACGGTCACGACCGTCGCCGGTACGGCAAACACGTCGGGATTCTCGGGTGATAACGGCCAGGCGACCGCGGCCCTGCTGAGTTTTCCAAGGGGTATATCGGTCGATGCGTCGGGTAATCTTCTGATCGCGGACACGAACAACAGCAGAGTTCGCAAAATCGGCACGGATGGAGTCATATCGACAATAGCCGGAGGAGGAAGCACGTATCCCGGTGACGGCGCCAGCGCCACATCGGCGTCTCTGCGAAGCCCATACAATGCGATATGGGACGCTTCCGCGCCCGGGGCTTTCTATATGGCCGACACGTTCAACATGCGCGTTCGCCGCGTCGGAACCGACGGCGTCATCAACACCGTTGCTGGACTGGGTGGAGGAGTCAGCGGTGATACAGGCCCGGCAACATCCGCGCAGGTCTTTGCGTTGAACGGCGTCGCAGCGGATTCGTTAACCGGTAATGTGTATGTCGCTGATACGAACAACCATCGCATCCGCAAGATCGCTCCCAGCGGAACGATCACCACATTCGCGGGCACCGGCATTAACGGCTTCAATGGTGACGGCGGCCCGGCAACATCCGCGCAACTCAGCAATCCGAACGGCGTCGCGGTGGACATTAACGGTGTCGTATACATTGCGGACAGCAGCAACAATCGGATCCGGCGTGTCGGTCTGGACGGCGTGATCAACACCGTGGCCGGCTCCGGTTCGGCAGGCTCTGGCGGTGATGGTGGTCCTGCGCTTCTGGCGCTGCTGAACTTTCCGACCGACGTTGCAGTTGACGCAGTCGGCAATATGTTCATCGCCGACAGAAGCAACAGCCGGGTCCGGAAGGTTACTCCAGACGGCATCATCTCAACGTTTGCCGGCAATGGAGCATTTGGAACGAACGGAGATGGAGGACAGGCGACAGCGGCTCAACTCCAGAATCCGCGAAAGCTCGCAGTCGATAGCGCCGGCGTCGTCTACATTTCGGATAATTCGAGCAACCGGCTCCGCAAAGTGACAACCGATGGCGTCATCAATCTGATTTCGACTGCCGGCGGGTGGGGCGTGGCGGCCGATGCTTACGGCAGCCTCTACTATTCCAACTTCAGTTCCGTTACCCGGCTCCTGCCGGACGGAACGGCAACAAGTATTGCCGGCGTGGCGCAGGGATACTCCGGAGATAACGTGTACGCCAGGATGGCCGCCATTCAGGCGTCGAGCCTTTCCGTGCTTCCGGACGGCCAGATTATGTTCAGTGACGATCAGGATAACCTTGTTCGAAGACTGACGCCTTCGTCTCAGGGCACGGTCGCGATGGCGGTAAATCCAATCTCGCAGACAGTCTCTACTGTCTTGCAATCCAGCACGAGTACAACCCGCTCCATCAATATTACGCAGGACGGCTCGGGAACATTCACGTGGTCTGCGGCGGCTACCGTCATTTCGCCTTCAAACGGCACCTGGTTGACGATCACATCGGGAGCAAGCGGTACGGGCACCGGCTCGACGACAATGACCCTGAACTGGGCGGGCCTCGCGGTTGGTACGTATCAGGGCGCGATTACGATTACTTCTCCGCAGGCGATCAACTCTCCCCTCGTCGTGCCTGTGCAGTTGATCGTTGCGCCGCCACTCCTGAACACGTCCGTAACTTCGGTCAACGAACGAGCGGGTGTGGGCGCGCCCAATCCGGCGCCGTTGCCGCTGCTTGTGTCGAACACCGGCACCGGCACATTCAACTTTACGGTGTCCGTGGGCGCCACCACAGGCGGATCGTGGCTGTCCGTAAGTCCGCTTTCGGGTACTTCCGCAAACGGCGCACTCACGATTTCGTTTAACACCACGGGGCTCGCTGCGGGCACATACAGCAGCAACATCACTTTGACGTCCGGTGAAGCAGCGAACTCGCCGCTCGTCATTCCCGTGACATTGACGATGGTGAACGTGTCACCGGCAATCGGTGTCAGCCGGAACACGATCTTCTTATCATCCGGAGGCGACCCGAACCCGACGCCCTCAACGGTCAACATCACGAACATCGGCAGCGGAACTTTGAACTGGAGCGCCGCAGCTACCGTCATTACGCCTTCGGGCGGCAACTGGCTCAGTATCAGCCCTGCGAACGGTTCCGGAGCAGGGACAATTACTTTTACGGGAACGCCTGGAAATCTTTCGGCGGGACAGTATCAGGGGCTGGTCACGATTACAGCCGCAGCATCCAACTCACCGGTCGTCATTCCGGTGCTCTTCCGCATTGGCAACGTCCCAGACGCTTGGACGATCTCAACGATCGCAGGTCGAAGTGCAATCACAGAAGGAGCGGCGGCAGTCGGGCAGCCCTTGCCTCAGGTGGACGTATCCGCGTTTGATAGTCACGGCAACATGTACTTCAGCGCAACGGCATGGCATCGCGTATTCAAAGTCGCGACAAATGGCGTCATCACAACCTTTGCAGGCACGGGCACTCCGGGAGGCGGAGGAGATGGTGGTCCGGCTTCGAGCGCGCAAGTTGCATTTCCGGGAAGCATCGCGATTGATAGTCACGACAATATCTTCATCTCTGAAGGCAATCGCGTTCGGAAGATCGATGCGAATGGCATCATTCGCACCGTTGCAGGCACGGGAGTGAACGCCTTCAGCGATGAGAATCTCGGTATTCTGGCGAATATCAGCAACGCGCTGGGACTTGCCGTCGACGCTGCGGGGAATACGTTGTACATCTCGGACACGAGCAACAATCGAATTCGGAAGCTTGTGCTCGCCACTGGCCGAATCACAACATATGCCGGAACGGGAACAAGCGGATTTTCTGGTGACGGCGGTCCTGCCACTTCGGCGCAGTTGTCGAGTCCGCGTGGAATCTCACTGGACCCGTCTGGAAATCTGTTCGTCGCGGATCGAAGCAACCAACGTATTCGCCGAATCGCGACGGACGGAACGATTACAACGTTTGCGGGAACGGGCACAAGCGGATTCTCCGGCGATAATGGCCCCGCCACATCCGCCCAGGTATCGTTCCCTCTGAGTGTCGTATTTGATCCGGTGACATTGAATGTGTATATCGCCGACAGCAGCAATCAGCGCATTCGGAAGGTTTTGCCTTCAGGGGTTATTTCAACGATTGCCGGGACAGGCACAAGCGGGTTTGCCGGAGACGGCGGCCCTGCCATCTCAGCTCAGTTCCGCAGCGCTAACTATGTAAGCGTGGATGCGAGTGGGAATGTCTATGTTGGTGATTCACAAAACGCGCGCATTCGCAAGATTCTTGCAGCCGACAGTTCCATTCAAACCATCGCGGGCGGCGGCTCCGCCGGTTTTGCCGGCGACAACGGTCCGGCCACATCGGCGCAGATGTTGTTCCCCGGTGGAATTGTCGAAGATGCGTACGGGAATATTTATTTCGCGGACTCCGGTAATAACCGCATTCGGAAAATCGCAACGAATGGGACGATCACGACAATCGCGGGAACAGGCACTGCAGGTTTCAGCGGTGATGGCGGCCAGGCGATTGCAGCACAGATCAACAGTCCGTCCGGCATTGTCCTGGATGGAAGCGGCGCGATTTACTTCGCCGACACGAATAACCGGCGCATCCGAAGAATCGCTTTGGATGGGACCATCAGCACTTTTGCCGGTACCGGTAGCACAACGTTTAATGGTGACGGTATCCCTGCGACATCGGCCAACCTGAACCTGTCGGGCAGTGCTGGAATCACTTTCGACGCAACGAACAATCTGTACATCGCCGATGGTTCCAGCCGGGTTCGGAAAGTGCTGATCGACGGCACGATTATTACTATTGCCGGTACGAGTGCGTCGGGCTTCAGCGGTGACGGGGGCCAGGCTGTATTTGCTTTCCTTAACCAGCCGCGAAGCGTTGGCGTGGATGCGACGGGCATTGTTTATATTTCCGATTCCGGGAACAGCCGGACTCGCAAAATCGATCTCAACGGTGTCATCACGACGCAGAATACAAGTTTTGGAACTACCCCCGGCGCCCTGTCGGTGATCCATGGGCCGGACGGTTTTGGGGTTTCGACACAAAACCGTATCCTCGGGTTTGGAAGCGCAGAATTGGACCCAGCGGACACCGGTGAGACTATTGCAGGAAATGGATTCACCGGAGATTCCGGAGACAGTGGACCGGCTACCGCTGCGTCGATTAATGCGAATTACATCGGCATCTTCATCACGGGCGAGGTCGTGTTTACGGACAGCACGAGTCAGGTCATTCGAAAGTTAACGCCGATTTCGCAGAGTTCGCCGACGTTGCTGACCACAAACCCCGCGTTCATCAATCAGACGACGGGCCGGCAGCTTGTGTTAAACCGCACCGCAAACAACTTCAACCGAAATCTGACGATCAACATGAGTTCGTACCTGGGGTATGGCGGCGAATGGTCCGCCACGATGACGGGCGGATCGTGGCTCGATATGAGCGCCGTTCGTGGTGTCGCCAACACGACGGTGTCGGTGATTCTGAACCCGACAGGGCTTTCAACAGGCGTGTACAACGGAGCAATCACGATCACGTCCGTCGGTACGGCATCGACTCCGGCGAGTGTCGTTGTTCCTGTAAGCTTCACGGTTTTGGGACCCACAATTCAAACCACGCTGGCTGCCATTCATGCTGTGGGAACAGTGGGTGGGACCAATCCGCCTCCGCAAAATTTTCTGGCCTCAAACATAGGGTTCGATACGTTCACCTTCACGTCAAGCCGTACGGTCACCACGCCATCCGGCGGCAACTGGTTCAATGTCACGCCAACTTCCGGAAGTGCCGGCGCGGTACTGGCAGTGAATTTCAATTCCGCGGGCCTTGCCGCCGGCTTCTATACCGGTACGATACGATTGTCATCACCGGAAGCGACGAACGCTCCTGTTTACGTGTCGGTAGACCTCACGATGTCGGCACAATCTCCCGCCATTGTTGTCGATCGCAACAAGATTTCGTTCAATTCGAGTGTCAACGTCAATCCATCGTCGCAGCCGATAACCATCACCAACGGTGGGGGCGGTTCGTTGAGCTGGAGCGCATCCGCTTCATCGTCGGGATGGTTGAGCGTGACGCCGTCGTCAGGTAGTGGGACGGGAGTTCTGACGGTTTCGGCTGCCGCCAACGGTCTTACAGCAGGCGTCTATACCGGAGCAATTACGATTACCAGCTTGAGTGCGGTCAATCCCACTGTGGTTGTACCGGTCGAGTATCGTATTGGACCGTATCCCAGCGGGCCTTACACAACTTCAACCTTCGCTGGAGTCACAACAATCAACGAAGGCGGTCCGGCCACGAGTCAACCGCTGACGCAAGTATTTGAAGCGATCGCCGATGCAAATCAGAACCTGTACGTCGCGGTGCCTGGACGCAACAGGATCTTCAAAGTCACGCCAGGCGGCGTAATGACCACGTTTGCCGGTACGGGCCAGCCGGGGGACGGCGGAGACGGCGGTCCGGCAACGGCCGCACAACTGAACTACCCGACGGGAATTGGATTTGACATCAACGGCAATTTCTATGTATCGGATTCCGGCAATTACCGCATCCGCAAGATTGACCCAACTGGAAAGATCACCACGATCGCCGGTGTCGGACGCCTAGGTTTTAGTGGTGATGGCGGTCCGGCCAGACTCGCCAATCTCAATCCCGGCCATCTGGTGATCGACAGCGCTTCGAATATTTACGTCGCGGACTTCACGAATAACCGGATTCGCAAGATTGCGGCGAACGGAAGCATAACGACGGTAGCGGGCACGGGCGAGACCGGCTTCAACGGCGATGGAATACTTGCGACGGCGGCGAATCTCACGGGCCCGACGGATATCGCGTTGGATGGGAACGGCGACCTTTTAATTGCCGATCGCAACGCTGCCCGGATTCGCAAGGTGACATTGTCTTCCGGCATCATTACGACAGTTGCGGGCGATGGATCGAGCGGGTATTCCGGTGATGGCCTCGCTGCGATCTTTTCGCAATTGCGCCAGCCCCAGGGTATTGCCGTCAACGGCAACAATCTGTATATCGCCGATAAACAGAACAATGTGATCCGGCAGATCACGGCCGATGGAATCATCGACACGATTGCAGGCGACGGCTTTCTGGCCAGTTTCGGGGATGGGCGTTTCGCGGGAGACGGCGGCGATCCGCTGTCTGCTTCATTCAATCAGCCCAACGATCTGTCGTTGGACAACGCCGGCAACATTTATGTTGCCGACCGCCTGAATGACCGCGTTCGAAAAATCTCCGGCAACACGATCACGACTGTTGCGGGAGGCGGGGCTCCCGGTTACAGCGGAGACGGCGGTCCTGCCGCATCTGCTGTTTTGAATCAGCCTTACTTCTCAACCATGGACGGTAACGGCAACCTCTATTTCAGCGACAACAAGAACCATGTCGTTCGCATGATCGCGCCGAGCGGCATTATTACAACCATCGCTGGAACAGGCTCTTCAGGGTTTGGCGCGGACAACGTTCTCGCGACTGCGAGCGCCTTGTCGTACCCTGCGGGCGTCGCGGCGGATGCACTCGGTAATCTGTTCATTGTGGATGGTGGAAATTCCCGTGTCCGAAAGATGAACCTGTCCACCGGCATCATTACAACCATCGCGGGCAGCACCTCGGGATGCTGCGTTGACGGCGGACCCGCGACGGCCGGGCGGTTTAGTGCTCCAAGCGGCGTCGCTGTCGATGCAACCGGCAACGTGTATATCGCCGACTTCGGTAACAACCGGATCCGTATCGTCACTGTCGATGGAAACATCAATACCTATGCGGGAACCAGCACGTTTGGTTATAACGGCGACGGTATACCTGCCGTGTCCGCAAGTCTTTCGAATCCGACATCGGTAGCGCTCGACGGCACGGGCAACCTGTACATTGCGGATACGGGGAACCATCGAATACGCAAAATCTCTCCGAGCGGCATTATTACGACCATTGCGGGCACAGGCGTCTTTAGTCCAGTCTTCGGAACTGTTCCAGACGGCGGCCCTGCAACTTCCGCCAACATCTCCAACCCGCGCGGTGTGGCCATAGATCCGACCGGCAGGATTGTTTTTTCGGAAGGTAACAATCCGGGGGGAGAGGGTCTCAATGGCCGTTTGCGAGTGATCGATCTCGACGGCACTATTCACACCATCGCCGGATACAACGGTAGTGGTTTCTACAATGGAGACGGTGTTGCGCGCGCAACGGCATTTTCTCTACAAAGCAACCTGACCCTCGATGCGGCCGGAAATATTTATATTCCGGATACGAACAATCACAACATTCGAAGGTTAATGCCGGTCTCTTCGGGTACGGCCGTGCTGTCTGTGTCCCAGCCGGCTGTTAATTTTGCCGTCTGCACGGCAGCTCCCACGATTCAGTCGGCTCTGGGCATTCAACTCGACGGAACGGGAACGTTCACCTGGAACGGCTCGGTGGCCACCTTGTCGGGCGGTTCATGGTTATCGTTAAGCGCGATTTCGGGAACCGGAAGTGGAACCGTCAACGTTATCGCTAATGCCGCGAGCCTGGGGGTCGGCGTTTACGGCGGTGCCGTCACGATTACGTCAACGCAATCGGTGAACGGCAGTGTGGTGGTACCGGTGACGCTTGAAGTTCTTGCTTCCTGCAACCCGGTTCCAACGCTGACTTCCATATCGCCGTCCTCAGTGCCGCTGAACTCACCCTCGGTCACCATCAACGTCACCGGTACGAACTTTGTTCCAAGTTCGTTCGTTCAATCGTCCGCGTTTTCCGTGCAAACAACTTTTGTCAGTTCAACGCAACTATCCGTCGTGATTAGTTCCGGACTGCTGACAATCAACCGCGTGTTGTCTTTGAGCGTAGTGAATCCGCTCCCAGGCGGCGGTGTCAGTTCGGCGAAGACATTTGTTGTCGGAGGTCTTCCGGTCATCACCGATATCACTCCGTCATCCGGTGTGGTTGGAACTACATTTGCGGCGACGATTACGGGTGCTAATCTTTCAAACGCGACCGCTGTAACATTTGCCGGAAGCGGAGTAACAACATCGATCGGAAGCGGCGGCACCGATACGAGTCTGCCTGTCACGATCACCATTTCCGCAAACGCGGCCGCGGGCGCAACTACCTTCACGGTAACGACGACGGGAGGAACCTCAGATTCCTCCGCCTTCACCATCACGAGTACACCGTTGACACCGTCCGTTACCGGCATTAATCCATCGGGTGGAAACGCCGGAACGACGTTCGGCGCAACAATATCGGGTGCCCGTCTAACCGGGGCGACAGCGGTTACTTTCACGGGTTCCGGAGTTACAGCAACCATCGGAACCGGTGGGACCGATTCCAGTTTGCCCGTAACGGTCAGCATTGCGGTAAGCAGCATTCCCGGTCTCTATTCGCTTCAGGTCACGACGCCTGCCGGAGTGTCGAACACATTCGGGTTTACCGTGAATTCTCAGGCTGGAACTGCTGTGATCAATGACCTGAACGCGAATCCGTCAGGGCTGAACCTGGCCGTTGCTCCATTCTATGGCAGCGGATTCACACTCACAGTCAACGGTTCGAATTTCGACACCGGGGCGGTTGTTTCATTAGGCGCGACGGATTTGGCGACAACCCGAATCAGTCCGACTCAGTTGACGGCCGTTGTTCCGGCGTCTGTTCTGACGACTGCCGGTTCTCAGGGCGTCACTGTGAGAAATCCGGGAACGTTGCCTTCGAATGCCGTGACCTTCAAGACCGTGGTTCGAGGTGATCTCAATGGAAACGGCAACGTCAATATCGGCGATGCTTTGGTCACAGCGCTTACCGTCGGCGGCGTGAACAAGCCGCCTCTGGCTGTGCCCGCCGGCGATGTGAACATGAATGGCGGCGTGAACATCGGCGACGCGTTAATCATCGCGTTGTTCGCGGGACGCGTGAATCCCAATCATACGACGTCGGTCATTACGTCTGTGTCGCCTTCGCCCGCATTGCGAAGCAACACGCTGACCATCAACGGAACTGGTTTCTCGCCGGCGCCGTCGAACAACCTGGTGCTGTTTACGACGGCATCCGGGGTTCGACGCGTTGTTCCCACAGCGTCGACAGCTCTGAGTATTACCGTCATCGTTCCGGACGATGCGGTAAGCGGACCGATTCAGGTTTACCGTACCGACGTTCCATTGGGCGGCGCTGTTTTCGGACTGATCGTTTCAGGGACTCCGGCGCCCCTGATGTTGTCGTCGATAAGCCCCTTCTTTAATGTATTGACGGGGACGTCGATCACTTTAACGGGTCTGGGATTCGATCCGGTCCCAGCCAACAATACCGTTACATTTAAATCCGCAAGCGGAACAGTACAGGGAACCGCGACTGCATCGACCGCGACAACGTTGGCGGTCACCATTCCTTCCACAGCCGTGTGCGGACCTGTCCGAGTGACCAACGGCAGCGGAACGAGCAATGCGCGTATGCTCACGATTTCCGGATCCACTTGCGGCGTGCAACTCGTGGATATTCTCGGAGGCGGGAATCCAGGCGAGACGCTGGTTCTGGAAGGTTCCGGGTTTGATGTCTCGACACCGTCGAACAACATCGTGACCTTCACAACCAGTACAGGCACTGCGACTGCGCCTGTCGTGGCATCCGGAGGAACACAGCTTCAGGTGCAAATCCCGCTGACCGCGGTCGACGGCAACGTCACGGTAACTGTCGGGGCGAGTACCTCGAGTCCGCTCGTTTACCATCAGCCATCTGTGATGTCGCCCGCATCCATAAACGTCGTCGTCAACAGTTCGCAAGCTGTGGGTTCGTATCAGGTGACGATCAGCTTCGACAAGAATATCGTGACGGCGAGCGCGGGAAATGTTCATGGCGGCACGGGCGCCGGTTTTACTTCGACACCTGCGACAATCAACATTGACAATAACGTCGGCACAATCACACTAAACGCGTTTCAGACAGGGAACTCCCCGACGGGACAGTTCACGGTCGCCAACATTACTTTCACACCCGTCGCAGTAGGAACAAGCAGCCTGACATTATCGGGCGTAACGCTCACCGATACCGGCTCCAACGATTTGCCGGCTTCCAGTGTTACACTCAGTAGCAACTCCATCATGGTTCTCCGGCTTCCATGAGTTGTTAAGGATCGAAAGGAAAATGCGATGAATCACAACCGTTCTCGACGAGCCGCGCCGGCGTTGATTCTTTGGGCGAGTGCAGTCCTTCTGTTATGTGCCGCGTCTCCTTTGTCCGCCGACACACGTCTTTTTGTTCCCGACTTTCATGTCGGGGGCGGTGCCGACACTCAACTGCTGGCAGTGAACAACAACGACCGCGACGCAACTCTGGATGTATGGGCTTTTTTGAAGAATGGTGAATTACTCGGGCAGGCGCAGGTTCGGCTGAAGGCCCACGCCACGCGTCCATTCACGATGAGTGAATTGTTCGGCTCACGGCAGACAGAGGCTTCGGGCTGGCTTGCGGCCGTGTCGGAGACCGAAGGAGTGGGAATGTCGTACAACTTCCCCGGAGAACGCGGTCAAACATTCGAGGCCCGGGAATGGCTGACGCGAGAAGCTCTCGTCAATATCGGGGGCGCGGCAGGGAAGGTTCTACGTATTTCAAATGCGAGTTCGGTTTCCGGAGCGGTGACTGTTCGCAAGAAGGACAACAGTGGACGCTTTTTGGGCATGCATCAATTGTCGGTCGGGCCATTTCAGCAGGTCGAACTTCCGTCGGATTCCATCGAAGGCGCGTCCGACGTGGAGGTCCTTTCCAATTCCGAAATCCTTGCCGAACTCGGAGAGTCGCATTCAAAGTCATCAAGAGTTCCCGCTTTAACGCGGGAACCGGGAGACGATGACGTGTTGTCGCTCGTCGTCAGCAGTGAGGAGCCTGTCGGAGCCTATCAGGTCATATTGCGATTCAACCCACGCGTCGCCCATTTCACGGCCGAAGATATCGAAGGCGGTTCGGCGGAAGGCTTCGAATCGAAACCCCTCGCTATCGGCATCGACAACGATGCCGGAGAACTTCGTCTCGCTTCGTTTCAGGTGGGAAGCGGGCCGTCCGGAAATGTCGATGTGGCTCGCATCCATGTTCATCACAGCCGGGGCACTTCGTTCCAGTTTGGATTGAAGGTCGAAGAGATCACGGACCTTCGAGGCAACAGCAAAATGGACGTTGCATCCGCTGTGAAGCTCGTTAGGATACCTTAGACTCCGCGGCGAGTGTGCGACAGACGGCAGATGTGTGAACCGGAATTCTCTTCCTTCCCCAGGTTCTTCTTAACTCTTTCAAAACGCATGCGCGAGCGCCCGGAGTGCGATACCGTGCGCGCCTGGCAATCAGGTAAATACCCTAGGGGTATTTTTGTAAACATTTGTCTTTACTTACTCCGCGTCACCATTCTAAGTTCATGACCTTCCTACTAAGGAGTTTCGTGGTCCGGAAGGCCGCGTAGTCCGGATTGCCCAGAGTGTTAAACGTGGCTCAAAAACGACGAGTTCTTGCATTTTTATTGCTTGGCATTGCCTCGCTCTTTTTGCCTGCCGCCTACGGGCAGACGGTCCTTCAGTTTCCGCGCGTCATTTCCAACCCAAATGTGTTTACCGGTTTGGCTGTCGGGAATCCGACACCGGCCGAGGTTTCGGTTACTTTCACGGCGTTCCAGGCGGACGGTTCGGTATTGTCGGGTGAGGGCATTCAGAATCCCTCGACCGTCAAGATTCCAGCAGGTGGACAACTCGCAAAACTGTCAACGGAGATTTTCGGCTCGAAGGATTTCAACGGTTGGGTTCAGGTCACGAGCAGCGCAAACGGCCTGACCGGGTTTTTCCTCAACGGTAACGGTGTACTGACCGATCTGGACGGCGCTGGATCCATCAGCCCAGTGCCGGAGTTCCTGCTTCCGCTGGCTTCTGAGGATGGCACTTCGAAAACAGAAATAACCATTGTCAACGTCAATGCCGAAGCGACATCGGCGACGCTCACGCTGTACAGCGCAGACGGACAAGTCCTATCCACAAAGACTTTGAATTTCGCGCCGCGGGGTCTCGTGCGCCAGACCTTGAGCGGCATCTTTGGCGGAACCGATCTAAGTACGGCATCGCACATTAAGGTGAAATCGGATCGTCCCCTCGTCGGCCACGAAGTGGTTGCGGATTTTCTGATACCCGGATCGACGTTACGCCGGGAGACGATGGCGCTTTCCGGGCAGCAGGCGACTCAGTCCACACGATACATACTTCCGCAATATGCCACCGGCGGCGGCTGGCTTTCTCTGATTGGAATTGTGAACGGCAGCGGCGTTGGACAGGAGATCACGTTAACAGCGTATAAAGAGGATGGAACGTTATCCGACGCGGCCTCGAATCCCAAACGTATTTCCCTTGATGGAAACGGCGCTCTCCGCACAACAGCCGGCGAGTTGTTTGGTTTTTCAGGCGACGGCCTTTTAACCGGCTGGATCGAAGTGAAGTCGACAGTCGGATTCCTTTCGAGTTACATCGGCTATGGCAACACGATCACGCCGTCGTTCGCGGCTGTCGCGGGAACCGATGCCGCAGCGGCATCGCGCTTCGAAGTGTTTTCGCAGGTGGCGGAAGGAGTCGGATATTTCACGGGGTTGACACTCGTCAATCCCGGGACGCAACCGGCAACTGTCGAGTTCTACACACTTCGCGCTGATGGCTCCACCGTGGGCCGCGCGACATTCACCGTGAAGCCGAACGAACGCGTGGGAAAGTTGTTTCGCGAAATGTTGCCGGCGAGCTTGGATCAGGTTGGCGGTTGGGCGTTTCTGCGTTCATCACAGCCGGTCATTGGCGCAGTGCTCTTTGGGAGCACGAATGGTTACGCGCTCGCGAATGTGCCGCAACAGTTGCCGGGCGGCGATTTTCTGCCTCCGGCTCAGACGTCCGGAGCCATCAGCGGTTCGGTTCATTCCAGCGGCGATCCGGTTCCCGATGTCCAGATCACTTTAAGCGGACCTGTTACAACAACTCGCACAACGGACGGTCTTGGACGATTTACGTTTCCACTATTGCCTGCCGGCGACTACAAAGTAACGCCGGTTCGCCCTGGCGGCGCGCTGTTCGTTCCCCTCGATCGCACAGTAACGATCAATCGGCAGAACGTGGACAGTGTGGACTTCGAAGGCGGCGGCATCAAATCCGCAAGTGCTCCGGCGATCCAGTTTATTTCTCCGACTTCAACATTTGCGGGCAACAGCGCGTTCAGCATTCGAGTTCTTGGCGGAAACTTCACGCCGATTTCAGTGATCAAGCTGAATGATCAACCGTTGCTGACGACGTTTGTAAATTCCACGGAACTTCAGGCCGTAATTCCGGCGTTGCAGTTGGCGCAGGCCGGAACGCTGCAGTTGACTGTGGAGACGCCGCCTCCCGGCGGCGGCACGTCGGCACGAGTTCCGTTCGTCGTGAATCAGCTTTCCACGGATCCTTTGATTGAAGGACGAGCCGGTGTCGGATCATTCCCGGCGGGCGTGGCTTTGGATCAGGCGCGGAATACAGTGCTGGTGACCAACCAGTCGAGCGACAGCGTGAGCGTGCTGGATCTGAAGACGCTCCAATTGGTGACGACCATAGCGGTTGGACGAAGCCCTGCCGAAGGCATCGCCATTCATCAGGCAAAGAGCATCGCGCTGGTTGCGAATCCCGGTTCCAACACGGTCAGCGTTATCGATCTCACAACGTATCGCGTCACCAAAGAGATTCCGGTTGGCCATTTCCCGGTCGGTGTGGCGATCAATCCGGTAACGAATCGAGCGCTGGTGGCAAACACGGACGATGGCTCGGTCACTCCGATAGACCTGGATTCGTTGACAGCGTTGCCGGCGATCGCGGTCGGTAATCGCCCGGTCAACGTTGCGTTTCAAACGAAGACCAATCAGGCGGTCGTCACGAATTCGGCAGCGAATACAATTTCGATCATCGATGTGGCCAGAGGCACGGTCCTCGGCACGGTAAACGTTGGACAGTTCCCGCGCGGCGTTGCTGTGAATTCGACAACGAATACGGCTGTGGTTGTGAACGCGAATTCGAATGACGTTTCGATTGTCGATCTGGGAACGCGCGCAGTCGTAACCATCAAAGTTGGAACAGCGCCGACGGGCGTCGCGATCAACGAGCCCACCAACACCGCGCTGGTCACGAACAGCGGAGTCGAGAGAGGCTCCACGAATTACTCGGTGCCGACAACCGTCTCCGTTGTGGATATCGACCAGCGGCGCGTTTCGCGAACGATTCCGGTTGGGAGCGCTGCGTTTGGTATCGACATCGATGCAACAGCCGGCCGCGCCGTTGTCGCGAATTTCGGCAGCAATGATGTGACATTGATTCGCATCCCAAATCCCGAACCGCGCGTTGACGACATCAATCCAAAAACGTTTCCGGCCGGTGGCGGTTCACTCACGATTACGGTAACAGGCCTCGGCTTCATTCCCACATCGGTGGTGACCCTCAATGGGCAGCCCCTGCCGACCACTTATGTTTCCTCGACAACGTTGAAGGCGGAGATCTCAGCCGCTCTGCTGAATCAGTTGATACAGGTTTCGTCCGATATCGCCAGGGATGACGCAGCAGGCGTGGCCCGCGATTTCCAGGCGCCGGTCATTAACGTCATCAATCCGGGTCCCGGCGGTGGGCCCGGCATTACGCTCCCGAATGCGCCTCCGCTCAAGCTGACGCCGGTGAATGGCGTACCGATCCTCAACTCGATCGACCCGAATTCCGTGAAGGCTGGAACAGGGGCCCTTACCGTTACGCTCAACGGAAACAATTTCAACGCAACGACGACGGTCAATGTTTCAGGCGCTGCGGTTCCCGGTGGTGGAACTCCGCTGTCGCCGAAGACGACTTCGTTGCAGCAGGTAACGGTCACACTTCCAGCGAGCTTCATCGTTGCCGGAACGCTGCAGGTGTCGGCCAGCAATCCTCAACCGGGTGGCGGAACAACCCCTCCGCAGACTCTCACTGTCAACGCTGTTGCGGCGGTCAATCCCGCTCCGACCATTACCCGTGTGACGCCGACGTCGATTCCTGCGGGTTCAGGAGCCGTCACCGTCACGGTTGATGGCACCGGATTCATTGCCGCCACATCCGCGACACTGGGTGGAGTTGGCGGAGTCGTGTCCGGCAATTCGATTTCATTCAGCCTGCCCGCTTCGAAAACCGATGCGCCTGGCGTTCTCGATGGAATCATTTCGAATCCGCCGCCCGAGGGTGGAGCGGCGAGTTTCAGCGTCAACATTCTCAATGGGCCGCCGACAATTACCAACTTCAGTCCGAAGACAGCCAATGCAGGATCAGCAGCGCTCGATATTTCCGTAACGGGTTCGAACTTCCGTCCGAACTCGCAGATCACTTTCGAAGGGACGCCGATTCCGATCGATCCGAATACTTCGTCGTCGACGACGCTGACCGGAAAGATTCCGGCGAGCTTCCTTGAACGTTCCGGTGATTACCACGTTGGCGTGACTAATCCGCCTCCAGGCGGCGGGTCGGCCGATGGAGGTCTGTTCCGAGTGAACAGCACCATCCCGTCGGTGACGGGAGCGAATCCGCCGAAAACTCCAACGCGGAACTCGGATCTCACGATTCAATTGAACGGCAGTGGGTTTGCGGGCAATTCCACGGTATTCGCGGGAACAACAAAGTTGGCGTCGGTTTATGAATCGTCATCAACGTTGACCGTAACACTCCCGGCAATTCTGTTGAAGACAGGGGCGGTGCTGGACATCACCGTTACGAATCCACCGCCGGGCGGCGGAACTTCGACGCCGTTGCACTTCAATGTTGAGAATCCGGTGCCGGTATTGGATAGCGTTTCCCCGAGCAGATTCAATGCGGATCAGAAGAATGTAACGCTAACGTTGACAGGTTCGAATTTTCTAACGAATTCCACGATCAACGTCGGGTCTCTTTCGCTGACTCCGGCTACAGCGACGTCAACGCAATTGACGGTGCCGTTGCCGACGCCATATCCGCTCGGCAAACAAACTGTAACGGTCACGAATCCGGGACCGGCTGGTGGAACGTCTTCAGGATTCGATATCGAGATCACGGCGCTGGCGCCGACGATCACCGGTGTGTCGCCCAATCCTGTCGCGGCAGGCGGAAAAATCCGGGTAAGCGGAACGAATTTCGGAACCGGATCGCAGGTGTTGCTCCGCGGACAGCCGATTGATACCAGTGATCCGTCCGACACTGGAATCACCGGCACCGTTCCGGCATCGGCGCCTTCGGGCTCTGCGAATGTTGTTGTGCGGAATCCCGGAACATCCTCATCGCCTTCGCAGGACTCGAACTCTGTCACGATTCAAATCGCGAATCCGGTTCCGGCGATCTCATCTCTGAATCCTTCAACAGCGGCCGGCGGGACATCGATCACGGTCACCGGATCCGGTTTCATCACGACGTCACAGGTGCAGGTCAACGGATCCCCGGTGCAAACCGGCTTCGGAAACTCGACGACACTGACGTTTACGTTGCCCGCGAATGTCAGGCCCGGACAGGTGAATGTGCAAGTCATCAATCCGGGTCCCGGTGGCGGCGCATCCAATACAGCGACGATGACGGCCCTGGCTCCGACGCCGGTGGTGTCCGGTATATCGCCGCCGTCTGCACAGGCTGGAACGACGCTGACAATCACCGTGGGCGGATCGAATTTCGTCGACGGCGCTCAAATTATTTTCAACGGTGTGCCGCTGGATACGGCGTTCGTTGGTTCGGCCACGCTGTCGGCTGCAGTAACTCTCCCCGGTTCCGCCGGCACGGCAACCGTGAGCGTAACGAATCCAGGCGGAGTCACATCCAATACCATTTCGTTTACGATCACCTCGCCGCCCCCGCCCCCGCCGACGCTGTCACAGATTTCTCCAAACAACGGAAACATCGGCGTAACTGTCGGCGTCACGCTGACGGGAACCAATTTCATCGCCGGTGGAACAAGCGTTTCCATCTCGGGCGCGGGTGTGGGCATCAGCGCTGTGAACGTCGTCAGCAGCACTCAGATCACGGCATCGTTCTCCATTGCCGGGAATGCCGCGACTGGTCCTCGCAACGTGACCGTGACCACGGCTGGTGGAACCACGGGCTCCGTGACATTCACTGTGAATCAAGGCAGTACGGTTCCGACTCTCAGTTCAGTGAACCCATCATCCGTGCCACAAGGTGCAAGCGGAACGTTTGCCCTTACAGGAACCAACCTGGTCCCGGGAGCCACGGGAGTTTCACCGTCAGGAACCGGCCTGCTGATAACTTCGGTAAACGTTTCCAACTCCACGAACGCGAGCGCCTTCGGCGTGGCTAGCGCGCCTCCGGGAACCCAGACGCTTTCCGCAACCACGGCTGCAGGAACGAGTAATGCGGTCCCTGTCACGATCGTCAACAGTTCGATCGAAGCGGCGTCCCAATTCCGGACGACGCACTTCGTGGGAAGCGCCACCGGTGTATCGGGTTCGACGGACGGCACGGGGCTGAATGCACGGTTCAATTTGCCGGAAGGTATCTGGGCCAATGACAACTTCGCATACGTGACCGATGCCGCAGATCATACGATTCGGCAAATCACGTTTTCCGGCAGCGTGGTAACGACGTTTGCGGGATCGGCCGGTGCGGCGGGTACCACTGACGGCGCGTTGTTATCGGCGCGATTCCGCAGTCCAAGCGGCATTTGGGGAGACGGCCGATACATTTGGGTTAGCGATAGTTCCAACAATACGATTCGGCGCATCGACACGGTCGGGAATACGGTTTCGACATTTGCCGGATCCGCCGGAGTTGCAGGTTCGGTCAATGGCATCGGACCGGCTGCGCTGTTCAACAATCCTCGCGGATTGTGGACGGACGGGCGGTCCGTTTTTGTCGCGGATCGTCTGAATCACGTCATTCGTAAGATCGATACGGCGACCGCTCAGGTCACCACGCTCGCCGGTCTTGCAGGATCACCCGGTTCCGCCGACGGCCCGGCGAGCACGGCGCGATTCAATCAGCCGTGGGCCCTCTGGGGCGACGGCGTGTATTTGTATGTCGCCGATTATCTGAATTACACGATTCGCCGAGTCACCATCGCCACAGGCGATGTGATTACCATTGCCGGTGCCGCCGGACAACTCGGTTCCGTCGATGGTGTGGGTTCTGCTGCGCGCTTCAATTATCCCTATTACATCTGGGGCGACGGAACGAGCCTGTTCATCACGGAATACTACGCGGTCCGAAAACTCGCGCTGGGAACAAACACGGTCACCACGATCGCCGGTTCATCGTCGGGCGGCAACGCCGACGGTATCGGTCCCGCAGCATCCTTCAACTATGCATACGGAATATGGGGACAAGGCGATGCGATGATCGTGGCAGACCAGCAAAACCACGCAATCCGTATGTTGTCGCCACTGCCGACGCTTGCTTCGATCGCACCCGCGAGCGGCACTCAGGGTTCGGCGGTTTCCGTCACCTTGAGCGGATCCGCTTTCTCTTCCGGATCAACCGTCATCACGATCGCGGGGACGGGTGTGACGGTCAGTAACATCATCGTCCAGAGTCCGTCGTCGTTGACGGCCACGTTCACCATTGCCGGCAACGCCACAACAGGGAACCGCGCCGTGACTGTTACAACAGCGGCCGGAACCAGCGGGTCCGTTACGTTTACCGTGAATGTCCTTCCCGCGCAGCTTCCGGTTCTGTCAACGATCAGCCAGTCGTCGGGAAGTCTGGGCGCTAGTATTCTCGTCGCTTTGAATGGAGCGAATTTCGTTCAGGGCGCAACAACGCTTGCGGTCACCGGCACCGGTGTCACTGGAAGTTCTGTCAACGTTTTGAGTGGAACCGCGTTGACGGCAATATTGACTGTCGATCCCGCAGCACAGGCCGGCCTTCGATCGCTGACGGTCACGACGAGTGCGGGCACGTCGAATCCTTTGAGCTTTACGGTTATCGGGAACTTCGATCCTGTTGCAGGTTTCCTGAGCATGGCCAACCCGAACGGTGTGTGGTCATTCGGTTTCACGAATACTCAGGGCGGAACGTTTAATCCCTACGATGCGACAACGAATGCCGAGTCTCGTCTGGATACATGGCGATCCAATGCGCTGGGTACCGATCCGAACGTCACGCACAATAACACCGGCAGCACCTTCACAAACGGCAACATTACGTTTGTGTTCGACATGCTGCACATGCACCCCGGTCCCAGCGGACAGTTCTCTGTTGTTCGATGGACGGCGCCCGCAGCCGGTTACTACGCCGTCAACGGCGCGTTTAAAGGCTTGAATTCAACGCCGACCACGACCGATGTGCATGTACTGCAGAATTCATCGATCAATGTATTCAGCGGCAACATTGCCAGCTTCAATAACCCGCTGGGATTCAATCTCATCGTGAATGTCGCGTTGGGCGATACGGTCGATTTTGTCGTAGGTCAGGGAATCAATGGATACGCCAACGATTCGACAGGAATGTCGGCCACGATTACGCGTCTGGCGACGCCGGTGCCGTCGTTGAGTCAGGCTTCACCGTCGAGTGGAATCGTCGGCACTGTAGTGAACGTTACTCTGACGGGAACGAACCTGGTCACAGGCGGAACAACTGTCGCAATCAGCGGAACCGGTGTCACGGCAAGTGCGATAACGGTGACGAGCGCGACATCGCTCACCGCAACCTTCACCATCAACGCGGCAGCTCCCACGGGCGCTCGTGGTGTGACGGTTTCCACGGCGTACGGAACCAGCAACTCGATCAACTTTACAGTTCAGCCGTCCGGCACAGGACCGACGCTGAACACGATACTGCCGTCGAATGCCGGCCGCGGAGTCACACGTTCCGTTACCCTCAACGGTAGCGGGTTCATTAACGGCGCCACCACGATCAGTATCGCGGGAACCGGTGTTACAGCGACGAACATCCAGTTCGTCGATTCTTCGAATCTCACTTCGGATATCGTTGTTGCCGCGGGCGCTGCTCTGGGTGCTCACGCTGTTACGGTTTCGACGTCGGCCGGTACGAGTAACGCCGTTAACTTCACGGTTCAGTCGGTCAATAGCCCGGTGCTGTCGTCCTTAATTCCCAGTCAGAGAGTGGTCAACTCGGGTGACTTTACGCTGGATCTGTTCGGGCAGTTCTTTGCGAGCGGTGCTCGAGTCGTTTTCAACAACAGTACCTACAGTACGAACTTTGCAGATACACAGCACGTTCTGGCAACGATCCTGAACGCGGACATCGGTACCGTCGGCCAGGTCAACGTGAAAGTGCAGGTTCCGGATCCGCTGAATCCGTCCGCATACTTCGATTCGAACGTTGTGGTCTTCAACGTCGTTGCCCCGGCGATTCTTCTTTCGCCGAATCCCGTGACAGACAGCATCAATGCTGTGGCGACCGTTACGGTGTCCGTGAATCAGGCAGTGACTGCGGCGAACGGTATTGATATCGCCCTGGCAAGCAACAACACGAATATCTTCACGGTTCCAGCCTCGGCCCACATCGCTCAGGGACAAACCGCAACAACGGTCGGTGTCACGGGCGTGGGTGTCGGATCGGCAACGCTGACGGGGAGCCTGACCGGCTACACCAGCGGCAGTACGACAGTGAACGTCACCACGTTGCCTCAACCGACCGTCAACATGACGCCTGCGACGATATTGATGAGTGCGTCGGGAACGGGAATCGTGACGGTCACGCGGTTTAACTCGAGCAACGCCGTCGGATTGACAGTCAATTTGATCGCGGACCGTCCGGGATTTTTCAGCTTCCCATCGAGCGTCACAATCCCTGCCGGCCAGGATCATGTGGATGTCACACTGACCGGCGTGCAGGCGGATCCTGCGCCGCCGGTCACGCTTCGCGCAGATGCAAGTTCGTCGGGCTTGATTTCGGGAACAACCACTCAAGTGACGGTTCGTTTGCTGCGGATTCAGATCACTCCGGCAGTTCTCGTGAATCCGTCGCAGACGTCGAACCTTCAAATCGTGCTCTCGGATCCGGCGCCCACGGGCGGTGTAACAGTTTCATTGGTATCGCTGTCGCCGAGTATCGCAACCGTTACTTCATCCGTTACGATTCCGGCGGGATCCACGACAGGAACCGCGGTAGTAACGGGCATTGTCGCAGGGAACACCACGATCGTTGCCAGCGCTCAGGGCTTCCCGAATGTGAGCTCCGCCGTTCAGGTGCGGAATGTGAATCTCGCATTTGTTCCCAACAATGGAACCTTCTTCACCGGCAACAACTTCGCGCAGAACACGACGCTGACGATGAACATCGCCGCCGTTGGTGATGGCCAGGTGATCAACCTGACAAGCAGTGACACCACGATTGCGACGGTACCCGCTACAGTCACCATTGCTCCGGGTTTGTCCTCCGTGAATGTGACCGTTACCGGTATCGGACCGGGAACGGCGACGATCACGGCAGCATCATCCGGTTTAAACAGCGGCACCTATACCGCAAATACGGTTGCGCCGACATTCCGGGTCGATGATGCGGAAGATCGCACCGATACCAGCACAGGCATCCGGCGCTCGCACTACGTTCGAATTCCGCTGGCCGCGCCAATTGGTGGAGTACCGATTACGATTACGTCGAACGATCCCGCGAACCTCAAGGTCGCTCAGTGCAATTCATCGAATACGCAAAGCAATACCTGCGACAGCGCAGCCACACCGCAAGCCAGTGTCACGCTGACCGTCCCTCCGGGCGGCAACTACGTGTACTTCGATGTGATCGGGCAGAGCCTGGCGATTGATGATGTCCGCTTCCAGGAACCGCTCGGCGTTGTCCGGGATGCGGCCGGCAATACCTACATTTCCGAGTATTCGCGCCAGGTCATTCGCAAGATCGAAGCGGGCACGGGATTGATTTCGACGTTTGCCGGTAACGGCACGAATGGACACAGCGGTGATGGCGGTCCATTGCTCTCCGCGAGCATCGGTGGACCGACGGCGTTGGCGGTTTTCAACAATGAGCTGTACATTGCCGAATACAACCAGTCCAAGATTCGGAAGATCAATTTGACAACAAATACCATCAGCACGGTCGTTGGGACGACAATCTCGAACCCGTATGGACTGGCATTTAATACCGCGGGAGACCTGTTCATCGGCTCTTATGGCAACAACGTGGTCTACAAATACAGCACAAGCTCGGTTCTGTCGACGTTTGCCGGGGGCGGAACCGGCAGCGCCACAGCGACCAACGTTGCAGCAACGTCTCTTAGTATCGGAAGACCCAGTGGGGTTGCTGTGGATGGCGCGGGCAACGTTTACTACGTCGATTATGACAACCATATCGTCAATCAGATTGATACCGGGGGCATTGTAAGACGCGTCACCGGCAACGGCACTGCCGGTGCCATCAGCGATGTGGCGGACGCGCTCAATGGCCGGTTGCGGAATCCAACAGGTATCGCGATCGATCGTTCCAATGGATATCTGTATATCGACGATCGCGGCAACGCCCGTATTGTGCGGATCACCCTGAATGCCACGCAGCCGGCTCCTGCTGCGCAGCCGATGGTGCGGTATGCCGGCCAGAGTTCGACGGGCTGCTGCGGCGATGGCCTCAATGCGAGATTTGCCGCGCTGTATCCGGATGGCATCTTTGTCGACTCCAATGGTGATCTGTTGATTGCCGACCGGTACAACAATCGAGTCCGGATCGTCAGCTTCGCCACAGGTATCATCGACACTATTGCCGGCGACAGCTCCAGCGGTGGAACCGGCGACGGTCAAACAGGCCGCGGCCTCCTTCTGACGTTCACTTCGCCGAACTTTGTGACGCAGCGCGAGCCGATACTGCTGCAACAGTCATCGTGGCAGATTATCAATTACTCGACGACCCAAACTCTGGGATCCAACTTCAGCTTCCGAGTCCGCGGCACCAACCCCTATACCAGCCAGGAACGGATGGCGGACGATACCGTGATTACGGCCACGCCTCTGTCTCCATTCACCGTGAATTCGCCGCTGACGATTCCGGCGAACAGCCCCTTCATTGATTTCACAGGCATGCCGACGCAGGCCGGCAGCGGACAAATTCGAATTGAAGCCAACGGCACTCGCTTCGCCTCTTTCACTTCGAATGTCATTACCGTTCTGCCGCCGGCGACACCGCAGACGACATTCAACGATGACGGGAACCTGGGGCGAATCGATACAACAACGGGAATTCGG
>CAZWGA010000009.1:0-105093 GCA_964633285.1 uncultured Solibacteraceae bacterium | reverse complement strand
GACATTCAACGATGACGGGAACCTGGGGCGAATCGATACAACAACGGGAATTCGGCGGTTGAATTACGTGCGAATTCCGCAGGCCGCGCCGGCGGGAGGAATACCGGTCACGGTGTCGGTGAACCCGACGGGGAATGTGAAGGTGAGCGCGTGCAATCCGAGCAACTATCAGGCGAGCAATTGCACGGGGGATACGCTGGGGAACTCGGTCGTGCTGAACATTCCACAGGGACAGAACTACGCGTACTTCGATATCGCAGGCCAGGCGACGGCGTTTACGGATTCGCGGCTGAATGATCCGATCGGTGTATTCGTGAGTGCGGGAACCGGCGACGTGTATGTCGCGGAATTCAACAGCTACCGGATCCGGAAACTGAGCGCAAGCGGAGTGTTGTCGACGGTGGCCGGAAACGGTGTGTGCTGCAGTATTCAGAACGTGCCGGGCCCGGCATTGTCGGCGAGCTTCCGGCCCATCGGCGTGGTGGGAGATGCGGCAGGGAATTTGTATATCGCGACCTACAGCGGCGAAGCGATCTTGAAAGTGGACACGAGCGGCAACATCACGAACGTGGCGGGAACACCGAATCAGGCTGGATCCGCGAATGGAGTGCCGGGAACAGGTCGGTTGTACACGCCGTATCAGGTGGACGTCGCGCCGGATGGGACGCTGTACATCGCGGACTTCGACAATAACAAGGTACGGAGCGTGCCGGCAACGGGACCGAATGCTGGAAGTCTGGTGACGATCGCCGGTGGAAGCAGTGGAACGACGCAGGCCCTGCAGGCGACGTTTGGAAGGATCTCGGGAGTGGCGGTGGATCCATCGAACAACGATGTGTATTTCTCGGATTACGATAACCACAAGGTTTACCGGATGACGCAGCCGGCGGGAACGCTGGAAGTGGTGGCGGGAACGGGCGGCACCGGATTCAACGGAGACCAGGGTGATGCGACGCTGGCGACGATCTATTACCCGGTCCAACTGCATATTCGTGGGACGAGTTTGTACATCGCGGATTACAGCAATCAGCGGGTCCGGCGGGTGACGTTGGGAGTGAACCCGCGGCCGATCGTGACGGTGGCGGGAACGACAACGGCGGGCTTCTCGGGAGAAGGCGATCCGGCAGTGGTGGCGCAGATGAATCGTCCATGGAGCATGTGGACGGATGGGTCAAACAATCTGGTGATTGCGGATCGATTCAATCAACGAGTGAGGCAGGTGAGCGCAGCCGACGGGAAGATCCGGACCATCATGGGAAGCGGAACGGCGGGATACGCCGGAGATGGCTCGAGCGGCCGGGGCGTGCTGGTGAGAGCGGTGGCGACGACGTCGGGCGTCACGTACCTGGCGGCTGAAGCCAGCATGAATGTGACGCAATCCTCATGGCAAATCTTTAACTACAATACAAGCCAAACCACGGTATCGCCGTTTGGTTATCGTGTGCGTGAGACCAGTCCGAACGGAACGCAGGAACGAATGGCCGCGGATACGACAATTACAGAAGGGACGACCGGGCCGTTTACAGTGAGTGCGACGTTATTGATCCCGAACAATGCGACCTTTATCGACGGCACAGCCACGCCGACAGGCTCCTCCGGAAGCGGTGTGATTAATATCGGGGCCAACGATACAACGTTTGGAGCAACGTCGACATCCGTCATTACCGTTTTGCCGCCGGCGCAACCGGCGCTCACGATCGATGATTCCTTCGGGGCGATTGTGACGGCAACAGGCATCCGGTATCCGCACTATGTCCGGATACCGGCGAATGCCGGCCCCACCGGAGTCGCAATCAACATCACCAGCAGCGATGGATCTCGAGTCGCGCTTGCACCGTGCAACTCGACGAACTATCAGAGCAGCAGTTGCACGACTGGTGAACTGCCCGGCGCCGGTATTACCGTCAATATTCCGAACGGTCAGAACTACGCGTACTTCGACCTCGTTGGAGAGATCAATAGCTTCAACGACACGCGCCTCAACGATCCGATTGGAATCTGGGTCAGTCCGTCGGGAGATGTCTACATCGCGGAATTCAACAACTACCGGATCCGAAAACTGAGCGCAAGCGGCGTGTTGTCGACGGTGGCAGGAAACGGTGTGTGCTGCAGTATTCAGAACGTGCCGGGCCCGGCATTGTCGGCGAGCTTCCGGCCCATCGGCGTGGTGGGAGATGCGGCAGGGAATTTGTATATCGCGACGTACAGCGGTGAAGCGATCCTGAAAGTGGACACCAGCGGCAACATTTCAACTGTTGCGGGAACTCCGAATAATGCGGGCACTGTTGACGGAATCGTCAATACGGGCCGGTTGTATACACCGTATCAGGTGGATGTGGCTCCGGACGGCACACTCTACATCGCAGACTTCGACAATGCCCGGGTGCGGCGCGTGCCGGCAACGGGACCGAACGCTGGAAGTCTGGTGACCATCGCGGGTGGAAGCAGTGGAACGACGCAGGCCCTGCAGGCGACGTTTGGAAGGATCTCGGGAGTGGCGGTAGATCCGTCCAACAACGACGTCTATTTTGCGGATCAGGACAACAACAAGGTCTACCGGATGACGCAGCCGGCCGGCGCGCTGGAAGTAGTTGCGGGAACGGGAGCCACAGGCTTCAATGGCGATCAACCTGATGCAACACAGGCGACTTTGTATACACCGGCGCAGTTGCATATTCGCGGTACATCACTGTACGTGGCCGATTACAACAACCAGCGAATACGGCGAATTACACTGGGAACAAATCCGCGGCCGATTACGACCGTTGCCGGATCCGTCAATGCCGGCTTCTCAGGTGACGGCGATCTGGCGATCGTTGCCCAATTGAATCGGCCCTGGGGCATGTGGACGGATTCTTCCAACAACCTGTACCTCGGTGATCGCTTTAATCACCGTGTGCGCGAAGTGACGGCATCCGACGGCAAGATCAATACGATCATCGGTAATGGTAACCCGGGCTTCGATGGAGATGGTCTGTCCGGCCGCGGAGTCACGATTCATGCTGAAGTGGGCTCCGGAGGCCCGTCGTATCTGCCTGTCGATGTCGGATCGCGAGTCAATCAGTCCACGTGGCAGATCACCGGCGTAAGCTCCACGCAGTCAGGGCCGACATTCAACGCTACCGTGAGCCAGAGCTCGTCGGAAATCTCACAAGGCCGCATGAATCAGTCCACAACGTTCAGCCTGTTGTCGACGGCAACGTCGGTGTTCACTCTTCCGCCCGACGCTACAATCGCGAATAACGCCGCAACTGCGGTAATAACCGCGACGACAATCGGCGCAGGTCCGGCTCAGATCGTGGCTCAATCCAGCGCCACGGGAATCGCGCAGGGAGCGACCGGCAATATTACCGTGCTGCCCGTGATCACAACCGTGACCGACTCCCAGGGCGGGCCGGCCGCGGGCAACGCCGGGACAACGACGGCAATCACCATCAACGGTCGCAACCTTATTACGGCGTCCAGCATCACGGCGCCATCGGGTGTGACGGCGACGATCACTGGCGGTTCGAGTACTGCTCTTACGGCCAACGTCCAGGTTGCGAGCGGCACCGCCAGCGGCGCCAAGACGCTGACCCTGGTGACTCCGGGCGGAAACGTGACCTTTACCTTCACCGTGAATTAATCGTCCCTGGAATTCCCACGAATTCACCGAAGCTGTTTTCGAATTTCTTGATAGTCCGGAAACCTGCCGGTTTGGAGCTTGGAATAGATCTGCTTGCCATCAACGCTGATTTCGAAGCGGCCGCCATCGGAAGGAATAAGGACGAGGCGTTGGATCTTGTCTTTCAAATCGGTGATGAGCTTTTCGGTCAAACTGACCGCTTTAGGTTCGTAGTTTCAAACCTGGCAATAAACAATTTCAATTTCCATTCATTTCTCCTCTAACCAGGCTTTCTTCAGTTCCATTTGTTCCGGCGTCGGCCGTTGAAGCTCGTTGATTTGCCATCGCTCTTCCTGAAACTCTGCCGGCACCACATTGAGAGTCAGCAGACGATCGCCTCGCATCACGGTCAGTTTAATAGTTTCCCCGATCGCATGGGAATGAAGCCGGCTGCGAAAATTCTCAAAACTGAGGCGTTCGTCGTTCATGGCGACGAGGATATCGCCGGCATCCATTCTGGCTCGTTCGGCCGGCGAATTAGGTACAACCCGTTTGATCCGCGGCATGCCTTCCACGGTTTCGAATTCGATTCCGAGATAGATGGTTCCGGGCTGGAGCTGCACTTCAACGGAGAGTCCCGCCGGTTTGAGATAACGGTTGTAATCCAGTTCCTGCCGGCCCTGTGCAGTCGCTGCATAGAATTCGTGAAAATCGGAACCCGCGACGCTTTCAACCGCCTTGAGAAATCCATCTTCAGGAAAACCGATTCCTTTGTCCGCGTAGTGTTCGATCAGGTAGCGCATGACGTCGTCCAGGCTTTTCTTGTTCTTGGTGCGTGCCCGGATTTCCACGTCGAGGAGCATGCCGATAAGTTCGCCTTTCGTGTAATAGGAAACGGTATTGTTGATCGCGTTGTCGCTGGTGAGCCAGGCATTCCAACTTGCTTCTTCCAAACTCATGAGGCGCCGGCCGGGTGAATGCTCAAGCTGATCGACAATCACGCCCATTCGGCTGAGATACTCGACAGGCATATCAATTCCAGCGCGCTCGAGTAAAAGGTCTCCGTAATAGCTGGTGAGTCCTTCAGAAACCCAGAGCAAATGAGTGTGAACTTCGCGCGTGTAGTCGAACGGGCCGAGTGCCGCAGGCCGGATACGTTTCACATTCCAGAGGTGAACGAATTCGTGCGCTACTGTTGCGAGGAATTGCCGATAGCTGGACTGGGCGACGAAGTCATTTTCACCGACGGTAATCCGCGTGGAATTCAAATGCTCGACGCTGTTGGATGCTTGAGATTGAACCTTGATCAGGAACGTGTAGTCCTTAAATGGAAGTTTGCCGAAGATCGGAATCGCTGCTTCGACAATGTCCTGAATATCCGACGTTACCTGCGCGGCGCTCAGCGAGATGCCGGGCTTGCTCAACACCAGATGATGATGCGCACCGCCGGCGTCGAATTCGATGACCTTGAATTCGCCGATGAAGGCAGGAGCGTCGATAAAAATGTCGTAGTCGCCCGCATAATACCGGTCGCCCTTCTTTTCGAGGGCCGTGTGAACCTTCCATCCTCCCGGCACGTTGTACTTGAGGCTGCAGGGCACATGTTTTTGTCCGGCCACATACATGAAAGTCGCGGGTGGTGCGAGATCCGCCATCTGATCTGTGAGCAAAGGCGAGAATACCTGATAACGTATTTCGAGATCTTCGGCAGCCGGCTTCGTGACGCGCCACGTCTGTTTGTCGGTTTGTTCCCACTTCAAAGGCTGGTTGCGACTATTGGCTGCGTGAAAGTCCTGAACGTTCCGCGCATAATTCTCGATTCGATAAATGCCGGGTGACCAGGCCGGCATGGATACCGAAACAGCCGGCTCTCGAATGCCTTTGATCGACATTTCGACTTCGTACAAATGCGAGATCGGATTCTTGATCGTTAGCGTGTACTCGATACTCACTCCACGAGCCGGAATCTGATTTTCAGCATAGATGGCTTGCGCGCGGGCGGGCTGCGCGGCGAGCATGATCGATAAAAGGACCACACCCTTCATTCATTCGCCTCGTGCCGCGTCTCGATCAATGACTTTGCTTTTCGGATGAGCGCCTTTTCCTGTGGATAGCTCGCATTGGCGATGGCTTTATCGATGGGAAACCACTCCACGCGATCGACTTCTTTATCGTGCTGGGAGACATCACCTTCGGTGTATTGGAGAAGATAGAATGTGACGATCTTGAACACGCGCACCGTTGGATGTTCCCACTTCGCCATGTAGGAGTACTTGATGGTATCGAGCTTCGTGACCAGATTTCCGGACAGGCCGGTCTCTTCTCGAGCTTCCCGTTGTGCTGCTGCTTCAGGTACCTCACCCGGTTCGATCAGACCCTTCGGCAGCGCCCAGGCCTTTCGATCACGCGGCTGGATCAATGCGACATCGATGCCGCCATTGCTGTTGCGGTAGACAACGCATCCTGCGGAGATTTCCCGTCTGGACATGGCGAGAAGATATTACACGTGTTGCGCGACACTTGTTATCATGAACAGCTTTGGTAATTCGGTGTCTGAGGCCTGAATAACCTAAACTGGTCCTTCAGCAAACAGGTGATTCAGGCCACTGACACCGAATTTGAGGAGTAATAATGACGGTTGATCTTCAAACGATAATCAAGACCGATCAGGAGCATTTTGTTCATCCCCAGTTTCATCCTAACGATCACAAGCAGCCGTTTGTATGGGTTTCGGGCAAAGGCGCGCGCATGCGAAACGCCGATGGCCGGGAATTCATCGACGGCCTAGCCTGCCTGTGGAATGTAACACTGGGTCACGGCAGGACGGAACTCGCGCAGGCAGCAGTCCGACAGATGGAGCAGATCGCGTTTACGACGTCCTACATCGGACATACGAACGTGCCCGCAGTGCAGCTCGCCGAGAAGTTGTCGCAGTTAAGTTATCCCTCGATCAATCACTTTTTCTTTTCATCGGGTGGAGCGGAATCCAACGATACGGCAATCAAGACGGCGCGGTTCTTCTGGAACACTCAGGGCAAGCCGGATAAATCGAAAATCATCAGCCGGGAGCATGGCTATCACGGAGTGACAATCGGCGCCATGAATGCCACGGGCATTCCCGGATTCTGGCCGATGTTCAGTTCGAAGCTTCCGGGCTTCCTGCATATTCCTTCGCCATATCCCTATCGATATGTTTCCGACAACCCGGCCGTCAGCCAGGGCCGGGCCGCCGCTGACGAGCTGGAGAAGGCCATTCTTCGAGAAGGCGCCGAAACAGTTGCTGCGTTTCTTGCGGAGCCCGTTCAAGGCGCCGGCGGTTTAATCGTTCCGCAGGACGACTATTTTCCTCGCATTCGCGAAATCTGCGACAAGTACGACGTACTTTTCATCGCGGATGAAGTCATCACTGGATTCGGGCGCCTCGGCCGCTGGTTTGGACTCGAGCACTGGAAGGTTCAACCGGATATCTTTTCGTTTGCAAAGGGAGTTACCTCGGGATATCTGCCGCTGGGCGGCATCGGCATGTCGGATCGAATCTATAAGGTTTTGGCGGAAGCTCCTCCGGATCGCCGCTGGATGCATGCCTTCACTTACTCGGGACATCCCACTTGCTGCGCAGTAGCTCTCGCGACACTGGATATTCTCGATCGTGAGGGCCTCGTCGAAGAAGCCGGCAGAAAGGGCAGAAAACTTCTCGCAGGCTTGAAACAACTCAGCGCGATGGAGCATGTCGGCGATGTTCGCGGCCTCGGTTTGATGTGCGGCGTAGAGGTTGTGGAGGACAAAGCCACGAAGAAACCTTTTCCGGCGGCACGAAAAACCGGGGCGCGGATTTATCAGGAATGCTGCAAGCGAGGCCTGGTCAGCCGATTCAAGGACGACACTTACATGCTGGCTCCCGCATTCGTGATCTCGGATGAGGACCTTGATGCCTGCGTGAACATTCTGGGAGAGGCCATTCCCGCCGCAGTCCAGAGCTGAAAATCTGCTTATGAAATTTCTGCTGCTGATTCTCAGGAACGCGTTTCGTAACCGCAGGCGGACGATACTGACGGTGCTGAGCATCAGTATGTCGATGTTCCTGATCAGCACGCTTCGCACGCTTCTTACACAACTCGAGAGTCCGGCCCTCACTCAGGATTCCGCCACGCGCATGATGACCCGCAGGGAAACAGGTCTTGGAGACTCGATGCCGATTTCCTATCGGGACAGAATCCGCGTCATGCCGGGCGTCGAGGAAGTCACCGCGTACCAGTGGGTTGGTGGAACCTATAAAGATCCGCAGAATTTCTTCGCTCAGTTTGCCGTCGATGCCGATCGATTCTTCGCAGTTTATCCCGATATTCATGTTGCCGGCCCGGAACAACTGGAGGCCTTCAAGAAAGAACGAACCGCCGCCCTCGCCGGCGTCAGCATCGCAAAGAAGTACGGCTGGAAAATTGGTGACCGCGTGACGCTGGAAGGCACGTTCTTTCCGACCGTTGAGCCCGTCGTTCGCGGGTTCATCAAGGACTCGGGAAGCGAGAGTCTGTTCATCCTTCACTGGGATTACCTCAATGAAATTGCGGGAGACGCATTCCATGATCGATCCGGCGTGTTCGTCGTCAAAGTCAAGTCGCCGGATCAGGTAGCGGCAATTTCTGGCGCCATTGATGACGGATTCGCGAACAGCACTGCGCCGACGAAGACGGAAACGGAGAAAGCGTTTGTCCTCGGGTTCGTATCCATGCTCGGCAATATCAACACATTGATCGTCAGCATTTCGACGGTGTTGATCTTCACAATCATTCTGGTGACCGCCAATTCGATGGCCATGTCGATTCGCGAACGGACGGGCGAGATCGCCATCCTGAAAACGCTGGGATTCTCGCCGGGCCAGGTGCTTTCCGTACTGATTGCGGAGGCGGCATTGATCGGTGTCCTCGGAGGGCTGGTGGGATCCGTTGGGGGGCGGTACCTGTGGCGATTCGTTGATTTCAACAGCGTGACCACGGGTTTCATCCAGGTTTTCAACGTGGATGGCACAACGATTCTCCTGGCGTGTGTCATTGCGCTGGTTGTCGCCCTAGCGAGTACCGCTGTCCCTGCCTGGAGCGCTTCTCGTCTGGCGATTGCCGATGCTGTCCGGAGAAGGGGCGAATGATTCCACTGAAGTACAACCTGCGAAGCCTGATCGTGCGGCGCGTCGGCACAGCCATGACGGTACTCGGAGTGGCGCTCACCGTAGCTGTCTTTGTAACGGTGCTCGCCATGGTGCACGGTCTCGAAAGCACCTTCGTTGATTCGGGCGAACCGCTCAACGTGATCATGCTACGGCAGTCGTCCGAGGCGGCCGAGACCAACAGCATCATCGATCGCGATCTGAGGCCCATTGTCGAATCCACCGAAGGTGTGACCGCCGTTGCGGGTGAACTCGTTGTCTTGATCAATCATCCGAGACTTACGGGCGAGACTGCGAATGTGATCATTCGAGGAATCTCGGACAAATCTTTCGAGTTGAGGCCGCGGATCAAGATCGTCGATGGGCGAATGTTGCGGCCGGGCCTGCGGGAAGTTGTCGTCAGCCGATCCTTGTCCAGGCGGTTTCGCGACACGAAGGTTGGAGACAAGATCAAGATCGGAAGGACGCGGTGGGATGTCGTCGGGATGTTTGATGCCGCCCACACCGCCTATGACTCCGAGATCTGGGGCAACTACAACGAAATTTCGGGTGAATTCGAGCGTCCGATCTACAGCTCCTTGCTGGTCCGTTGCTCGGACGAGGCTGCGCTCAAGAGTGTTCGAGACCGTCTGGCCAACGACCGGCGTCTCAAGCTCGATGTATTCGGACAGAAGGAATATTTCGAAACTCAGACGTCAACGGCAACTCCGATCAAAGTCCTGGGGTACCTGATCGCGATAATCATGGCGGTAGGGTCCTCTTTCGCGGTTATGAACACGATGTATGCCGCTACCGCCTATCGCACGCGTGAAATTGCTACATTGCGCGTCCTCGGTTTCAAACGGCGAAACATCATGGTGTCGTTTATTGCCGAATCCCTGGCACTCGCCTTACTCGGCGGGGCAGTGGGCTGCCTCCTGGCGCTCCCTATGAATGGAATTTCCACCGGCACCGCAAACTTTGTGACGTTTTCCGAAGTCATCTTCGATTTCCAAGTGACACCGGCGCTTATGCTAAACGGAATGATATTCGCCGCAGTGATGGGTACCCTCGGCGGCCTGCTGCCGGCGCGGCTGGCGGCACGAATGACGATCGTGCGAGCTTTGAGGACAGAGGTGTGAGGAACGAACGCGGCATAATCGGGTCCAATGTTTATCGCCATTCTGTAGTCGCGGGTTTTATACCCGCGTTCGTTGAATATGGATAACCTTTCGAGCGAACTGAGCAAACTTAAGATTGATCCCAGCAAAAGGGCTGAGCCCAGGCGCAGCGGCGGCCGTTTCATCCTTCTCGTTTTGATTCTGTTGCTGGTGATCGCGGCCGTATACTTCTATTTCACACTCCAGCCTCAGACAATCGCGGTCGAGACCGTCCATCCGCGTCTCGAAAACAGTTCCCAATCGGCCGTTCTCGTCGCAACGGGGTACGTCATCGCGCATCACAAGATTCAGGTGGGCTCAAAGATTGCTGGCCGCGTAGCGTGGATCGGTGTCGAGAAAGGTAATCGTGTGAAGCAGGGTCAGGTTGTTGTGCGCCTGGAAGATCGCGAATATCGCGCGCAATACGAGCAGGCGAAGGCGGCTTATGAATCGGCACAGGCGCATCTTCAGGAATTGGAACGGGGTTCCCGGCCTGAGGAAATCGATCGAGCTAAAGCCGATCTGGATCGCGCACAAGCCGAGCTTCGAACCGACGAAGCCAATCTCAGGCGGATCGAGGGTCTTGTGAAAGAAGGAGTCTTCACCGCGCAGTCTCTCGACGATGCTCGCGGCCGTTACGACAGTGCGCGTGCCAGCGCAGCAGCTTTGACGAAAACATACGAGCTTGTTCGCCAGGGGCCGCGAAGAGAGCAAATCGACAATGCGCGATCGGAGACGGCTCGGGCTAAAGCCGCCGTGGATTATGCGAAGACGATACTCGACGCCACGGAGATTCAGGTTCCAAGCGATGGAACGATCCTGGAGCGGAACGTCGAACAAGGCGAAATGGTAACTACGTCATTTGTCGGCGACCGGGGAGCAAAATCGTTTGTCGTAACGCTGGCCGATTTGAGCGATATCCAGGTGGAACTGGACATCAATCAAAACGATTTCAATCGCGTCATTCCCAGACAGCCCTGCACGGTAGTGACGGATGCATATCCCGACCGGGTCTACACCTGCCGGGTGGATGAGATTTCCCCGGAGGCGAACCGGCAGAAGGCAACTATTCAAGTAAAGGTTAAGTTTTTAGAGCCTGACGAATTCATTCGGCCGGACATGAACGCACGCGTGACCTTTCTCGAGGCGGGGACAAAGGGGAAATCCGTCCCGGAAGAAACAAAGCTCTATGTCGTGCCTAAACGGGCCATTCTGGATCGCGAGTCCGGCAAAGTCGTGAACGTAATCGCCGGCGGCAGGGTTCAGGTAAAGCCCATCATTGTCCGGAAGGAAGCCGGCAGTGATGCATTCGTGTCGGCCGGTCTGGTTGGCGGCGAAGCGATTATCGTGGGCGACCAGAACAATCAATTGAAACCGGGAGATCGTGTGAGCGAGGGAGTTCCGAAGAAATGAGTACAGTGGAGATTCGCAACGTCACGAAGGTATTCAAGAAAGAAGCGGCGGAGATCGTTGCACTTCGTGAAACGAGTGTTTTGATAAATCAGGGCGAGTTCCTGTGTCTGATGGGACCTTCGGGTTCGGGAAAGTCGACGTTGCTGAACCTGATCGCCGGTATCGATCGTCCTTCGAGTGGTCAGGTCATTGTGGGAGATACGGATATTTCTCGTATGAGTGAAGGACAGCTCGCAGCATGGCGGAATCACACCATCGGTTTTGTCTTTCAAACATTCAATCTGATTCCAGTACTGACGGCGTTCGAAAATGTCGAATTGCCGCTCCTGCTGACGAAGTTGTCCAGGACGGAACGGCGCAAGCACGTCGAGACCGCGCTGTCTCTGGTCGGGCTTCAGGATCGTATGACGCATTACCCCCGCCAGCTTTCCGGAGGTCAGGAACAACGAGTCGCAATTGCCCGGGCGCTTGTTACGGATCCGCAGTTGATTCTGGCGGATGAGCCGACCGGGGATCTGGACGCCCAGTCAGCGGATGAAATTCTGGCAATTCTGGAAAGACTTAATAGAGAATTCAAAAAGACCGTCGTGATGGTGACGCATGATCCCCGCGCCGCCCGCCACGCGACGATCACTCGACATTTGGACAAAGGTGTGTTGCTTCCGGAAGGAGTTACTGCGTGAGACGAATGAAATGGTTTGTATTGATCTTCGTGACTTTTGCCGGCGTGTCGGCAGCTCAATCGACAACAGGCCGCGTGGCCGTGGTCAATGGAAAAACGATTACCACCGACGAGCTGAATCAAGCCGCAGCAGGGGAACTCCAGAGCCTCGAGACCAAAAGGCTCCAAAATGAAGCGACGCTGGCGCACGACAAGCAGGAGGCGCTGACCAAAGTTCTTGAGAACATGGTGGCGGAGAGGCTGATCGAGGCTGAAGCGGCAAAAGAAGGAAAAACGAAACAACAGCTTCTTGAAGCCGAAGTTGAAAGTAACGTGGATGTACCCAGTGACGAAGAGGTGGACCGGTTCTACGAAGCGAACAAGCAGCAAATCCCCATTCCGAAAGCGCAGGCATTGCCGCAGGTCAAGGCCTACATGACCGAACAGAGCCGCCGGCGATATTACGATACGCTGATCACGCGCCTTAAAAAGGACTTTGGATACAAATCCTATCTGGAACCACTCCGCGCCGACATTGTAACGGCGGGTTTTCCGTCAAAGGGTCCCGCAGCGGCTCCCGTGGTCATTGTCGAGTTTTCCGATTTCGAGTGTCCCTATTGTGGCGGCCTCTTTCCCACGCTCAAGCAGGTTGAAAAAAACTACGCGGACAAGGTCCGCATCGTTTACCGGCAATTCCCACTCACCCAAATCCATCCTCATGCCCAGAAAGCCGCGGAAGCCTCTCTCTGTGCCTTTGAACAACAGAAGTTCTGGGAATTTCACGATTCGATGTTCGGCAATCAGCAGGAGCTCAGTATCGCGGACCTCAAACAACGTGCAGTGGATCTGAAGCTGGATACTTCGAAATTCAATCAATGTCTGGATTCCGGTAAACAGGTTGCGGCAATCCAGAAGGATATCCAGGACGGCGCCCGCGCCGGAGTCAGCGGCACGCCGGCGACATTTATTAATGGACGTCTTCTCGGTGGAAACCAGCCGTATTCGGAACTCAAAGACGTCATCGAAGACGAGTTGCAACGGAAACAAAGCACCCGGTAGCAGGAATTTCGACCCGGTTTTTGCGGTGATTTCTTCGTTGTGAGATCCAACACCGAATTGAAACAACAACGGCCCGCCAATTGCACCGTAATTAGAACCTAAACCCGACATTCAATGAGCTGCGTCCAAGCCCATAGGTCCTGTGGCGCTTGGGCGATGTCTTGTGGAGACGTTTATGGAAAACACAGTTTATGGTCTTGCCTCGACGGAGACTCAGGCAAACGACATCTTGACGCATTTGCGAAACCTGGGTTTCAAGGCATCTGAGGTTTCCGTCCTGATGAATGGAAAAGAAACGAAAAACATCTCGATGAAGGAAAACGCGATTCGCGATGCGGAGAAAGGTGGATTGGTGGGCGGGGCGCTCGGAGCGCTTGCGGGTTTGACGGTTCTCTCGGTGCCGGTCCTTGGTCCCCTGGCAATTGCCGGGCCTGTGATCGCTGCCATTGGAGGCGCTGCTGTCGGTGGCGTGGTCGGAGGACTTGCGGGCGGTACAGGCGCGCTCGCGTCGATCGGATTGCCGGAGAGCGTTGCCCGGCGTGTGGGCAAAAGAATTCGGCATGGCGCGATCTTGATTGCGGTCCACAGCGACGATGAACTGCGGCGCGATCGGGCTCTCCGCGTGTTCAAGTCGTCCGGCGCCGAGGCTGTCTATTCGGAAGAAGATCTGGCCGCCTGAACCCGCCAGAGAATTCTACGGCGCGAGCTGTGGGGCCACATAAGCGTAGAACATGACGACGAGACCAATGACAAACGTCAGGAAGATGCTGTGCTTGAGCGTGAAGCCGAAGAGCCGGCCTTCGTCTTCCCGCTTCATCGAAGTCGCGGCGGCGGCGACGGCAATACTGGTGAGGCTGATCATCTTTCCCATGACGCCGCCCGCGGAGTTTCCGGCAGCCATGAGCACGGGATTCATCCCAAGTTTATTAGCGGTGACTTCCTGAAGAGTACCGAACAGCGCATTTGCAGAAGTGTCGCTTCCAGTCAGAAAGACTCCCAGCGATCCGAGGACCGAACTGAACAGCGGGAACATCACACCGGTGGCGGCGAACGCCAGACCCAGGGTTCCAGTCGCGCCTGAATAATTCATCACGTAAGCGAGAGCCAGCACAGCCGCGAGTGTCATTTCGGCTAGAGCGAGCTGCTTGATGGTTCTGCCGAGAACCTGGAAGAACCTCGACGGGCTCAATCCTACAACGAACGCCGCCAGTATTGCGGTTAGGAGACATGCCGTTCCTGACGCGGACAGCCATTGAAAGTTGTACACGGCCGCATATTTGGCGGGCTGCGCGACTACAGGCGGCACCTGCTGCACGAGGTTGTGGAGACCGGGCCATTGAATGGGTATCGCGAATTTGTCGAGTCTGGCTTTGAATGCCGGATAGCCCCATAACAAAACCAGGACAACCAGGATCATGTAAGGAGCCCATGCAATTGCGATGTCACGGCTTTTGTGAACAACTTTTCCGGGAGGCATGTGGCCGAAATCAAATTTGTCGCGCGGCTTCCAGAACTTGAATAGAACGAAGAGACCGCCCATGGCCGCCATCGAGGCCAGAACGTCCGTGAGCTCGGGACCCACGAAATTCGAAATCGCAAATTGAGTCCCGGCAAATGCCAACCCGCAAACGGCGGCAGCGGGCAGCACTCCGCGGAGTCCTGCCCATCCGCACATGACTGCAATCATGTAAGCGGGAATAAAAAGAGAAATGGGTGCGCAAATGCGGCCGACTCCGGCGCTTAGCCGCTGCAGAGGCAGGCCCGTCGTGCGGCTCAGCGTGAGAATCGGGGTCGCGATCGACCCGAAAGCGACGGGAGCCGTGTTCGCCAGCAAACAGACTCCAGCGGAAAGGAACGGAGAAAATCCAAGACCCGTAAGCATTGTCGCGGCAACAGCGACCGGCGTTCCGAAGCCCGCACAGCCTTCGATGAAAGCGCCGAAGGCAAATGCAACGAGCATCATTTGAAGGCGGCCGTCATCGGTGAGGTGCCCGACGGAATCTTTCAGCACATCAAACTTTCCGCTCTCCTGCATGATGCGGTAAAGCAGAATGGCGGAAAACACCACCCATCCAATCGGGAACAAACCGAATGCCGCCCCATAGAAGACTGACGAGGCCAGCATGTTCAGGGGCATGCCATAGACTCCGGCAGCCAGGATCATCGTTGCGCCCAGGCCGGCGAGAGAAGCCATCCATGCCGGCTTGCGAATGATGCCGATCAGAAACAGAAGAACAACGATGGGAAGCGCCGCTACCAGCGCCGACAGAACAAGGCTGTTCCCCACGGGTGTGTAATTTTGTTGCCACATGGCGGGGAACAATAGCACAGACTTCCGGAAGTTTTTTGTGGTTTTTGCTCGGCGCTGAAGCGGGATTTCAGCCTTGCGTTTTCTTCATGCCATCGACCGAGACCTTGATGATTTTCTTCAACGTCGGCAAATGAACATCAGAAAGTTTGTTGATATACAAGCAGCCCTTGCCGGTGGAATGCTTGCCGAGTTGATCGAGAAGCTGCCTCTGCTCATCACGTCCATTCAGAACGTAGAGCGTGATGTTCTTCTTCCTCGGAGAGAACGCAATCATCATCCAATCCATTTCACGGCCATCGGGATACTTGTACTTGCGGCTCCCGAAGCCGACGATGCTGGGTCCCCACATCTTCGGTTTCGATTTCGTGGCTTTCTCCATAAGGCCCGCGATGGTCCGGCAGTCGTCGCGCACTTGTTCGGATTCAATCGACTTGATGAATTTATCAACGGACGCCGCTGTTGCTTTTGTCTTTAGTTCGGCCATGCATTCTCCTCGCTGGTAAGATACATCACTCCGTCAATCTATGAAGCTCGGATCGGGAGAGGAGAAACACAAACAGGAGGGGACACATGAAGCAATTACTGACGATGACTGCGATTTTTCTCACAGTTCTGTCGCTTGACGCCTACGCGGAAAAAAAGAGTTGTGAGGAATTGAAGATGGAAATTGCCGCGAAGATCGATGCCAAAGGCGTCAAGAATTACGAACTCAAGATCGTCACGCCGGAAGAAGTCAAAACAGAAACGGTTGTGGGAAGCTGCGAAGGCGGTACGAAGCGAATCATCTACACCCGCAAGTAGTGTCATAAGCGGATCCTGGGTGGACCATAAGGAATGGAGGAGGTTCGCCATGATTCGCAAGCTTCCGTCCGGAGAGTTCGGTTGTATGCGCGCAAGAAAGATCCAAAAAGCGGCAAGCGGCGTAATCTCGGGAAGCGGTTAGGCGGTAGCTGTTGCTATGAGAAGAGATCTTGATCAACTTGCGTTTAGCTTCTTCAGGTTGTTCGCACAGTACGAATATGCCCTGAAGGCAATGGGGTATGGAAAGGCGGGACGTAGCGGACAAGCAGCGCCCGCGTGGGATCGATTTGTGAACGAGATCGGCTGTCAAATCATGTCAGTGGATGAGGAGTCAGTTGTCTCGGCGAGACAATACATCTTGGAGCAACCTCCGAAACGCCAGGTTTGGGTCGATGATGCCGTTCACTGGGAGGAGGTCCCCAACGACTGCCGGTCTGCACAGGTTCTGTTCGGTCACATTCGTCGAGTGCGGAATAACCTATATCATGGCGGCAAGTTTAATGGTCGCTGGATTGATCCTGATCGGAGTCACGAACTCATTGGCAAGTCGCTTCAGATTCTGGAAGCTCTGGTTGAGCGAGACGCACGCTTGCGCGAAGCCATTCAGGGAAACACGCTCGGACACGAACCTGCAAACGGCCGGTGACTGCGCAAGCCGTTAGAAACTGGAAGTTCGATTTCTTTGGTCTTACTCTTGGTGACCATAGCGGGCACCGCATGTTTGTTAGGATTCAGGCGTGCGGTATCCTCTTAGGAGGTATTCCTGATGCACAACCTGTCATTTACGGTTCATTTGTTCCGGGAAGGCGACACCTACGTGGCGCACGTTCCTGAACTCGATGTATCAAGCTGCGGCGAGACTCAGGAGAAGGCCCGTGCAAACATCCAGGATGCTGTGCGCGGATTCCTCGAAGCCGCCGCGGACAAAGGCACATTGGATGAGATCCTCGAAGAGGCCGGCTATCAGCGCCTCGGTACGGAATGGAAGGCTCCCGAATTCGTAGGCTCGGATCGAGTAACAATGCGCTTGTGATTCGATGCCGGCGATCAAGCCCGTCTCCTACCAAACGCTCGTAAAAGTATTCGAGATCGACGGTTTCAAGCTCGATCGCCAAAAGGGCGATCATCTGATCTACACGAAACCGAACATAAAGCGCCCTATCGTCATCCCGATGTATTCCGCCGTTCCTGTGTTTATCATTAAGAATCTGCTGCGCACCGCAGGGATGACTCGGGAACGGTATTTTGATTTGCTCAAGAACAAATAGACCAGCTAATTGACCGCAGTTTTTAATCATTATGAAGCTGACTTTTCTGGGAGCAACGCAGACGGTCACCGGATCGAAGTTTCTTCTGGAAACGCGCGATCGGAGAATTCTTCTCGACTGCGGTCTCTTCCAGGGGCCCAAACAGTTAAGGCTTCGAAACTGGGAAGCTCCCCAGATCGATCCGGCAAAGGTGGATGCGATCGTTCTGACGCACGCCCACATCGACCACACCGGATACCTGCCGCGATTCGTGGCTCATGGCTTCAAGGGCCCGATTTACGCTACTCCGGCTACAGCGGATCTGGCCCGCATTCTGCTGCCCGACGCCGGACACCTTCAAGAGGAAGAAGCGCGCTTCCGGAATAAGCATCAGCTCTCGAAGCACAAGCCGGCGTTACCGCTCTACACCATCGAAGACGCAATGAGGTCGCTCGATCTGTTGCGAAGCGTGAAGTACGGAGACGTTACGAGCCTTTCGCCGGACTTGAGCTTCGATCTCATGCCGGCAGGCCATATTCTTGGCTCCGCTTTTGTCCGTTTCCACGAAGGAATCAACTCATCTCAAAAGACGATTCTGTTTACCGGCGATATCGGACGGTACGATCAGCCGATCATTTTCGATCCAACGCCCGTTGCCGAAGCGGACTATCTCGTTCTTGAATCGACATACGGCAATCGCCTTCACACGGATAAGAACGGGAAGAGCGGCAAGGGCCAACTGCGAGACGTCGTGATCGCCACAGCCAACCGTGGCGGCACTGTACTTATCCCTTCCTTCGCCATCGGCCGCGCGCAGGAACTGCTTTACGTATTGCGCGAACTGGAGAGCGAGAACCAGATTCCGGTTTTGCCGGTCTATGTCGATAGCCCGATGGCCGTGGATGCGGTTGAGATATTCCGGAAACATGTCGAAGAGCACGACCTTGAGATGGTGCAACTGGAGAAAGCAGGAGGGCATCCGCTGAATACGCAGCGTGTGCATTTCTCCCGTACTGTGGAAGAGTCCAAGGCGATCAACGAACATCGATTTCCTTCGATCATCATTTCAGCCAATGGCATGGCAACGGGCGGCCGCATCCTGCATCATTTGATTCAACGGCTGCCTGACGAAAGGAATGCGGTCGTTTTCGTTGGTTTTCAGGCATACGGAACGCGCGGGCGTCTGCTCTCGGAGGGAGCACGCGAGATCCGGATCTTCGGAGTCGATTATCCGGTGCGAGCCGCGATTCACACGATCGACAGTTTTTCGGCACACGGTGATTACAGTGAAATCCTGCGATGGCTCTCCGGATTCAAGAAGCCGCCCAGGAAGACGTTTTTGGTCCACGGCGAACCCAAAGCGGTCGACGCGATGAAGCAGCATATCGTGTCGGCGAACAGGAACTGGCATGTGGAGACGCCGGAGTATTTGCAGAGCTATGAGATCTGAGAATTCCCGGCGAATGGTCTCCCGATGTCCTCGGGTACAATCAACCGATGAATGATTTCGCAGCGCATGCTCTCAACGTCGCGCGTCAGGGTGGCGCGCGCTACGCGGACATCCGGATCGTCACAAGGCGCGAGCAGGTTGCCAGTGTCAAGAACGGAAACGTTGACGGCATCGGCGATTCAGACAGCCAGGGGTTTGGAGTTCGTGTCCTGCTGGGAGACGCATGGGGCTTTGCTTCAAGTGCGTATGTCAGCAAAAGCGAGATCGAAAGAGTTACAGCACTCGCTCTGCGCATCGCCAAAGCGAGCGCGCTCGTTCCCGGCGAGCGCGTGGATCTGGGTGTGCCTGTCACGAGCACTGGAAAGTACACGACGCCGATTCGAATCGATCCATTCGCCATTTCTCTGGAGCAAAAACTCAACCTTCTTTTTCAAGCCGACGAGATTATCCGGCGCAATGCCGGTGTGAAGGTGTCTGAAGGAAACATCATCGCGGTTCGCAATGATAAGGTGTTCGCTAATAGCGACGGAGCTTTTGTCGAACAGACGATCTTCGAATCCGGCGGAGCGATCGCAGCGACGGCGGTCAACGATACGGAAGTCCAGGTCCGCTCACATCCGAATTCATTCCGGTATCAGGGAACAGGCGGCTGGGAGTATGTGCGAGACGCGGATTTTCCGGGCAATGCCGAACGCGTTGCCGAAGAGGCTGTGGCGCTGCTGTCGGCGGATCTTTGTCCGAGCGCGGAGACAACTCTGATTCTCGACAGCTCTCAACTCGCGCTGCAGATTCATGAATCCTGCGGCCACCCAACCGAACTGGATCGTGTCTTTGGAACAGAAGCCGCATTTGCGGGGCGCAGCTTTTTGACGACGGACAAGCGGAACAACTTCAAGTATGGATCCGATTGCGTCAATCTCACTGCCGACAGCCTTCGCCCGACCGGCCTCGGGACCTTTGGCTGGGATGACGAAGGCGTACCGGCATCGAGCACGCCGCTCGTCCGTAGCGGGCAATTTACCGGTTACCTGATGTCGCGGGAGACTGCCTCGAAACTGGGCCTGCAGAGCAACGGATGCATGCGCGCCGATGGCTGGAATCGGATTCCGCTCATCCGGATGACGAATGTGTCGATTGAACCGGGCACGTGGGAATTCGATGATTTGATCGCCGATACCGATGACGGGATTTACATGGAAACGAACCGCTCGTGGAGTATCGATGACATGCGCCTCAATTTTCAGTTTGGCACGGAAATCGGTTATGAGATCAGGAAGGGTAAACGCGGCCGGCTGCTGAAGAACTGTACCTATGCAGGTATCACACCCGACTTCTGGAATTCGTGCGACGCTGTCTCAAACGCGAAGCATTGGGTGCTGTGGGGAACGCCGAATTGCGGCAAGGGCGAGCCGATGCAAACAATGGGCACCGGTCACGGGGCATCACCGGCGCGATTCCGTAATGTCAAAGTGGGAGTGTTCCGGTGAATTTTCGCGAAATCGCCGATATCGTGTTAAACGCCTCCCAGGCGGACGAGACCGAAGTTCTCGCGATGGAGCAGGACGAGAGTCTCACGCGGTTTGCCAACAATTGTGTTCATCAGAACGTCACGGAGCGCAATATCCAGATCACGATTCGCGCGGTCATCGGCACGAAGACCGGAATCGCGGTCTCCAACGATGTTCGCCCCGAGAGTCTGAGGGAATTTGCAAAACGGGCTCATGACGTCGCTAAGTTGCAGCCTGAGAATCCGGAGTTCAAAGGGCTGCCCGTAACGCAGCCGATGGAACCGGCCGAGCGGGTTAATGCTTTCGACTCCGCCGTTGCCGAGTGCTCGCCGGAGGAGCGCGCTTCGAGCGCCGGCGTTATTTGTGAAAAGGCTGCAGCGGCAACGTGCTCCGCGGCCGGTTCGATGACGACGTCTTCACTAGCGATTGGTGTAGCGAATTCAAAGGGGACATTTGCCGAGCATCGTTCGACGATGGCGGATCTTTCAACCGTCATCATGGGAATGAATTCGTCGGGCTGGTCTCAATCGAGCGGCTGGCAACTGGGTTCGATTCAGCCGGAAGCTCTCGCCGACGAAGCGCTGGGCAAAGTCCGGATGGGCGTGGATCCGGCGGATGGCCAGCCTGGTGAATACACCGTGATTCTGGACCCGTACGCGACGGCGGATCTGCTGGAGATGCTGGCGTTCGACGGCATGGGTGCGCTCGCCGTTCAGGAAGGCCGCTCATGGATGAACGGCCGGATCGGACAGCGCATCATGGCCGACAGCATCAGCATCGTAGACGATGGATGGAGCACTGACGGAATGCCGTGGCCCTTCGATTTCGAAGGCGTGCCCAGGAAGGTGATTCCGATTGTCGCGTCGGGTGTGGCATTGTCTCCGGTATATGATTCGTTTACTGCGGGACGCGAAGCGGGCAAACAATCCACCGGACACGCGACGCCACCGTCCCCACAAGGCCGATTCGGCCCGGCTCCGATGAATCTGTTTCTTCGGCCCGGCACGAGTTCCCTGGAAGCAATGATCCGTTCCACCAAACATGGCTTATACATCACGCGATTCTGGTATACGCGCACCGTACATCCCCGCGATGCCGTGGTGACAGGCATGACTCGCGACGGCACTTTCCTCATTCGCGACGGTGAAATTGCGCACCCGATCAAGTCTCTGCGATTTACACAATCTTATGTCGAGGCGTTGAAATACACCGAAGCGATCGGAACCACACCCCGTTTATTGCGCTCCGGCTTCGGCGGGACCACCAGCGTGCCGGCGGTCAAACTTGCAAGATTTCGCTTCACGAGTTCCAGCCGATGACAGCCATGAGCATGTTGATGATTACCGCTCTCAGCTTTGCCGCGAATCAGGGAGCGGCTCTGCGCCTCACGTTTCCAGATGGGGCCGGGGTGAAGTCGGTGGAAATCGTTTGGGAGAATAAGAGAGTGCCGGCGGTTTTGTCCGGCGGAATGTGGAAGATCTTTCTCGGAGTCGATCTCGACACGAAACCGGGAAAGCATTCTGCGGTTCTGATGATGACGCGGCAGGACGGCAGCGTCGATAAGCGCGATCTCGCCATCGAGGTGGAACGGAAGAAATATCCAACGACCGAACTCAAGGTTGAAGAAAAATACGTGGAGTTGAACAAGACGGACCTTGCGCGCGCGAATCGGGAGTCAAATGAGACGGAAGGCATTTACGCCACGATTTCAAATGAAGTACTTTGGGACGGCCCTTTCGTGATTCCAATTCCCGGCGGCACGGGCACAAACTTCGGCCACCGGCGGGTCTTTAATGGCGAACCGCGCGCGCCGCATGCCGGCGCCGATCTGCATGCCGGAACAGGAACTCCGGTTCATTCCACCAACCGCGGCCGTGTGGTTCTGGCAAAGAGTTTGTTTTTTACCGGGAATACGGTGATTCTCGATCATGGAATGGGGATCTATTCTCTCTACGCGCATCTTTCGCGCATCAATGTGAAACGTGGCGACCTTGTGTCGAGCGGGCAACTCGTCGGGCTCGCAGGAGCTACGGGCCGCGTAACCGGTCCGCATTTGCATTGGGGTATGCGCGTGCAGGGCGCGAGGGTGGATCCATTTACACTAGTGGACGAAGTGAAATAGCCACAGAACGGTGCGATAAATCAGAAGATGTTCGACTTTCTTAAACGCAATTCAGCGCCATCATCAAAGCAGATCGATAAGGTCGTGAAGCGGCTCACCGAACCCGGCGGGGAAAACGGGCCGCGCATCGAAGCGGCAGAAAAACTCTCGGACTGGGGCACGCCGGAATCGCTTTACGCGTTATTGAAACGGTTTACGATGTCGAGCAACGTCATCACTCAGGATGTCGAAGAAAAGCGGATAGTGGTGCGCATGCTCGTCGAAAAAGATCGTGAGGCCGTTGAGCCGATCCTCAAATTCCTGAGCAGCCACCACAACGTCGAATGGCCGGTTCAGGCGTTGTCGGAAATCCTTCCGCGCGAGGAACTGGTGCCGAAACTCGTCGCAATCCTGGAAAAAGTTGCTGCGGCAAGCGCGTTCACTCCACCCGAGCACAAAGCGGACTTGATTCGCGCGATGCGCGGTCATGTGACGCCGGAAATCGCCTCGGCCCTGAAGCAGTTCCTGTCGGATGATGATGACGACGTGCGTATTGCCGCCATCGATGCGATTTCCGAGGCCGGTGAAGAGGTACGTGAAGCGCTGCTTGAAGCCTTTATCGTGACCGACGATCGCCCGAGGATTCGAATCAAGATTGCCGAAGTATTCGCGGATCGCGAGTGGCCGGTTAAAGGATACCGGCCGAAAATTGAACAGTCATTGCCTGACGGATTTCACCTTACGTCCAAGGGCCTCATCCGGAGGAGATAGTTGCAGGTTCGAGTCGCCCGTTCCGGGGCAATTTTCTGCATGGCCGCATGGCTGGCCGGCACGATTGCGATGGGTTTCGTCGCCACGCAGAATTTTTTCACGATTAATCCATTGATCGCGGCGCATCCGAACCCCGCGTTTGCAGCCGATATTCAAAAGCTCGGTGGGCCGGACCCAATGCATAGTCTCCTTTACTACTTCTCCTCGGAACTCAATCGCCTGTATTTCCAGTATTGGAATGCAGCCCAACTCGCCATTGGGATCATCGCTTTCTGGCTGGTCATGAAAATTCCGGGGGCACGCAAACCCAAATGGACCATCGTGTCCATGCTGGCCATCGTCTTGTTTCTCACGGTTCTGATTACGCCGCGTATCATTTCGGTCGGGCGTTCAATCGACTTCGTGCCGCGCGTTCCGCCGCCGGATGGCCTGCGCACGTTCGGGTTGCTGCACGCCACTTACAGCGTGTTCGATGGAATGATTCTGGTATTGGGAATCATGGCGACGTGGTGGCTGGTGCGGCTGGATGACCGGGGTCGTCCCGCTGCCGGCTCCTAATGAAGGAAATCACCGCACGCCACCCATGAGCTTCTTGATCGGACCTGTCAGCACCGCCAGTATTGCTCCGGAAACCAGCATTACAGCCGCGACGTAGCCGAAGAGCGAGGGCAGAGGAAGGGTGCTGAAAAAGCCTGCGGTCCATCCTGCCAGTTTGTTGCCCACGGCGTTGGAGAGAAACCAGATTCCCATGGTGACGCCGAGAATACGCGCCGGCGCCAGTTTCGTCACGACGCTGAGACCTACAGGGCTGAGGGCCAGTTCGCCAATCTCTCCGAGGAAATAGGAACCGATGAGCCACCACGGACTCACGAGGATTCCGGTCCCGCCCTGTGCGATTGCCGCCGCGGGTACGAGAAGCAAAAACGATACTCCTTCGAAGAACAGGCCCAGTGTGAATTTGCCGGGGCTGGATGGCTCGCGGGATCCGAGGCGAATCCAGATCCACGCCACAATAGGAGCCAGGATAATGACGAACAAAGGCTGCACCGCCTGAAGCCATGAAGAGGGAATCTTGAAGCCAAACGCGTCCAATCGCGTGTACCGGTCTGCAAAGAGGTTGAGGGTCGACCCGGCCTGTTCGTACGCTCCCCAGAAGATTGCAGCGAAAAGAAAGAAAATCACAACAGCTAAGAGTCTTTTTCCAGTGTCACTCGGAGCAGTGGAGGCTGAAGCGCTTCCAGGGCGCGTAGCGGCCTGTTTGCGGATCGCAATTTTTTCTTCCGCCGCGCGCAATCGTTGCCGTCCCAGGACGTATTGAATCAGTCCTGCCACCATACCGACGCCTGCACATGCAAAGCCGGCATGCCAATCGACGCGCTGAGCCAGATAGCCCGCGATGATCGGGCCAAGCAGCGCCCCGAGATTGATGCCCATGTAAAAGATCGAGAAACCGGCATCGCGGCGTGCGTCTCCTTCATCATAAAGTGAACCCACCAGAGTGCTGACATTCGGCTTCAACAGGCCCGTTCCGATCACAATGAGTACGAGGCCCGTGTAGAAAAAGGGCAGCGCTTTAAACGCGAGCGTGAAGTGTCCGGCGGCGATAATGATTCCGCCAAGGAGAACGCTGTGGTACTGGCCGAGTCCGCGATCGGCGATCAGGCCGCCGAGAATCGCCGCGCCCCAGACGCTGCCGGTGTACGTTCCATATATCGACGCCGCATTCTGATCTGAAAAACCCAGGCCGCCGGCCGCCGCCGGCGTCGTCATGTAAAGAATAAGGAACGCGCGCATGCCGTAGTAGCTGAAGCGTTCCCACATCTCCGTGAAGAACAGCGTGCTGAGACCCTTTGGATGGCGCACACGCGCGGTTGTCGTCATGCGAGATGAGACGTTATCACAGGTAGGAAGGCTGTAGTAAAGTAGACGGCCGGAGGACGTTCATGAAATACATTCGAATTTCATTTGTAATTGGTTTGATGCTCTCTGTCCTGATTTCCTGCGGCTATGGACAGCAGAATAAGAATGCCGGCAAGAAGGAATACGTTTTCAAAGGCAAGGTCGAAAAGATCGATGCCACTGCGAAGACATTTACCATCAACGGCGAAGAAGTAAAGGGCTGGATGGGCGCAATGACGATGGTCTACGTTCCGGATAAAGACGACGTCCTCAAGCGCGTCAAGGTCGGCGATCAGATTACAGCAAAGGTCTATGACGGAGACTTCCGGACATTGCACGATGTGCAGGTCGTTCCCGCGAAGGCGCCGGAGAAGAAGTAGGGAAGCGCAGTTCCTTCTGAAATGTAAACTTTGAATCTGAAGCGTGAAGTTTACATTTCAGAATTTCTTGATATAGCCATCCACGGGACTATCCAGCATATCCAGCGGCACGGTTCCGGCCCCCAGCACGACGTTGTGAAATTCTTTGAATGAGAATCGCGCGCCCAGTGCTTTCCTGGCGCGATCACGCAATTCGATGAGTTTCAATTCACCCAGCATGTACGCGCAGGCCTGGCCGGGATTGACGACGTAGCGCTCGACCTCGCTGGCTTCGATGCCGTAGTCGATAGCCTGTAGACGTGTCCAGTGTTTCGCATGAATTCCGGTATCCACAACGAGCCGGCGCGCGCGGAACAGTTCGGAGTCAAGCTGTCCGAGCAGGCCTTCAAGGTCGTTTTCGTACCATCCGGATTCTGCGGCGAGGCGTTCGGCATAAAGTCCCCAGCCTTCGCTGAGAGCCGAGATTCCACCAAATGCCCGAATCTGCCGGAAGCGGGGCAGGTTTGGATTTTCCATCTCGAGCGCGATCTGAAAATGATGTCCGGGCACGGTCTCGTGATAAACGAGCGAACGCAGGCCGAACTTTGTCATGCGCTCGGGCCGTAGTGGAATCTGGAAAGTTCCGGGACGCGAACCATCTGGAGAAGCCGCGTTGTAACTTGCCGCCGCATTGGCTTCACGGAATCGTGGATACGGCTGCGCGACGACGGGGGCCTTCGGGGTTTTATCGAAGAGCAATGCTGCGCGCTTTTCAGCATCGCGCAGGATCCTTTCGACGTCGGCCATGATGAGCTTGCGGCCGTCTTCGTTGTTGGGATATTTCAGGTCGACTTTCAATTTATCGATGCGGCTCTTCACGGTTCCTTCGGTTCGCCCGAGGCGTCGAAGGATCGTCTCCATTTCCTTCTCGATGCGCTCCACCTGTTGGAGTCCGATCTGATGAATCTGATCCGCCGTCAGCTTTGTGCTCGTGTAGCGTTTCAGATTAAAGGCATAGGCTTCCGCGCCTCCCTTGAAGCGCCACAGTCCCGCGTCGTCAGTGGCCTGTGCGGCGAGCGGTTCGAGAATGGCAATTCCTCGGTTCCATGCGGGATAGATCTGGCCGTCGACGATTCTTTCAGCGTCGGCCCGCAACGTTTCACGCCTGGAGTCTGAGATTTCCTTGATGGGCATCATGCGTTCGGCAAACGTCGCAACAAAGGGATTCTGCGCTGCCGGTGAAGCGATGAACTGCTGCATCTGCGTGATCGTTGCGCGAATGATGAAGCGCGGAGGGAACATTCCTTTACTGATCAGGCGGCGTGCTTCTGCGACGGATTCGTCCATGCGCATACTCACAAGCCGAAGGCGCGCGATGTAGTTGGCGGCGTCTTTCTCCGTGCGCAGGGGATGATTGACAGTGAGTGTATTGACGAGATTGACATTGGCGCCGCCGAACTGTTCGAGCGGGAAGGAGTAATCGAGAAATGATTCGCCCTCCGCAACGATTCCGAGCTGCCATTGCATCAAGTCCGCCGATGTGCGCTCGTCCGGTGTCAGTTTCGTCCGGTCGAACTTGCGCAATTCGCCGAGGCCTTGTTTCGCAAGCTGAATGCGGTTTCGCCGATACTCCAGCGTTTCCGGCGTCAATTGCTGTTCGAGCCGGTCTTGCTCTGCGCCGGTGAAGTAACGGGTTGAAACAGCCTGATTCGGGTTGCTCTTGATCCACTCGGCTGTGAATTCATCAAAGAATGTTTTGATGGCGCGTTGCTGGGCGAACGTGTGGACCGCTGCGAAAACAAAAAGCATCGAGACGAATAGTCGGGTTTTCATAGTTGCCTCAAAGCGTAATCGGGCCGGCGCCCAGTTGTTCACCAACGAGACGGCCGGCGAGTTGATTCAAGGTTTCGCCGGTCGATGAAAAAACAAAAGCGTCACCGTTCCAGTCGAGTTTGAAGCTCGTGGACTGTGCGGAGATCCAGATTTGACGGGTCGCGGCTTGAGGGCTGATGACGATTTTGCCGGGATTCGGACCTTCTTCAATTCCGATCGACAAAACACCGTTCTGAAAAAGAATCTCAGCGTCAGAATTCTCCGCGACTGTATCCAGGGCATGATTCAACCGGTCGAGCGCGGCGTCGCAATGATTTCGAAATTCAGCTTCGGTCAACGGCATGGCAGGTATTATAAAACCGGCATGGGTGTTCCGCTTACTCCGATCATCGTAAAAGAAACATGAATCCATTTGAGCTGACAAAACAATTGATGTCGATTCCGTCCGTCACGGGAACGGAAGGCCCGGTTGGCGATTATCTCTCGTCGCATCTGTCTGCGCTGGGTTACCGGGTCGAACGGCAGAACGTCGCTGAAGGCCGGTTTAATGTGATGGCGTATGCCGCTGAAGCTCCGGTATTGATGATGTGCACGCACATCGACACGGTTCCGCCCCCGGATATTCCGATTCGCGAAGACGATGATTTTCTCTATGGCCGCGGCGCCTGCGATACGAAAGGCATCATTGCGGCGATGATCGAGGCAGGCGAGCGGCTGCGGCGAAACGCCGTTGTGAATTTCGGCTATTTGTTTCTGGTCGGCGAAGAGACGGACAGCATCGGCGCGAAAACAGCGAACACGCTTCCGTGGAAAACGAAGTACGTCATCGTCGGCGAACCGACGGAGAACCAGCTCGCGCGCGCGCAGAAGGGAACGTTGCTCGTGCGTCTTTCCGTCACCGGCCGTGCCGCGCATTCCGGCTATCCGGAGCGCGGGGTTTCGGCGATTCAAAATCTGTGGTCGGTGCTGGAGGACTGTCAAAACGCCGATTGGGGAAACGATCCGGTACTGGGGCTGGGCACGTTGAATATCGGAATATTTCATGGCGGGCAGGCTGCGAACATTGTTCCAGCGAATGCCGAGGCATCGATCATGATCCGGACAATCGAGCCTCGCGCTGCCGTTGAAGAGAAGATGCGGCGGATCGCCGGGAATCGAGCTAGTATGGAGATCGTCGGCGCGTCGGACCCGCAGATCACGCACGTTCTTGAAGGTTTTCCCACCACAGTGGTGTCTTTTGGAAGCGATGTGCCGCATCTCGGCAACATGGGTAAACGATTGCTGATCGGGCCTGGTTCAATACTCGACGCGCACACAGCAGGCGAAAAAATCGGGAAGCAGGAACTGATGCAGGGCGTGGATCTCTATGAAAGACTTGTTCGCGAATTGCTGAAATGAACATCGCACTGATCGGATTTGGCAAGATGGGCCGCGAGATCGACGCCATCGCGCGCGAGCAAGGCGAGACGGTTGCGCGTGTATTCGAGATCAACGACACAGTCAGCGTGGAAGCGCTGAGCGGCATCGATGTGTGTATTGAGTTTTCCACTCCCGATTCGGTTGTCGAGAATATACGTACTGCCATTGAAGCGCGATGCGACATCGTTGTTGGAACGACCGGATGGGACCGGCATCTCCCGGAAATCCGTAACAGTGTGAAAGAATCGGGTCTCTTGTATTCATCGAATTTCTCGCTGGGAATGAACATCTTCTTTCGCGTAGTGAAGCGTGCAGCCGAATTGATGAACGGCGCGGCGGGTTACGATCCTTACGTGCACGAATTCCATCACCGCCAGAAGGTGGATAGCCCCAGCGGAACGGCCCTCACGCTTGCGCGCATTCTGGTTGATGGAATCGAAAGAAAGAAAGGCATTCTTGGGAAATCGCCGGAAGGGCAGATTGCCCCGGATTTGCTGCACGTCTCTTCGACGCGCGCCGGAACTTTTGCGGGAACCCATGTTGCCGGCTTCGACTCGGATGCGGACACCATTGAGTTGAAGCATACTGCAAAGAGCCGGCGCGGATTCGCGCTTGGCGCCCTTACGGCCGCGCGATGGCTTCGCGGCCGAAAAGGTGTCTATACGATGAACGATGTGGAGTTGTAACGGAGACGAACTATGACGAAGAAGGCATTTCAAGGTACGGGAACCGCGATGATCACGCCGTTCAAGGCGGATGGCTCTATCGATGAGAAGGCCTTGCGGCGCTTTGTTGATTTCCAGATTGCGGGTCACGTGGATATGCTCCTTCCATGCGGTACGACAGGCGAAGGCGCCACGCTGGATGCGGACGAGACCGATCGTGTGGTTGGAATCGTGATCGAACAATCGCGGAAGCGTGTGCCGGTCATCGTCGGCGCCGGAAGCAACTCGACGGCCAAGGCCGTGCAGGGAACCCGGCGCGCCAAAAAACTCGGGGCCGATGGTGTTCTTTCGGTTGGTCCGTATTACAACAAGCCTACACAGCAGGGCTATTACGAACACTTCAAGGCTATCGCCGAGGCCGAGGATATTCCGATCATCGTCTACAACGTGCCGGGCCGCACTGGCGGAAATATTGAAGCGAAGACCATGCTGAGGCTGGCTGAAATCCCGAATATCGTTGCCGTTAAAGAAGCGTCGGGAAACCTTGGACAGATCATGGACATCATTAAGGATGCGCCGCGGGATTTCCGCGTTCTGTGCGGCGATGATGCGATGGCTGTTGCAGTGATTGCGATGGGCGGCGACGGTATCGTATCGGTCGTTTCCAATGAAGCGCCCGGCATGATGGCTGAAATGATCGACGCGGCGTTGGCCGGCGATCTGGTTCTCGCGCGCCGGCTGCATTACAAACTCCTTCCACTGATGAATGCGAATTTTGTGGAGTCGAATCCGATTCCCGTTAAAGCGGTACTCGGAATGATGGGACTGATCGAAGAGAACTATCGATTGCCGCTCGTGCCTGCCGGCTCTGCGACTCGTGAGAAGCTCGGGAAAATCGCCGAAGAACTCGGCTTGTTGCAGCCGGTGCGTTAAAACATGTCTCTCTCTGAACACATCGATCGACTGTTGAGTCTGCCCGTCGAAGACGCCCGCCGCGAGGGTCTGGGAGTTGTTGAGGAGTTTCGCCGCGGCTTGAACAGCGGGGAATTTCGCGCCGCGGAGAAAGCATCTTCGGGATGGAAGACCAACGTCTGGGTCAAGCGCGGCATCCTGCTGGCATTCAAGATTGGAGTTATCGAGGACCGCTCGATCCCAGGGGAATTCCATTTCTTCGATAAGGATTCGCTTCCAGCGAAGAAGATCACGGCTTCAAGTGGTATCCGGGTCGTTCCGGGTGGATCAACCATACGCGATGGCGCATATGTGGCTCGGAATGTGATCTGCATGCCGCCGATGTTTATCAATATTGGCGCCTATGTGGATGAAGGTTCGATGATCGACTCGCATGCTCTCGTGGGATCCTGCGCGCAGATCGGAAAACGCGTGCACTTGTCGGCTGCGGCTCAGATCGGCGGCGTGCTCGAGCCGCCCGGCGCCTTACCGGTGATTGTGGAAGACGAAGCATTTGTCGGCGGCAACTGCGGGGTCTACGAGGGTGTCCTTGTTCAGGCACGGGCCGTCCTGGCGCCCGGCGTCATCCTCACGGGAGGAACCGCGGTTTACGATCTCGTCCGCAGCGAAATTTACAGGAAGACTCCCGAAGCGCCCCTCACGATTCCGGCCGGCGCCGTCGTTGTTCCGGGATCGCGGCCCGTTACCACTGTTTTTGGGGCGCATCATGACCTGTCTTTGTACGCTCCCATCATCGTGAAATACCGTGACGACAAAACCGACGCTTCAACCATGCTCGAAGCTGCCTTGCGGTAACATCCAGCGCGTAATTCGAGGGACGCACCCTCGAATTTCGGGTTCATGTATTCGTCTCGAAAGTTCTCTATATTTTGTCTTTACATCTGGATAGCCACAGCGTAAGGTGGGCGCTTCCTGCAGGTATTTCATCGAAGGATTCAAGCGAGGGTCGTGCGGTAAATGTTGTTCAAGAGCAGAAGATTGCTCTGGGTCGTGGTTTGTGTACTCGCGGCCGTGGAGTTTGTCCCGGCGCAGGGTATTCCCGTTATCAATGATGTTACGGCTACACCTCCCGGCCTTTCGCAGACCGTCGTTCCGTTCGGAAGCACTCCCATCACGATTACCGTTACCGGACGCAACTTTATCTCAACTTCCCAGGTCTTTCTCGCCGGGCAGCCTGTCGGCACCACGTTTGTCAGTTCGACCCAGCTTACGGCAACGGCGCCGCGAGCTGCGCTTTTCGGATTCGGTAATATTCCGGTCACCGTCGTCAATTCGGGCCCGCTGACGATCAGCCCTTCGTCGGTTTCTCTCAACATATCGAGCGCGATTGGGGTTGGTTCGTATCAGGTAACGATCAATTACAACCGGAACGTGGTGATATTGCAGCAGGCGGGCGTCACGGGCGGAAACGGTGCGGGATTTACCGGTACTCCGACGACGGTGAATATCGACAACAGCGCCGGCACGGTCATCATCAACGCGTTTCAGACGGCAAACTCACCCACCGGAACGTTTTCGGTTGCGAATTTGACGTTCACGGCAGTGGCTGCAGGGACGAGCAATTTGACCGTGTCGGGCATCGTACTGACAGATACCACTTCCCACGACCTCGCGATTCCTCCGGCTCAAGTGTCGTTGACCACAAACGCACTGAGCGTGAGCCCCTCCGCCAGTTCGAACAGCGTTCCATTGCGCGTCATCGAGCGTGGTGATGTGAACGGCAACCGGAGCGTTAATATCGGTGATGCCCTCACGGTTGCCCGCATTGCAGCAGGACTCGACCGGCCCGCATTGACGCCGGCTGCCGGCGATCTGAATTTCAGCGGAAGTTCGGATATCGGTATAGTCCTTTTTCTGGCTTTGTTTTCCCCTCGCGTCTTCACGAATCTTCCCGAGCCGTTGATCACGGCTACTTCGCCCGCGCCTGCAGTCCGAGGCGGCACGCTGACGATAACGGGCAGCGGTTTTTCAGCGACTGCGGCGAACAACCAGGTTGCATTTCCGACCGTCGACGGGTTTGTCCGGATTGCACCAGCGTCGGCAACAGCCACGTCGCTCACGATAACGGTCCCTGGCGATGCCGTCAGTGGGCCGATTCAGGTGTTTCGTCTCGATGCAGGAGTCGGCGGCAACGAGTTTCCGGTAACCGTGAACACGACGAGCACTCCGCTGATATTGACGTCGATATCGCCTTTCGAACGCGTTCAACCGGGAACTCCCGTGATTCTCACCGGCCTGGGTTTTTCGACCACACCCGCGAACAACACCGTCAACTTCCGGAATACCAGTGGTGGCGTGAGCGGCGCCACTGTGACAGCGGCATCGGCCACTTCGCTCACCGTGACAGTTCCAGCAAACGCTGCCTGCGGCGACGTTACGGTGACTGTCGCGAGTCAGCCCAGCAATGCGAAAAGCATTCTGATCTCCGGTACAACATGCAATCTGCGCCTCACACATGTTGTGACGGGCGGTGCGCCGGGTCACATGCTGGTTCTGGAAGGCACAGGGTTCGACGCAATCACACCAGGCAATAATGTCGTCACATTTGCCGGGAGCGGAACAACCGTCCCTGCGCCGGTCGTTCAATCCGGCGGCACGCAACTGCATGTCTATATTCCGCCGACGGCGCTGACCGGCGCGATCACGGTTACAGTGGGCGCTGCGACTTCATCGCTGACATATTCGAGGACGGGCGTGGCGAGCCTCGTGCAAGTGGGCACGTCAGCTACTTCCGCAACTGTAGGCTCCACGCTTAACTGGACCATTCAGGCGAACACCTCATCGGGTGCGCCGATTGCAGGCGTCGACATTTCATTTGTGAGCACGACAGGGAATGGCTCCGTGTCCGCCTCAACCGTCACTACGGGAATCGATGGGCGAGCCTCGGTCACTCTGACGCTCGGTACCACAGCCGGGCTGAACACATTCCAGGCGTCGACTGCAACCCTCGCTCAAGCTCTGACGCTGAACATTACCGGAACAGCGGGTCCGTTTAACCGGCTGGTGAAAGTTTCCGGCGACGCGCAGTCCGGCGTCCCCGGAGCTCCATTGCCGAATGCACTTGTTATCGCCGCGGTCGATTCCTTCCTCAACGGGATTCCGGGCATCAGTGTAACGTTCACTCCGGGAACAGGCGGTGGATCAGTTGCTCCAACAGGCGCGCAGACCACGGATGCGAACGGAAAGGTCCAGGTCACAGCAACACTCGGATTATCGATCGGGATTCAGCAGTTCATTGCGACCGCTCAAAGCACCTCGGTCACATTCTCCGAGATCGCGCATTCGGTTTCGCTGAATACCCCAACGTTGTCGTCGATCAATCCGGCAGCAGGCGCGGTCGGGTCGGCAATACCCGTTGCGATGACAGGGACCAACTTTGTGCCGGGCGCGACTGCGATCCTGATCAGCGGAACCGGCGTTGCGGGAACTGCCGTGAGTGTTCAAAGCACTACGGCTCTGACGGCGACAGTTGTAATTGCCCCGGATGCCTCGTTGGGATCGCGGAACGTTGCGGTTGTGACCGCGGGCGGAACAAGCGGCATCGTTGCGTTTGTCGTCAGCGCTCCGGCTACTTCCCAGCTCTATGCAAACGATTTTGAAAATGCGCCCACCGCGTTTAGCGGATGGACTGCAGCAGGTACGCTGACCGGTCTGAGCCGCATTTCGCTTCCGTCGGATGGAGGCGGGATCACATCACCGAATCAATCGATGTGGCTTGGTCCAATGGGCCTGGGCATTGGAAAATCCTCAACCACAAGTGAACTTGCAACGCTGTCGTTAACGGGTCTCGTGCCGGGCGTGGTTTATAACGTGGCGTTTGATCTGCTGATCGGCGGTTCATGGGATGGATCGGCGGGTACGTATGGACCGGATCAATGGAAATTAACCGCTGCCAGCGGCGCAAACACCGCGACGCTCGTGAACGCGACATTCTCGAATTGCGGTGTCAGTAACCAGCTTTGCGGCGCCAGTTCTCCGCAAAGTTATTCCGATGCGACGCCGCTTGCCGGCGCCAACGGAAACTTCGCTCCGGAAACGGGAGCAGACTTTTTCAGCGACGTCTCCTCCAATTACAGTCAGGACTACGGCATTTATTACTTCGGTCACGGCGCAGGGAATCCTGTACTCAGCTTCACGGCGGGAGCGCCAACCGCTACATTGACGTTTGAAAGGCTTCCTATCGCGAGCGGCGACAGCGCGGATGAATACTGGGCGCTCGATAACATTATCGTCACGACGGTGAATACCGGCAACGGACTCTCCGGCCCGGTCACGGTAACGACGTCCGGAACGGTTGTGAATGCGTACGCCGCGATTACAGATCCGCAACTGATGAACGGTGCGACGCAGGTGAACGTGGATAGCGCAGCCGGTTTCGCCCAGGGTGATGAAGTGCTGGTCATCCAGATGCAGCAACTCCCGAATGCCGGAACGTATGAGTTCGACACGATCTCGTCCATATCGGGAACGGCCATCACGCTCTTGCGTCCACTCACGAACACCTACACATCGAGTACCGGCCCGCGTGGCGCCGGCGCAGGACGGGCCGCACAACTCGTCCGCATCCCGCAATTCACAACGGTCAACGTCAACGGTGGCGCTTCCATTACGGCGCCAGCTTGGAACGGTCACAAGGGCGCCATTGTTGCATTCCGCGCAACCGGTTCGGTGACGATCTCGGGAACCGTCGATGTAAGCGGCCTTGGCTTCCAGGGTGGTCCCGGCAGTGGACCGATTTCATGTTCAAGCATGCCTACCGTCACGAACCCGCAGGGTGAATCGATTGCGGGAATCGGATACGCAACGACTGGAGCGGGCTTCGGCGGTGGCGGCGCCGGCAATAGCGGCCAATGCGGCATTGCCCCAGCTGCAACCGGTGGCGGTGGAAGTTACGGAACGCAGGGAACGCTGGGCGGCGGATCGAGTGGGCCCGCGGTTGCCGGTTCTCCGGGCGATGTGTACGGCACACCCGATCTCGGCCGTGTGTATCTTGGATCCGGCGGAGGCGCCGGCGGGTCTCACGATGTTGGTGTCGCTGGTAATGGTGGAGCCGGAGGCGGTGCGATTTTCGTTTTCGCGCAGAGTCTTGCGATGTCCGGACCGGGATCAATCCGCGCCGATGGGTCCAACGGTACCGGCGGAACAGCCTATGGAGCCGGCGGTGGCGGCGGATCGGGCGGCAGTATCTACATCCAGTCCGCTACGACGGCGACGCTTGGAAGCAACGTCATCAGAGCCCTTGGCGGATCCGGCGGCAACAGCCAAAACACCGGCGCTGTGGGCGGATCGGGAGGCTTGGGTCGAATCCATATTCAGTCTCCGACGATTTCAGGAACCACGCAGCCGTCCCTTGATTCGACGCCGACACTGTCACCGTCACCCGTCACGGGACAGTTCATCAGCGGCACGATTGGTTTGAACGCGGCGATAACCGACACCCAAGTGCTCAACGGAACGGCGTCGTTCAACGTGGAGAACAGTTCGGGGTTTGCCGCCGGCGATGAAGTTCTCGTGATGCAGATGGATCAGACACCGCAGGCCGGAAATTACGAACTGAAAACGATCGCATCCATTTCCGGAAATACCATCACACTGACAACGCCGCTCGACAACACGTTTACATCAGGCGCTTTTGATACTCAGGCTCCGGGCGCCCGCGCGGCCCAGCTTGTCAAAGTGATTCGATTCGCAACCTCCGTTGTTGTCGGTTCCGGTGACAGCGTCCGCCCAGCTCCGTGGGACGGAACGCGTGGCGGTGTTCTCGCGATGCGAGTCGCGGGTCAGCTTACCGTCGCCGGCACGATCGACGCATCGGGACGGGGTCTCCGCGGCGCCGTTGCCGGAGGAACCGTTCCATGCAACAACATGCCATCGATTGATAACCCCGCGGGCGAATCGATCTTCGGCACGGGGATTCGCGTGACTTCGAACGTAGGCAGCGGCGGCGGCGCCGGCAACAGCGGCGTATGCGGTACGGCCGGCGGTGCGGGCGGCGGAGGCGGTGGTTACGGTGCAGCGGGTACGGCAGGAGATGCCGGTGGACCGCAGGTTGCCGGACAGGGAGGCGCGGTTATTGGAACACCCGACCTGACGAGAATCTTCCTTGGTTCCGGTGGCGGGTCCGGCGGTTCGCACGATGTAGGAACGGCAGGAGGCGGCGGATCCGGCGGCGGCTCGATTGTGCTCTTTGCCAATGCCTTCACGATTGCCGGTGGAACGGTGCAGGCGGATGGAGCGTCCGGAACAGGAGGCGTGGCTCCGGCTGGTGGTGGAGGCGGCGGTTCGGGTGGAAGTGTCTACATCTCGAGTCCGGGCAATGTGGATCTGGGCAGCGGACGCGTCAGCGCGAATGGCGGAGCCGGAGGAATCGGTACAGGCGCACACGGCGGCGGCGGTGGCGCCGGCCGCATTCGAGTCCGCGGATTGTCCATCAACGGTTCATCGACACCACCGTCCTATACGGGAGCCGACAATCCTGCGCCATTCATTACCGGGCCCTTCATCAACGGCATTGTCAATGCCTATGGACGTGTGACCGACAGCATCATCGGCACAGGAACCACAACGATCAATGTATCTGATGCGAGTCCGTTCGCCGTTGGCGACGAAGTCGTCGTTGTTCAGGTTCAGGATCCTTCAACCCCGGGGACATTCGAGAGCGCGACGATCGGCGGTATCAACGGCAATCAAATCACATTCCTTACTCCTCTCTTGCGCAGCTATACGTCCGGCACTTTCAATACGACAGCTTCGCGGGCAACACAAATTGTCAAAGTGCGGCGTTTCACTGCGGATGCCAACATCGGTTCCGGAGCGGCAGTCACAGCTCCGCCGTGGGATGGTTTCACCGGCGGTGTCGTGGCTCTCCGTGTGGCGGGAGAATTACGCGTGGCCGGCGCGATCAATGTTGCCGGCAAAGGTTTCCGTGGTGGAACGGTGCCTGTGAATACAACTGCGTGCAACACAATGCCGATCGTGACATCGCTGTCGGGCGAAACGCTCACGGGCGTGGGTCGTGTGGCGACAACCGTGAACCTCAGCGCAGGAGGAGCAGGCAACAGCGGTCTTTGCGGAACGATTGCAGCCGCATCGGGTGGCGGTGGCGGTTATGGAACTACCGGAGCCATCGGTGAGGGAACCTCGAGCCCCGCGGTTGGCGGAGACGGTGGTTTGACCTCAGGGACCGCGGATCTTTCGCGAATTCTCTTCGGTTCGGGAGGCGGAGCGGGTGGAGCGCATGATGTGGGCGTTCCGGGTCCGGGCGGCATAGGTGGCGGCGTCATCTACGTCAATGCAGGTGCGCTTCGAGTCACCGGCGGCATCGTGAGTTCGGGTGGTGACGGATCGATCGGCACAGGCTGGGGCGGCGGCGGCGGCGCGGGTTCCGGCGGCAGCGTTCTCATCAACGTCACGAACACCGCGGATATCGGTAACTCTCTCGTTAACGCGCGCGGCGGCGCCGGTGGCGCGGGCCATGTCGGCAACGGCTCGCCTGTGTACGGGGGCGCCGGCGGTAAAGGCCGGATCAAGATCAACGCCGCGTCGATCATCGGGTCGAGCGATCCCGGGACCGGCCCCACAATTACTTCGGTAGCTCCGTCGAGCGCAACCGCAGGCACACAAGTCAGCGTGATTATCAATGGGACCGGATTCATTGCCGGCCAGACCAGCATCGTGGTCAGCGGAACGGGCATCACCGTCAGCAGCATCAGCGTTAGCAGCGCCACAGTCGTGAATGCGAATTTTACGGTGGCGGCTGCGGCCACTCCCGGACCGCGTGACGTGTCGGTTGCGACCTTATCGGGGGTTTCAGCTCCGCTGGCAGGCGGATTCACAGTTACCGCCGGTAGCGGCCTGGTGAGCTGGTGGCAGGGCAACGGCAATATATTCGATACGACCGGCGCGAATAATCCTTCCGCTTCGAATGGCATCAGCTTTGTACCCGCGGTCACCGGACTTGGCTTCAGTATCGGCTCGAATGGATTCATCGATATTCCGCCAAGCGCGTCGTTGGCGAATCAGCAGTTCACAATGGCCGGCTGGGTGCGGCCGGATGGACCGGGACCGAATAATGATTCCGAAGGCAATAAATTCTTCGGACAGAACTTCGATAACCTTCACGCGCTGAGCCTGGGTTGGCGCGGCACCGATAAGCGATTTGTATTTGATACAGGGAACGCGGCGACTTCTGCAATCGTTTCGCAGAATACGTTTCCGTCGGGTCAGTTCCATCATGTTGCGGGAACTTATGACGGTGCGACATTCAAACTGTACGTCGATGGAAATCTGGAGGCTCAGCTTGCGGAGGCCATCACGATTGCGTATTCGTCAAGGGTCTGGACGATTGGCGCGGACTCCGATACTCAGCGCCAGCAAAGTTTCCCGCGGACGTTGGAATGGACTGATCGATGAGGTGCAGGATTACAACCGTCCATTGTCTCAGAGTGAAATCCGGTCGCTGGTCTCGGTTCTGACGCCGACAATTACATCCATTACTCCAAACTCCGGCCCGCTGGGCGGCCTGGTTCCTGTGACGATTGCCGGAACGAACTTCATCGCGGGCTCGACGGTACTGTCCTTCAGCAGTACCAGCATTGTCGGCAACTCGGTGAGCGTTGTGAGCGCGACATCAATGACAGCAACGTTCGCGATCGATCCGTCCGCGTCATTGGGGTCGCTCGCCGTCACGGTGACGACTGCTTTCGGAACCAGCAACGCCGTTTCGTTCACGGTGACCACCGCGGTCCAACCGACGTTGACGTCGATCAGTCCGTCTTCAGGCGTTCAGGGAACCACTCTCGCGGTCACATTTACGGGAACCGGTTTTATTCCCGGAGCAACGGCTATCGTGACGCCCGCCACAGGAATTGTGGTCACCTCGGTCAATGTTGTCACTTCGAACTCGCTTACGGCGATGATTGTACCGACCGGGCTCGCAGGGAGCTACGCGCTTGCTGTAGCCACGCTGGGAGGCACAAGCGGCACCGCCTCGTTCACGATTAATTCCAATACGCTGGGGCCCGCCGACCTCCTTGCGGTAACACATCTCGCTGGAAGTCCGGGAGGTGATGGCTCCTTCGATGGCGCCGGAAGTGCCGCGCGCCTCTCTTCGCCGATGGGTGTCTGGGCGGATGCGTCTACCATCTACGTGGCGGACACCTACAACAATACCATTCGACAGATCTCGCGATCGACGGGCGTCGTCACAACTCTGGCAGGTTCACCGGGACAGACGGGATTCCAGGATGGCATCGGCACCGCCGCGCAATTTGACTATCCCACGGCGATTTGGGGAGACGCGATCAACCTGTATGTCGCCGATACCTACAACGAAGCGATTCGAATCGTGAACCGCGCAACTGCGAGCGTTACCACGTTGGCAGGCGGTAACTATGGTGCTGCAGACGGTACAGGCCCGGCGGCACGTTTTAACGGCCCTCAGGGAATATGGGGAGACGGAACCACGCTTTATGTCGCTGATACGTACAACGACACCATCCGGAAAATTGTTATTGCAACCGGCCAGGTCACCACGTTCGCAGGCCTGGCTGGTTTCCAGGAATCGTGGGATGGCAACGGAAGCGGCGCGCGATTCTACTATCCCAGTGGAATTTGGGGAGACGGAACTAATCTTTTTGTTGCGGACTTAACGAACAGCACGATTCGGAAGATCGTCATTAACGGCGCGGTTGTGACGACATTTGCGGGGTCCGCGCGAATCTTCGGCTCCGTCGATGATATCGGGCCGGCAGCTCTGTTCAATGGGCCAATAGGAATAACGGGAGACGGAACCAATCTCTACGTGACGGATGTCAGCAACTATACGATCCGCAGAGTCAACATCGCCACGTCTGCAGTTACAACCTTTGCGGGAATGCCCCTGGAAGGTGGCGCCGTTGACGGCATCGGTAACGCCGCGCGTTTCTCCAACGCTGACGGCATTGTGGCTGTTGGGAGCGATCTTTTCGTGGCGGATTATGACAATAATGTGATTCGAAAAATCGCGATCCCAACGGCCGCTGTCACGACTGTCGCAGGCGCGCCAGGACGCCCGGACTACGTGGATGGCCCCGCCGCTTCCGCGCGATTCAGTGCTCCAAATAGCGCCTGGAGCGATGGCACCAATCTCTATGTGGTGGACACATACAACAGTGTTATCCGGAAAGTCGTTCTTGCGACAGGCTCCGTTACCACGTTTGCTGGATCGGCTCAGTTTTTCGAGCCCACAGGCGTCTGGGGCGACGGCACCTATCTGTACGTGACGGAGCAGTTAAGTCACGATATCCGGAAAATCGCCTTGGCCACCGGCGATGTCACGACGCTGGTCTCCAGTACAGATACCTACGAAGGAGAGGGGCCTCAGGGTATTTGGGGAAATACCACAGACCTGTATGTCGCTGTGGCCAGTGCGCACGTGATATTGAAAGTCTCGAAAGCGACAGGCGTGTTCCATGTCTTTGCCGGCAGCCAGGGAATCTCAGGTTACGACGATGGAGTGGGCAACCTGGCGCGGTTCAACAATCCATCAGGCGTTTGGGGCGATGGCCAGAATCTTTATGTAGGGGACACGGGGAACCGGGAAATCCGGAAAATTGTGTTGTCCACCGCGGAAGTTACCACACTGGCTGGATCAGCCTTCGCTGAGGACGCGCCGAGGGATGGAACCGGCAGTGACGCCCTTTTTGAATACGTCCACGGGGTCTGGGGCGATGGAACCAATCTGTACGTTGCCGATTATCACGCAATCCGCAAGATTGTGCTTGCGAGTGGCGTAGTCACGACCGTCGCCGGTGTAAACGAAGTCGAGGGATCCGAGGACGGCGTCGGTCCGTTGGCCAGATTCGGTGCGGTTACCGGACTCTGGGGTGACGGATCTACTCTTTATGCAACTGACGCTATCGCCATCCGAAGACTCGTTCCGGGATCGATCCCATCTCCCGTTCTCACTTCGTTAAGTCCGGCTTCAGGATCACCCAGTGCCACGATTTCGATTACGCTCACAGGCCAGAACTTCATCCCCGGCTCCACCGCAGTATTGGCGAGCGGGACCGGACTCACCGTGAGTTCTGTTACCGTAACGGGACCCAACACTCTTCTTGCGAACTTTACGATTGACGCGTCCGCCACCGGTAGCCGTTCCATCACAGTCACCACTGCCATGGGAACGAGCTCATCGCTTACATTTACGATCAATACCCTGGTAGCGCCGACACTGACTTCGATTAGTCCCGCCGCGGGCTCGGAGGGTACATACGTTCCGGTGACGTTGACAGGAACGAATTTTATTCCCGGAGCAACGACAGTTGTTGTCAACGGCCTGGGTGTCACACCGGCCCAGGTGAGTGCAAACAGCTCGACATCGATCACAGCGACGCTGCTTATCGCCTCGTCCGAGACGCCTCAAGGTTTGAGAAACGTCTACGTGATGACTGCCGCCGGAACAAGTGGCAATATCGCGTTCACGGTGACCGGCCCGGCAGACCGATTCTGGCTTGGCGGAAATGCCCCGAATCCCGGAGACTGGGCCCAGGCCAACAACTGGTCGCCTTCCGGAGTTCCAACGTTAACCGATCGTGTGGTCGTTCCTGCGACCGCAAATCAACCCGTCCTGCTGGCGAACGCCAGTGTTGGAGACGTCACCGTGCTGCCCGGCGCGACGGTGGGGGTATCCACGAACACTCTCACCGTGAATGGAAACCTGACAGCCTCCGGACAAGTCTCTGGCACGGTTGCGATGACCGGATCGAACAAGTTCATCTCGGGCAGTGTTAACAATCTGACTGTCACCGGGTCGGCCGTCATTACCGGTAACTTGACCGCGTCGGGTTCGGTGACCGTGTCGGGCAGCCTCGATCTCAACGGACGAACGGCCGCCGTCGGCGGTAACTACTCATCGACAGGATCCGGCGTTCTGAAGATGCAGAGTTCGAACGGTGTGATGACCGTGAATGGGAATGCGACGTTCAACGGCGGCAGTGAAGATACGTTCCTTACTGCAGGTGTGATGTATGTGAAAGGAAATTTCACGCAGTCGTCTTCCAACGCGGCGAGTTTCGCGGCATCGGGAACGCACAGGGTCGTGATGAACGGCGGTTCCGCCCAGACAGTGAGTTTTGCGAATCCGGCATCAAGCAACAATTCTCATTTCCAGAACTTTGAAGTTGCCGGCACGAGTAACGTCACGTTCTCCACCAACGCCTTCATCAATGGAAGTTTTGATCTGACCACACCGGTGACCGTGTTCGGCGATGCCACTGTGACGGTTGCCGGAGACTACACGTACCTCCCAGGCAGTAATGACTTCATCATGAACCTGCTGGTCAGTGGAACGACGAATTCGATCCTCTTCAACGATACGTTCGCCACGGTTGCTTCCGATTCATGGGGAAATGAGGCGGGCAACTGGACCGCATCCGGTGGCCGATACAGTTCGCAATCGCCAAACAATAGCCCGCTGACATACACGGGTCTGCCGTATAGCGTGACGGATTTCACCGTCGATCTGGATGTCAACTCCGTATTCGATGGCGGCATCTGGCTGAGAAGCTCGAATAACCAGAACGGCGTCCTGCTCGTTACGGGAGGCGCCTCATCCAGCTACAGCGGCCTCTACTGGCACACTATCGTTAATGGATCGGTGAGTGCGCCCACGAACATCGCGTCATTCTTGTTCAGTACGTACACGAACATCCATTTGAAGATCAAGGTTTCGGGGAACACTTATTCGGTCTACTTGAATGGATCTTCGACGCCGGCCACCACACTGACGACCGCTTCGTTTGCCGGCGGCCGCGTCGGCTTGTATTCCTTCTCGAGCCAGACATTCAGCAACGTGAGGCTCAGCGCTCCCGTGCAAAGCTGTAACCTGGTCGAAACAACCGATCAGGCTTTCACCGGCCCCTTTGGTGTGGATCTTGGAATCAATGCCACGGGCGGCGTTGCGCAAGGCTTCACGCCGATATCCAGCAACCTGAGTTCGGTGGATTTGTTCCTCACCGGAAACGGAAGCGCTCCCGCCAACACTCTCAACGTCCATATACTTTCGGGGGCGTTGAACGGTCCGGTAATCGGTTCGGGTACGGTGGCAGTTCCGGCCGGCTTGAACGGAAGTACCTCCAGCCCAGTGCTGCTGAATGCAAGGCTGCGTGCGACGATTAACCTGACTCCGGGCAACTCCTACTTTGTTCAGATCGATCCCGATGGAGGTTTTTACGGCGTGGCGTCCGCCTTCGGCAACCTCTACTCCCGTGGCCAGGGCTATCAGGGTGGGTCTTCTATCGGCGGTCTGGATCTGGGTTTTCGTTCTTACTCTCAGGTTTGTCAGAGTAGTTTCTAAGCGTCTCGGCGGATTCATCGGAAGGAAGGCGCGACACCAGCACTTTATCCACTCTCTTTCCATCCATGTCCACCACTTCAAACCGATAGCCCGCGGTTGCGAATGTATCGCCGGTGACCGGGACGCGGCCGATCTGCAGCATCGCCAGACCACCGAGAGTCTGATACCGTCCCGATTCCTCCTCAGGCAGAGATGCGGCATTCAATGCCTCTTTCAATTTGTCGATCTGAAGCTTTCCGTCGACGAGCATTGATCCATCGGGCCTGTGAACGATTTGTTTCTCCTGAGGCATATCGACGAGAGCTACGTCACCTACCAGATCCTCGAGAATATCGTTCAGCGTTACCAGTCCCTCCACGCCTCCGTATTCATCCACAACCAGAGCCATGTGAGTCCGCGACTTTTTGAACATCTCAAGAAGTTGCAGCGCAGGGACGGCTTCAGGGACAAAGAGTGGAGGCCGAACGTTGTCACGAAGATCGATGCGGGATCCGGCAAGACACCGGGTCAGGAGGTCCTTCGCCTGAATCACGCCGATAACGTTATCCAGACTTCCATGCGCAACCGGAAACCGGGAATAGAGCGACGCCGCGAGCTTCTTCTGGTTTTCCGCAAACGAATCGTCAATATCCAGCCACACCACTTCGCGGCGCGGCCTCATCAAAGCGCTGACGGCGCGATCGCCGAGCTTGAAGATGCTCTTCACGATGTCATGTTCGGCTTCTTCGAAGACACCGGCTTCGGTGCCCTGTTCCATCATGACTTTGATTTCTTCTTCCGTTACCGGAGGTTCCTCGGAGGGTTGCAGGCCTACCGCGCCGATAATGACCTGAGTCGAGCCGTTGATCACTGCGACAAGCGGAGAACAAAGCCGCGAGACGAATCGCATGGGACCGGCCATCAGCGACGCGATGTTTTCGGAGCTGAACAACGCCAGGCGCTTTGGAAGAAGCTCCCCGACGACGAGCGATACATACGTGATCCCCATAACGACGATTCCAAACGCAAGGCTCTCCCGATACCGGGTTAAATCGGGAAACACGGAAAAATACGATGAAAGGCGTTCGGTTAGAGTCCTTTCTCCATAGGCGCCCGTCAAAATCGCGATGAGTGTGATGCCGATCTGCGTCGTGGCGAGAAATCGTTCGGGGCTCGATGAGAGATCGAGAGCTGTTTGGGCGCCGATGTTGCCTTCGTTGGCCAGTTGCTGAAGCCGGGCTTTCCGTGAGGAAACAAGCGCCATTTCGGCCATGACAAACACGCCATTGACCACGATGAGGAGAAGGATCACGAGAATGGGAATCATCTGACTAAAATATCAGCAGGCCGGAGACATGAAGAAAAGGATTCTATTTGCTCTGAGTGTGGTTCTTGCAGCCGCGTTGGGTTGTGCGCGAAATCCTGTTACGGGAAAGCGGCAGATCGTTCTTGTTTCCGAGAGTGAAGAAATCGCGATGGGCCAGCAGTCGGATCCGCAGGTCCGCGAAGAATACGGCGTTGTGGACGTCCCCGCGTTGCAGGATTACGTGCGAGCGGCAGGCAGCAAGCTCGTGGCTGTGTCTCACCGTCCGAATCTGGAATGGCATTTCACCGTCGTCGATTCACCTGTCGTGAATGCATTTGCCATTCCCGGCGGCTACGTGTATCTCACGCGCGGCATTCTTGCTTATCTCGGCAACGAAGCGGAACTGGCAGGCGTGATGGGACACGAAGTGGGTCACGTCACCGCACGTCATTCCGTTCGGCAGATTACCCGGCAACAACTGGCCCAGCTTGGATTGAATGTCGGAGGCGCGCTGTCTCCCACGTTCGGACAGTTTGGAAATCTTGCCCAGAGCGGAGTCAGCGTCATGTTTCTTCGTTTCAGCCGCGACGACGAAAGGGAAGCGGACCGTCTCGGCGTCGAGTACGCCTCCCGAGCGGCTTACGATTCCCGTCAGGTGAGTAACTTCTTCGACGTGCTGGGCCGGCTTTCCGCTGCGAACGATCGGGAAACGATCCCAGGCTGGTTATCCACGCACCCGGATCCTCCCGAACGCGTCGCCACTACACGCATGCTCGCGGCAGACTGGATTCGCATGCTCGGGCTCACTGATCAACGCATGGCCGTGAATCGCGATTCATTCCTGCGAGCCATCGATGGAGTCGTGTTCGGGAACGATCCACGCGACGGCTTTTCGGAAGGCGTCCGGTTTTATCATCCTTCGCTTCAGTTTCAGATTGATTTTCCCGGAAGCTGGCGCGTCGATAATACACATGAGGCCGTTGTCGCCACGGATCCCGGACAGGGCGCACAGCTTCAACTGAGCGTCGCAAAAGTTCCGCGGGGCACTTCAGCGGCTCAGTATGTTCGAATGCTCGAGTCGAGAGGAATGCGGCCCCAGGCGGCTGAGGACGTCAACATCAACGGCAACCCTGCTGTGGTTGCAACATACGTCCTGCCTGCCCAGAATGGCCAAAGCGAGAGGGCCGCTGTCGCGGGATTCATCGAGTATCGAAATCAGTTGTTTCAGATTCTGGGAATTGCCGGGGATCTCAGACGATTTGGCCCGCAGCTTGAACGATCGATTCGATCCTTCGACCGGGTCACGGAACAACGCATTCTGCGTGTGCAACCCGATCGCCTGAAGATTTACACCGCGCAGGATCGGGATACGATTACTTCCCTCGCGAACCGGGAGAACAACCCGCGTGTCTCCGCGGATGACCTGGCAGTATTGAATCGCATGGCTGTGGACCAGCCGATTACAGGGGGACGGCTGGTAAAAGTGGTGGTTAAGGGGTACTAACGGGACTCATCTCCGCAGCGCTTCCATCTCCTGCTGGATCGCATAAGAGACGAGTTCTTCGCCGTATCGATCTTCCAGAAGCAACCGCCGGAAATAGTCTTTGGCTGTGTGATGCCCCACTTGCTGGAACGCAATGTTGATGCTGCTGTTGAGGACCGCGCCGGCAACAGGAACCAGGATACCCAGCTCCTTTTGTGTGATAACAATGCCGAGACGATCCGCGACATACGTGATGAGCCGTATCATTTGCGGGGCCTCGCGTTCGAGCAATTGGCGGTCGAGAACCATTCCTGCCGTGCGTGCCATGAATTGTCCGGATTCGTGAATGGACGTGACGACTGCGGTTTTCAAAGCAAGGTATCCTTCGTCGCTGGTTTCCGATGGAGGAGCCATTGCGGCCACCAGATGGGGAAGGTTTTGCGGATTCTTTGAAGAGTATCCATACGCCGTGGCAATCCTGCACGTGTGCCGTGAGAGCAGAGTCATTGACGACGTAACGTCTGTGAGAATGAGAGACGGAATCACCAGTTGCGCGCCTGGAATACCTTCAGCCAGTGTTGTCGCACTCCCAAGGAGCACGCCTTCAGCGCCAAGCAGAACCGTGCTGCTCCACCGAAACGAATCGGCGACGGCGTCGAGCTGGCTTAAGGGCATGTATCGGAGGGATTCGAAGTCGTCTCCAACACGAATGCCGCGCGCGGCGTAGCGCTTTGCAATGTCTCTGGTGTTTGCGAGCTTGTTGGCCGCCCGGAAGGTTTTGATCAGGCCTTCTTCAATCCAGCCATGGACGTGATCCGCAATACCCCGAAGCGCGCGGCTTCTGGAATTCCTGCCGAGAGTCAAAAGCTTTGCCATCGGACGTCCCGCGCCTTCGAGCAAACGCTGAACGGCATTGGGCTGCGCCCGATGCAAAGCAAGCTCGCGAATCACTTCCTGCTCATATTCCGTAAAAACCGGAGAGACGTATGCCATATGGTGAGTATAACGGAGTGACTACTTTGGGCCTTTGCTGTAACGAAACTCGGCGGAATTTGCCAGTTTCCGATAAGACCCGAATCGATCATCCGCGTTTGTGACTTCATCGAGTACGCTGCATTCGTCGTCTTGCGGCCCATAGACTTTCAGGAGTTCGTAGTCTGTTTTTCGTTGTGCCGGGATTCGGCCGGCATCGCGAATGAGCCGCCGGAGTTCACGAGGTTGAATCAACTGTCCGTATTGCGCGCCCGCCGAGGTGGAAATGCTCTCGTTCATCAATGTGCCACCGACATCATTTGCGCCGGCCGAAAGGAGGTATTGCGCAAGCTTGGGTCCTTCCTTCACCCAGGACGATTGAATGTTCCGGATCGATTCGCCGAGCATCAGCCGGGCTACGGCGTGCATTTTCACGACTTCATTTCCGCTCGGTCCCGGACGAAGGCCGGGCGCCAGCCGGTGGTGATACATCGGGGCTTCCTGATAGATCATCGAGAGCGGGACAAATTCCGTAAAGCCCCGGGTGTCATGCTGGATATCACGCAGGAGATTCATGTGCTTGACCCAGTGCTCAGGCGTTTCGAGGTGGCCGTACATGATCGTCGATGTCGTCTTGATGCCGAGGTTGTGCGCTGATGTGATGACCTCCATCCACTCCTTCACCGTGATGCGGCCGGGTGAAATGATGTCCCGAATATCCTGGTCGAGTATTTCGGCGGAAGTTCCCGGTAACGATCCAAGCCCGGCTTTTTTTAAAGCGGCGAGATATTCCGGGACCGGCATTCCGGAACGCGTTGCGCCATACAAGACCTCTTCCGGCGAAAACGCGTGAATGTGCATTTCCGGAACGGCCTTCTTCACCGTCCGGGTGAGTTCGATATAGAAGGCGCCGTCCATGTCCGGGGGCAGGCCGGCCTGCATGCATACTTCTGTGGCGCCCATGGCCGCCGCCTCGCGAACACGGCGGATAATCTCATCCGTTGGAAGCGAATAACCCTGCTCGCTGCGGTATGCGCGGCTGAAGGCGCAAAAGCCGCAATGTTTGACGCAGACATTCGTGAAATTGATATTGCGGTTGATGACGTACGTTACAAGATCGCCCGTTTGGCGCCGCCGTAATTCATCCGCCGCAGCCACCATTGCCTGAAAGTCCGCGCCCGTTGTTTCACACAAGCGCAATCCATCACGCCATGAGATCTCCACGCCGTCCAGAGCGCGCTGCAGAATGGTGCGCACACCGGAATCCACGTTACTGAACAGAGCGTCAAGAGTAGTCATGAAGCCGCCTGATGGATTTCGGAGTGCAGAGCGTCCGCGTTTGCACGAAGCGATGCCGGAAGAAAACCGGGATGCTCCAGATACTCGTCGTAGATGGCGAGACGTTCGCGCAGACTGAAACCGGATTCCTTGCATGTCCTGGCAAGAGTCTCAATGTGGGGCCACGACGCTTCGGGATTCACGTAGTCCTGAGTGACGGGCGAGACTCCTCCCCAGTCGTTGATTCCGGCGCGCAGCATGAGTTGATGATCGTTGGGATTCAAATTCGGCGGAACCTGAAGGTTCATCTTTCCGCCAAGAATGATTCGCGCCACCGCCACGGTGCGGGCGATTTCCTGCGCGTCCGGTTCAGAGCATCCTTCCATGCGCGTGCCCGGCTTGGCGCGAAAATTCTGGATGATGACTTCCTGGATATGGCCGTGCTGCTCGTGAAGGTCTCGAATAGCCATCAGACTGTCCACGCGCTCTTCACGCGTTTCGCCGATTCCCATGAGGATTCCGGTGGTAAACGCGATCGAAAGCTGTCCCGCTTGGCGAATCATTCGAAGGCGAACTGCCGGGTCCTTGTCTGGAGCAGAGAAGTGCGGCATTCCTTTCAACATCATCCTCGGACTTATGTTTTCCAGCATGAGCCCGAGGCTGGCATTGAGCGGCTTTAATCGGGCCATCTCTTCAAGCGTGAGGATGCCGGCGTTGGTGTGCGGCAAAAACCCCTGGTCGATCGCCATTTCGCATGCGCGCGCAACATAGTCGACAGTTGTTGATGCACCAAAGCCGGCAAGGGTCGCGCGATACTGCGGAAAGGCCAGCTCGGGTTTATCGCCGAGGCACATCAACGCTTCTTTGCAGCCCTGCCGGCTGCCGCGGTGCAGCACGTCCTGGATTTCGCCGGGCGACATGGTCCATGCGCCGGGATCGCCGGGGTCTTTCCGGAATGTGCAATAGCCGCAGCGGTCGCGGCACAGGTTTGTGACAGGAAGAAAAATCTTTCTCGAATACGTGACGGTCCGGCCTTTGAATTTATCGCGCAAGGCGCCGGCAGTTTCAAGCAACAGCGGCAACTCGCGATCGCTGCACCGGATCAGTTCATACGCTTCTGTGGCGGAAACCATCGGCATGGCAGCAAACAGTTTACGCTGAGAGGGCAATAAGCCGAAAGGTTGCGGAACCCCGAGCCAATATATCCGCAATACGAATCCTATATCGAATACCTTGAACCTTTGCCGCGAAGATGGTAGGCTACGTCCTTCTTGTAATCGGTTTCATAAGAGTTTTAGCGGGTGTTTCTCCCCACTCTACCGGGCCGCTGCTGTGTTGCGGCCCTTCTTTTTTTGCCCACTGAGAAAAAGGCGCCGGTAAAAACCAGCGCATCAAAAGAACGAGGGTGTAAAACCCTCGACTACATATTCGATTCGTTATGTAGTCGAGGGTTTTACACCCTCGTTCTTTTTGTTGGCTTGGGTTATTTCCTGTCTAGAAGTCGTAGCGCAACGTTAATTGCATTGTCCGCGCGCTCGTCCCCTGTCCACCGACAGTCTGGCTGAACTTTCCGAATGTCGCAGCATTCGTGATGATGTTATTGGAAGTCGGTGCGTTCGTCGCCACAAATTGGAAATTCGGATTGTTGAATACGTTGTAGGCTTCGGCACGGAATGAAACCGCGTGGTTTTCCTTGATACGGAATTTCTTTACGAGTGAAGTATCCATATTGAAGAAACGCGGATTCCGGAATGCATTGCGCCCTGAAGTTCCGACTTCGCCCGGTCCGGGAAACGCTGCCGCACTCGTCATGGCATTCACCTGGTCCTGCGTAAAGAAGAAGACACCATTAGCGCGCCGGTCGATGGATCCGTCCTTGGGGCCGGTGTAATTCACCCAGCTATTGCTGGGCGCTGTCGATGAATACCCGGTTGTGGCAAGCGGCATTGTGGCTCGTTGCGAGAAGATCGTAAAGGGTGCGCCGGTTTGCCAGGTTGTGAGAACTCCGACGTCCCAGCCGCCGAGCAGGGAATCAAACAGCCCGCCTTTGCTGCCGCCAAACTTCTGACCCTTCCCGATGGGCAGCGTATAAGCGATGTTCGAGTTGAATGAGTGGCGCCGGTCAAAGTCCGCGGTACCGCGCATGAGCCGCAGATTGTAGTTGTCGATCGGCGGCGCGTAACCGTTGCCTTCCTGTGAAGACGACGTCGTGCTGTAACCGCCTGCGTTATCCAGTGAATGGCTCCAGGTGTAATTGAATCCGGCTTTCAGCGCTCCGGCTGTCCGGCGAACGCTGATCTGCAATGAATCGTAGTAGGAACGTCCGTCGTTAACGCCCAATTCGACACGGTTGAACTGAGGGTAGTTGCGCACGAGGGTGGCGGGCAAGCCTGCGGCGGCGTATCGGTTATAGTTCGTGGCAGTCCGATCCATCGTGTCAATGACTGTGCCAAGATTTCCCTGAATCAGTTGGGTCGCATTGAGGCTCGTGACCGCGGCTGCCGGAGTTCCGAAGATTCTGACGAACACATTACTCGCAGGTACAGCCGTCGCGTTATTGGCCGCATACGCCGCAAGCGTTTTGAAGTCATTCAGGAAATCTGCCGACACGCGCGGTTGATTGACATCGCGGTTGATGTAAAGTTTTACGCCACGATTTCCCACGAAGGCAGCCTCGAGCACCGTATTTTTGATGATCTCGCGCTGAACGCTCAGGCTGTAATTCTGAACGTAACCGGTCCGGAGATTGGGATTGATAAGCCGGATCGTGGTGGTGCGCGTCGGATCCAGTTTCAATTGAGGGCTGGGCGGTCCCGTGGGCAGAGCATACTTGTCGGAATAACGGATATCGCTGCCGACAGTTTGATTCGGAAACACAGGAACCTGTTGAGTGAATCCCGGCGTGGCGCTATCCACACCGCTGGCAACCGCACCCATCGTGCGGTCGTAGAAGATTCCGAAGGTCCCACGGATCGCCGTGCGGCCATCGCCTTTCAGATCGTAGGCAAAGCCGAAGCGGGGAGCAAAGTTGTTCCAGTCCGTACTGATCCAATCGTTACTGCGCTTCACTGTCAGATCGGTAATCTGGTTAATTCCATCCACCAATTCCGCTTTGTCGAGACGGCCCTGAAATGTATTCATCTCGGTCGGCTTCAGGAAAACTTCATAACGCAGACCTGCATTAAGCGTGAGTTTGCGGCTGACCTTCCAGTCATCCTGAAAGAAGAACCCGCCCTCTTTCAACACATAGTCACGGACGCGGGGAGCACCGGCAGGTTGAAACTGATCCAAATCGCTGTAGAAGGTCATGATCACCTGATCCAAGCGTCCCATGATGTCGTTGTACAAATTATCGAACTGCGTGCGGTTTGAAGAGGTGAGACCAAGAACTCCAACCTGGGGTCCAATCGTGGAAGGCACAGCGTTCCCATTGCTCGTCTTCGTTGAAAGATTGGGCTGAGTTCCCGCCAGGTCGTATCCATGCTGAAGGGTTCGCCGCAGATTCGTTCCCATTTTGAGGGTGTGAGTTCCATGCAGCCACGTCAGATTCTCTGTGAGGTCTATCACTGGAGACCAGCGGCCTTGCGGAAACGGCGAATACTGAACATTCGTGGGAAGATTGGCAATAAACGCCGGACCATTCGGACGATTGGGGCGCAGGAAATCCACAGTCGCCATCTGGTATCCAATCCGGAATTCATTGACGAAGTGTGTCGTGATCCAGTCATCGCCGATCGCGTACCCCCATCGATGACCTCCCTGAGTGCCGTCGATTTGACCCGGATAAGTCCGTTCAGCGTTGTTCAAAGTATCGATAGAGGAATTCCTCTGCCAGCTCCAGCGGAAAAACGCGTGATTGTTGGAAGTGATGTTGTGATCGCCCTTGAGGGTGTACTGGTCTTCAAAGCTGTTGCTGGGCGTGTTGAAGCGGAACCCGGCGGTATTCAGGCTGTCGCCAACATCAAAGTTATTCGGAAGCGGCATCTGAGCATTGATCGCCGCAATGCCTTTGTCGATACCTATTCCGCGTGGATCAGCGGCGCCGAAGTTAAAGGTCTGAATGGAGCCATCGGCCGCTTTCCACGAAAAGATGCCTCTCTTCGCAGAATCGGTGTAAACCGTCCGGTTGCGAACGGTTTCCTGGTGCGTGCGGCGTCCCTGATAGTTTCCAAAAAAGAATGTCTTGTCCTTGAACACCGGACCGCCAAAGGATCCACCGAAAATGTTTTGAATGAACTTCGGCCGGGTGCTGCCGGATTGATTGGAGAAAAAGTCGTTCGCGTTCAAATCCGTGTTGCGAAGGTAGTCGAAAGCATTGCCGTGAAACTGATTCGTTCCAGATCGCGTTACCAATTCGACCTGTGCGCCGGCGCTGCGGCCGTATTCGGCCTTTCCGCCTCCGAGGACAATTCGGAATTCGCCGATCGAATCGGTGTTGTTGGCGGTCAACGACAAACCCAGACGCGGTACAACCGAATCGTTGACGTCAATGCCATCGAGTTTGGAATTGTTTGAGCCACTCCGAAGGCCATTCACTCGGGAAAAGGTCACATCGCCGGCATTGGTCTGCACACCGGGCTGAAATGCGGCGAGCGTCATCGGCGTGCGTGCCAATTGAGGCAGCGTGTCGATATCGCGTATGTTGACGCTTCGAGTAACCTGCGAGTCCGTGGTCTGCACGGCAACAGTCTTTGCTTCGACCGTTACGGTTTCTTCAACCGAGCCAATATCGAGTTTGATGTTCTGCGCGATGGTGGCCCCAACGTTGACTTCTATCGGTTCGATGTCGGCTTTCCGGAATCCCTTGAGTTCCGCCGACAAGCGGTAGATGCCCGGGGGCAGTGCCGTCAAAACATAGTGGCCTTGCTCTCCGGAGATCGTTTCCGTTTTGAATTGTGTCCGGAGGTTCGTGGCGGTCAGTTGTACGCCCGGGATCAGAGCCCCTGTGGGATCCTGAATGAGTCCTTCAATGCGGCCGTTGTTGGACTGGGCGTATGCCATCGGCATCGCCAATAGAAAGACCACGACTAACGTCGCTAGAGTTGTACGCATTTTTCCTCACCTCGTGTTGGCTTCTGGGACGAAAGCAAATTCTGTTGATTTGCTCTTACGTTCTTAGGGTACGGAGCTTATAAAAGCCGGGGCCAGCGGGCAAGAGAATATGCGGATTACTAAAGTAATCGGGAAACTAAAGAAGCTACGAACTTGTCGGGCTGGCGGAAGTTGCGGCTTGTTTTCCCTGCATTTGCTCATCAGCAAGCCGAAGAAATTCGTCTACAGCCTCTGGAGGGTTTTCCGTGACGGCAAATCCCATTTTGCATTGAACCGCCAGAGGGAGGTTTCGTTGAACGGTAAGTTGGTGGAGTTTGTCACGAACGCGTTTCATTACAATTTCAGCTTCCTCTCCGGTCGCTTCGACGAGAAGGACGGTGAATTCGTCGCCGCCGTAACGGGCAACCAGATCGGAACTGCGCGAGCCCTCAAGCAGCGCGTCGGAGACAGTTCGAAGTACATCGTCTCCAACCGAGTATCCAAACTGGGCGTTGATATCCTTGAGGTGCACCACATCGATGACGAGGAGAACCACCGCGGCTTTCCGCCGTCTTGATGCGGCGATCAAACGCCGGTAGAGCTCGTGGAATGCGCGGCGCCCGGGAAGTCCTGTCAGAGGATCAGGCGCATGACGCGCAAGCAAGCGGTCCGCGTCATAAAGGCGCGTGGCCAGCACTCGCAGCATAGCCATCGACATTTCGTTGGAAGTCTTCAGCATTTCGAGGAAATCCAAAGCGGGAATCGCCAGGCAACGTACGCGCTCGAGAGCAACGACAGTCGCGGAGCGGGGCCGGTCACGAAGGACGCCCATTTCACCGAACACGTCGCCCGGTCCGAGTTCACCCAGGAACATTTCCACGGGACTGTCGGCTACGGCCTCGATCACCCGGACGCGGCCCGCGAGCAAGACGAACGCCGTCGCGCCCGCTTCGTCCTGGCGAATGATCACCTGACTCGGCAAATACGTTTGTTCCGCGGCACGTCCAATCAGGCGGGCGCGTTGCTCCGGTGTCAGGACCGTGAACAACGGAACCGACGACAGCACGTCAGGAAGTTTATCGCTGGCCCAGCCTCCGTCAGCCGTGCGTGCTCCAAGTACGCTCTCCACTACCGGTGAACTCAAAGCACCGATGGTTCGCGCGAGCCAGGCATGGATGCGTGTACGGAGCATTGGCGGACTGAACGGTCGTGCAAGATAGTCCGTGGCGATACTCTCGGCGCTGTAAAGCGCTTCGCTGGAATCGCGGCCTTCCGTCAGCAGAATCACCGGGAGATCCGGTTTGCCCAGCAAATTCCTCAGAGGCTGGATATAACTGGCCCCGTCGCCATCCGCCAGCTTTGCGTTGATGATGACCAGATCGGGGGCAACAGTTCCGGCTGCCTGAAGCGCACCGCGTCCATCGCGTGTCACCGTGAGCAGGAGATCATCATCGGGCAACAATTGTTCGATGGCAGAGACATCGCCCTGATGTTGCGTCACCATCATGATCCGGCCGCCTGTCGTCGGCCTCCGCTCCAGTGCCGAGATCTCCGCCATCGTTGCGCCGGTCTTCTTTCCCGCGAGATCGAACTCCATGCCCTCCGCCGCTGCAAACACTTCGACGGAAGAACCCGCAACCTGAGCGCGTATCTTCTGCGCGTCTTCCATGCGTTTGATCGTATCGTCGTCGTGAGTGGGGTCGTGGTGAAAGAGAGCAACCCTCGACACACCGGCAGCAATGGCGACATCCGTCACATAGTCCGTCGGGCTGTGGCCCCAACCCAACTTCGACCGGTATTCGTCGCTCGTGTACTGGGCGTCGTGAATCAGCAGATCGAGACCCTTGAGGAATTCCACGTGGCGTTGATCTCCCGGATGATGAAAGACCGGCCCGGGTGAATTCCAGAACGGCTCATGGTCGGTGACGTAGGCAACCGCCGCGCCGTCGCTTGAGATTCGATAAGCGATCGTCGGAGCCGTGTGGTTCAGGTACTGAGTTTCGACCAGTACGTCCCCGATTCGGAAAAAGCCTTCTTCGAGTTCCGTGTAATGAATGCGGCTTGCGAGATCCTGCAGCTTGACGGGGAAGTAAGAGTACTGCATCTGCCCGGACAACGACTCTTCCAGATTCCGCTGGAATGCCGCCGATCCGTAGATATTGAGTTCAGAGCCCGGAACAAAGGCTGGAATGAAAAAGGGGAATCCCTGAATATGATCCCAGTGCGTGTGTCCGATCAGCAGATGAACGCGATGAGGTCCCGGTCTTCGCAGCATATCCAGACCGAGTGAGCGAATGCCCGTGCCACAGTCCAATATCAGCGTGGTCCCGTCGCTTGTGCGGATTTCCACACAGGACGTGTTGCCGCCGAAAACTATAGTCTGCTTTCCCGGTGTGGGGATCGATCCCCGCGTGCCCCAAAAACGCACGTGCATGCGTGTTGCTTTCCCTGCTTTCTACTGACGATTGAGTGAGTTTTGTTCCATCTTTCAGTAGGGTTGTGATGTTCTCAACGGGTTGCGTTTCAGTCAAGGTATTTGTAACGTTTTTGATATATTTAACGGCATGCGCGACGAACGCCCATGGGGCAGCTTCACCGTTCTCGACGAAGGCGAAAACTACAAGGTGAAACGCATTGAAGTGCGGCCTCAACAGCGCCTCAGCTACCAGAAACATGCGCGCCGTTCCGAGCACTGGATGATTGTCGGCGGTAAGGCCAGGGTCACTCTCGATGGCCGCGAAATCGTCATCATGACGGGAGAGACTATTGACATCCCGGTCGGCTCCGCACACCGCATCGAGAATGCCGGAAATGAAATGCTGATCTTTATCGAAATCCAGCGCGGTTCCTATCTCGGAGAAGACGACATTCAACGCCTCCAGGACGACTACGGCCGCGAAGGAAGCATGTAGCCGCGGGCATAAAGCCGCCGCTACATGCTGTATAATGCTTCTCGCCCTGCCCGCTTTCCCCGGATTCCCACATGCTTTCAGATGCAGAGATCTTTTTCCTTTACGGGAAGAGTGCGGTCATTTCCCGTAGAGAACCGTTTACGTTCGTCCATCTCGATCATCCTTCCGCGGAGTTGCTTCGATCGCGGACCGAGAATTTTGACCCGGATGAGTTCTTCAAATGTGATTGTTCGATCTGCAGACTTGCGAAGGAAGGCGGAGTTGTCGTTTTCGACGACTTCGCTTACGACGATGAAGAGATCCTAACGGAATAGCTCGACCAGTGGATAAATGGTCCAGCCGGTATTCGAAGGCACGTATTCGAACCCGCGGCCGAGGGGATCGTCATGACGTGTCGTAGTGTAATTGATACCAAGCGCTGAGTAGATCGTTGCGGCCATGTCTTCCGGACCGACGGGACGATCCTGCGACCAGCCAGGCCTGTCGACGAACTTGCCGTCCGACGTTGTTGACCCGATAACCCGGCCGCCTTGAACGCCACCACCCGCGAACAGTGCGGAGTGAACAAAGTAGTGATCGCGCCCTTGCTGGTTCGTCAACGGACCGACGGTTCGGCCGAATTCACCTTTCGCAACGATCAGCGTTTCATCGAGCTTGGTGCGCCCATTCGATCCGGGCAGGATAGCGAGATCCGCAATCAAATTCGCGAGACCGGCATCCAATTGCGCTGCCGGGCGGTAGATCCCGTTGTTGGCCTGATAAATGTTCTGATGATTGTCCCAACCGCCGAGCGTAATCATGATGTAGCGCGTTCCAAGATCGGCATTCACGAGATTGCGCGCCACGAGGCATGAATTTCCGAAAGCCGAGTTTCCGTAGCGTTGCTGCTCCTGCGTAGTGAAACGAAACGCGGCACTGACCGTGGGGTCATACATCATCGACCGGGCGCCATTATAGAAATCCGCCATTTCATCGAAGTCGGAACGGCGAACGCCCGCCATGTCGAGCGCCTGAAGAACACTGTACCGGTCGGTGAATGTTGCCTCGCCATCCGAGTTGACGAGATTCGTAAGCCCTCCGGCATTTGCCGTGATATCAAACGGCGAATAACGGCCCGGCAGATATCCGTTCCGAACAAGACTGCCGCCGTTCGACATCGAAACGAATCCCGGAACATTCTGGTTCTTCGCGCGCTTTGGCTCGAATTCGAGAGCGACGACGGATCCAACATTCGGAGCAATCTTTCCCGTAGCGCTCGCCGGATTGCGCGCGATTTGAGTCCACGCTTGCAGCAGGCCGTGCACCAGGGCGTTCGATTGGAAACTTCGGACGATCGAGAAACGCGATGCCTGCGCCGCCAGATTGGGCAACAGGCCTTCCGGAAAATCGAAGCCGTTGATGGTTGTCGGCCGGAAATTGGCCGGGGTCCATGCGCCAACCTTCAAATCGAGTGTGTCGGTGTGGCTTGGAGCGCCTGCAAGCAGAACAAAGATGACGTACTTCGCGGTATTGAGGACGGTCGCGTCACCATACGTGATGCCTGTATCTCCGAGGAGATCCTTCGGCGACATGAAGTAGCCTGCGACACCCGCTCCAGTGAGCTCAAAGAAAACCCGGCGATTGATAATTCGATCCATATTAATAGCTGTAAATAAACTCGAGCTTGTTCAATAACGCCCACTGCAGGGATTGAGCACCGGCGGTATTGCCGAGGCGTTTCATCGTCGCTGCAGCGATTGGAATCTCCGCATCCATCGGGAAACGATTCAAGGTCGTCAGGTACAGATTCTCGATGATGCCCAGAGGATCACTCGTTTGCCGCAGCAGGCTCTGAACCGTTGAACCGTTGTTCGTGCTGTGAATGCGGGTCATGATGAACGTGTGATTCATCATGTTCAATGCCTGTATCGGCGAACCGCTGGAATCGCGCACACTTTGATCCCGGTCGCCACGGCCAAATCCGTTAAGGAACTGAGCAGTCGTGGTTCCGCGGGGTTCGATGGTATCCGGAAGCTGCATTGCCCAATTCACGGGAGGCAGAGGATACGTTGAGCCGTTGTAATCGAGCGAGTACGTGACGGGAACGCCGGCAGCCTTCACGATGGCGTCGTGAATCTCCTCAGCATCCAGACGCCGCGCAAACTTTCGCGCATAGTAGGGAACGTATTCGGCCTTCCATTCACCCGGATATTGCGATGAAAGCTGATACGCGTTCGACTTTGCAATGAGCGCTATCAGAGCGCGAAGATCGTAGTTGTTGTCGCGGAACCATTGAGACAGCGCGGCAAGGAGTTCCGGGTTCGTCGGCTGTAGCGTCCAGGGTTCCGCAGGTGGATTGTTGGGATCGAGCCGCGCGGGATCGAACGCATTCGATGGCGTCACAAACGCGACGACCATTAACTTTTCCCAGATATAGTTCACGATCGCCCGTGAAAACTGCGGATCCGCCGTAACCATGTTGGCCAACGACACGCGGCGATTCGCATTCGCGCCGACCGTCTGATTGGTGAATGGGTATTTCGGAGCGACGACGGCGTTGCCGTTGATTGGAGCGCGAGTCGTGCGATTTCCTGTAGTCGTGTTTAGCCGGTAATCGCCTGTTGTGAGATCAGAAATCGTTCTCTTGACGTATTGCGGATTCTGGCTGACCACCGTGGCGGGCATCTGTGTCCGCGCGAAAAATGCCGAAAGGCCCCATAGGTCCGCGCGCTTTTGCTGCTTGCCCCAGAGATTGACGCTGTCGAGATGGCGTGCTCCGTCGTGACAGAGCAGGCAATCGACAGTATTCAGGCCGAGGAACATCGATCCAAGATTTACTGCCTGGCCATCATACGTATCCTGCACCGGTCCCATTGGAACAGTTCCACCCACAATCCAATTCGTGGGACCGTCCACAAAACTGTCGCCGTTGGCCGTAATGATTTCGTAGGCCATATGGTGGTACAGCTTGTTGGTCGCAATGGAATTCTTTAAGTACGAATAAAACGCATCGCGTCCCTGGAAATAACGATTCACGTTTGTGGCGTTGGCGTTGTTCTTGTAGAGATCGCCAAAGAACATCGTCCACTTGTCGACGAATTCAGCATTGCCAATGAGTGAATCCACGAGGACATCCCGCTTCGCCGGATTCGTGTCGTAGGCAAATGCGCGCACCTGATCGGCAGACGGGATCCTTCCGGTAAGGTCCAGGTTGACGCGCCGGAAAAACGCCTGGTCGTCAGACAGCGGCGACGGCGTGATACCGTCCCGTTCCATTCTGGAAAAGATGTACTCGTCGATGAAATTCTTGCGAGGCGTGGGATCGGGTTTCGCATCCGCGGCCGTGACCGCGAGGCGATTCAGAACCGGCCGCAACGCAAGCGCGACTTTTTCGTTTTCGATGGAAATCTCGCTCCAATGTTTATGGGGCGAATAAAGGAACTGCGATGGATCCTGGAGGTACGTGCAATTAGTAGCGACGGCAGCTACGAGAAGGGAGGCGGCCAGGAACATCGCGACGAACAACGTAGTCCGAAAAATGTGCCTCATCCTTGAAAACTCCAACAATTGCAAAATCCTAACAGATTGTCATTGGTAGACAACAAATTTCTCGCGAGGTTTAGAACAATTCAAAGGTAGGATGAGACCCGTGATCCACCTTCGGCGATCGGCGCTGATAGCGATTCTGGCAATAGGACTTGCGATTGGCGCATCGTATGTGCGCATTCGGCCTGAAGTTCCTAAACCCAGCCTGCCCACTCATTTATCGGATGCCGAATTCTGGAAAATCATCGAGGACTTTTCCGAACCCGGCGGTTATTTCCGATCGGACAACTTCGTGTCCAACGAAAGCACTTTCCAAACGGTTGTTCCGGATTTGCATAAGCAGACCCGCGCGGGCGGTATTTATGTCGGCGTCGGCCCCGACCAGAACTTCACGTACCTTGTGGCCGTGGATCCGGCGTTCGCGTTCATCGTCGATATCCGGCGGCAGAATTTGATCGAGCACCTGATGTACAAGGCGTTGTTCGAACTCTCACGCAACCGGCGCGAGTTTCTATCCAGACTGTTTGCCAGGCCTGTGCCCCCGGATCTGGCAAGAGCCGCGACGCTCGAAGAGTTGTTCGATATTTTCGAAGGCCGCGAATCCGACTCCGCTTTCGCGAGGGCGACTCTGGCTGAAGTGACGGAGAATTTTCGTCTCCATCATTTCACGCTCAGTGAGAGCGACCTCATGAATTTGGAATATGTCTATAACGCGTTCGCCGGCGGCGGTCCTCAAATTCGATATTCATTCCCGAACCAGTATTCATGGCGCCGGTTTCCAAGCTATTCGGAACTGATGCTTGAGACAGACGGTGAAGGCGAAAACCACAGCTACATGGCCTCCGAAGAAAACTTTGAGGCCATGAAGAAACTGGAATCGGAGAACCGGGTCATTCCCATCGTGGGAGATTTTGCGGGAGACAAGGCGCTACGCTCCGTTGGACGTTACCTGAAGCAGCATGGCGCCACGGTCACGACTTTCTATACTTCGAATGTCGAGTTTTATTTATTTCAGAGCGACGATTGGAAAAAGTTCTACAGCAACGTCGCGTCGTTTCCAACCGAAGCGGACAGTGTTTTCATCCGCGCGTATTTCAACAACTATGGCCTGAGATTTCCCACCTCTCCGAGCGCGCGTTCCGTAACCCTGCTGGACAGCATTCCCGGAACGGTAGCAGCGTTTCAATCCGGTAAAGTCCGGACGTACTTTGATGTGATCCGGCGATCGGGCGGCCTGGACGCTCAACAGTGACCGGTTACTGTTCCAGAGCAAGCCGCCGGTCCCGCTCCCGCTTTGCCTTGACGATGGGTTCATTGAGAAATCGAATGAACGGCAGCATCCCTTCAAATGTTTCCAACACCGATTTATAAAAGCCAGGCCTGACTGCAGCTTCGGGATCGAGTGTCCTTGCGGCAAGAAACTGCTTATATCGGAGGTACTCTGCAGCCGGATGATTGACGTCAAATCCGCGCGGCACCCGGCTGAGTTGCTCGCCGGTTACTTCTCCAAACAGTTTCCGAAAGCGGCGCTCGCGGATGATTCCAAGAAAGGTTTTTGTTCGGCCGGCAATGTGGTTCCTGACCGCATGGAGATCTTCAGGGAGAGGCATGTACAGGCCGCCACCAATGAACACTTCGGTCGGCGCGATGTGCACATAGAAGCTCGCCCCTTCGTGCTTGTTGAGGCCGGACCGGGGAAAAACAGCCGCCACATGAGTCTTGTAGGGCGACTTATCTTTCGAGAATCGCGTATCACGATAGATGCGGTACGCCGAGACCTTGGATGTCGCGAGCATTTCGGGAGCGAATCGCTTGAAGTCCAGGGCAAGCGCATCAATAAGATCCGCCATCGGCTGTTTGAGCCGTTCTTCGTAAATACTCTTGTGTTCCTGGAACCATTCGCGATTATTATTGCGCTTCAATGCCCGGAGGAATTGAAGGCCCTCTTTGGGAAAAGCCGAGAAAATACGTTGTTTCATAGGGCAAGGATTATATGAAAGCCGATTCGCCGCATTCCATACTGGATAAGTACACCGCTCTGCTTGACATCTCGCGGCTGATCAACTCCGAGAAGAACTTCGATCAACTCTTGAAACTGATCGCGGACGAAGCAACCAAACTCGTGGATGCCGAAAGAGCCACGATTTTTCTTCTCGATAGAGACAAAGGAGAGCTTTGGGCAAAAGTGGCGCTCGGCGTTTCCGATACGATTCGCTTTGATGCGCGCCTGGGTATTGCCGGTGCCGTGCTGATTGCCGCGAAGACTCTGGTCGTCGAGGACGTGTATAAGTCTCCGCTGTTCTATCCTTCAATTGATTCCATTACCGGATACCACACCCGAAATATTCTCAGTGTGCCACTGCGAAATTTCCGGAGGGAAATCGTTGGCGTTTTTCAGGTCTTGAACAAGAAGAGCGGCAAGTTCATGCCGGAAGACGAACACTTTGTTGAAGCGCTGTCAAGCCAGGCCGCCATCGCCCTTGAAAACGCACAGGCGATGTCTGAACTGGAAGTACGGCAGGCGGAGCTGATCGAAGAAAACGAAAGCCTTCGCAAGGAAGTCGAAGAGCGTTTTACGAACAAAAGCGTTCTCGGCACGAGCTCGAAGATCAACGAGATTCGCTCCATTATCGACAAGACGGCGGACACCTCAGTTTCGGTTCTCATCACTGGAGAAAACGGCACCGGCAAGGAACTGTCGGCGCGCGCCATCCACTATATGAGTCCGCGGCGAACGAAACCGTTCGTCGCCGTCAACTGCGCCGCGCTGCCGGAAGCGCTGGTCGAGAGCGAGCTGTTTGGAATCGAAAAAGGCGTCGCCACAGGCGTTGAACGCCGTGTGGGACGAATCGAATCTGCGAACGGAGGAACGCTCTTTCTGGATGAAATCGGCGATCTTAGTCTGACGGCGCAGGCAAAGTTGCTTCGTGTTCTTCAGGAGCGCGAAGTCGAATGGGTCGGGGGCCGAAAGCCCGTGCCGATCGATATCCGGCTGGTGGCGGCGACAAATAAGGATCTCAAGGAGGAGATCAAGCAAAACCGTTTCCGCCAGGATTTGTTTTTCCGTCTGAATGTCATCCACATTCACATGCCGTCGCTGCGCGAAGTCCGCGCCGATATTCCACTGCTGGCGATGCACTTTCTTAGAAAGTACGTTAAGGAAATCGGCCACGATGTTCAGGGGTTTTCGCAGGATGCCTTGAAAGCGCTTACGTCCTATCCCTGGCCCGGCAATGTGCGCGAGCTCGAAAACGAAGTAAAACGCGCCATGGTGCTGGCGGTCGGCAGCGAGATTCAGGTCAGCGATCTTTCGGAGTCGATCCAGGAAGAGCGCTTTGCGGTTTCAACGGAATCCTCCGGGAAGCAATCTGCGGATAAGCAGCAGCTCAAGGACCGCGTCACTGCTCTTGAAATCCAAATGATCCGCGAAGCGATGAGTCAGACCGCAGGCGACCGCCGCCGCACTGCGAAGCTCCTCGGACTGAGCCATCAGGGTCTTCTCAATAAACTCAAACGTTACGGACTCGAAGACTGAAACACGCATGCCGCGCATCGTGATTCCTGACGATGAGCCTGCGGTTATGCGGCCGAGCGGGGCATTCGCGCGCCTTGCAGGACACGACGTGCAGGTGTTTTCCACGCGTCCGGGCACGGCCGAAGATCTGCTCGCAAGAATTCGTGATGCCGAAGTGGTCATCAACATCCGGGCGACTTCGCGCTTTTCCAGAGAAGTTCTGCACCAATGCCCGAACCTGAAATTGATTTCCATCTGGGGGACGGGAACGGATCATGTCGACCTTGACGCCGCGCGGGAATTTGGAATTGCCGTTACGAACACGCCGGCCGTTTCCGCAAATGCTGTGGCAGAACACACGGTGTCGCTGATCATGGCAACGGCAAAACAGACCGTTCGAGTGGATCGCGAAGTCCGGGAAGGGAAATGGCCGCGCGCGCTCGTAACGGAGCTTCGAGGCAAAACGCTGGGGCTGATCGGAGCGGGCGCTATCGGCCGCGAAGTTGCACGGCTCGGTAAGGGAATCGGGATGAACGTCATCGCCTGGACTTTTCATCCCGCGGGTAATATCGCGGAATGGGTTTCCTTCGATGATGTTTTCCGCCGTTCGGATGTCATCAGCATCCACGTGCGGCAGTCCGCACAGACGAATGGAATGATTCGGGGTGAGCATTTCCATTTGATGAAGCCTGGCGCGATCCTGATCAACACAGCGCGCGGCGCGATTGTTCGCGAAGCAGACCTCGTCAAAGCACTGCAGTCGGGGCAAATTGCGGGAGCGGGCCTCGACGTGTTTGAGCGAGAGCCGCTTCCGCCGGAATCTCCTTTCCTGAGCATGCCGAATGTGGTGTTGACGCCGCATTCGGCCGGCGTTACTCCAGAAGCAACCGAGGCCGGACTGGCAATGGCTATCGAGAATGTGTTCGCGTTCCTGGGAGGCAGGGCCATGAACCTGGTTTCTATTTCAGAAACTCCAGCACTTTGATCTCGATCGAATTCGACGCGCCCCCGACCGTGCGGCGATACTCGACGAGCCGTCCTGTCTGGTCATCGAATCGTGCATTCATGTAAACCGAATAGCCTTCCGGCGCCCCGAGCATCGCCGGCTTTTCGGCAAGGCCGAGTTCCTGTTGGAGTACGTGAAACAAACCCTCCATCGAGTAGTCCTGTCCGGAATTTGGACTGATCGATAACCCGTTACGACGCAGGCTTGTGACTTTGCCGTCCTCGACTGTCACTTCAAATTTTCCTGTTTCAACACGATCGCCCGACATTTCAACTTGAAGCTTGTAAGCGGCGGGGCGGCTGGCCTTCCATTTTTCCTGAGCGGCAGACAAAACATCCGGCGTCAGTGAAGGAGGCCCGGAGCAGCCGGAGATGAAAGCAAACACGATCAGGATGACGAAAAAAAATCGCTTCACGACCAATGACGTTACGTGAAAGAGTGCTAAAGTTCTAGCCTCAACGCGCTTGGAGAAGGAGAGTTCAAAGAATGGCCAAAGCTGGAAAGAAGAAGAAAAAAGAGAAGAAGAAGGAAAAGAAGAAGGCCGCTCGTCTGGCGGCCAAGCCGAAGGCGGCGAAGTCCGCAAAGAAGAAAGCAGCAAAACCGGCTGCACGAAAAGCCGCTTCAAAAAAAATCGATCCCTTAAATCGCAAACAGTATGGCGCAATGACGCCGATGCTTGCCGTTCGTGATGTTCGCGGCGCTGTGGATTTCTACAGAGATGCTTTTGGTTTCAAGGTCCGCGCGATCATGGACAGTCCTTCAGGCCCCCTTCACGCCGAACTTCGGCTTCGAGACACGACACTGATGCTCAGCCCGGAATCCCCCCAGCAACAGAGTCTGGGGGCGTTATCCATCGGGAACACTCCCACGACGCTCTACATTCTTGTCGATGATGTCGACGGTATTTTCAAGCAGGCCGTCTCCCGCGGCGCGAATGTGGTCATGCCGGTTATGGATATGTTCTGGGGTGACCGGTGCGGCATGGTTACCGATCCGGAAGGCAACAAGTGGATGATTGCCACCCACAAGGCCGAGCCTACCGAAGCCGAAATGGCAGCAGCCATGCAGCAGTCCGGCCAGGGCGGCCCGCCAAGCTCCGAAGCGGCCGCCGCTGGTTCTGAAAGCGAGTACTAAGCTCAAACTTTGCGACGTTGTGTCCGTTGTTCTCTGTGTTTCAGCGGAATCGCGGACACACGGGTATCCAAACGCCACAACGTCGCGAATGGACCGTTGCACCCATGGATCTCACGTTACTGCTTCGCGCGCGCTTTGGTTTCGCGGAGTTTCGTCCCGCCCAGAAACAAGTCATCGATAAGGTCATGGCCGGACAAAGCGCCCTGGCTGTCATGCCGACCGGCAGTGGAAAGTCGCTCTGTTATCAATTACCCGCACTCGCGCTTCCCGGATTGACGCTTGTGGTGTCGCCTCTCATTGCATTGATGAAGGATCAGGTCGATCAGCTTAATCAGCTTGGCTTACCCGCGACAGTAATCAACAGCAGCATTTCGCGGGAGCAACAAAGAAGCCGCCTCGAACAGGCCATCGCAGGACGCATCAAGCTGCTCTATGTAGCGCCGGAACGTTTTCAAAACGACGAATTCCGGGCGGGACTCTCACGACTGAAAGTGAGCCTGTTTGCCGTGGATGAAGCGCACTGTATCTCTCTTTGGGGACACGATTTCCGTCCGGACTATCTGAGGCTGCGGCGTGTTATCGGCGAACTGCATTCGCCGGCTGTGCTGGCATTGACGGCCACGGCTACTCCCGCGGTGCGGCGCGATATTCTGGCTCAGCTTGGGATTGAAAACGCTTCCGAAATCGTCAGCGGATTCGATCGACCGAATCTGTACCTCGAAGTTCGCGAAGTCGGAACGAGCGCCGAAAAAATCCGGATGATCATCGAACTGGCGCGCTGGGCGCCGCTGGGAATTGTATACGCCGGCACTCGCAAAAATGTTGAAGACATTTACGGCAGCCTGCGCCGGGCCGGCATCGAAACCGCTGCATATCATGCGGGCCTGGGCATCCAGGATCGTAAAGGCGTTCAGGAACGCTTTATGAACGCTTCACAGTGCGTGATCGTTGCAACCAACGCGTTCGGAATGGGAATCGACCGAAGTCATGTCCGCTTTGTCGTTCACGCGGATATTCCTGATTCTCTCGAAGCGTATTACCAGGAGATCGGCCGTGCCGGCCGGGACGGTGATCCTGCACGCTGCCTGCTGTTGTTCAACTACGCGGACAAATGGATCCCGGAATTCTTTATCGACTCCAGTCACCCGCCTCCAGACATCCTGAAATATGTTTTCGGAAAGCTCTGCCGCCCCGGAACGCCTCAGGTTGTGGGCGATGCCTGGAACAAACTATCCGGCACAAGGGATCACCGGTTTCATGCATCAATCGCGTTGCTGTCACGTTTTGGCTATCTTGAAAAGATTCAGACCCGGGACGGACGCGGAGTGCGCATTCTGAAGCCCGACGATACGTCGCTTCGAGGAATCAAGTTTGAAGAGCTCGAATCGCGGCGGCAGTTTGAATACAAGAAATTCGGCGTGATGCTGAATTATGCAAGCCGATTCCGAAAACACTGTTACCGCAGCTTTATCCTGAGTTACTTCGGCGAATGGAGCCGCAGCCGGAATTGTGAGAATTGCAGCCGCTGCCGTCCCGAGAAGTTTCCACGCGGCGCAAAAGTTGAAGTTGTGGAACAGCCGCGAAGGAAGGCGCAGCCGAACGCAACGCCTCAGTCCTCCACAATCGTCGCACTGAAAATCCTTTCATGCATCCTGCGTGTGCACCAAAAATTGGGAAGGGAAAAAGTTGCGAAGATTCTTGCGGGATCGGGGGAGTCGTCGATCCTGGATTACCGGTCTCTTTCGACGTACGGTCTCTTGAAGGACTACTCCATCAAGTCGGTCACCGAAATGATCGATTTCCTGATCTCAGAGAACTACATCGGACAGGAGCCGGGATTCCGCCCATCCATTTATGTCACGCCGAAAGGTGAAGTGTTTCTGAAGGAAAGACCGGAAATTGAAATCCCGGGCGTTTAACCGCCGAGCGTGATCATTTCAATCTTCTTATGGCTGCGTGGACTGTATCCGCCGCGCTGGACTTGCTCCCATCGCAGATCCGAATAACGATCGGAACGCGCGGACCAGATCGCGGCGATCCGCTCGCGCAATTGATCGTCGGAAACTCCCGAGCGAAGCAGAAGCTTCAGATCGAATCCCGATTCCGAAAACAGGCACGTGACCAACTTTCCGTCCGCGGTGAGTCGCGCGCGTGTGCAGCTTGAACAGAAAGGCTCGGTTACCGAACCAATGATGCCGATTTCGCCGGCGCCATCGAGGAACTCATAATCGACCGCGGGCGCGCTGCCGTTGGCACGGCCGATTTCACGAACAGGGAAGCGGGAATTCACGACATCGAGGATTTCCCTCTTCGTAACCGTCTTTTCGAGACTCCAGGCATTGGCATTTCCGACATCCATGTATTCGATGAAGCGCATCTCGAAGCTATTGGTTCGGGCGAATTCGACAAGATCGAGAATCTCATCGTCATTGGTTCCTTTGATGATCACGGCGTTGATTTTGATCGGCGAGATCCCTGTCTTCTTCGCTTCAAAAATGCCGGCCAGGACATCCTGAAGGTTTCCGCGTTTCGTGAGTGCGGTGAAGCGATCCGGCCGAAGCGTATCGACACTGACATTAATTCGGCTCAGTCCCGCGGCTCGCAACCTGGCTGCTTGCTCGGCAAGGAGCGCGCCGTTCGTGGTTAGTGTGATGTCGTGAAGCCCGGAGAGACTCGAGAGCCGGCCGATCAATTGATCGAGATCCTTCCGAACGAGTGGTTCGCCACCCGTGAGACGGATCTTTTCAATACCAAATTCAAGGAAGATCCTCGCGAGCCGTTCGATCTCTTCAAAGGATAAGACCTCGTGACGGTCCATCCATTGATATTCGTCAAATGGCATGCAGTAGGTGCACCGGAAATTGCAGCGATCGGTGACGGAGATTCGCAGATCGCGCACGGGCCGGCGGAGAAGATCGAAGGCACTCATGACGGGCATTATAGCCGAGGTAGAGCACGATGCGTAACGTCACATAATGCCTATTATGTAAACTTATATCCGCTCTCTCCCTGCCTTGCACAAAAACTGTGGAAAAGCCTGTGGAAATGGCCGGTGGCAGTGCGAGTATCTTACCTAAAATGAGCTTTTATAGCGGGTTGCACTGGTTTTGGACAGTCTCATGACTGTTGAAAAGCGCCGCTGAAAACGCCTAAAAACAGCCCATTTTTCGCTAATATTTCATACCCTGTAACACTTTGTTCAATATTGGCGGGCGTTTTGTTATCGCCGTGCGCCATAATCCGCGAATGGCGGCGATTTGGTTCGGTACCTCTGGTTTCAGCTATAAAGAATGGAAGCCGATTTTCTATCCGCCGGATCTCCCGGACCGGCAATTTCTGCACTACTATTCCGAAAAACTCAACAGCGTTGAAATCGATTACACGTTTTACCGCATGCCGAGTGCGAAGACGATCGACGCGTGGCGCAGCGCAACTCCGGAGAACTTCAAGTTTACCCTTAAGGCCTCGCAGCAAATTACCCATCGGCAAAGGCTGAAGGTTCCGTCGGAAGCTCTGGATTACTTCCTGGGCGTCGTACCGGGACTCGAGAATCGCCTGGGCATGGTCCTGTTTCAGTTGCCGCCGTTCTTCAAATGCGATCGGCAAAAGCTGGAAACATTCTTATCCGTGCTTCCCAGAGGTATACCCGCAGCGTTTGAATTCCGGCACGACTCCTGGTTTGCAGATGATATCTATGAGCTGCTCCGCGCGCACGGTGTTGCTCTTTGCATTCATGATGCCGATGATCGCCAGACGCCCATGGAGTTGACGGCTCCATTTACGTATGTTCGTTTGCGGCGATCCGAGTACGATGCAAATCGCCGGAAGGAATGGCAGGATCGAATTCAGGCCTGGGCTCAAAGCGGCATCGATGTCTTTGCGTATATCAAGCACGAAGACAATCCGAACGCGCCGCTCATTGCGCTGGAATTTGCAAAGGCATTTTGAGAATGAATTCGCCGATGGCCTGAGCGACGCCATTGTCGTCGTTACTCGCGGTGATGGGCCAGCCGGCCGTCCGCAGTTCATCGGTTGCATTTTTCATCACCACGGGACAACCGGCATACTTCAGCATGTCGATATCGCTGTGGTTATCGCCGAGGGCCATCACGGAGTTCCTGGGAATTCCCAGCGATTCCGCGAGCTGCTTCACGGCCGCACCTTTGTTCGTCGAAGAATCGAGTATATCCAGCAGGCACAGGTCCCGTTCCGGGTATTCGGTTCTCAGCACATTCAAACGATGCCGTATCGGAAGGCGATCGAGGAATTCGGCGGCATTCCGCATTTCTTCAAAGTATCCAATCAGAACGAGTTCGAGGACGCTTGCCGTGACGGCTCCGGGCAGACTGGGCACGCGGACGAGGAATTCTTCGTTTCGCTGGACATAGCGGGCAACGTGCAAATTCTCGAGCAGGGGAGATTCGCAAAATACGTCTTCCATGCCCTCGGCTTCCGAAATCATAAACGTCCACGGCCGCAGGTGTTCCGTCAGCAGCAAAACCTCACGTACGAGGTCGCGGTCCAATGTATGCAGAAATAATCGTTCAGCCGAACTCGACCGTGTGACGGCGCCTGCAGTCGTGATCACGAAGTGGGGAAATTCGCACGTTGACGTAATGGGCTTCGCGGTGTGATACCGGCGTCCCGTCACGAAAACAATCTGTACACCGTGATCGTATGCCGCGCGCAAAGCATCCCGGTTAATGTTGCTGAGCGTCCACGTGCTGTCGAGGAGAGTACCGTCGAGATCGATGGCCAGCAGACGAATCGGCGTCATTTCGGCGAGACGCCCCTGCGATTCATCTCTTCGAGCGTACGTTTCAGATCATCCAGTTTGGCGCCTGCCTCGCCAAGCTTGCCTTCCGAGGTCAATCGGCGATAGTCCGCCAATGCCTGATTGGCGCGATCGACGAGTGAACGCATATCCGCCGCCGGTTGGGCCGGCTGCCCGGAGGCAGCGGGTTTCTCGCCGGATACGCCGGTTGCGGCTGCAGATGGTGCAGGCGAGGTCCCAGCCTGCAGCAATTGATTCAGGGCGTCTTGAAAACGTGGAGCGTAAGCAAGACGGTCCTGAGTCGCGAGGACGACAAGTCGCAGTTCCGGCATCGGACTGCGTTCGGCCTGCAGGTAGATCGGTTCGACAAACAACAACGTATCGTTGAGAGGAATCACCAGAAGGTTACCCCGGATAACGGTTGAGCCCTGCTGGTTCCAGAGCGTGAGTTGAGATGAGAGTTGCGGATCCTGATCGATCCGCGCCTGGATCTGCAAAGGCCCATCGACAAACTTCGTTTTCGGAAACCGGTAGGCTCGCAGTGTTCCATATTTGTCGCCATCGCTGCGGCCCGCCATCCATCCGATGAGGTTGTTCCGATTGGCTGGAGTGAACGGCAGAATAGGCAGGAACTCCTGGTCTTTTTCGCCTGGAAGATTCATGAGTACATAGTAAGGTTCGATCACATCCGCAGATCCCTGGCCCTGCTGCGTGCGCCCTTGTTGGGCAATCGTCCAGACATCTTCCCTGTTGTAGAAGACCTGTTCGTTTTCCACGTGATAAGTGGAGTAAACAGCAGCCTGAGAGCGAAAGAGCAATTCCGGATAACGGATGTGCGCCCTGAGAAAATCAGGCATCCGGCCCGCGTCAGTGAACAAGCTCGGGAACATTTTGCGGTAGGCCTGAATCAAAGGATCGGAAGGATCGAAGACGTAAAAGTGCACACTGCCGTTGTAGGCATCGATGACGGTCTTGACGCTGTTTCGGATATAGCTGAGGGACTGGTTTCCGAGCGTAAGATGCCGGGCATACGGATAGCGATCGGAAACGGTGTAGCCGTCCATCATCCAATAAAGAGCGCCGTCTGTACCGACAACGATGTACGGATCCTGATCAAAGAGGAGGAATGGCGCCAGTTCCGCAACTCGAGTTCGAATATTGCGGCGCATGAGCAGCACGCTTTCGGATGTAACGTCGTCGGAGAAAGGAACTTTTGTAATGTCGCCGATAGTCCAGGCAATCATCAGGCGGCGGAAAAACGATCCCATGGCGATGCCGCCGCTGCCTTCATACGTTGTGGTATTGTTGGCTTCTCCTTCCGGATAGTTGAACTCTTTCTGCTTCGTTTTGACATACACCGGCCAATCCGCGAGTTCTCCGAAATAGATTTCCGGACGCTTCACCTGAATCTCTGGCCGCGTGCTTTCAACCGGCATGTTGGACAGGACAAACTCCGGCAGGCCTTCCTTCGTAAAGCGGCTCACGGGATTCATCGTGACGCCGTACCCATGCGTATAAACCAGGCGTTCGTTCACCCAATTCCTGGATTCCACCGGGAGTTTTCCAAGGCTGAGTTCCCTTGCAGCCAGCATTATGGCCTGGTTCTTTCCATCGATCGCGTACCGGTCGACGTCAATATCTTGAAAATCGTAGTAGGGTCGAATTTCCTGGATCTGCCGCAATGTGGATTGGAGCGCTCGCCAGTCCCACAGGCGTACGTTGCTCAACGTTTCCTGATGGGCAGCGGGATCGAACACGGCATTCGTCAATCGCGGTTCGAATGGCACCTGTTCGATCTTATTCAAACCAAAAGCTGCTCGTGTGAATTCAATGTTGTTCCTGATAAACGGGCGCTCGCGGACGAGTTCATTCGGACGAACCACAAAGGTCGTTACGTAAAAAGGCGCCAGAATTCCCGCCGCTCCGTAAGTCAGAGCCGGAACGGCGATCGCCAGTCCAAGATTCCGAATTCGCCCGCTCGCCACATTGGCAAACGCGATTGCGGCTCCGAGAATCAATGCTGCGATGACGAACCAAAGACCGGGAATAACGATGTTCACATCGACATATCGAACGCCTGTGAACAGAGTATGGTCGTCGAGCAGCAGTGAATACCGTCCCACATAGGTTTGAAATGCGACAGCGAGAAGCAGAACTCCCAGGGCCAGTGAAATGCCTTTGAAACGGGCACTGAGGTCGGTTATCGAAAGCAGGATTGCGGCAATCAGTCCGATCACGGCGACCACGAGGAGCCACGCCGAAATCGATTCAAGGACCGGCAAAGTAAAAAAATAAAACGAGATGGGTTTACCGAAGATGGGATCGGGCACGGAAGCGGACGGCACACTGTTCAAATACAACGTGAACGTATTCCAGTCCGATGCAAATGTCAGCCCGAAGAATATTCCGATAACGACCGCGACTGGAAGCATGAGCCGCTTCAAGGTTGCGCCTGCTGGAATCACGATCGCTTCCTGGCCAAACTGAAGAAACGGCCGGCGCGTGTGGCCTGCGGCCGGCATCACAATTCGAAACAGAATCCAAAGAACCAGCGCCGTTGCAATGGTGAATCCGAAAAAAACACCGGCTTGAGCGCGCAGGCGATACCAATACACCGGTTCGAAACCAAGGCTGGCAAACCACAAACTTTCCACATAAAACGAAATCGACTGAAACGCGGCGATAAGAAAGACGACGATAACGGCGAGGCGCACAAGAAGGCTTCGAGCCGGCCGGAAATCGAACGGAATCTGATATTCGGGAGGCCGCATGTTCCCCAATACTAGCATTCGTTTCTGGTATGATCACATTTTGCTTTGGGACTGTAAGTGCGGTCATAGACCACCGCTGCGGTTCGGGAGAAGGAATGAGAAAGCCGTTACTGTTTTTGCCGGGTCCGATGCAGGTGCCGGACTACGTGCGAGCCGCGGGGGACCGGCCGTTGTTCAACCATCGTTCTCCGCAGATGATGGAACTGCTGTCGCGACTGCAGAACGGCTGCAAACCTTTGTTCGGGACAAGTAACGACATTATGTTCTCCGCGTCTTCGGGCACTGGCGCGATGGAATCCGCGATAGTGAATCTCACTTCGCCCGGCGATGAAGTCATCGTTATGGTCGGTGGTTCGTTCGCAACACGCTGGGTTGATATGGCGGCGGCTCATGGCCTTACTCCACGCGTTGCCGAAGTGGATTGGCGTCGCGGCGCAAGCATCGGAGAAATCGAGGGCGCCTTGAAGCAGTGGCCCGCAGCTCAGGTCGTTTTTCATACGTGGAGCGAGAGTTCGACGGGCGTGTTGAACGATCTGGCGGAGGCCGGCAAACTGATTCGGTCACAAAACAAGATTTTCGCAGTCGATGCCGTATCAGGGCTGGCTGTCTCTCCAATGTCCATGGATGAATGGAACATCGATGTCATCGTCGCAGGTTCCCAGAAAGGATTGATGGTTTCGCCGGGGCTCGGTGTGATTGCGGTTGGTCCGAGGGCCTGGGAAAAGTCCGCAACCGCCAAATCGGCGCGGTTCTACTTCGATTGGAGAAAGCTCAAGGGCGCCGTTCCCTTCACTCCCGCTCTTTCGTTGCTGCTTGAACTCGACGGCGCTCTCGAATACATCCAGGCTGAAGGCATGGAAAACATCTTTAAAAGACGCGCTCATGTTGCTGATAGAATCCGCGATCTTGTCAAACGCTCGGGTATGGAAATCTATGCCCTCAAGCCAGGCAATGGGATTACGGGCGTCGTGCCTCCGAAAGGCTTCGACATTCCGGCATTCCGGCAAAGACTCGAGAAGGATTTTGGGATTCAGATTTCAGGTGGTTTGGGAAAAATCAAAGATAGTACTTTTCGAATTGGTCACGTGGGACACGCGACCGACGAGGAGTTGGACTATTTCATTCATAGTTTTGAACGTTGTCTGAAGAATTGATGCAGAGTTCACGCTTTCCTCACCTTCCGGAGCGCATCAAACGCCTGGAGGATCTTGCATACAACCTGAGATGGAGTTGGGATTATCGCGCCAGACTTTTGTTTAAACGCCTGGATCCCGATCTCTGGAAGAACACTCAGCACAACCCGGTCAAACTTCTGCATGAAATCGATCCCTCGCGGCTGGTAACGGGCGCGAGAGATCCTGACTTTCTCCGCGAATATGAAGTGACCATGAAACATTTCGACCGAGCCATGCGCGTCGGCGAAAAGTGGTTTCCTCGCGAGTTTCCCGATCTGGCCAAACAACCCATCGCTTATTTCTCGGCGGAGTTCGGCCTTCACACTTCGCTGCCGATTTATTCGGGCGGCCTGGGAATACTTGCGGGCGACCATTGCAAGGAATCCAGCGACCTGGGCATTCCTTTGCTCGGCGTGGGTTTTGTTTACCCGCAGGGCTACTTTCACCAGCGGATTCAGGCGGACGGCTGGCAGGAAGATATTTACGAACTGCTCGAACGCGAAGAGGCGCCGATTGAATCGGCGAGTCCCGGCCACGGCGAAAGGTTTCTTGTCGAATTGAATGCCGGGAATCTCCGTGTGTTTGTGGTCGTCTGGCGCGTGAACCTGGGTGGCGTGTCGCTGTATTTGATGGATACCGACGTCGATGAAAATCAGACCGGCGATCGTGAACTGTCCGCGCGGCTTTACGGCGGCGACAAGGAACATCGCATCCGACAGGAAATCGTGCTGGGTATCGGAGGCGTTCGCGTGCTTCGCGCACTCGGAATCCAGGCGAATGTTTTTCATGCGAACGAAGGTCACACGGCTTTCATGCTGTTGGAGCGCGCTCGCGAGTTTGTCCGGCAGGGCATGACTTTTGAGGAAGCTGCCGAACAGGTTCGCGCGACAAGCCTGTTTACGACACACACTCCGGTGCCTGCCGGCCACGACGCGTTTCCCTTCCACATGATGGAGAAACACTTTGCGGGTTATTGGGACGATCTCGGTATCACCAGGCAGGAATTCATGGATCTCGGAAAGTTCGGCGATTCCTTCAACATGACCGTGCTTGCATTGCAAATGACCGGATGGCGGAACGCCGTGAGTCATCTGCATGGGCGGGTAACCCGGCGCATGTGGCAGGTGGTGTGGCCGAGCGAGACCGAGGACCAGGTTCCGATTACGTCCGTCACGAATGGCGTTCATGCGCCGACATGGATTGCCCAGGAGTTCAGCCTCCTGTTCGATCGGTACCTTGGGCCCGAGTGGGTTGATCGCCACGACGATATTTCATTTTGGAATCGAGTTATGGAGATTCCGGACGAAGAAATCTGGAACGTCCATCAACTCCTGAAACGAAAATTCCTGACGTTCGCGCGAGAACGTGCCCGAACCCGATGGTCGGAGGATCGCGTGGATCCGCGTCAGGTTATTGCAATGGGGACACTGCTGGATCCGGAAGCCCTCACCATCGGTTTCGCCCGCCGGTTTACGGGATACAAGCGGGCTGCGCTCATCTTTCACGATCTTAATCGCATCAAGAGCATGATGCTCGACCAGTGGAAACCCGTGCAGATCGTGTTCGCCGGCAAAGCGCATCCCGCCGATGAACATGGAAAACATCTCATTCATCAGATTTATTCGCTGGCCGCGGATAATGGAATGGCCGGACACGTAGCGTTCATTGAAAACTACGAAATGCACTCGGCGCATTTCTTCACGCAGGGAGTTGACGTCTGGCTCAACAATCCCCGGCCGCCCCTTGAGGCGTGCGGAACGAGCGGCCAGAAAGCCGGCATGAACGGCGTTCTGAACGTCAGCGTTCTCGACGGCTGGTGGTACGAAGGATACAACGGCAATAACGGTTGGGCCATCGGCGATCCTCCGGAAGACCTCGAAGTTCACTACGATGATGCGGCCGATGCGGACTCGCTTTACCGGTTGCTCGAACAGCAGATCATTCCGCTTTATTACGATCGCGACCAGAACGGTCTTCCTCATGGATGGATTCAGATGCTGAAGGAATCGATCCGTTCGATTGTTCCGCGCTTTTCTGCAAGTCGAATGCTCAAAGAATACGCTTCCCGGATGTATGTTCCTGCCTCGCGGCAATCCGTCCGGACGTCGCCTCGATAAAAACCGGGCGCAACATCAGCGGAGACCAGCCACCCACTCGCTGATCCAGTCCACCGCGGTTCTTAAGGACTCCTGGTCTCCGCGGTTTCTTTTCAAAGAGTGATCGCCGCGCTCAATCCGCTTCAAAGTGGCGTTGCCGCCGATTTTACGGACGACTTTGTCGAGGCGATCGCCATCGGCAAACGGGTCTTTTGTGCCGCTGATAAAAAGCATCGGGACTTTCAAGCCATACAGGTGCGCATCGCGGAGTTGCTCGGGCTTTCCAGGCGGATGCAGCGGATAACCCAGAAACACGAGTCCCTTCACGCCGGCCGTATCCGCAGCAATGTACGACGCCACTCGGCCGCCCATGGACTTTCCGCCAATGATGACTCGACCCGGCTTGTATTCTCGAAGGATGTCTTCCACAACGGAACGATACCGGGCCTGAAGCTTAGGCTGCGGATCGGGCATGCGCCGGCCGGTGTCGATATAGTCGAAGTTGAACTTGACCGACAGGAAGCCGCACTTTGCGAGCTCATTATGGAAATAGACCATGAAAGGTGAGTCCTTGCCCTGTCCGGCGCCGTGGGCAAGGATGACCGCAGTGCGGCCGTCCCAGGTGGAAGGTTTTTCGATGTCAAGCGTTCGATGCTCCATGTTCAGTGCTTCGCTTAATGAATCGCCGGCTTTTCACGGAGTATCGCTCAGGTTGATGGAGCGTGGAGCATTTGAAATCCAAAATCCCTACAGCCGCATGCCCCACAGGGTGCGGCGCTCAGGATCGAATCCGCTTGATTCCAATGTCCGCTCGATGGCTGAGTTTCCGGGATGGACTTCAGCGCTCACCCGGCTGATGCCGCGCTGCTTTGCGTTTTCCAGCAACGCATTAATGAGGCTGCCGCCGACGCCCTTGCCGCGCAATTGAGGCGAGACAAACAAAGCAACGATGTCCATGGTTTCGCCGCAGAATTCGGCGCGCCATTCATATGAAGCGTACGCATACCCGAGCAGTTGGCCCTTGTTCTCTGCAACCACAATCAGGCCTCGGTTTTCGGAGTTCATGATCTGTTCGAAGACCCGGCGGGCATCTGCGGCCGTTCCTTCCGCGCGGATATTCGTCAGCAACTGGGTTGCCAGCTCACACAACTGGTCCATGTCCTCGGAAGCAGCGGCTCGAATTTGAAATGAACGTGCGCTCACAATAGGTACCCCGGACGTCACTCGCGTATTGTAATCTCCAAATCCAAATTCCGAAAACCCGATTTACGGTTATAGTGATTTGCGGCTGAGAATCATGCTCAAAGTGTTTGGAACTCATCTGGCGGCAATTTGTTTCGCGGGAATCGTGTTGGTTCTCGTTTTTGGAACGGGCACGCTTCCGGGTACACGTGAAGAGCCGCGCGCTGCGACCGAGGTTCAGGTATCGATCGAACAGTTCGACCGATACATTGAGGAATGGTCCGAACCCGAAGGTTACTTTGATTCCGACAACTTCATTTCCAATGAAACGTCCTACCTTCATGTGATCGACCAACTCCATCAGCGCGTCAAGCCGGGCGGTATTTATGTAGGCGTGGGACCTGACCAGAATCTTTCCTACATTGTTCATACGCGTCCGGCACTGGCGATCATCACCGACATTCGCCGCCAGAATATGCTGCAGCATTTGTGGTTCAAAGCTCTGTTTGCGATATCGGCAAACCGCGCTGAGTACCTTTCATACATGCTATCGAAAGAACCTCCGCGCATTAAGCCGGACGCCACATTTCAGGAACTCCTCAATGCGGTTCGCGCTGCGCCGACGAGCGAATCATTGTTTCACAGGAACGTTGCCGCGATCCGGCGCCAACTGGCCGGCATCTACAAACTCAGACTATCGGCAGACGATCTGAGCAAGATGGAATACATTGCCAGGACGTTCTGGGAAGAGGGTCTGGATCTCCGATTCTCTTCGATCGGGCGCGGGAATGCGTCGATGTATCCCACGTTTGAAGAAATGCTCCTCGAGACCGACCGGCAGGGCCGGCAGCAAAACTATCTTTCTTCGGAAGAATCGTTTCAGTGGCTGAAGAAATTCCAGGAGGAGAATCGACTGGTTCCCATTGTCGGCGATTTTTCCGGCCCGCGTGCGTTCAAGAGTTTTGGAGGGTTTTTGAAAGCGAACGGACTCTCCGTTTCCGCCTTCTATACATCCAATGTGGAGTTCTATCTTTTCGGACAACCGAATTGGGCGCGGTTTGTTGCCAATGTGAAATATCTGCCGATTACGCCTGATTCGATTTTTATCCGGTCCTATTTCCCGAATGGCCGCCCGCATCCGCTCAACATGCGTGGACATCGTTCAACACAGATGGTCAAGCCGATCGCGCCTTTCCTCGTGGATTACGACACGCATCGAATTCAAACTTACTGGGATGTGGTTAAGCCATAGTCTATGCGCTCTTGACCAGCGCTCGGACTGCTTCAGAAGGCCGCTCCCTGACGAGCTGCCACTTCTTCAGTTTGTTCCGGAGGGCTTTATAGGAAATCCTCAGACGCCTAGCGGATTCTTTGCGATTCCAGCCGGTTTCTTCGAGCATTCGCAGCACGACTTCTTTTTCGGCGACTTCGGCCGCGTGGCCGGCAACTTCCTTGAGTGAAACATTGCCATGCGGCACGAATACCGGTTGTTCCGCATTAACGACCTTGAGTTCGCTTGAAATATCGGCATCGGGCAGGATCAGGTACCGTTTCACAACGTTTTCGAGCTGCCTGACGTTGCCGGGCCAGTCATATCTCAGGAAGAGTTCGATAAGTTCCTTCGGGAACTGCTGCACTGGACTTTGATAGCGTTCGCGATACTGTTCGAGGAATTGATTGCACAGAAGAGGAATATCTTCGCGGCGTTCGCGCAACGGTGGAATGTCGATCTTGATCACGTTCAACCTAAAGTAGAGATCGTTGCGGAACTCTCCCTTCAGAACGGCTTCTTTGAGTTTCTTGTTCGTCGCCGCAAGAATTCGAACGTTGACCTTTACGGGTTTTTTTCCGCCGAGCCGGCTGAACTCGGCGTCCTGCAATACGTGAAGGAGTTTAGCCTGCAAATGCGAGCTCATCTCTCCGATCTCATAGAGAAGGAGTGTGCCCTTATCTGCCTGACCAAATTTGCCGATCTTGTCGCGAATGGCTCCGGTGAACGCCCCGCGTTCGTAACCGAACAATTCCGATTCCAGCAACTCATGCGGAAGCGCCGCACAGTTCACTTTCACGAACGGGCCGTCCGACCGGTTGGACTGATCGTGAATAAAGCTCGCCACAACTTCCTTGCCGACGCCGGATTCGCCCAGAATGAGCACTGGAACGTCGGTAGCTGCGACGTGCCGGGAGATATCGATGATCCGGAGCATCTGAGGATTCGATGTCAGAATGTTTCCGCGTTCGACGTAGGCCAGTTGCTGCTTCAGCGTCTTGACTTCTTCCTTGAGGCGGTGTTTCTCGATGGCATTCTCGATCGCGAGTTCGAGCGCTTCCTCTTCAAACGGCTTTGTCAGATAGTCCGACGCGCCCATTTTCATCGCTTCGACCACTGTTTTGATCTGGCCGATGCCGGAAAGAATGATGATTGGAATTGCAGGATGAATAGCCTTGACGCTCGCAAGGATCTCGATACCGTCTTTCCCAGGCAGCAGCACGTCGAGCAGGATCATCGAAGGTGCCGCTCCGGCAGCCAGCCGGGCGATGAGTTCATCGCCGGAACCCAGGGACTCCACCGCAAAACCCGATGTGGTGAGAAACGTCGCGAGATAATCGCGAGTATTTTTATCGTCGTCTACGACCAGAATGGACCGCTTGCTCATTGCTTTCATCCTCGCCGGCAATCGTAATAGCCGGCAATGTAAACAAAAATGTGGATCCCTGTCCTAGCCCGCTATTCACAAACAGGCGTCCGCCATGCATGCCAATAACGTCGTATGCTCCGAAGAGGGAAATCCGTGATGGATCATCGCTAACAGACGACACGGGATTGACTGTGCCGCCAAAGGAACGTTCAAAAATTCTGCTCATTGTTTCCGTAGGAATGTTGGCGCCTTGCACGGAAATCTTGAAACTGATTCCGCGCTCTCTTCCATGGGAGAACTCTACCGCTACCGGCGATGCCGGGATCGAGAGCTTCAGAACCGTTGCGATCAGCTCGTTGAAGACATAGGTGAGCTTCTCTCTGTCCCCGATGATCCCAAACGGCTCGTCCGGAATCTTCTGTGCGAGAACCACCGATTTTTCCGCGAGCACCTGCTCATATGATTGCAGCGCGCCGGCCCACACATCGCGAAGATCAAACGTGGTCAGGTTGAAATCCTGAGCGGTCAGTTCCGCAACGTGGCTGACCCAGTTCACGACGTTGATGAGGCGATTTGTATTCTCGGTTACGACGCGCAAATAGTCCTTCTGAGTGTCGTTGATCTCGCCTCCCCTGCCGTCAACGATCATCCGTACGTAGCCGCGAATAGCAGCCAGTGGTGTGCGCAATTCGTGAGCTGCGTTTGCCTGCAGATGCGATTGCATTTCAAGCAGGGCGAGAAGCGAGTTCCTTTCGTTCACGAGCCTGTCGATGCTTTGAAGCCGGGCCATGATCGATGCCGCTTCATTCGCGAGCTGCCGGATGGCTTCGATGGTTTCGGCGGACACGGGAGGTTTTTCCAGCGGCGCCTCAATGCCGACGACAGCTTGCAGCTTGCCTTCGTACATCATCGGCACAAGGATGACTCTCGATCGCGCTGCCGTCGCCGGCCTCGGAAAAGGTTGTGTGGAATTATCGATTCCTGCGGTCTCACCCTGCTCAAGCTTGTCGAGCAAGCCGGGATGCCGCTCCAGATAAGTCCGAATCCATGGCGGTAACCCAAGTTCCTGCGAATTCTGTTCGGGTACGGCGAAAAAAAACGGGGTATAAGGGAATTCCGCACGTATTACTTCAAGCAGGTTCGACTGGAAACTTTGGATGTCTGCTGATGCATTCAGCCGCGAAAGGCGCGACTTGTCCTGTCCTCGGACTGGTGACCCTTCCATACCACTCCTTGAGTTCGCCCTTGCAGTGCACGAGATCTACCAATCAGGTCAGGAAATAGAATCAAGTGTTTAATGGCACTCGTGGAATTCACTGGCCAAAAACCAACGGGGTGAAGGGGCAAAAATCCCTGAATCGCTGCGTCAGGGTGGCGTCAGGGTGGCACCGGTTTACCTGCGGAAATCGAATTGCGACAGCTTTCGGCATGACACGAGTGCTGCTGGTTGAAGATTCTGCCGACGTTCTCTATGTCATGCAAATCGACCTCGAGTGGAGAGGCTTCGTTGTCGATACTGCAATCAGTGGCGTCGATGCGCTTGTGATATCAAACCAGCATCCTCCGGACGTCATTGTGTCGGATTTGGGAATGCCGATGATGGACGGCTTCGAGTTCATCCGCCGGGTTCGCCGCACTCCCGACTTAAAATCGATCCCGGCCATTGCTCTCACGGGAGCAAGTATGGACTGGGAAATTCAGCAGGCCATCTCTGATGGATTCACGACACACCTGATGAAACCAGTGGCGACTGAGCACCTTGCTGAAATGATCTGGAGACTTACCGCCAGACACCTCGAACGAAGCGCTAGCTGAGTTCCGAAATACTTTCAAAATATCGCGCGAACATTTTCATGCCGCCGGATGCCTGTTCCCAGTCGAAGTTTTCGTTGGGTGCGTGATATCCGTGTTCCGGCAAGCTCAGGCCGAGAAAGACAATCGGCGCCTTCAGGTATTTTTGCATCGTCACGACTGCGCCTATCGATCCACCTTCTCGTACGAACGCAGGTTCTATCCCAAACGCAGTTCGCATGGCGCTGCGCGCAGCATCCGCAAACGGACCGGAGTGCGGTCCCAGGTACGGAGACAAAACAGATTCAGGTATCACCTGCACATCAGGATTGCGATCTTTGATGAAACTTTTGACCAGCTTAACAATCGTACTTCCCTTCTGGTTTGGCACGAGACGCATGCTGATCTTCGCTTCTGCTTTGTAAGGAATCGCTGTTTTCACGCCGGGTCCCGTATATCCGCCGACGATACCATGCACTTCAAACGTCGGGCGGGCCCAAAGCCGGCTTGCGATGTCGGCGGCGCTGCCTTCGCGAATCTTTTTTAACTCGTGGGCGCGTTTGAATTCCTTGATGCTGAAACCCGAGGCCAGAAAACTCTCGATTTCAGTTTTCGACAATTTCGCAACGTCATCATAGAAGCCCGGAATCCGCACCAGCCCTTTTCGCACGTCATAGCATTCCGCAATCAACTGGCACAACTCCGTAATCGGATTTCGCGCGCCTCCACCGGTTACTCCCGAATGCACATCTTTCGTCCCGGTTTCCAATACGAGACGCATCGGCGCGACACCACGCAATCCGTAGGCGACCGCCGGCCGCCCTCGAGCAATCCAGATGGTGTCCGACACCACGACCGAATCGGTCTTCAGCGCCGGAGCCCTGCTCTTCATGAAATGTTCGAAGTTCGGACTTCCGATTTCCTCTTCCAGTTCCCAAATGAATTGAATGTTGACGGGAATTCCCTGCTGTACGGCGTATCGTGCTCCGAACAGCGCCGTCAGCGCAGGGCCTTTGTCATCCGTTGAGCCTCGCCCGATGTAACGATCTCCATCCTTCAGAAACACAAATGGAGCCCGCCGCCACTGCGGCTCATTCGCGGGCTGAACATCGAGATGGTTGTAGATGGTGACGGTAGGATAATTCTTTCGCGTAAGAAATTTCCCCACCACAACCGGATTTCCAGGCGTTGGGACTTTTTCCGCCTCTGCGCCAAGCGAACGAAGATAGTCAACGGCTGCATCCGCGCCACGTTCGATGTCCGGTTTGTGCTCCGGTTCCGCGCTGATGGTGGGGATCTCCACCCACTCGCAGAGCTTCGATTCATATTCAGCACGAGACGAGTTGATGTAATTGTCGATGCCGGATAAGTTCGCCACGAATGAATTGTATATAATCGCGCGGCATGCTTTGGAGTGAAAAGGCGGATTCGTTCTTTAAGGAACTGCAGGATCGGATCTCGACTGCCATCGAAGAGCTGGACGGTTCATCCTTCCGCGAAGACGTTTGGACCCGGGAAGGCGGAGGTGGCGGAAGGACCCGTATTCTGGAACAGGGTCAGGTTTTCGAAAAGGCGGGTGTGAACTTTTCGTCCGTGCACGGCAATCTTCCCGAGGAGTTCGCGGCGAAGATTCCGCGCGGCAGCGGTACACAGTTCTTCGCCACGGGTGTTTCCCTGGTCTTTCATCCGAAAAGTCCGATGGTGCCGGCAGTTCATGCGAATTTCAGATATCTCGAAAAGGGGGATGCCGCATGGTTCGGAGGTGGAACGGACCTGACGCCCTGCTATCCGTTCGCGGAAGACGCCACGCATTTTCATCGATCGATCAAACAGGTCTGCGACCGGCACGATCCCGAGTACTATCCGAAGTTCAAAAAATGGTGCGACGAATACTTCTTTCTAAAGCATCGCGGCGAGATGCGGGGCATTGGCGGCATTTTCTTCGACTACCTCGAAGGCGACCGGGAAAAAACTTTTGCGTTTGTGATGGATGTGGGCAATTCGTTCCTGGATGCGTATCTTCCGATCGCGAAGCGGCGCATGAATACGGCGTACGGTGATCGCGAGCGTCAATTTCAGCTTTATCGCCGCGGGCGGTATGTGGAGTTCAATCTCCTTTATGATCGTGGCACGATTTTCGGACTCGAAACGCGAGGGCGTACCGAGTCGATTCTAATGAGTCTCCCGCCGCTGGTCCGCTGGGTGTACGATTTCAAACCCGAACCCGGCTCCCGCGAAGAGCAGGCGCTGGGCTTCTATCAGCCGCGCAATTGGGCGTAGCAAATCGATGTTTTGCCGTTATTGTGGATCGCACATTGTCGATGACAGCATCTTCTGCGCGAAGTGTGGAAAGCGTCTGGGCACGCGCGAGAATCCGAGAATTGCGAAAATCGTTCGTAAGCTCCGTCTCAAAACACCCTATCCCTATTTTGCCCTTCTGCTCGTCGGCTTTATTGGGTGGGCCATTGGTCCCAGAAAGAGTCACGCCGACTATTCACACTTGAAGTGGAGTTTTGAGCTCGATAAAAAGATCGATCTGCGCCAGGAACACCTGTTCGAACAGGCTCTGTCATTGGTGGTCGAGAACACGGGATCCGCTCCGGTATCCGAAGTTCCGATCGAGTTGAGCGCAAAAATCGAACCGTCAAAGCGCGCCGATGTTGAAGCCGACTTTCTGGGACGAAAGCTTCTGATTCTTCAGCAGGGGCACACGTTGCCGATCGTCGTTGTTCTGGCAGGTGAACTCGCACCCGGCGCCAAGAAACGAATTCTGTTGAATGGGGCCATCACGGCGGAACCACCATTCAAAGTGACCTATGAGCTTCGCGAGGAAGATCAACGTCCCGTCCTCGCCAGCTATTCCGTTGGAGCAGAATGAAACAGACGACGATCATTCGCTGGATGAAACGCCTTGTCATCGCTATTGCGGGGTTGGTATTTCTGATTCTATTCGTCGTTCTTCCTGTGGGCGCGTCCTTCCTCATCACGAATAATCGGTTTCACTATCGTGAGCGTGGGCCAAAAACGCCGGAAGCCGTCGGTCTTTCAGTCGAGCCGGCGGAATTTCAATCCAGTGACGGCATTCCCTTGCGCGGCTGGTGGAATTCGGGCGACACCGCGATGCCCGTTATCATTTTCGTTCACGGATTAAATCGCTCAAGACTCGAGTTGCTCGAGCGCGCGGCGGACTCCAGCAAGCGCGGTTACGGAGTGTTGTTGTTCGACCTTCGCAATCACGGTGAAAGCGGAAAGGCCTATACAACCATCGGAATATTCGAAAAGCGTGACGTCTGTGCCGCTTCAGAGTTTGTGAAGCGGACGGCTGCGGGCCGGCCGCAGATTCTGTGGGGCGTTTCCATGGGAGCATCGAGCGCGATCCTTGCTGCGAAACAGTGTCCGGGTTTTGCCGGCATTGTTTCCGATAGCTCGTTTCTGTCGTTTCGCGACACAGTAGCGCACCATCTGACATTGTTCTTCCGCTTGCCTCCCTTTCCTATTGCCAACCTCATCACGGGCATCACCGGTCTGAGAATGGGGTTCAATCCGGACGACGGCGATGTTGAGGCGGCGGTCCGCGACGTCAGGGCCCCGATTCTCTTCATTGCCGGCAGCGCGGATCGGCGAATGCCGCCCGCATTGGCGGAACGGATGGCCCGGGCATCGCATCAACCCCTCACTGAACTTCTGGTTGTGCGAGGCGCGGGACATGGTGAAGCTTTTGCCACGGACCGGGCGGCCTACTTGAATTCGGTGTACCGGTTTCTGGATAGGGTCCGATATAATTCGGCTCCTCCGCATACTACGGGAGGAGGATCGTAAAAAACACGAAATGGATAGCGCGACCAAGACGCCGCAGGATGCACGCGCTACAGACAAAGTTTTGCAGGCCCTCTCGACGTTGGCGGCGTTAATTGACCGAAGCATTAAAGAGGTCAACGCTCTCGATTTGGACTTTCAAGAGCGCCTTCTGCAAGCCGTCCACGAAACGGAAACTTCACTGCAGAATCAGGCCGCCCAGCACCTCGAAACGGCTCTCGCGGAGACGCGCGCCCGGCTTGAGGAACAATTCAAAGCCCGGATGGCGGAAATGTCTGTCGAATGGGAAGCCGAGCGAACTCGCCTCAACAGCGACATGGATCGCGTGACCAAAGCCTCCACGCAATTCGAAGCAGAGCGGGCAAGACTGAATGCCGAACTTGGGCGCCTGTCGGCCGAACAGGCCGCAGCCAAGGCCGAGGCTGAAAAAGCAATTGCGGCGGCCAGTGCAGCGGCCGCTTCGACGGCGAAAGCCGGCCCGTCGGTGAACATGGAGTTCCTCATCAAGGAAATCGAACGAACCGAAGGCCTCGTCAAGGAAATCTCAGCCCTCATTGAAAATCCCGCAACCGAACTATCCACCGTTATTCGCAAAAACGTTGAACGCGCCGAACTTGAATCGTATCTAAAAGGTATCCGCTTCGCATTGAATGGCAGTTCGGGCAAATAGCCGACAAATCGCGGAACGCTACGTGCAATCGATATGGCATGAAACTCACGGGGCTTGAAATATTCGATTCCACCATTCAGCGGACAAATTCCTGGTTAAAGGATTTAATGCATGAGCTGAACTGGTCGGACCATCGAAAAGCGTATCTCGCGTTTCGTTGTGTTCTGCATGCCGTTCGGGATCACGTTGCGGCGCCAAACGCCGTTGAGATCGGGGAACAATTACCGATGCTGCTGCGGGGAATGTACTTTGAAGGCTGGAATCCTGCAAAACAGCCGGCGCCGTTGCGGTCGCGGGCGGAATTCCTGTCAATCCTGGGCGGTTATCTGGCTCGGGACGGAGAAAACACTTCGGATCCGGAAATCGCGGCCCGCGCGGTGTTCCGCCTTCTCGATCGCAAGGCGACCGATGGCGAGATCGCAGATCTTCAACCGTTCATGCCTCCAAGCCTCACGGATCTTTGGCCACCCACTTTGCGTGCTGCGTAAAATATCCGGGTGACCAAGGCGCATTACACAGTCCTGTCGGGAGGAACCGGGGCCGCCAAATTCCTTCGCGGTCTCGTACAAACCGTTCCTGAAGAAGATATTCAAGTCATTGTCAATGTCGGCGACGACATGGACATGTGGGGACTGCACATCAGCCCCGATATTGATTCAATCGTGTACGGTCTCTCTCGAAAGCTCGACACCGATCGGGGCTGGGGCGTTCGCGACGAGACGTTCCGGTGCCTTGAAGAAATCCGGAATTACGGCATGCCATCGTGGTTTCGTCTCGGCGATCGGGACCTCGCCACGCATATCACCCGCACGAATTGGCTGCGGTCGGGCCTGAGTCTCACTGAAACCGTTACACGGATGACGAAGGCGCTCGGCATCAAGGCATCGATCCTCCCCGCCAGCGACGATCCCGTCCGAACGAAAATTGAAACGCCTCACGGCATCCTCGATTTTCAGGAATTCTTTGTGCGAGAGCGCTGTCAACCGGAGGTCCGATCCGTAACCTATGCAGGTGCGGCCGACGCGAAAGCATCGGATGCAGTGTTGCATTCCATTCGGGAATCGCGGCTCGTGATCATTGCGCCAAGCAACCCGATTACCAGCATCGGACCTATCCTCGCGATCCACGACATACGCGATGCCTTACGTTGCACTCGCGCGGAAGTAGTCGCCATCAGTCCATTAATCGGAAAATCGGCCGTCAGCGGGCCGGCGGCGAAATTGATGGAGGCATGCGGTTACGAAGTTTCCCCATCCGGGGTCGCACGCTGTTACCATGATTTTCTCGATAACATTGTGATCGATACCAGCGATGCCGCCATGGCTGCCTCGATTCGGTACGACACCATTCGAGTTGAAGTAACGGATATCCTGATGCCCGGCGACGATGCGGCTCGACGACTCGCAGAACGCGTTATCGAATTGGAAACAGCATGAAAACCGTATTGCTCCCTGTTAAGGATTTTAGTAACGCCAAACAGCGGCTTGCTCCCGTCCTCGACGCGCCGGCTCGCGCAGGCCTGGCGCGCGCAATGTTCACTGATGTCTTGAACGCATTGTCGCGAACGCACGGTCCCCAACGTGTGATCGTATTTACAGCCTCCGATGAAGTGATGCACATGACGCGGCCGTTTGGGTTCGAAGTAGTGATCGAGAAGTCGGTCGATGGTCACAGCGCCGCTGTGAACCAAATGGTTTCTGAATATCTCCCCACTTCGTCGCGGTTACTCGCCATCGCCAGCGACCTTCCGCGGCTCGCACCTTCTGAAATCGATTTTGCCCTCGATGCCGCCTCTGATCCGGTGACGCTTATTCCTTCTTCAGACTGGACCGGAACCAACGGCGTTGTATTCATTGCGCCCGCGAGAATCTCAATGGAATACGGCGAAGGCAGTTTTCGCCGGCATTTGTCGAAGGCCACGGCTGCGGGGCATCGCGCCGATGTATTGGATCTCCCGGGCATCGGCTTCGATCTCGACACGCCGCAGGATCTCCAGGCTTTCCTCAGCGATCCGAAAAAGGATGGCGAAACGTGGCAGTATCTTCGCGCCTGGCGATGAACCTGCAGATTGTACCCATCGAACACGTCCCGGAAATCCGCGCAGGCATGAACCTCGGTGAGTGCCTGCGTGCTGCTTTTCTGGCTTCGAAACTCACGTTTCAGGACATGGACATTGTGGCTGTCACTCAAAAAGTAGTCTCGAAGGCCGAGGGGCGGATCGTCGATTTACGTCAGATTGAACCTTCGGCCTACAGCCAGTCCATTGCGCGGCGAATGTCGAAAGATCCACGGTTAGTCGAAGTGATCATGCGCGAATCGCGGCGCGTTGTCCGAATGCGGGGCGAAGTTCTCATTTGCGAAACTCCCCACGGTTTCATCTGCGCGAACGCCGGCGTCGATCAGTCGAATGTCGAAACGGAAGAGACCGTGACGCTTCTTCCGAAGAATCCCGATCGCTCCGCTGAACAACTCGCCCGATCTCTGGGATGCGGCGTTATTGTTACGGATACGTTCGGAAGGGTCTGGCGCGAAGGCCTCGTCGATGCGGCAATCGGGGTCGCCGGCGTTCCCGCGTTCATCGATTATCGGGGAAAGACCGACGCCTACGGACATCCGCTCCACGTCACGCTGCTGGCTGCTGCGGATGCGCTGGCTGCCGCTGCCGGCCTTGCCATGGGCAAGACATCGAGAACACCGGCGGCGCTGATTCGAGGATTCCGCTGGGAAAAACCTTTCGGGCCTGAACCCTCGCTTCTCAGGGCCGTTGAGAAGGACTTGTTTCTATGAGAATCGCAATTCTGGGCGGCACGGGAAAACTCGGTTTAGGATTTGCGTCAAGGCTTCATGAAACCGGGCATGAAGTGATGATCGGCTCTCGCGATGCAGCCAAAGCCGCCGAAGCGGCGAAATCATTGAGCGGCCGGATCAGGAGCGGATCCAATGCCGAGAGCGCGGCATGGGCGGAGGCGGCGCTGGTCGCCGTCCCCTACTCCGGGCATCGCACGCTTCTGGAACCGTTGAGGGAGCAACTGAGCGGAAAGATCGTGATCGATGCCACGGTTCCCATCGATCCTGCCGACCTCTTTCAGATCAAAACTGAATCGGGGAAATCCGCGGCGGAAGAAACCGCGGAGATTGCCTCAGGCGCCGACGTATTCGCTGCGTTTCAAACCGTGTCGCATCGCGTGCTGCGTCAACGAGGCATTTCTCACGACGTTCTCATCGCCGGAGACTCTCCGAAGAAACCCGAAGTCATGGAACTCGTCCGTTCGATGGAGTTGCGCCCTGTCAATGCCGGGCCGCTTCGAATCGCCGGCCATCTTGAACGTATGACCGTCCTCCTGCTTTCCATCAACAAGGCCAATAAAGTGAAGGAGAGCGGTATCGAGATCACGGGTTTGTAGAGGACCACTACCACAGAAGACAACGGCAGTGGTGTTCCTTGTGTTTCCTCTTTTTGTGTAATCTTCATTACTTGTGGAACTGCTCCTCCTCAAATACGGCTACCTGCTGCTGTTCGCGGGTGTTTTCTTCGAAGGTGAGGCGGTCCTGATCGCGGGATCTTTTCTTGCGAGCCGTGGTTATTTCAACATCACGACGATCGCCCTCGTTGCCCTGGCGGCCAATACACTCAGTGCACAGTTTTACTACACCGCTGCACGGATACGAGGCAGAAGCTGGTTTGAGGGCCGCTTCGCTCCCAACTCGATTTACAGGAAAATCATCGTCTGGGTCGGACGTCACGATAACCTGCTTCTCCTGACGAGCCGTTTTCTTTTCGGATTTCGCATCGTTATTCCGGCCGCCTGCGGCGCCTTCGGCATGCCTGTCGCGCGATTTGCCGCGATCAACGTTGCCGCCGGAGTTTTGTGGGTGGTTCCGACCGCGCTCGCGGGTTATTACTTCGGCGGGAATGTCACCCGATTCATCCGTGGCGCGCAACGGTACACTTACGGCGTCGCGTTCACCGTAGCGCTCGCCGGTTTGTTTGTTTTTCTTGCATGGCGCCACATCCGCAGATTCCGCGAGATCTTTCAGAACCTCGAATGGTCGGACCTGCATAACGCCTTGCCGTTTGTGATGGGACTGATGGGCTCATTGAACATTCTGGCGGCGGTGTGGCCGACGTCGGAAAGTTTGCTCCGGCAGATTCGCGACTGGATGCCGCTGGAGGTCTCCCAGGGCAGCCGCACGCTGATGCTGTTCACCGGCGTCGCACTCCTTCAGGTCACTCGAAATCTGGCGCGCCGCAAAGAACTCGCCTGGTGGGTCGCCATCATCGCGCTTGGCTTTTCACTGCTCCTGCATTTCACGAGCGGCTTCGATGTACAGAACTCACTGGTCGCGCTGATCCTCCTGGTTTATCTCATCTATTTTCGAAGACGGTTCTACACAAGATCGGATCCCGCTTCTCTGCGGAGAGGACTCATCATCACTCCTCTGTTGCTGCTCATTGTTTTTCTCTACGGCGTGAGTGGATTCGCCGCAACTTATCCGCAGTTTGTGTGGTCGCTGCAGGCGACTCCCGTTACCGAATCATTCCGCGGGGGAATCCTGATTGTGGATCCCGGAATCATTCCCACAACCCGGTATGCGCGCCTCTTTCTGAACTCACTGCAGATTACCGGCTGGATTGCGCGCCTCTACATCCTGATTCTCGTTTTGCGGCCGTTTGTTTCGAGAGATCGTCTGGAAGCTCCAAGGCAGGATATCGAGCGGATCTTCAGAGTGTGCGGCAAGGATTCACTCGCTGCTTTTGCAATTCAGCGTGACAAGCATCATCTGCTTGTAGCGGATCGCGAGGGCCTCGTCGCATATGCCGCAAAGGGATCCGTGGCCCTGGCCTGCGGAGATCCGATCGCACCGGACGAATTATTTAATCGTGCGGTCGAGGATTATGTCCAGCATTGCGAACGCCACGGCTGGACGCCCAGCATCTATCTCGCTGCCGAACAGAGACTGCCTGTTTATCACGCGATGAAGTTTCACTCGGTGCCGGCAGCCGAAGAAGCGATCGTCGATTTGAAAGAGTTCGTGCCCGCAACACCTATTGCCGCTTTGCGCCTTATTCAGCGGTATGACCGGACACGGCGGGCAGACCCGCTCATCGATGAGCAACTCGAGGAGGTCAGCGAAGACTGGCTCGAGCTTCGGCACATGCGGGAAATGGGATTCACCGCCGGACACTTCTCGTTGGAACAACTGCGTCAGGGGCCTGTCTTCGTTTTTGGAAATCGATATCGTATCGAAGCGTTTTCCGCATGGCTTCCGTACGACAAGGGAAAGGGCGCCGTTCTGGATTTGCTGCGTCAGCGGCGGCACATGTCATACGAATTGGTTGGGGCGTTTGTCGCGGAATGCCTGCGATTGTTGCGGGAAAGTGGATTCGAAGAAGTCAGCCTGACCGCAGCGGCGATCGATCGAGAGCAGATTGAAAGTTTCCGGCCCGTTTGGAAAAGGCGCTACCTCGTACATCCGCGCGGGGCGAATCTGATGAATATCGAACGCGCACTGATCGTTGTGAAAAACCGTTAAGGAACGCCAGACACGAAGAACACAGGGTCTTACATCTTGTAGCGGCCGAGATCCTCATCGGGAAGGTTTTCAAGCAGCCGCCGGAGTTCTTCATCCTTGATTCGATCCTGGCCGCCGGCCTGACTTTTGGAAGACTTGAGCACTTCTTCTTCGACGAATATCGGACAATCGATGCGAAGGGCGAGGGCAAGAGCATCGCTCGGACGCGAATCGATGGAAACCAGGGTTCCGTCGCGTTCGAGCCAGATCAGTGCGTAGAACGTGTCGTCTTTAATATTGGTGACCACAACCTTGCGAACACTGGCATCCAGGCCGACAAGGACATTCTTGAGGAGATCGTGAGTCATCGGCCGAGGCGTAACCACTTTTTCGATTTCGAGCGCAATGGCATTAGCTTCATAGACGCCGACCCAGATGGGAAGGATTCCGCTTCCGCAGGCTTCCTTGAGGATCACAATGGGCATGTTTGTGATCGGATCCATCATCAGGCTCCGGATTTTCATCTCAACTTCCACGGGCTCCTCCTCGGTTGCTTACTGCAATGTATATACTTTCGCGATGTATTTGCAAGCCGCTCGCCGAGTGGAGGCGGCTCAGGCCCGGGCGTCCTTGTGGCCGTGAAGCAATAATTCCTTGACGTGCTGGCGCGCGGCATCCGTGATCCGCGAGCCGCTCATCATCCGGACAAGTTCTTCGATGCGCGCTTCCCCGGTGAGATTCTCGACACGCGTCACCGAGCGTCCGTCCAGAACGAGTTTCTCGATTCGATACTGATGGTTCGCGAACGCCGCAATCTGGGCGAGGTGTGTGACACATAGAATCTGATATCGCGCCGAGAGTTCCTTCAATTTCAGCCCGACGGTTTCGGCGGCCTTTCCGCCGATGCCCGCATCCACCTCATCAAAAACCAGGGTCTTGTGCGTGCGGTCCACGGCCAGGACGGTGCGGAGGGCCAGCATCACGCGGGACAATTCGCCCCCGGATGCAATCTTCTCTAGCGGCCTCGGCTCTTCCCCGGGATTCGCCGAAATCAGGAGATCCGCCCGATCGATGCCGCTCGGCCTCCCGGGCATGAGGTCCGTCCACGCAATGGTGAAGCGCGCATGCGGCATGTCCAGGGACTTCAATTCCCTTTCCACGGCGCTCTCGAGTTTCTTCGAGGCCTGACGCCGCTTTTTGCTGAGGGCGGCCGCCGCTTCCGCATAATCCTGCCGGAGCGCTTCGATTTTTACCTGTAATTCCTCTTTTCTTGATTCGGCCAGACCTATGCTGTCCATTTCGCGTCTTACCTTTTGAAGGTGTTCCAATAGATCCGGACCGTATTTTCGGTGTAATCGCTCGAGCTCGGCCAGTCGCGCCTGGACGCGTTCCAATTCCTGCGGGTCCGCATCGACCTGACCTGCATAGTCTCGGAGTGCATACGCAACATCCTGAATCGAGATCCGCGCTGCATCCATTTGTTCTGCAATCGGCTGCAGCCGCGAGTCGTGTTGAGCAGCATCGCGCAAGGCGCGCTGAGTTTGAGCAATCACGGACAGGGCCGAACTCTCCGATTCATACAGCGCTTCGTATCCGCGGGACGCAGCTTCCAGCAGTTTTCCGGCGTTCGATAGCACCTCGAGGCGTTCCCGGACCTGCTGGGTTTCGCCGGGTCTGGGATCGGCTTTCTGGATCTCTTCATGTTGAAACGCGAGCAGATCCAGACGCTCGATTTTGCGGGCATGTTCCGACGTGATTTCCGCAAGTTCGCTTTCGGCTTGCTGCACTGCAGTAAAGAAAGAGTGAACTTTTCCAGCCAGCGTCTGTGCATCGGCGAAGGCATCGATCAGGAGAAGCTGGCTGGCGTTATCGAGCAATGTCTGCTGCTCGTGCTGGCCATGAATATCCAGCAGCGATGGAGCAAGCTCACGAAGCGCCGAAACCGTACTCGGCTGATTGTTGATGTACACACGGTTCCGTTCATCGGAAGAGATTTCACGGCGGACGATGACTTCGTTGTTCTCGGAGTCCAGTCCCAGCCGTTCGAGTTCGGCTTTCAGATCGGTTTCGAAGATGGCCTCAACTATGGCGCGGCTTTCGCCGGTGCGAACCATGTCGGCCGAAGCCTTGGATCCGGCAAGCAGTCCCAGGGCATCGACGATGATCGATTTGCCGGCGCCGGTTTCACCGGAAAGGAGACTAAAGCCTCCTTCAAAGTGTAGTTCGAGTTGATCGACGAGAGCGAAATTGCGAACGCGAAGGAAGCGAAGCATACCCGGGCGTTATAAGCCAGGAGGGGTTGATCTTTCAATGGCGAAGGCTTAAGTTTTTAAATTCAAGGAGACAACGTTGAATGAAATAAATCTGCTTGAGGTGCTCCGAAACACCGACATCGTTACGCGTCTCGTTCTGGGCGTTCTCCTTGTTTTTTCGATCTGGTCCTGGGGCATTATTCTTTCAAAAACTCTCCTGCTGAAGAAAATTCGAAAAGAGTCTGAAACGTTCTGGAAGATTTTTCGTAAAGGTCAGAGTTTCTCTGAAATCAGCACCGCGTGCGAAGCGCTGCGTTTTACGCCGCTGGTTCCCGTTTTCAATTCCGGCGCGGATTTGCTGCAGCCTCGCGCCGCCAGGCTTCAATCGCAGGGGAGTCTGGCGTTGAAGAGCACGACGACGGCTTCGATCGCAGCGCTACAGAGGGTTTTGCAGCGCGCCGCGTCGGCACAGTTAACCCGCATCGAAAGCCGGATGACGTTTCTCGCCACGACGGCATCCGTGGCGCCGTTTGTCGGACTTCTCGGAACCGTCGTCGGCGTAATGACCGCGTTCTCGAGTCTTGCCAACGCAAGTTCAGCGACATTGCGCGCCGTTGCTCCGGGCATTGCGAATGCGCTGATCGCCACGGCGTTCGGCCTGTTTGCTGCAATTCCCGCAGTCATCGCATACAACCAGTTTGTCTATCACATCCGAAACATCGGCGGACAACTGGATGATCTTCAGGTTGAAATGCTCGGCATTGCGGAAAGGAGCGGCGCCTGATGGCGATCACGCGCGAAGGCAAAACACAAACGACGCTGGCCGAGATCAACATGATCCCGTTCATTGATATCGTTCTCGTACTGCTCATCATTTTCATGGTGACGGCGCCGGTCATTCAATCCGGAATCGAAGTCGATGTGCCGCAAACAAAAATGGTCCGCGAGATCTCGGACGAGAAACTGATTGTGACGATCAATGGAAAACAGGAAGTGTTTCTGCAGAATGATCTGGTCAATGTGAATGATCTGGAGAGAAAGATTAAGGAGAGACTTCTCGATCCCACGCGTCAGAGTATCTATTTGCGCGCCGACGCGACGGTGCCTTTTCAGAGCTACGCAACGGTGCTCGATCATCTGAAGCTCGCGGGCATTCAGAATGTCGTTATCGTGACTCAACCGGTGAAGGACAGGAAATGAGAAGCGGCGGAGACAAATTCGATCGCTGGATTGCCGCATCCGTGATTCTGCACGGCGCGCTGTTCGCGTTCGTTGTTTTTTCGCCCAAGTTTCTTTCCGGTGATGTCAAGCCGTGGGGTTCCGACAAAGCCCGCGGTGACGGCGGCATCAAGGCAACCATGGTGGAGAGTATTTCCGGTGTGGCCCTCCCTGCTCCGCCGGTCGTCAATGAAGAGGCGCCCGCGAACGATAATCCGGGCCTGGGCAAGACCGAAGTAGCGCCTCCTCCGCCGCCGGATGTGAAAGCTGTCGAGATTCCGGAACCTAAGGCGCCCAGGAAAGCGGCACCGAAGGCGGCGCCCAAACCACCAAAGCCGGCAGCCGCCGCGGAAAAAAAGAAGCACGACGATGAAAGTCCTCCGAGCAACGTTGTTCCTTATGGTTTAGGTGGAAGGCCTTCGCTGTCCTATGGAGAATTCTCCACGGGCGCGGGTTCGGCGGGCGTCGGGTTTGGTGATACCGCGTTTGGAGACCGGTACGGCTGGTACGTTGAAGCCATGACCCGGAAAATCTCGCAAAACTGGCTCAAGTCGCTGGTCGATGCGCGAGTTCAGCGCGCTCCTCGCGTGTCTTTGACTTTTGATATTGCGCGCGATGGGACCGTCAGCAACGTCGACGTCAAACAAAGCAGCGGCGTTCCATCGCTGGATCGCTCGGCTCAACGTGCCATTGTTGCATCGAGCCCATTCGCATCATTGCCGGGGGACTATCGCGGCAGCGGTGTAAGCGTGAACTTCTATTTCGAGTACACCAAATGAGAAAACTATCCGGCCTGATTCTGGTTTTCGTGTTAACACTCGCGTTGGCATCCGCTGGCAGTCCCTCACAGCAGAGAGGTGTCATTGATTCACACACGAATGTGGGCGCCGAAGGTCTCCGAATCGCCATCCCGGAATTTCAGTCAACGGTCACCGATCCGAAAGTCATGTCGCTGACCAACACGTTCAATAAAGTGTTATGGGACGATCTCGATTACTCCGGAAGTCTGGTTCTCGTCAGCCGCAGTTTCTATCCTTCAGGTAAAGTCTCCGGTCCTGCCGACGTCAGACCCGACGCCTGGACGGTTGGCACGGTTGATGCGCCGTTTATCGCGTTCGGCAATTCGCGTATGCGAGGGGGGCAGTTTTACATTGAAGCACGGCTTTGGGATCTCAAGAATCCCCAAAACCGCGAGATCATCGCTACAGGTTTCGGAAGCGAAGATAACGACGCGGGTGCGCGCCTGATCGCGCACAAGTTTGCGGATGCCATTGTCGAGAAGCTCGGTGCCGGCATTGGCGGAATCTCCCAAACCCGGCTGGCCTTTATCAGCGAACGCACGGCCGGTGTGAAAGAACTCTACGTAATGGATTACGACGGCAACGATGCACATGCGTTGACGTCGTATCGTTCCATTGCCATGAGTCCGGCCTGGGCGCCCGATAATCTGAAAATCGCCTTTACGACCTTTCGCCGCGGCGCATCGGACATCGAAATCCTTTCACCCGACGATCGCCGTCAATTTCCATTTGAACGGGCGGGCGGCACGACAATGACACCGGCATGGTCGCCGGATGGAAGCCGGATCGCGTTTGCGACAAGCCGTGACGGCAGTGACATGGAGATCTACGTTGCGGATTGGAACGGCAGGAACATGCGCCGCGTGACCGTGAGTAAAGGCGTGGATAGTTCGCCCGTCTGGAATCCCAAAACAGGCCGGCAGATTGCGTTCATCTCGGACCGGAGTGGTTCGCCGCAGATTTACATCATGGACGCGGAGGGCACGAACGTGACCCGCCTCGTGGAAGAGGGCGGTCATACGGATGAGCCGGCGTGGTCTCCGGATGGCCAGCGCATCGCGTTTGCGTGGCAGCGGTCGGCGCGAGGTTCGTCGAACTTCGATATCTACGTTCACGATCTCGGAACCGGCATCAACACACAAATGACGCACGATGCCGGCGACAATGAGCGCCCGACTTGGGCGCCCGACAGCCGGCACCTTGCGTTTGAATCTTCGCGGAATGGAACAAGACAGATTTTTTCGATGACGATTGATGGAATGAAACTCCGCCAACTCACGACGACGGGGAAAAACACAGCGCCGGCATGGTCCGGATATTTCAAACGATGATTCGCGCCGGCATTATATCGATCGGCGCGATCGCCGGCGGTCACCGACCGCCGTTATAGTTGTTCATAAGGAGGCTCAGCTAATGACATCGACGCGGGTCAAAAAAGTTTTCCTGCTATTTCTGATTCTCACAACGCTCCTGACTGTTGCATGTCATCCAAAAACACCGGTCAAGGGACCGGATACAAACTCGCTGCCTCCGCGAACTGAGCCCCCACCGGCCACTCCTGCACCCGCGATTACGTTGACCGCACAACCGTCCACGATCAATCGTGGCCAGTCCACCACATTGAACTGGGAAGCGCGCAACAGCGCAACCGTGCGAATCGAGCCGGGGCTGGGCGAGGTGGCGGCAACGGGCAATCGTTCCGTGAATCCGGCCTCCTCAGTGACGTACACGGCCACGGCGACCGGCCCCGGTGGCACGGCAACCGCGGTCGCGCGCATCACTGTAAACACCCCAACAGAACCGGCTGCCGGTAATTCCGGTCGCCCTTCCGTGTCCACCAATCCACTGACGCCGGACGAGGTCTTTCATCAAAACGTGAAAGACGTCTTGTTCGACTACGATAAGGCCGAAATCCGGTCCGACCAGGTGGCGACGCTGCAAGGCAATGCTGCATGGTTGAAAGCAAATCCGAACGTGCGAATGATCATCGAGGGTCACTGCGACGAGCGCGGCAGCGAAGAATACAATCTCGCGCTTGGCGACAGGCGCGCCAACGCTGTTAAGGAATACCTGATATCGCAGGGAGTCCAGTCCAACCGGATCAATACCGTCAGCTATGGCGAAGAACGGCCGGTGTGCCGCGAAGAAACAGACGCGTGCTTCGCAATGAATCGCCGCGCTGCTTTTACGCCGGCGCAATAGTTGACGAAAGCGAGGAATATCGTGAATACGCAAACGAAGTTCATAGCGGCCCTCCTGCTCATCGTTGTTGCCGCCGGCCCCGGCTATCCTCAGAACAAGCAGATGCTGCAGCTCGAAGCCGACATGATTGAGCTGACCGCCCGAGTCAAGCAACTCCAGGCGACCGTCGATCAGAACGACGCGGCGATCAAAGGCCTCGTCGAAAAGATGACGGATCAGGTCGGAACGATCGCCGGTGGAATGCAAAAACTCAGCCAGGCAGTGGATCAAGTCGATAAACGCGGCGATTCGTCAACCCGAGAACTGCGCGCGACGCTCACCAGTATCAACAACGCCATGACGGAGATTCGCGATGATCTCACTTCGATGAAATCGCAGGTCTCATCGATCTCAAAAGAAATTACAACTTTGAAAACAACGGAAACTCCGCTCGCCGGACCAAATGATCTGTGGCGGACCGCCATGCTGGATTCCTACGCGGGCAACTACGACCTTGCTATCGGCGGGTTCAATGAGTTTCTTTCAAAGTTTCCATCCGATCCACGCGCCGCTCAGGCGACGCTACTCATCGCCGAATCATTCTACGGTCAAAAGAAGTTTGAGCAGGCGGCTATTCAATACGATTTGGTCTTGCAGAAATATCCGGACAGCGATACAACTAGGACCGCCCTTTTGAAGAAAGGCCTCGCCCAAGCCGAACTCAACCAGACGCAGCTAGCTGCCGTTACTTTGCAGGAAGTGATAACGCGATTTCCGAAGACGGCCGAAGCCTCAACCGCTGAAGCCAGGCTCAAGGAAATCAAACCCGCTGCTCCGCCGCGCCGGCCCGGCCAACGGCAGTAAGCGAGTCGAAAACAATTTAAGGAGCATCTATGGCAAGGTCCGTTAACAAAGTAATTCTCGTTGGCCGGCTCGGGCGTGACCCGGAGCTGAAATACACCGCAAGCGGCACACCGTTCTGCAGGTTTTCCCTCGCGACGGATGATGTCTGGAACGATAAAGGTTCCGGTGAACGTCAGGAGCGAACCGAGTGGCATAACATCGTTGCATGGGATCGCCTCGCCGAAATCTGCAACCAGTATTTGACCAAGGGAAAACTGGTTTACATCGAAGGCGCCCTTCAAACGCGCGAGTGGGACGATCAGGACGGCAATAAACGGAAGTCAACGGAGATCCGCGCGCGCGAAATGGTGATGCTCTCAGGTGCCGGCGACGCCGCCGGTGGCGGACAGCGCCGATCAGCGGCCGCCGAGGCCAGTCCGGGCGGCGGAGCATCCGCCGGCGCAGGCGCAACCAGCACGATTACAGACGACGACATTCCGTTTTGATTCGGTGACCAGAAACTGTTGGTCATTGTGACGGCGTATCACGTCGATGAAGTCGCGTGAAAGAACCGTATCTTGAAATTACGTTTCGCAGAGGTCGACCGATAGGGGCTACTACTACTTGCCTCGCCGTCCGGGACAGAAGAGTTACCGGAGTGTTCGTGCCGGGTGGGGATCGTCGTAGATTTGGCCCGCGGGGGCAAGCCGATCGGCATTGAAATCACCGCACCTGGCCTTGTGTCGCAGACGAATCTGAATCTGGTCCTCAAGCAGTACGAGTAACTGCCCAACATGTGGTCGAACTCCTCTCTGAAGATTGAGGTAAACCAAGATGCGATCAAAAAGCAGGCAGGCCAGCACCTGGTTCGAGGTTCGTAACTGGGGACTGGATCGCTTGCTTTACCACGGCGCACTCACAACGGTGATCCTCAGTCATTTGCTTGTGTCGTGTCCATTTTCAGGCACCTTAGTAAGGCCTCCTGATCCGCTGTTTGATTTTTTCTTGTTAATGGCTATATGCAACTTTCCTTGTTGTACGTCGTACTTGGTGGACCTGTTTGTACAGTCTGTTGGGCAATACAGATCGTGCGTGCGCAGGTCTACCTTGATTCTGGCTATCCGGGTTGCGCTGGGCATCGCTTTCGCCCATATCGCCATGTTGGCTATGTTTAAAGGAGGGCCTTCACAATAAGCCGAAAGAAACGGACGCATAACACATTAAGGATTCTTGCCCCGCAAACAAGTCTGGCTTTCGTCGGCACCTTTTCGGTTTTTCACCTCCTTGTATGTGCGTTCATCGTTTTCCGCGATCTTACCCGCAACTGGCGGCAGCCTATCGACGGCCACGGATTGTTTGGTTTCATTTTCTTTACGCTGTTCGGTCCCATTGTGGCGATCGAGGTTGCACTGGGTTTCCTACCATTGGCTGCTCTTTTAGAATTCATTCGGCCGAGTTCATTGCGTCTCTTGGGTGCCGGATGCAGTGCGATATTTTGCTACATTGCGATTGCTGTCATTGAATCACCGTTAGGTCTCTCGCTTCGGCGACAATTTTCGTTGCTGGCTCGGGTTTACGATTTGGGCATGCCGTTGGCACCAATGCTGTTGGGTGCGATGTCGGTTGTCCTCATCATGCTTCCGATGACAGTAGTTATCGGCACGCTATTAAAGCGCGAACCCGTTGCATGACGGCGCATGAAGAAAAAGCACAAATGAAAAGACGTGAACACAATCAGCCGCGATACCTGCAGCGATTGAGGCCGTGATGGGGGGATCACTCCCCCAGAACCTGGAACTTGACGCTTCGTTCCCGTGGGCCATCCAGTTCGGCGAGAATCACGCTCTGAAATTGTCCCAGAACGACTTCTCCGGCGCACACCGGCAACAGCACGCTGTGGCTGAACAGCAGACTTCGCAAATGCGATGCTGCATTTTTGCGGTCACAGTCGGAGAACTGCGGTGAATTGTGCTTGTAAAACAAATCGTCGGAGACCAAGCGGCGCAAAAATCCGGCGATATCGTCCAGCAGGGCGTTTTGAAATTCGCTGACCATCAGGGCCGCTGTTGTATGTTGGGAGAATAGTCCGATAAATCCGTTTTGAATTCCAGATTTGCTTACCGCTTCTTTCACTCTTGAAGTGATATTGAGAAGCTGCTGCTTTGCTTCAGTCTTCAGTGCGATGGTTTCAACCGCGGTTTTCATGATTCTCTCGTTACCCGAATCAACGCTTCCATGTGATCGAGATACGTTTCCAGAGCCTTGCGACCAGCCGCACTCAAGCGGTATTCCGTCTTCGGAATGCGCCCTTCAAAGTATTTCTCGCACGCGATGTATTGCCCTTCCTCGAGCTTGCGCGCATGAACGCTTAGATTTCCGTCCGTCGTTTTGAGCAGATCCTTAAGCTCGTTGAATGTCATCGTTTCGTTGACCGCCAGGGCGCTCACGATACCGAGTCGAATCGGCTCATGAATCAGCCGGTCGAGATCCGCGGCCCGGCTTTGCGCGGCGCGAGCTTTGGATATCTGCGGTTTGGGATGTGCTACGGCTTTGTTGTGTTTAGCCACCATACCTCCTTGCGATGACGATTCCAAATGCGATTTGCAACGCTCCGAAACCAGCGGCCATAAACCAGTTGCCCCATGCCGGCGGGCTGAACAGCGCTACGGCTCCAAGAAACATGAACGAGACACCCATGATCGGGACCACTTTCACCGAATAAGCGCCACCCGTCACGATGGCGACACCATAGAGCAAAAGCCAGACGCCGGGCATGAGGACATACAATTCCTGCCGGTACAGCACGAGTGTCAGAACCGCGCCGGCGATCATCGCCGGACACAGACTCAGCGCAAACTTGCGGCCCGGTCCAATAAGAAGTTTCGCGTCCGCTGCTTTGGCCTTCTGGGTCATGGCCCAGCTTCCAATAGCCAGTGCAACGACGGCTTCACCCAGCCAGCTCGCGCACCACAGTTGACGCGACGGGAGAAGGCTCGAAATCAACGCGGTAAATAACGCGCTGACTCCCATCAGTATGCCGCCCCAGCCTGGAACCGCTGTGAACGATCCCGCCCGCTCCATGGTTTCGCGGATGTATTTGAGGTTCTCAATCGCACGTTGATTGATCGACACCACCTTTTCAGGTCTCATGGTTCAAGACGATAGACCGGGGATCGTCATAATGTCAAGTACTTTGTAATGTAAAGCTATGCCGGCAGGGCCTTGCACCGCAACAACCCGCTACGTTATGCTCCCTTCGCTTTTTGTTGGAAACTTTCTCGACGAGGTGACTCGGATGCAGGATCTGTGGCGTGCACTCGCGATATCGGGAACCATTCTGGCCGCCGTTGTAATTTTTATTGTGGTTATTTCGGCCGTAACGGTTCGACGCGGCGAAGCATCAATGTCCGAGAGCGGCAAACAGAATTCAGGTGGGCGTCACTGACGTTTGGATTGTTCCGGAACCGGCGCAATCGTCCGGAGCTTATCGAGATCGATGAAGTAATCGCCGAGTTCGGTTTTGCCGACCAGATGCATACGTCCCTTCGTCAGCAATGTCGCGGGTACTTTCCCGCCTTTTTTGAGAACGATGTCGACCGTCACGCGGCCCGGCTTCTGTGAAGTTTCCTTTCCTGTAATCGTCAGACTCTGAATGTTCGTCCATTTTGCCGTGACCACGGCATCGCCCTGATAGACGCGAATGCCGTCATACTCCTTATCGTTCATGAAGGAGCCGTAGTCGATGTAAGCATCGTGGATCAGAGTCGTCGTGCTCGATCCGTCGGTCACGCGAAGATCTGTCGCAAACGCCTGTCCTGCGAATAGGAGAAGAGCCGGAACAATCGCTTTCGTCATTTCAGGTTTCCAGTCCGAGCGTCAGCGATGCAAGGTAGCCCGCGAATACTTCGTTGAACAGCGCGCCCGGACGCCGTTCGCGAATGCGCTCGATAATCTTTGGGCCCGGCATTCCGAGCCGGTGAAGGATGACTCCCGCCACTAGAGCAGATCGATTGAACCCCATCCCGCAATGACAAAGCACACGATGTCCGCCTTCTATAAGCTGCGCTCCCAGACTGGCAATGGCTGAGAGCCGGGTGAGGCTGGGCAGGTCTTCGTCGTAAATCGGAAAATAAACATACAGGCATCCGTCCGGCGTGGTTGGAATGCACTCGTCGAGACCGCCATCCATATCGATAACGATATCAATGCCAAGGGACGAAACAGGGTCCCATTGATTGATCACCGGGGAGATATAGAGTTGTCCCCCATCATCGATTTGGAAAAACTGCGGTGCGTCGAATGAGAAATCAGTCATGGCGGAACCCGATCCCCAGTGGAGGCCAATGTACCACAATGACACGAGGTTGACATGACGTTTGCCGGGCGCACACCGGCCAACGCCGGCAGACCCACATTTATGTTTGATTGATGCCCTACGCGCAAACTGACTTCTCGTATCTACGATCGTGATTGCAGCCGCCACAAGAGGAAGACACCGATGATACCGCTGACAATGCAAATCAAGTAGAGCAATTGCAAGCTGATAAGGTTGTGCAACGGGTTTTGAATGATGAATGGACTCAACGGCATGATATCGGGATGCATGATGCCATCGAGCAGCGAGTGAGAAAGTCCTCCAAAGACACCACCGAATATGGCCGGCCGTAGGCTGAATTCGGACCACACTGCCGGACGAACAGATTCGGTTATCCAGCTCGTGACAAATCGCCCCGCCAACCACACGAATGTGCCGCAAAGCACACCGGCTATTGCACCGCCCACGAACGTATGGAGTGATCGGTGAACCGGCCACGCTCCTTGCAGAATCCAATACAACGTTTCGCAGTCAATAACGACTTGAGAGAGTACAAACGCGGTGAATGAGGATTTACGCGGGAAAAGACTCTTGAAGAGGAGTCCTGGACCAAAGTGATACGGCGTGAAGGGCATCGCGGCTGTGGTTGTCCTCGTTCACAAACCGGAATCTCAGACTGCAGCCTTCAAATCATGCACGGACTGCATCTGAAAGACTGATTATTCCCCGAAGGCGCCCATCCCGCGGAATTTCCTGTACCGGCATGAGAGAAGGTCGTCGGGTTTTACGGAATTCAGTTCCGCAAGCTGGCGTTCGAGGATACCGCTCAGGCATTGCGCCATGGCAGCGGGATCGTTTTGAGCGCCGCCGTCAGGCTCGGGAATGATGTCGTCGATGAGATGGTGTTTCTTGAGATCTTCCGGCGTGAGCTTGAGCGCTTCGGCAGCATCAGCGGCGTGAAGCTGGTCGCGCCAGAGGATGGCGGAGCAACTTTCGGGCGCGATGACCGAGTAGATCGAGTACTCCAGCATATTCACGCGATCGCCGACGCCGATGGCCAGGGCGCCGCCGGAACCGCCTTCGCCGGTGATGGTGGCGATGATCGGCACTCGAATCTGTGACATCTCGCGAAGATTGTAGGCAATCGCTTCGGCCTGGCCGCGTTCTTCCGCATCGATGCCGGGATAGGCGCCCGGAGTATCGACGA
>CAZWGA010000008.1:0-138108 GCA_964633285.1 uncultured Solibacteraceae bacterium | reverse complement strand
AACACATCCGGAACGAAAAAGTCTGCTTCGGTTCCGCGGGTACCCGCGCGGATTTCGAGGATGACGTTCCGTTCATCGTTGGGATCTTTGGGGAGCAGAAGCAGTTTGACTTCACTTTCGCACTGCGTCAGGCGATGCTCGAGGCTGGCCAGTTCTTCTTCCGCCATTGCCTTGAGTTCAGGATCCGTTTCTTCGCGGACCATGGCTTGTGTCTCGCGAATTCCGTGTTCGAGGTCCTTGTACTCGCGATACTTCGATACGATCTCTCCGAGATCGGCATGCGCCTTCGCTGCTTTCTGATAGCGTTTGGAATCCGAAACAACCTGCGGGTCTGCGAGTTCTATATTCAGTTCTTCGTATCGAGCTTCCACATTGCGGAGCTTGTCGATGAGAAGATTCGCAGTGGTGCTCATACCGTAAGAGCTTCCTCGAGGGCGCGAATAGCGATCTCGAGTTGATTTTCATCAGGCTCCTTCGTTGTGATCTTTTGAAGCAACAATCCCGGAAGGGTCACAATGCGAAGCAGGCTCTTCGGATGCTTTGCCGAATAGCGAATGATCTCATACGAAATTCCGGCAACGAGCGGGAGCAACGCGATCCGTGACAGAAGCTTGCCGGCAAACGTATCGAAGTGAGCGATCGAAAACACGAGAATACTGACGATCATCACAACGAGAAGGAAGCTCGTTCCGCAGCGTGGATGCAACGTCGAGAATCGTTTCGCGTTGACGACTTTCAATTCTTCGCGTGCTTCGAAATTGTAAACGGTCTTATGTTCGGCTCCGTGATATTGAAACACGCGGTTCATGTCCTTCATCCATGACACCGTGTAGAGGAAAATCACAAAGACGAGCACGCGGAAGACTCCGTCGATTCCGTTGAACAGTATCGAACTTTGAAAACCGATCTGAGTCTGCACCAGGCGGGTGATGAACAGCGGCAGGGCCACGAAGAGCAGAATGTTCACGCCGAGCGCCAGAATAAAGTTTCCGGCAATCAACCATGAGGGCATTTGACCCGAACCGGATTTGGCGGTGGCCGGTTTCGTTTCGTTTTTTGCCGCATCCTCGGCCAATGCTTCTTCCGCGGAAAAGAAAAGGGCGCGGATTCCCAGCACGAGAGCCTGACCCAGCACTCCAACGCCTCGAACCACGGGCACTTTGAAGATCTTCCACTTTTGTCCCATGGTCAAAAGCATTTCCTTCATTGTCCGGACTGTTCCATCCGGACGCCGCACGGCTACCGAGTAGCCTTTAGGGGAACGCATCATCACCCCTTCGATGACGGCCTGGCCCCCAACGAGAATCTCATCGTCACTGGAGCTGAGGGCCCATGACGTAGACACGACAAAGAGATGTTTCAAATATTTGAGAATCAATCCATGAACCTCGACGTTAGTTTTTCTTGTACTTACGTTGGAATCGTTCGACTCGGCCTGCAGTATCAACCAGTTTCTGCTTGCCGGTAAAAAACGGATGACACTTGGAGCAGATTTCCAGATGAATTTCCGGTTTCGTCGAGCGGGTTTTGAAAGTTTCGCCGCAAGCGCATCTCACAACGGCTTCGACGTAGTTCGGATGTATGTTTGCTTTCATTAAGCCTCCAAAAGAACCCGACAATTATACATTTTCCCGTTTGATTTCAGCTAGAGCATTGACTATAGTACTGACGTTCATTAAGCCGCTGTTACAGAAGGACATCGTGTGCCCGATTTCCCGCCTGATGCGCTCCTGAAAACTCGCGATGAATTCCAGCCCGGCGGTTGCAATGGATTTCAAAATTGGTTACCGTAGCAAGTTTGCAATTAGTTCCAGGAGGAAACGATCACAATGGTTAACGAACCCGGAAAATTGGCCGGCGCAGAGCGTGCCCGACAAAAGGATCAGGGCGGCCAATTTGCAATTCCAAGAGGGGAGGAGGAAGAAAACTACGAGAAGCTTCTAGATCAGTACGGTGCCCGGAAATTCGCAGAAGGCGAAGTGATGAAAGGCACGGTTTTGAAGATCACGGACACAGATGTTGTCGTAGACATCGGATACAAATCCGAGGGCATTATTCCTGTTGCTCAATTTACAGATCCCGGTGGACAGGTCCTTATAAAAGTGGGTGATGTCATCGACGTGCTTCTCGAGGACACGGAAGACGGCGATGGACACATTGTGCTTTCGAAAGAGAAAGCGGAAAAAGTAAAAGTCTGGGAAGAAGTCGAAAAGGCTTACAACGACAACAGTATTATCCGTGGCCGTGTTATCGAACGGATCAAAGGCGGACTGTCGGTGGACATCGGCATTCGTGCTTTCCTTCCAGGGTCTCAGATTGACGTCAGGCCCGTTAAGAATCTCGATTCTTTGAAGGGAAAAGAAATCGAGTGCCGCGTCATCAAACTCAACCGCAAGCGTGGCAACATTGTTCTGTCACGCAAACTCGTGCTGGAAAACGAACAGGCGCGGAAAAAGGCGTTCACGCTTGAAGTGTTGAAGGAAGATGCCGAAGTACGGGGAATTGTTAAGAATATTACCGATTACGGAGTATTCATCGATCTCGGCGGTATCGACGGCTTACTTCATGTTACGGACCTTTCGTGGGGGCGCGTGAGTCATCCATCGGAAATGTTCAATGTCGGCGATGAGATCAGCGTCAAGATTCTGAAATACGACAAGGAAAAGGAGCGCGTATCTCTCGGATACAAGCAACTCACTCCGGATCCATGGACTCTGGTGCGGCAGGTTTATCCTGTGGGCGCGCGGGTTACGGGGAAAGTCGTGAATATTACCGACTACGGCGCCTTTGTTGAACTCGAAGCCGGCGTGGAAGGCCTGATCCACGTTTCCGAGATGTCGTGGAGTAAGCGTGTGAAGCATCCGTCGAAACTTCTGCAGGCAGGCCAGGATATCGAAGCGGTTGTGCTCGATGTGGATATGGACAATCGGCGGATTTCGCTGGGTCTCAAGCAAACCGAACCCGATCCGTGGAGCACTCTGGCTGAGCGTTATGCCATTGGGTCGATTATCAGCGGCCGCGTCCGCAACCTGACGGATTTTGGCGCCTTCATTGAAGTTGAGGAAGGTATCGACGGCCTGGTTCACGTGTCCGACATCTCTCCGCGAAGGATCAAGCATCCATCCGAGGTCTTGAAGAAGGGCGAGCGTGTTGATGCCGTTATCCTGAATATCGATACGGATAATCATCGGCTTTCGCTCGGCATCAAACAGATGCAGCCGGATGTCTGGGAGCAGTTCTTTACCAATCATCATGTCGGCGACAGCATTCGCGGCCGGATCGTGCGTCATGCGCCGTTCGGCGTCTTCGTAGAACTCGACGAAGGTATCGAAGGTTTGTGCCACGTGTCGGAGTTTGAAGACGCGGACCGTGAAAATGTTGAGAGCCGTTTCAGATTAGGCGAGGACGGCGAGTTTAAGATCATTAAGCTGAGTCCCAACGAGCACAAAATCGGCTTGAGCCACAAAGCTCTCGGTGAAGACGCGGAACGCAAGGAATACGACACATACCGCGACAACGCCGATGGCGGCGCGACTCTGGCGGACTTGTTCCACGCAAAAGACAATTCCTGATTAAACACGAATGCGCAATCGCATGCTCATGTGGCTCCTCCTTGGCGGAGGAGCCTTTGTGCTTCTGGCAGTGAGTTTAATCGCCATTCTCGTTACGTTCAGGGACGAGGATGGAGCGGAATTCGTCTTTTCAGATCGAGTTCAGGTTGTCGATATCGAAGGGGAACTGATTCAGTCGCGGCCCATCCTCGATCAACTCAAGCGGTATGAGGATTCAAACTCCGTAAAGGCCATTCTTTTGAATATCGACTCTCCCGGTGGCGGTGTGGCCGTATCACAGGAGATCTATACGGAGGTCAAACGGCTTCGGGAGAAGAAGGACAAAATCGTTGTAGCCTACCTTTCTTCAACCGGAGCTTCCGGCGCCTATTATGTTGCTTGCGCCGCCAACAAAATTGTCGCCAATCCGGGAACCATTGTCGGCAGCATCGGAGTAATTGCAGAATGGGTGAATTATGCGGATCTGCTGGAGTGGGCAAAGCTGAAGGAAGTGGTTTTCAAAACGGGTGAGTTCAAAGACACAGGATCGCCCGCGCGGGCTCTGACGGATAATGAGCGTAAGTATTTTCAGGGCCTTATCGACGATATGTACGTACAATTTGTCGAAGCCGTGGCGTCAGGCCGGAAAATCGACCTTCAGGATGTTCGATCCATGGCGGACGGCCGTGTCTTTACGGGAAGGGATGCCCGGCAACGTAAATTGATCGACGAGATCGGCAATTTTCAGGATGCCGTCGACATAACTGCCAGGCTGGCCGGTATATCCGGCAGGCCTCGTCTGATTCGTCTGAACCGGCAGCGAGTGACGCTGCTGGATGTATTGACAACGGATTTGTCGAAATTCGCGCCTTTCAACGGGCAAAGCATGAAGTCGCAGATCAAGTTTCAGTATCTGTGGAAGTGAACCGGTTCGCATAAGAATAGGGAGCGAAAGAACATGACCAAAGCAGACCTGGTGGAAGAAGTTTCCCGGGTTACCGAACTGACACGAAAAGACTCCGAGGTCATTGTCGATACTTTGTTTGAAAGTGTCATCAAGGCATTGAAGACGGGCGACAAGCTCGAAGTTCGCGGTTTCGGCAGCTTCCGCGTAAGACAGCGCAACGCTCGCACCGGCCGTAATCCGAAGACCGGGGAAAAGGTCGAAGTACCTGCCAAGCGGGTTCCATACTTCAAGCCGAGCAAGGAACTCAAGGACCTCATTAACGACGGAACGGGCAGCGCGACACCGTCGACTACGCCTCCGGCAGCGTCGAATCCGTAGTTATGGATTTCATCTGGAGTCCGTGGCGCTACGATTATCTGGCGTCCGGAGGCCAGAAGCCGGCATCTTGCGTTTTCTGTGTGAGTGAAGATCGAAGCCGCGATGCGGAGCGTTTGATCGTGTTTCGCGGCACTCACAATTTCATGATTCTCAACTTGTTTCCTTACACGTCGGGGCACCTCATGGTTGCGCCCTACGCGCATCGCGACACAATATCCGGCGCCGATCCTTTGCAATTGTCCGAAATGATGCAATTGGCTCAGCGGTCGATTGCAGCGTTACAGAAGCTCTATCGCCCGGATGGCTTCAACGTGGGAATGAACCTCGGGACCGCGGCAGGAGCAGGTATTCGTGAACACTTTCACCTGCATGTGGTTCCCCGGTGGGCCGGTGACGCGAATTTTGTGAGCGTCGTGGGCGAAACTCGCGTTCTCCCCGAAGAATTGACCGTCACGTATCGTCGTCTTTCAGAAGTTCTTTGACCATCAGATAGGCATGGTTTCCATTCGCGTAGTAGTGATCAAGTACTCCCGCCGTCTTGAAGCCATGCTTTTTGTACAAACCGATAGCACTCCGGTTGCCTGTATCGACCTGAAGGTCGTAAATCTCCACACCGTAATCGTTGAGGATTTCTTCTGAGCGCTTGAGCAGGCGGCTGGCGTAACCATTCCTGCGATATTTCTCACGAACGTCGAGGGTGATAATTGTTGCCGACCTCCGTGTTCGATGAACTTCCATGATGAGAAATGCGACGATGGTGCCGTCCTGTTCGGCGACGATCGTCTCCGCTCCCTCTCGATTCATGAAATACCGAAGTTCGCCTGCATCGTAGGCAACGCCGGAGGGAAAACTGGCTTCATCGATCTCCAACAAACTATTGAAATCCCCGCGGACTGCGTGCCGAATCAGCGTTTTCGCCATTGAACCCGTAAGGTTAATGTCATTATGATAGCAGCCATGCCGCGGTGCCTCCACATCTTCGATTCAGGTTTTCAGTGTATTACCGAGGTCGTTGAAGAGACCGACTTTTGTGATGCTCACCAAAGAGTGGTCCCCTTTGAGTCCGACCGGCTGGAACTGTCCGTCTGGCGTAAAACATTTCTACGGTTTGTCGCAGTGGTTCTTCTTCTGATGTTTCTGATCCCGCTCTTTTACACGTTAAGGGACCTGTACTACGGCCCACCGGTGAAAGCGCAGGAGGATTGGTGAAACGGTTTTGGGCCTGTGTGCTGCTGCTCCTGATCATCATTGCAGCCGGAAGGATTTTTGCTCAGGAACTGGGTTTGCTGGGCCGCTACGACGATGCCCGTTATATCGTTCAATCGAAGGAAGACACCAATCAGATCGTCTTCGCACGCCTGATTTATAACGGCCGGATTCCCGGCTATTACAAGAACTGGTACACCGACTATCCCAAAGCCGACAAGCAGTTGATCATGGGATTGAAGCGCCTTACCAATCTGAATATTTCCGATAACGAGAGAGCAGTTGCGATCAATGATCCCGATCTCTTCAGATATCCATTTGTCTACACGAGCGAACCGGAACAGATGGTGCTCACCGATGAAGACGCCGCCATCATGCGTGAATATCTCGAGCGCGGCGGCTTTTGGATTATGGATGATTTCTGGGGAAGCTTTGAATGGCAGTCCATGGAACGGCAATTAAGGAAAGTGCTGCCGACAGCTCAGATCAAGGACATTCCCATGGACCATCCGATCTTTCATCTCTTTTATGACATCGATAAGATCATTCAGGTTCCCAGCCTTGCATACGCTTATAACGGCGGCATAACGTGGGAAACCGACGGATTCGTCGCAGAATGCAAAGGCGTATGGGACGACCGCGGCCGGCTCATTATGGTCATCAATCACAATACGGATCTCGGCGATTCATACGAACACGCCGACAATCCGCTGTATCCGTATCATTTTTCAGAATTCGGATACCGAATGGCGATTAACTTCATTTTGTACGCGCTCACACACTGACGTCGGTCCATGATTTCCGCGATCGTTCTTGCTGCCGGCAAATCCGAAAGAATGGGAAGGCCCAAGGCGCTGCTTCCGCTTCGAGGGCACACGTTTCTCGAGAATATTCTTGAAGCCATTTCCCATACGTCCATTGGAGAGACGCTGGTTGTCGTGGGGCATCATCGTGAAGAAATCGAAAAGCAAATCAAGCTGCCGGCGGCCGTATTCAATCGCGATTATGAAAAGGGCATGATCACTTCGCTTCAGGCAGGCATCCGCGCGCTTTCGTGGGATGCGTCGGGCGCGTTTCTCTTTCTTGTGGATCATCCGATGATTGAACCCGCCACGATCGAGGCCATGATCATGCACCTGGCACCGGGCCGGATTATTCTTCCGACATACCAGGGCCGCCGCGGACATCCGGTTCTGTTTGCGCCGGAAATTCTTGAAGAAATCATCAAACTGGCCCCGTCAGAAGGGGCCAATGCCGTTGTCCACAAAGATCCTCGCCGCGTTGTGGAAGTGTCCGTGAATTCTCCTGGGATACTTGTGGACATTGACACACCTGAGCAATTTGAAAAACTAAAGGAGCAATTGTGAGACACGGGGACCGACCGGCGCCAAATCCAACGGGTACGCGATCGCCCGTTCTTGCGCAGAACGGAATGGTTGCGACGAGCCAGCCGCTGGCTTCCTCAGCGGCTCTGCGTGTGTTGCAGGATGGCGGAAATGCGGTCGATGCGGCGATCACAGCGGCTGCCGTTCTTAACGTGGTGGAGCCGATGTCGACAGGCATCGGCGGTGACATGTTTGCACTCGTGTACATGCAGCAGGATAAAAAACCCGTTGGACTCAATGGCAGCGGCTGGGCAGGATCGAAAGCGTGTATTGAGTTTTTCAAAAGGCGAAGCCTTGGCGAGATTCCGGCGACGGGAATGCATGCGGTGAGCGTTCCCGGTGCCGTTGCAGGCTGGTACAAACTTCATCAGCGGTACGGAAAACTTCCGATGAGCCGCCTTTTGGAGCCGGCGATCGGATATGCGGAGAAGGGATTCCCGGTTTCGGACATCATTGCCGCTCAATGGCAGCGATGCGAAGAGAAACTTCTCGGCTCTCCGGAAGCGCGAAAGGGTCTTCTGGTGCGGGATGCTGCAGGAGAGCGTTCACCGCGCCATGGAGAAACCTTCAGGATGCCGGACCTCGCGCACACATTGCGCATGATCGCCGGCGAAGGGCGCGATGCGTTCTACCGGGGTGAAATCGCATCGAAGATCGTCAATTTCTCCGACGCGCACGATGGCCTGCTGACGCGCTCCGACTTCGGTGAATTCGACGCGGAGTGGATTGAACCCGTTTCAACGAACTACCGCGGCTGCGACGTGTACGAACTGGGGGCGCAGACTCAGGGAATCACCGCTCTCGAGATGCTGAATATTCTTGAAGCGTATGACTTGAAAAACGCGGGTCACAATTCGAGCGCATCTCTTCATTTGATGATTGAAGCAAAGAAGCTCGCGTATGCCGATCGCGATGCCTATATTGCAGATCCCGCCAGGGTGGATGTGCCTGTTGCCCGGCTGATCTCCAAGGAATATGCTGCCCACCGAAGAAAACTCATCGACCGTGATCGTGCGATGCCTTCGCCGAGGCCCGGACTTCACGAAAACGGCGATACCGTTTACTTGTCGGTTGTGGATAAGGGCGGGAACGCGGTCTCTTTCATTAATAGCCTGTTTGAAGGATTCGGCTCCGGACTGGTCGCAGGCGATACCGGCATTGTCCTGCACAACCGGGGCGCCTTATTCAATCTCTTGCATAAGCATCCGAATGCGATTGCGCCGCGCAAGCGGCCGTTTCATACGCTCATTCCGGGCCTGGTACTCAAGGACGGCAAGCCTTTCTTTTCATTTGGAGTGATGGGTGGAGACATGCAGCCGCAGGGACATGTGCAGGTTCTTGCGAATGTGGTGGACCACGGAATGGACGTACAACAGGCGGGCGAGGCACCGCGGTTTCGGCATTCCGGACAGGAAGTTTTCCTGGAGTCTGCTTTTGAGGAATCCGTGCGGGCGGATCTTGTACGCATGGGCCATAGTCTCGGTTATGGCGTGGATGCCTGGGGAGGATATCAGGGGATTCTGATCGATCCGGAGAGCGGGGTTCTTGCGGGAGGTTCCGATCCGCGTAAAGACGGTCTCGCTATAGGATGGTAATTCCGGTAAGATAAAAAATTCGAATTTGTATTTTTTGGAGGTCGATTAAGTAAATGGCATCCGGTGCAAAACTGAGCAAGACTGCGCGGGCCAGCCTTGGCAAGGATAAGGACTCAATTCAAACTGGAAAACCATGTCCTCAGTGCACAACTCCAATGGTCGCTACGCGCGTTATCAAGTCTGCAGGCCAGCCGGGAGGAATGTATTGGGTTTGCCCGAAAGACGATTTTCGAGTCAAGACTTAGACCGAACGCCAGCTTCGTTTACGTTCAGTTCACGATGAGACGGAAACTATGGAAAATGATTTTCTGGACGGAATCGATGAGCAGTTTCAGCGGCTGATGAACGCGAATGGCAATGGCAAAGCGCAGCCCAGCCAGCAGCCTTCGCGGTCGAAGATAGCCGGCTTGATCCCAGAAATAGTCGATCGAGTCAGCAGGCTTTCCGACAGCCAGCAAAACGAAGTACTCACCTTCATTCAATCTTTAGAGAAGCATTAAAATGGCCGGAAAATCCGGCGGCGCGAAACGCCTCGTCCTGCTTACCTGGGTACTGGTTGCCTTTTTCTATTTCTATTTATCCTACGATTACATTAGCGCCAAAATGCATGACCAGCAATTTGATGACTACATCCACTACGTCGTTCAAATCGCGGTAAACGAACACCGGCCCATGAAAGACGTCAAATCGCTCTTACTCGTCAAAGCGGAAGAACTGTCGATTCCCGTGCATGGAGACGACATCACGATTACCGGCGGGGCAGGAACCCTTACCGTGGCTGTTTCCTACAATGTGGAAATCGAAATCCCGCTGATTCAACACGAAATCTATACGCAAAAATTCGAGCACAACGTGAAGTATCAGGGCGTGCGATAAGCTCGAACTACTTCTCGCCCATTGCAGCGAGCGTGTCTCTGAACGCGCGGTACAGCAGCTCAAATTCGGCAAGGCTTTTCTTCAGGATGGGTCCGAGGTTCGGAAGGTCGGCTGGGTTCAATACGAGATGAACGCTTTGTCCAAAGGCCTGCATCGCGTCCAGCGTCTTGAATGATGCTCCGATGAGACACACGAAAGAATTTCTACGTTGGGACATTGGCAGTTGTGAAAGATAGTTCAACACTGAATTGGATTTCAGTGAGCTTCCTGCAAAATTCTCGTGAAGGATGACGCAGTCGTAGTTTGTGTACCGAAGGCGTTCGACGGCCAATTCCGGTGTTTCCGCCGTGTGATATTTGTATCCGAGATCGTGCAGGGTCGTTCTGGCGACTTCGATCGTGTTTGGGTCGGCGCAGATCAGCGAAGTCTTGTCGCCAAGTTCAAAGAAATCCATTTTTTCCGATGCGCTCATTTCTTTTTCCCGTACTCCATGTCGATGCTGAGGCCCGTCACATTCGACGTTGTTTCACCTCTCGTTTTCTTGATTTTGTCGATGCCCCGGGTCATCACACCCTTGTTTGTGCAATACAAGAGCGCTGTCTCTTCGGTAATCTGGCCCTGTTCGTAGAGTTCCATGATTGCCATATCGAACGTCTTCCATCCGAACGATCCGGCGGCTTCGATGATTTCGTAAAATGTTTTTCCCTCCGACTCACCGTGCTCAATGGCATCCTTCACGCGAAGATTGTTACCCATGATTTCCAGCGCGGCCACGCGTCCTCCACCAATCTTGGGCAGCAAACGCTGTGAGACAACCCATCGAACGGTTTCTGCAAGGCGGATTCGGATCTGTTTTTCTTCGGCCTGATCGAACATGCCGACAATACGATTGATGGTTTGGCCGGCATTGATCGTGTGCAATGTGCTCATGACAAGGTGTCCGGTCTCGGCGGCCGACATTCCGATCTCAACCGTTTCGCGGTCGCGCATTTCACCGACGAGCACGACTTTCGGCGCCTGACGGAGGGCAGCTCTCAAGCCCGATGCAAAATTGCTGAAGTCGTTGCCCATCTCGCGCTGATTGAAAGTAGCTCTCTTCTGCGGATGCACAAATTCGACAGGATCCTCCAGCGTCACGATGTGTATCGACTTGGTTTCATTTAATTCATTGAGCACGGCCGCGAGAGTTGTCGACTTGCCGCTGCCGGTGGCGCCTGTGACCAGAACCAGGCCGGTCTTTTCCTTTGCAATGGTGTGAAAAATGGGAGGCAGATTCAGTTGATCGACGCTCGGAATGTCGGTGGAAAGTTTTCGAAGGATGATCGAGTAATGGCCACGCTGCGTAAAGACATTCACGCGGAATCGCGCTTTTTGTCCCAGCGAGTATGAGCAATCGCAGGAGCCGCTTTTGATCAGGTCATCGGTAAGGCGCCGGTTGCGATTGATGATGTTGAGCGCGATGGTCTCGGTTTGGAAAGGCGTCAGCTTATCTACAGGAGGTTCAATCGTGACTCCCGTCAGTTCGCCCGACGATTCGACCTGCAGCGGTTTGTCGACCGTGATGTTGAGATCCGAAACGTTCTTGTGCGAATCCAGCATCGTGCCGAGGATATAGTCCAGTTCCGCTTTCGTCATAATGTCTTATCTCCTTCGCGTCGGGCCCAATTGGCCGATCCCCACGCCGGTTTATTCCCATTCCTCCGGAGGTGTTTTCAACAGAGGCCGGAATTTGTTCTTGTCGATGCAACGCGCGTAGGCATCTTCCGGGCTGATCATCTTCTTGTTCAGGAGGTCCATAATGGCATCGTCGAGCGTTTGCATTCCGTATTTCTTACCGACCTGGAGCATGCCGGGAATCTGGAAGGTCTTGGCCTCACGAATCAAGTTCGCAATTGCCGATGTTACGACAAGTATTTCCAGGGCGCAGACGCGTCCTTTGACATCGATACGCTTGAAGAGATTCTGAGCAACGACGCCTTTCAGCGCTTCAGAAAGTGTATTCCGAATCTGGTTTTGTTGCGCGGCCGGGAACACGTCGATGACGCGGTCGATCGTTTTTGCCGCACTCGGTGTGTGCAGCGTTCCAAAGACCAGGTGGCCTGTCGCTGCAGCGGTAAGCGCTAATTCGATCGTTTCCAGATCGCGCATTTCGCCCACCAGAATGATATCGGGATCTTCGCGCAGCGCTCCGCGAAGGGCCGCCGCAAACGATTTTGTGTGCATGCCTACTTCGCGATGGTTGACAAGGCAACTCTGGCTTTCGTGCACGAATTCGATCGGATCCTCAACCGTAATGATATGGTCGCGCCGCGTTTTGTTGGCGTAATCCACAATCGCCGCAAGCGTCGTTGATTTGCCGCTGCCCGTTGGGCCCGTCACAAGTACGAGTCCTTTGTTGAGAGCGGCGAATTTTTTCATGATTGGAGGAAGCCCCAGTTGTTCCGCCGTCAAAACCTTGGAAGGAATCTGCCGGAAAACTGCCGCGACACCGTACTTCTGATTGAAAAAATTCGCGCGATACCGGGCCTTACCCGGGATTTCATAACCGAAGTCAACGTCGCCGGTTTCTTCGAAGATTTTCACTTTAAATTCCGGTGCGATTTCATAAAGCATCGATTTGAGTTCGTCGTTTTCCAGCGGTGGATATTTAACGCGCTCCATCTCCCCGCGAACTCGCAATATAGGTTGCGATCCCGAAGCCAGGTGCAGGTCCGATGCACCAACCTCATCCATCAGGTTGAAAAAGGCATCAATTTTTGCCATATCCTCTGATCCTCCAGTTGGGACGGTGTCGCGCTATTATACTCAAGTGACGTATGAGTCAGCTTCCCGCGGGTGCTCCAGCTCCAGATTTTGAATTGACCGGCACATCCGGCCAGGTTCATAGACTTGCCGGCGTGCTGCGTACCGGACCTGCTGTTCTGGTCTTTTATAAAGAGGCGTGCCCAACCTGTCAGTTCGCATTCCCGTTCATTCAGAAGATATTCACCCAGGTGGGGAAAACCGCGGCATGGACGCTTTGGGGAATTTCACAAGACGAACCTGATGAAACGCGGGGGTTCGCTGAACGGTTCGGCATCACGTTTGATCTGTTGGTCGATCCTCATCCGTATCCCGTTTCCTCGGATTACAGCCTTCAATATGTCCCCGCAATTTTCATTGTTGGGACCAATGGCCGGATCGAACTCAGCGACTACGGCTTCACGAAGGCGAGTCTGAATTCTATTGCTGGTTTCGAATTCTTCAGACCCAACGATGGTTTACCGGCCAGCCGTCCCGGATGAACTTCAAAGAATTAGGCCCGGGCCGGGCCTCACACAGTTCTCAGCCCTGTTGTTTGGCTTTGCAATCGATGCAGACGCGGGTCCAGGGTACCGCTTCAAGGCGGGCGGGAGCGATTTCGTTTTCACACTCCATACAGATGCCATACGTTCCCTGATCTATGCGGTGGATGGCTTCTTCGATAGCCCGCAGAAGTTTGGAGTCCGTTTGCTTGAGCGCGAGGCGGACGTGAAGATCGTTCTCCTGACTCGATTGATCGATCCAGTCTCCACTGCGGGACCCTGGTTCCGTCGCAGGCGTTCGTGCCGGGGTTGCCGAGAGAAGGTCGTCCCTTTTCTTATCCAGAATATCCCTGTATTTCTTCAGATCCATAGACCGCATGTCTTGCTCTTACTCCTACTACGAGCCCCGTGGGCTTGAGTAAACCGATCATTCTAACACTCCGAACGGAGCCGCGCAAAGACAAGGTCCTTTACGGTTACAACGTCGTACTGGAGCAATTCGTTGTCATCCAGTGTGCCGATCCAGGCGCTCACCTGGTTCCTGAGTTCGGTTTCCAATTCGACAGAATCCTGTATTCCCAGACGCCCTTTTATTTCTTCAAGCGCTGCCGGGGAGGCTTGTACGTTCAGGAACGTACTGACATAGTCGGCGGCGGAGGCGCGGATTTCTTTCAAGCGACCAAGTTTTTCCTGTGACTGGCTTTCAGCGCGCCAGGGCCGGATTTTGGCATCCACAACCTCATCCACCTTGAAGCGCAGAATTGCCGAAAAAAGTTCTTCGTCGCTGGTGTCTTCCATCGCGTTGCGAACTGCTGAGAAAAGCTCGCTTTCCTGGTCTGCCGTCAACGAAAAGTCGTAGGGAAGCAGGCTGGTTCGAACGTAATTATCCATGAGGTCATATCGCACCAGACGTTCCTCGCGGGACTTTTCGCCCGGCTTCACGAACTTCCGGAAAAACTGCCTTCGCGATAGTGACATTGAGAGGCAACAATAGCACACCGCAGGACAAACAGCGTACAATCGATCCCCGAAAGGAATGCCATGAAATTGCTCCGTTATTCCGTTTTTCTACTTGTCCCGGTAATCGCATTGAGCCAGTCACAGGGTTTGCAATTCGAAGTTGCAACAATCAAACCGGCTCCACAAATCACGCCTCAGATGGTTGCGGCGGGCCAGATTCACGTCGGCGTGAACACGGAAGGCAACCGTGTGGATATCGGCTATCTGTCGCTTGGAGATCTCCTGCCGGTCGCTTTCAAAGTGAAGTCTTTCCAAATTGCGGGTCCAGACTGGATGTCTCAAAACAGGTTCGACATCCTTGCCAAAATGCCGGATGGCGTAAACAAAGATCAGATGCCCGAAATGCTGCAGGCATTACTGGCGGAGCGATTTCAACTGAAGTACCACAGGGAGAATCGCGAACATTCCGTGTATCACCTCGTGGTTGCCAAAGGTGGACCGAAGCTCAAAGAGTCTCCGCCGGATCCGGAAACGCCACCCGCTGAGGAAGGGGCAAGGGGCGGTGGACAGGCATTTGGTGTCGGCCAAAACCGGATTCAGGTCAATCAGACCGGCAGTGGAGCAACCATCAATGCCGGACAACGAGGGACGATGCGGGTGGCGATGAGTCCTGAAGGCCAGATGCGGCTGGAAATGAGCAAAGTGAGCATGCGGGATTTCGCCGATATGTTGTCGCGTCTCACCGACCGTCCTGTCATCGACAAGACAGAGCTCAAAGGAAACTACCAGGTCGCGCTCGATATCGCGATGGACAATATGCTCGCCGTCGCGAGAGCATCGGGGATGAATGTCCCCGCGGGTATCGGACAGCGTGGTGATCAGGCGGCGGATCCCTCCGGCGGTTCAATTCTGGCGAGCGTCAAGTCTCTGGGGCTCGCGGTGGAGTCCGTGAAGGATCCAGTGGAGTTTATCGTTGTGGATCGTCTGGAAAAAATGCCTACAGAGAATTAGAAGAACAATCATGACAGAATTCGTTCAAAGCCTTGAGGAGCACATCACCGGGAAGCTGTCTGCTCTCGACCTTCTGAAAGAAACCAACATCGGCATCGTTGAACGTTCAGAAATCATTCGAAGGTTGAAGATGGCGCTAAAGAATGAGTTGGAAGCCAGCGAGATTGCAGCCATATGGATTCCTTCCACTCCGGAAGTCGAAGTCAAACTGGCGTTGGCGCGCCAGGTAGGGGATGAAGCGAAGCATTACAGGCTCATTGAAGAACACCTTGCCAAGATGGGCGTTGATCTCGCCGGATTCAATCCAGCGGAAGAAGGCTATGGTCCGATGTTCCAGTTGCTGGCGGGATTCCAGACGACGGTCGAACGCATCGGCGCTGCACAATTCACCCGCGAATCGCTTGCCCTGAAGAAGAACGAACAGTTCATTGAATTCTGCGAAGCCAGTGGCGATCATGCGACTGCCAGGCTTTATCGCGAACAGATCCAGCCAGACGAGCAGTGGCACGTGCATCTGGGCCGAACAGTCCTGGAGAAATACGCCAGTACATCCGAACTGCAGGAGAAGGCTCGAGCCGCCGTTGAAGCGGTGCTGGATCTCGCTGTAAAGGTGCAGAAAAAGCAGTTCGTGGAAATGAAGGTCAGCCACGCGCCGGGTTGTTGATCCTTGGCTCCATACCAGACGATTACCCTTGTTGATAATGGCCCCGTGGCGAGTCTCACGCTCAACCGGCCGGAAAAGCTCAATGCTTTCGGTGGGCCCATGCGTGACGAGATCCTCGATGCGCTCGATAAGATCGCCGCAAGCGATCAAATTCGAGTTCTGATTGTCACCGGTGAAGGCCGAGCGTTCTCGTCCGGTGGAGATATCGACCATCTCAAACATCTGCGTGAGACTAAGGACGAAGCCGGCTTCCGCGAGATTCTCGCCAGGGGACAACGAATCACACGTTCGCTCAGGGACCTTTCCAGGCCTGTCATCGCAGCGGTGAATGGGGCTTGTGCCGGCGCCGGTTTCAGTTTTGCGCTGGCGTGCGATATAAGGATCGCTTCCGACAGGGCAACCTTCGGTCCCACTTTCGCGCGTATCGGATTACATCCGGACTGGGGTGGAAGCTGGTTCCTCCCGAAATTGATCGGGAGCGCGCGAGCGTGTGAACTGATTTTTACGGGAAACATGATTTCTGTGAATGAAGCGGAACGCATCGGGCTGGTTAATCGTGTTGTTCCTCATGATGCGCTGATGAACGTGGTGGCGGAACTGGCGGAAGCCATCGCCAAAAACCCGCCCGGGGTCCTGCGCCTGGCGAAGGAATCGATCTATAGAAGTCTGAGTTCGGATCTGGACACCGCCTTTGAGCGAGAGAGCGCGGTGCAAGCCGAATGTTTTTACAGTGAGGATTTCCTTGAAGGTCTCACGGCCTTTAAAGAAAAACGAAAACCTCAATTCAAAGGCCGGTAATCATGAATTCTCGTTTCTCAGGAGTGATTTGGGCCGCGGCGTTCGCATTACTTCTGACAAGTTGCAGCCAGAACATCGAAGAAGTCAAAAACGGTGAGCGTCTCGACGAGTCGAAGAAGCCGACGTTTGACTCAGCGGCAGCGCCACTGGCTCGCACCGGCAGCAATGTCGATAAATCGGATATTCCGCCGTTCGTCAAAGCCTATTTCATGCACATGTGGGTGGAGGCGCTATACAGCACACCTGCGAACAAGCATCCCAATCCCAAATGGGAATCGCCTTTGAAGGATCCCGTCAATGGCCGTGTCTGGTGCACGGACTGTCACACTTCGGGCCAGATAGATTTCAGCAAGATTCCAAAAGTCAGGGATCCGGTTGTTGATGACCTGGAGAAGGATAAAACGTTCATGGCCCCACTGATGAAAAAGTGGGTGCAACGCCTGAACAGCGACGACTTCGGCGCAAAAGCAAAACTCAAAGGCCCCGTGACATGCCTGACCTGTCACGCAACGAATCCCGAACTCGATTAAATGACAGTGCCGTTCGGCAGGACGCCGTTCTTCGGGACGATCACGATTCCGTCGCGGATGTAGTATCCCGGCCCATCAAAACTCAGGATTCGTTCTTCGTTCACAATCCGAACGTTGTCCCCGATATGGGCATTCTTGTCGATGATTGCTTTGCGGATGGACGACCCTTTGCCGATTCCGATATCAGGGAATCCCAACTGCCTGTTAGCTTCGAGATCAACCTCGTCTTCGTAAAAGTCAGCGCCCATCATCATGACATGATCGAGAACGACCTCCTCCCCAATCCGGCTGCGAATGCCGACCACAGAGTTAAATATTCGCGCGCCTTTCAGAACAGAACCCTCCGCGATAATCGAATCGCGAATTTCACAGTTTTCGATTCGTGAGGAAGGAAGAAAACGTGCGCGGGTATAGATCGGGGCTGTCATATCGTGAAAATCGAAATGGGGATCGCTTCCAGTGAGATCCATGTTGGCTTTGTAGAATGCTTCGACGGTTCCGAGGTCTTCCCAGTAATCGTCAAAAAGAAAACCGTAAACGTCGAGTTTCTCGATCGCTTTCGGAATGACCTGGTATCCGAAGTCGATCATGGATGCGTCGGCCAGCAAATCAATCAGCGCGTTGCTTTTGAAAACGTAGATGCCCATCGACGCAAGGTAGGGTCTTTTCTGCGCGTCTTCGGCGCTCAGGCCAAACAATGATGTATCCGTCCGCATGTCGCGCAGCGCTTCTCCCCTTGGCTTCTCGCGAAATTGCTCCACGCGGCCGTCGGAAGCCAGTTTGAGCAGCCCAAAGCTTGAGGCCATCGCCTCATTCTTGGGGATAACGCAAATGGTGACGTCGGCTCCACGTTTCCAGTGGCTCTCCAGCAGTTTGTGGTAATCCATGCGATAAAGCTGATCGCCTGAAAGGATCAACTGGTAATCATTTTCGCGTCCGCTGAAGCGGTGGAGATGCTGGCGGACCGCATCCGCTGTGCCTTGAAACCAGTTTGGATTCGCCATGGTCTGCTCCGCGGCGAGCACTTCTATGAAACCTTCGGCAAACGGGTCGAACCGGTATGTATTCGACACGTGATGGTTCAGTGAAGCGGAGTTGAACTGAGTCAGCACGAAGATCTTCTTCAGGCCCGAATTCAGGCAGTTGCTGATCGGAACGTCGATGAGCCGGTATTTTCCTCCCAGTGGAACCGCCGGTTTCGATCGATCCTGCGTCAGAGGGAACAGGCGCTTTCCTGCGCCGCCTGCAAGAATGATCGACAGTACGTGTGACGGGTTCTCTTTGCTTTTCCGAACCATACTTTTTCCCATGATACACTAACCCGGACGATGCCCGATTTGCTCCGCCAGATCTTCGGTCCCGCTTACACACAGACTTTGATCCCAGCCCTTGTTCGAATCGGTGGTGTGCTCCTGATGGGCTACATCACTCTCAAGCTGATCGACTCTGCGCTCAGCCGGTTGCGCCTGATCATCCCGCCAAGCGATATCATCGGCGTCGCACGCGTCGAACAGCGCGCGGATACTCTTCGAGTCATTATTCGAAGCCTCAGTAAAGGAATCCTGATTCTGGTTGTCGCATTAACGATCAGCACGGAATTGGGTTTCAGCATCGGGCCTGTCCTCGCCAGCGCCGGGATTGTGGGGTTGGCCGTGGGTTTCGGGGCGCAGAGCCTCGTAAAGGATTTCATCTCGGGTTTTTTCATTCTGTTTGAGGATCAATTCGGTGTGGGAGACGTTGTCAAAATCGGCGATTTCACCGGCGTGGTTGAGCGCATGTCGCTGCGCGCGACGGTGCTGAGGAATCTGGAAGGGCAGGTCCATGTCGTTCCCAACGGCAACGTCCAGACTGTTACGGTGATGACCAAGGAGTGGGCCCGAGCCGTCCTGGACATCACTGTTCCTCACAGTCAGGAGATCGAAATCGTCTTCCAAACTCTTCGAAACGTGTCTAACGGCCTCGCATCGGATTGGCCTGATCGTGTTCTGGATCAGCCCACAATTCTCGGCGTGGAAAAACTGGACGACACGGGAGTGATGATTCGATCCATCGTGAAAACTCCGGCGTTCAAGAATGCAGATGTTCTGCGCGAATGGCGTCGGCGCGTTATCGAGGAATTCGATCGGAAGGGAATTGAACTCGCGCAACAGGTGCCAAGATACGAAGACACAAAAAAAGCCGGCATGAACTGATGGGGTTCATGCCGGCTTTTCTTTATGGATTTGTGTTTATTGCTTCTTGGAGTTGATGAATTCTTCCAGGCCGTTTGTGTTGTCGTTCTTCTGCTGCCAAAGCTTGGTCAGCGCATCGCGTGCAGGTTGACCCACGACTCCTCCAAGCGCGACCGCGGTTGCGAGTTCTTCCATCGATCGATCCATTTTTTTGCGAATGTCGTCCTGGATACCCTGGCTTTTCGCCGCGAGTTCGTCGAGCGTCGGTTGATCCGCGCGCGCCTTTTTTGCCTCGTTTTCAGCTTGCACAGCGGCAATCAGTTCCTTGGACGCGCTCGACGCGAGGTATTGATAAGCAAGACCCAGGCGATAGTGGGCGACGGCATCCTTGGGCGCGTTCTTCAAAGCCAATTCGTATTCGGAAACGGCTTTCGGATAGTCCTGACGATTCAGGTTTATGAATCCAAACGTGGAATGGATCTGGCCTTCGAGTTCGGCTTTTTGCTGAGGATTGAGCCCGGCGATCTGCTGAACCACGGTCTGCGCCTTGCTGGCGTAGCCGGCCGCTTCGTCGAGGGCGGTTTTCTTACCGGCCTCGTCGGTGGGCAGCCGTTCGGGAATCATTTGGGACAATGTCAGAAGGGCGTTCGGATCGTTGGGATCAATGCCGAGAACTTTCTTTCCGTACTCGACCATCTTCTCGAAATTGTTGCCGTTTTGCGCAGCAAGCATCGCGCTGCCGTAAGCGTAACCCTTTAACGCTGCGTCAGCGCCCGGGAATGCAGCAGCGCGATCCGCCGCGTCCATCACCTTTGGCCAGGTTTGAGTCTTGGTGTAGGCCGCGATGATCATCCGGTAGGCGTTCGGAACGAAGTCCGAATCCTTGAAATCAGTGAGGAATTTCTCGCCTAGTTCGGCCTTTTTTTGAGGAGCCTGCTCATTGTAGAGCGCCAGATAGGCGTTATATTCGGGCTGTGTTCTTGCCTGGGGCTGTCTGGCCTGACCCGCTGGAGCCGCCTGACCAAACACAGGCATTGCCAGGGCTGCTATCAGCAGCAGGGATAGTCCCACGAAACCGGTTCGTCTCATTTGTACAGTTAACCTCCTCAGATAACTCCAGGAAACTCCGCTCTTTTGTCGAGGGCCCCAATACTACTCGAACTTTTATCGGGCGTGCAACGAATTGAATACTAAGAATATCGTTGCAGCCGTCAGGGATTCAATCGTAGTACTCCATTCCCAAATGGGTAATGAGGTCCTCTCCCTTTAGATACCGCAGAGTGTTTTTCAGCTTCATTAACTGAATAAATAAATCGTGTTCGGGATACAACCCCGCGGCGTGCATCGGGCTCTTGAAGTAAAAACTCAACCACTCCTGAATGCCGCGCATTCCGCATCGTTGGGCCAGATCCAGGAACAGCACAAGATCCAGAACGATCGGGGCAGCGAGAATACTGTCGCGGCACAGGAAATTAATTTTGATCTGCATGGGATAACCAAGCCATCCATAGATGTCGATATTGTCCCAGCCTTCCTTGTTGTCTCCGCGGGGCGGATAGTAATGAATCCGCACTTTGTGCGTGAATTCCTTGTAGAGATCCGGGTAAAGCTCCGGCTGAAGGATTTGATCCAGCACGGAAAGCTTGCTCTCTTCTTTTGTTTTGAAGGAATCCGGATCATCCAGAACTTCTCCGTCACGGTTCCCCAGAATGTTTGTCGAGAACCATCCATTCAGCCCCAACAGCCGTGATTTCAGCCCGGGCGCGAGGATGGTTTTCATCAACGTTTGTCCTGTCTTAAAGTCCTTGCCGCATATCGGAACGGCTTTATCGAGAGCCAGTTGGCTCAATGCCGGAATGTCCACAGTCAGGTTGGGAGCTCCATTTGCAAACGGAATCTTTTTGCACAGCGCGGCATAGGCATAAATCATGCTCGGTGGAATTGTTGGATCGTTGTCGCGCAGCGCTTTTTCGAACGCCGGGAGCGAGGCGTGTGCAGCTTCTGGTTTCAAGTAAGCTTCCGTGCTTCCACACCAAACCATGACTAAACGAGAAAGGTTGTTGGCCTTTTGAAACTGCTCGATGTCGTCCATTACCTGTTCGGCAAGTTCCATCTTGTTCTTGCCGGACTTGACGTTCGGGCCTTGCAGTCTTTTGACGTAATCCTGATTGAAAACGGCTCGCCAGGGTTTGATTTTTTCAATCTCCGGTTTCACCGTATCGAGGAGCGTTTTGTCGAGAACGCCGGCTTTGACGGCGCTTTCGTAGCAGTTGTCCTCGTAGATGTCCCAACCTCCGAAAACGAGATTGTCCAGCGATGCGAGCGAGACAAAATCCTGAATCCTGGGAACACGCCGTTCCGTGCGCTTTCCGAGGCGGATTGTTCCGAGCTGCGTAAGGGAACCAACCGGTTGGGCAATCTTCTTCTTGATGGCTTCGACTCCCGCAATGAATGTCGTGCTGACAGCACCCATGCCGGGAATGAGGACCCCCAGTTTTCCGCCTGGTTCTTCGATTGTGACACCCTTCTTGACCACACTGCCTCCGATGGATGCGGGGTAAACCCCGCGGCTACATACTATTCTTCATTCCGGGCCGCATCGCCGCGTTCTGTCCAGCTTGCTTTCAAGTAATCCCGGTTCATTCGTGCAATGACTTCGAGTTTGATTTCTTTCGGACAAACGGCTTCGCACTCGCCGATATTCGTGCAACTGCCGAAAAGTTCCTGCTTAACCTGGGCCACCATGTTCAATGCGCGCTGATTCCGTTCGGGTTGACCCTGGGGCAGAAGGGACAAGTGGCTGATTTTCGCCCCGGTAAACAGCGCCGCCGCAGCGTTCGGGCAAGCGGCAACGCAAGCGCCACATCCAATACAGGCGGCGGCGTCCATTGCGAGATCCGAGTTGTTCTTCGGAATCAGGATGGCGTTTCCGTCGGGGGCGCTTCCACTCGATACGGAAATAAATCCACCGCTGGCTATGATGCGGTCGAATGCGCTGCGATCGATGGCAAGATCCTTTACAACGGGAAACGCTTTGGCGCGCCACGGCTCAAGGTAGAGTTCGTCGCCATCTTTGAAGTGACGCATATGCAGTTGGCAGACTGTCGTTCCGCGCTGCGGACCATGAGCCACGCCGTTGATCATGAATCCACAGCTTCCACAGATTCCTTCGCGGCAGTCGTGATCGAACGCAATCGGATCCTCGCCTTTCGTAGTCAGTTCTTCATTGAGAACGTCCAGCATCTCCAGGAACGACATGTGGGGATTGACGCCGGCATGTTCGTATCGAACCATGCTGCCGACGTGGCTTGTGCTCTTTTGCCGCCAGACGTGGAGGATAAGCTTCATTACTTGTAGCTCCGTTGAGTCGGATGAACGTATTCGAAATTCAGGGGCTCTTTGTTTAAGACCGGCTGCTTGCCGGCGCCCGCATATTCCCACGCCGCAACATACGAATAGTTCGAGTCATCACGGAGCGCTTCACCGTCCGGCGTCTGAAACTCTTCACGAAAATGCCCGCCACAGGATTCTTTGCGCTGCAATGCGTCCAGGCACATCAGTTCGCCAAACTCGAGAAAGTCTGCGACACGGCCCGCGTTTTCGAGAGCCTGATTCAGTTCTTCGCCGTTACCGAGAAGATTCAGGTTATTCCAGAATTCCTGCCGCAGTTCCGGAACGCGCTGCAACGCCTTCTTCAAACCCGCTTCGGTACGAGCCATGCCGCACAGGTCCCACAAGAGCTTTCCCAGTTCGCGATGGAATGAAGCCACCGTCCGTTTGCCTCGAATTTCGAACAATCGGTTCGTCATGCGCAGGACTCCGGTTTCCGCATCGCGCACCGCTGAATGACTCGTATCTATTTTTTCGGATTTCGAATTGGCAAGGTAGTCACCGATCGTGTAAGGAAGAATAAAGTATCCATCGGCGAGCCCCTGCATCAGTGCGCTCGCTCCCAGGCGATTGGCGCCATGATCGGAGAAGTTCGCTTCACCGATTGCGAACAATCCGGGAACGGTCGTCATCAGGTTGTAATCGACCCACAGACCACCCATTGTGTAATGGATGGCAGGGTAAATACGCATCGGAACTTCGTAGGGACTCTCTCCGGTAATCCGCTCGTACATGTCGAAGAGATTACTGTAGCGTTCCCGGATTCCTTGTTTACCCAGGCGCTTGATGGCATCAGAAAAGTCCAGATAGACGCCGAGTCCGCCTTCGCCCACACCGCGGCCGTCATCGCACACCGCCTTGGCGTTGCGTGACGCAACGTCTCGTGGAACCAGATTCCCGAAACTCGGGTACTTGCGCTCGAGATAATAATCGCGTTCTTCTTCAGGGATCTGATCCGGACGCCGTGCGTCGCCCTTCTTCTTCGGAACCCAGATGCGGCCATCATTTCGGAGAGATTCGCTCATCAGCGTAAGCTTCGACTGATACTCACCGCTAACCGGGATGCATGTCGGATGGATTTGCGTGAAACATGGATTTGCAAGCGCTGCGCCGCGTTTGTAGGCGCGCCAGATGGCCGTGCAATTGGACCCTTTCGCGTTGGTGGAGAGATAGAAAACATTCCCGTAGCCGCCTGTACCCAGCACAACAGCGTCCGCAACGTGGGATTCGATCTTTCCGCTTATGAGATTCCGAGTCACGATGCCGCGAGCTTTTCCATCGATGACGATCAGGTCCAGCATTTCGGTTCTGGGAAACATCGTGACTTTTCCCGCCCCGACCTGCCTCAGGAGAGCCTGGTAGGCGCCGAGCAGGAGCTGCTGTCCCGTCTGGCCTCGAGCATAGAACGTCCGTGAAACCTGCGCGCCGCCGAAGGATCGATTGGCAAGCAGGCCGCTGTATTCACGCGCGAATGGAACGCCCTGCGCAACGCATTGATCGATGATGTTCAGGCTGATCTGTGCAAGCCGGTAAACATTCGACTCGCGCGCGCGAAAATCCCCGCCCTTAACCGTGTCGTAGAACAGGCGGTAAATACTGTCGCCGTCGTTCTGATAATTCTTGGCGGCATTGATACCGCCCTGCGCGGCAATGCTGTGAGCGCGACGCGGACTGTCCTGGAAGCAGAAGCATTTTACGTTGTATCCGAGTTCAGCCATCGATGCTGAGGCAGATGCTCCAGCAAGTCCGGATCCGACAACGATGATGTTGTACTTCCGCTTATTAGCCGGGTTCACCAGCTTCATTTCAAATCGATGCCGATCCCAACGCTGCTCGATCGGTCCCGATGGAGTCCGGGATTTCAATTCCATTTCTTACCTCACCAATCCCGTCAGCACCGCAATCGGGACGGAAATGAATCCCGCGATCAAGACCCAGGCAACAACTGAAGCGATCTTCTTGATCAATGGCGTATAGCGCGGATGGCTGAAGCCGACGGACTGGAACATGCTCCAGACGCCGTGGCTGAGATGAAAACCGATGAAGATCATGACGGCAATGTAGAGCAAAGCCACCGGAATTACCGAGAATCCGCCAACCAGGTTTTCGTACGCTCGCAGCGGCTCAAACGGAAGCGGCAGGCTTCCCGTCGTCAGATGCAACAAATGAAAAATGACAAACCCCGCAACAATCGGCCCGCTCAACATCATCGTTCTCGATGCCCAACTCGACTGGATGTTCGTATGTTTCACGTACGCCACAGGCCGAGCCTCGCGCTTAATCATGGAAAGCTGAATCGACGACCAGATGTGCAACGCGACAGAGATCAGCAGAATGGTTCGAGCGGTCCAGAGCAGCGCCGGATTTCCGTGCAGAGTTTCCGCGTAGTGGTCCATAACTTCGGGGCCCAGAAAAATTTGAAGATTGCCGAGCATATGAGCGGCCAGGAAACCGGTGAGGATCAGGCCGCTGAGGGCCATAATGGCCTTCTTGCCGATTGTCGATTCATAAAAACGAGTGACTCGCATTAATGGACTATTGGCGATAACCGTACTCATGAATTCCACCGCCTTTCCAAACCGATTATTGTAACCAATTCCCGGCCTTGCTTTATACCGTTTCGGCGAAGCGGGCTCAGGAGAGGACGGAAAAAGGAGCAGGAAAACGTCTATTGCGGAAATTCGGAGCCCTTTTAACCGACCCTACGGTCCGGTCACGTCGAGGGAAATACTGTCGTCGCCGGTTTGATACGGCACGTACGTGATGATCAACTGAAACATCTCATCGGTAACACGCATGCTGCCATTGGTGCCGATCACCTCCCGCGGAGGCGAGAATGGATTATTCGGATTGTTCGCCGTGTTGTCGTAGACACCGATCGCAGCGATTGTGGAACCCTTCGGGATCTTCAGCATTTTCGGGAAAACGTAGAAGTATTGCCATCGGAAGTCCCACTTCCGAATCCGGACCAATGGAATGGTGCGGCCGTCGGGAGTTGCTGCAAAAGCTTCAAACGATTTTCCCAGCAGATGCATATGGGGGTTGATGGAGAGCAACGAAATGTCTTCGTCGACAACTGTCTTCGTCGTGAAGGTCTTTTCGACATTCGGGGGAATGATCAATGGCGGGATGATTTCCGAAATGCCCAGAGTTCCGAGTTGCAGTTCCTTTGTGGGCCTGGCCGGCGCCTTATCCGTGAAGTAGATGTTGAAGTGGGAATCGTCCTCTGTATCGACCGGCGATGGACCGTAGTGAATATCCCGCATGAGAAACGCGCCTTTACGATTGAGCTTCCATCCCCCAATGCCTGCCGGATAACCCGCGGGCGATACTCCCCCGGGAAGATAATTCGCGACGGATTTTGAAAGTTCGGGATAACTGCCGTCATCGTTCAAAACATGGATGGCATCGTAGCTATCTTCGAGGGTTTTTACAGATTCGCGATCGACTACGAACGGTCCTTGGAATGGATCCTTCTTTTGATCCTCATATTGCACGATGTGACCGTTCATGTGGTGGATCAGCTTCCGGTTGCCCGGAACGAACTGAATCGCTCGAACGAACTTTGCCTCGGGAATCTCATACGGAATCTTGACGACCATGAAGTGATCTTTGTTATCGCCGGGAATATGAACCGGTTTCTTCATCTTGATAACCAGATCGGGTTTCCCGAGCACGTACGCAGGAAACTGCGGCTGAGGTGGGGCCGTTCCGGGAGCGCCTTCGGGGCTGCCGTGATCGACCCACGTAGTGATCATCTGAATCTCGTTGTCGCTGAGGACGCGCTCGCCGAGAAAGTGCGAGTACGAAGGATCGGCGGGCCACGGCGGCATGTATCGGGCGCGGGTGACCGCCTGGATCGTTTTCGCTTTCCGCCGAACGTCGTCGTAAGTGAGCAGTGAAAAAGGTCCGGCTTCGCCCGGACGATGACACGGGGAGCAATTCTTGAAAATGACCGGCGCGATGTCCCGGTTAAAACTTGGGGTGCGATCGCAGCCGGCGATGAGGAGACACGGCAGGACCACGCCAATCCACTTCTTCATAAAACAAATTCAGGGACGGGGACGAGGGGTCTGACCCCTTTGCCCCGTCCCTGAAATTGTACAGCCAGCCTAGAAATCGATGCGGGCGTTAATCGTCACGAGACGTTGAGTACCTCCGACCACCGAAGTGATACGGCCGAAAGTTGTACCGTTGATGCTGGTGTTCGGATTGCCCCACTGCGGTTTGTTGAGGACATTAACCACGTCGGCCCGAAGCGTGAAAGTTTTGTTTTCCGTGAGTCGAACCGACTTGGTGACTGCGGCGTTAAAACTGAGCATTCCGGGTCCGCGGATCACGCCTGAGTTGCCCGTCATCGTTCCGATGAAGCCCGGATTGGGGTCTTGCATTAGGATATTGCCGGACCCATCCACAAGAACCTGATTCGTATAGACGCCCTGCAACGTCGCGTTATCAGAATTGAAAGTTGGGGTAATTTTCTTTGTGCTCAAGGTATCGAAGAACGATACGTAGTTGTTACCCTTCGTTACTGCGCCTTTCGGCAGAGCCGCAAGCTGGTCCACTGTGTTTGTCGCGCTGTTATAGAGCGTGGTAACACCAGTCGCGTTGAACGACAGGGGCGCTCCGGATTGCCACGATGTAATCGATGCCAACTGCCAACCGCCGACGACTCGCTGGGCCCAACCTGGCGCGTTCGCGAGCAACCAGTGGTTGGCGCCGAACGGCAGGTCGTATGTCCAGTTCCCTGCGATCACGTGAGTACGGTCAACGTTTAACACAGTCTTGCTAAGCGCAATGTTGCGCGGATTACGAATCGAATCGTTTCCCAGGGCCTTTGAGAAGGTGTAGCTGAGCTGACCACCCAGACCATGAGTCGGCCGCTTCGTTACGTGTGTCTGAAGCGAGTGATATGTCGAGAAGCCGTACTGATCAATCAGATTCACGGTTCCGTATTGCGGGCTAACCACGATGAAGTTTTGCGGAAGGCCCGCATTGAGAAGCAGACCGCCCGGTTTGCCGTTATTCGGCGCCGGCGCCAGCGTCTGGTTGTTGTTAATGAGATTGGCGAATGCGCCGACGTTACCGTTCGCGATCATTCCGTTGGTCGTTGTGGATCTTCGGAGAGCCTGCGCTGCGGTCAGACCGTTCACGCCGACTGTGCCGACAGTACCGCCGAAGTTCACGCCCTTGAAGATCTGCTCCATCAACGGAACGTTGTCCTGGCCGGCGCGCACAGCATTGAATGCCGCCAGAAGGCCGTTCTCCTGGACGTTCACGTCGTTGATCTGATGATTGTTTTGAAGGTGGAGGGCGTGGTTTCCTACCCAGCCCACATCAAACGTGAGGCTATTGGTCAGTTCGCGCTGGATCGAAAGGTTGAAGCTCTGAATGTATGGCGTCTTCCAGTCGTCGGCATAACCGGAAATCGACCCCGTCCGGCTGCCTGCGCCATTCAACGGGAGAGGTTGGAACGGAAGCGTTCCACTAGTGGACAATGGGAACAACGCTTTCTGGTTGGCCACTGCTTTCGCAAGGTCCAGGTAGCCGCCCGCGACATTAAACGTCGTTGATGTCACGTTCAGAGCGTTGCCGGGGAAGCTTCCGAGCGCGGAGTTGTATGCCAGGAAGTCCGGCGCCGCGGAATAGTTGATTCCGTAGCCACCGCGGATGACGGTGTTGCGAAGTCTCGGTACCGCCCAGCTAAAGCCCATCGAAGGCGCAAAGTTATTCCAGTCGTTGGGGTGAACCAGCTTGTCCGGGCTCGGCGAGTCCTTGCCGACAAACTCGGTCGCCGTAATTGTCGGGCTGGCGCTGCCGCAATCGCCTGCGCCCGGCTGCCACCACACCGCGAAACTGTTGCCGGAACATCCAAAGAGCGCTCCCGCCCCGGAACCAAACTTCGATGTGTACCGGCCCGCCAGACCATATTCGTCATACACGACACCGTACTTGTCGTAACGCATGCCGAAAATCAACGTCAGGTTTTTCGTGGCTTTCCAGTTGTCTTTGAAGAACAAGTTCCAATCGTTTTCATGCTGGGCGCGTTTGAAGAATATGGTGTCCTGGTAATTCGTCCAGCCCTGTTGCGTCGGGCTATTGATATAGAACGTCTCCGTGAGTTGGTTAATCGAGCCCGACAGCACTGCCAGAATATTGTTCGCGGTTGCCACGTCATTTGTATTCAATCCCGCTGCATATGGCTGGGTTGTTGCGATCGAACTCGGGAAACCTGAATTGATGCCCAAAGTCGCTTGCGGGCGCGTGGTTTGGGTGTTTCCTGTGTTTGCGGCCTTCGAACTCGTGAAATCCATTTCGAACCCGGCTGAGAACGAATGCGCACCCTTTGTGAAACTGACCGTATCTGCCCATTGGGTGAATGGACTTGTTGTTATACGGGGTGAGGCAACGCCGAAGTTATTGATAAAGGCCAACGAGAATCCGGTGGGATTCGCGGGATACAGGAAACTCTTATCGATTTGCGGATACGCGTTGTACAGTTTCTGAGCGTCCGCCGTACGATCGCTCTCGCTCGCGCCAAACAAGCAGCATCCCTTGTCGAGTGGTGATGTTCCGAGCCACGTATCCTGTTTTCGACCAAAACGAAATTCGTTCAGGATGTTGGAAGAAATCGTCGACGTGTATTGGGCTGTATAGAAGTTCGGAGTCCGAAAGACGTCGCCGAATCCTCCGGCCGGAACATCCGCGAGGCCGGTTTGTCCCGTAACTCCCCAGTTCTTTTCCCGGGTCATCGTGAACGTGACCTTGTTCTTGCTGTTGATCTGGTAATCGTATCGCAACGTGAGATGGTTCCGGTTGGTGTTCGGGCTTTGCCCCGTCGCACCGTCAGATCCGTTTTGAGGCTGGAGCCATTGGAAGCAACCGGTGTTCAATCCGTCCGAAGCCGCAGCGCCAGTCGCCGTCGTACACTGGTAATTGTTCGGTGAAGGCGAGTTCGGCAAATAATACTTCGCGATAAATGTTTGATCGATCCCCGTGCGATTCGGGTCTTTCACGTCGCTGAACAGGTTGAAGGAACGTATGATCTCCCCCGGGAGCGGGTTGCCGTTCACATCGACGGAAGGCTGAGTGGAATTCACGGCGCCGTTACGATGAGTCGTTGAATAACGGAAGATGCCCTGCTTCGCCAGGTCCGTCAAAACCGCAGTGTTCTGGGTCAGCTTGCCCATGTAACGCTGGTCATCGGTGAGGAAGAAGAAGAACATTTTGTTCTTGATGATCGGGCCGCCGACACGGCCGCCGAACTGATTACGGTTGGCATAGTTCTTGGCCGCGTGTTGCAAATTCTGGAAGTACGTTTGAGAGTTCAGGAACGAATTGTTGTTCGAGTAGAAAACCGCGCCATGAAAGTCATTCGTTCCCGCGCGCGTGCGCATCTGGACCTGAGCGGCGCCGCGGCCGAGCGAAGGATCAATGTTATTTGAACTGACGCGAACTTCTTCGACCATGTCCGGGCTGGTGAAGATTGCCGAATATGCGCCGTTCGACGCGTTGTAACGGCCGTCATTCGTTACCAATCCATCGCGCGTGGTGTTGACGGACCCGACTGAAGTTCCGCCGAAGTTCGGCACCTGTGCGCCGAAAGCGTTGGTGGTGTAAACAACACCCGAGGTCGACGCCAGAACGTCCAGGACATTTCGCGTCGATAGCGGCAACGACAACAGTTCTTTGTCTGCAAGCACATTGCCTACGGAAGCCGACGTGGTGGCTAAGAGCGTGTCCGCCGAGATCGTGACTTCGACGTTTTGCGCTGCCGCGCCAACCTGCAGGTTGAAATTCAAGCGTACCTGCTGGCCCTGGCCCAGTACAACATTGTTATAACTGGCAGTCCGGAATCCAGACAGCGACGCAGCCAGGGTATACGTGCCCGGTTGCAAACTTGGAAATACGAAGTTGCCGCTTTCGTTGGTAAGCCTCGTATCGGTGATGCCGGTATTGACGTTTTTTGCGGTGACTTCAACGCCGGGAATCAATGCGCCGCTCGCATCCGAAACCGTTCCACTGAGGACTGCGTTGACTTGACCAAACGCACTGCTGCAGACCAGCAATGTCATCATCAGCATTGCTGCAATGAACCACCTTCTCATGTCGAAACCTCCACCTTGCATTTTGCAATTTTGCGGCGACTCTATCACGCACCAGTTACAGCAGCAAGACCTTAGATATATGAATCGTATTATGAATTTACGGAGAGTTTCTTCCAGTAATCACAAGGGCGCGACAGCACGAAAAAACGCAGCATAGGCTATTTCCGAATGTTGCGTTTCTTCCTGCTTTGATTGTCTTTTGTGGTTACTTTTTTCCAGTGTCCGGCGTGTAATGCTGGAGATCACGCTCACCCTCGTGGCAGGCGAACTCCATAATGTAATAGTCTTTTTGCGAGTTCCGCCTCAACGGAAACTTTACAGTCCAGGGCCGAGTGTAGAGGGCTGGATCTTCGATTCGCGCTTCATAGTCGATCGTGTTGGGGTCCGTCAACGTGTAGCGCTCGACAACATGCAATGTATCGGTCGTGAAATTGCCGGCCATGTCAAACCACGTCTTACCGTTGAAATTGGTGGTATCGACGACTAGCGTGTTTCCCTCCCAATGGCCGACAGAATCGCCGCTCCATAATTTGATGCCGGCGGGAACGTGCGCGCTGTTGTCGACGCGAATCGCGCGGTAGATATGTTCCGCTTCATAGAGAACGACGAAGTATCCCGGCGGCTGTACGATTTGAAATCCAAATGGAGTATATGTCTGCCGCGGCACGCCGGATGGAGCGCAATGCGCCTGCGGATCGTCATAAGCATGCCCTTCGACAAGAGAATTTCTCTTCTTTAGCGCGTCAGGTTTGTAGGGGATCTTCTTGTCGGGAGTGTCGATGATAATACCCGGTCCGGGCGGGACCTGGAAGCTTGCCGGGTGGGGTTCAATATCCCACGGAGCTGAACCGGCGGCATTGTTCCAATAGCCTTCCATTTTGGGCTTTCCGTCGGCCGTACGGGCCGGGTTGAAGGTTGGAGCGCCTTGAAGCAGTAGCACCAGCAAATTGAGAGCCCAAAGTTTCATCATTACTTATGATCTCCGTGATCTTCAGCATCGAGATAACACTCGTTTTCCAATAAACGAGTCATGCCTTCAACCCGATACATGGTCATTTTCATTTTCCAGGGTTTCGTGAAGGTCTTCGGATCTTCGATCGTGACGTCGTAGTTCAACGTGTTTGCCCCGGTGCGAGTAAATCGCTCGGTGACTTTCAGCGCATCGCTATGAAAGTTCCCGGCGTGATCGAACCATGTCTGGTCGTTGAATCCGGTTGTATCGACCACAAGAGTATCGCCTTCCCAATGACCGCGCGGATCTCCCATCCACGAGTCGTAGCCCTCATAGCGCGAAAGATTGAATGTCGGAATGTAGCGCCAGGTGTTGACGTACTCGGACATGATCACGACGGCGTCCGATGTTTGCAGAATCTGGAACGGATACGGCAGATACATCGTGCGCGGCACGCCGGCGATGTAACACCTGGACATGGGATCGGCCGCTTCACGCTTTTGATAGTTTTCCTGTTTCTTCGCGAGAGCCGAAGGCTGGTACGGAATTTCGTCTCCTTCAACGACGCCAATGCCTGCCGGGATGTTGTAACTTCCGTTGTGATTCTGGATATTCCAGTTTGCCGTATTGCGAACTTGCCAGAATCCCTGCAGGTCAGGTTTACCGCCCACGCGGGGAGCCACATAGGTTTGGGCTACGAGGAGCGCGATCAGATGCAGTATCACTTGGATGTCTCCAGGTTTATTCTCCAGGGAAGCAAGGTAGCTTCAATCCCTCGGAAATCTCAACAGTCTTGCAGCGGAGCAAGTATGACCTATCTTTGGCCCGTCCCCCAACGACGGTTATCGATGAACCGGGTTTGATGGAATCCTTCGTCCAGCCCAATCGCCGAAGCACAGCCAGGCTCTCGCTTTCTATCGCCCAGGCTTCGACGTCTCCTTCTTTATTCTTCGTTTCAAGGTAGATGTACGTGTGGGGGTTCTGCCATGCATACCTGGTGACAATACCCGTCAGTGTTGTTGCGCGAGATCCGTCGAACTGTAAGACAGAATGATGCCCGCCTGCAGAAGATGCCAAAAAGAGTCCACACAGTACGTAGGGGAATACTCTCACTTCAATTACAATGACCTGTCCCGAGAGCGTACTCCATTACTGATTCGATATACGAGTCCTATTATGAATATGAAAAACCCGCCGCGGAAAACCCGCGTTTATCGGAGCCGGCTTCGAGAAGAGAGGGCAGCTCAAACCAAGGAGCGAATACTCGACGGACTGGTTCAAGTGATGGCCCGAAACGGCATAGCGGATTTATCGATTCCGCTGGTGGCAAAAGAGGCGCGCGTTTCGATCCCTTCCGTTTATCGTTATTTCCCGACAAAAAGGCATCTCATCGCGGCATTGGACGAGTACGCCCACACCAAGGGCGGTTTTAGTTTCGCTGAGTTTCCCTCATCGGAAACTCCCGAGGAGCTTGCAGAACTGATTCCGTATCTCTTCAAACGCCGTGAAGCGATCGAACCTACTCTCGCTGCCGCGCTGAGAACCAGGATCGGCTACGATCTGCGGCGCCCTCAACTCAAAGAGCGCGAACGATACTTCAGCACGGCATTGCGCCCGGCGATGAAGAACCTGAGCCGAAAGGAAAGCCAGTGGCTGACTGAAGTCGTGTTCGTGCTGACTTCATTCGGCGCGGTGCGGGCCTTCAAGGATTATCTGGGGTTGGATACTGAAGAAGCGGCGGAGCGAGTGGCATGGGCGATACGAACTCTCGCGGGCAGCGTAAAGCCATCTGAACGGAAGAAACGTTCATGAGTTTCAGAATCTGCAACGGAGATCCCGGGCCAGGATTTTGGAAGCGCGACAACTCTCATTTTCCGGTTCCCATGTCCCGGTATCTCTGGGAGTTGTTCCTTCCTTCGCACGATGAAGGAATCAAGCTGGGCCAGGAACGCTACGGATCCATCATTGAACGTTTTGACGTCGTGCGGGTCCGCGGGCGTATCTTCGGTGGGCCGCGTTTCGTCGAAGGGGACGAGCAGTTTCGCCGGCGCCGTGTTGCGGCCGAGCGTGCAATCTCCGGAAAGCTTTGGCGTCAGGACTGCCGGGACTGGTCCGCATTGAGAAAGGCATTTCACAATCGGCTTCTCGAATTTGCGCGCCGTGACCCGTCGCAAATGGATTGTGCGGAGTTACTGGAAACGATCGGCGCTCTACGTGAAGTTTTTACGGAAGGCGCTCTGCAGCATTTCATTCAGCAGCCCGCAAGCATGGTTCCGGTGGGAGACTGGCTGCTAAGCACTCGCGAATGGACTAAAGCGTCGATTGCGGAAGTCATCAACGTGGTGCAGGGTTGCCGGCAGGATTCATCGGATTATTTCGGCGCTATTGACCGGGCTGTGGAGGTCATTCGACGTTATCCCGCAGCGATGGACCTGATCGCCGATGTTTCCGAGCATCCTGCCGTTCGACTTGAGCGGTTGCGCGGTGTTTCGTGTGAAGTTGAGGAAGGCCTGGGCCGGTACATGGATGAGTACGCGGATCGCATCATTACGGGTTTTGATATTACGGATTCCACTTTGCGCGAACTTCCCGGATTTACATTGTCGATCATCGCGTCTCGCATCGAGCCGTCGAAAAAATCGAGTGGGCGGCAGTCGAAGGCTGTCGACGCCGAGAAGTCTCTTCGCGCAAAAGTTCCTCAAGCGCGACTCGAAGAATTCGACGAAGGCCTGTTGGAAGCAAAAGCTGCGTATGGCCTGCACGATGAAGATGTGCGAATCACTTATCTGTGGCCGCTCGGTCTTCTGCGCCGTGCTGTTCTGACTGCTGCGAAGCGTCTTGTGAACAGGGGTGCATTGAATTTGGAAGAAGATGTTTTTCAGGCGACACCTGAGGAACTCGACGTCCTGATTGCAGGTTCGCACTGTCCTTCTCGTGAAGATTTAGCGCAGCGCGCGGATGAGTGGCGTTCCTGGGCCAACGATGATCCTCCAGCGAGCTACGGCGATCCGCCCGCGCTTCCCGGTGAGGACTTTCTGGGATCGGCGTGCATGCGAATCAGTTCGGCAATCCTGTTCTATCTGGCTCAAATGGAGGACTGCGACGCGCAGAGCCTTCAGCCTTCGTGGTCCCGGATCGTTCACGGCATGGCCGCGAGCAGCGGCTGTTATGAAGGCAGGGCCTGCATTGTGCGCGGTCCCGCCGATTTCGCCCGGCTGAATCGAGGCGACATCCTTGTCGCGCGCACCACCTCTCCGGCTTACAACGTGATCCTGCCGACTGTGGGCGCGGTTGTTACCGATCGAGGTGGAACGTTGTGTCATGCCGCAATCATAGCGCGGGAGTTCGGTATTCCCGCGGTGGTCGGCACAAACGCCGCAACGGATCACATTCCTGATGGAGCGCTTATCTTCGTTGACGGCGACCGGGGTTTTGTCGCCGTACGTGTATGACCGACGAGCCGATTGTCTGGTTTGACCAATACACGGGCACTCAGAGCGTTGGCGGAAAGGGCAAGTCGCTTTCGAGGCTTCTTCAGGCCGGTCTGCCGGTTCCTTTGGGTTTCTGCATTACAGTCGACGGTTTACTGGAGCCGGAATCTTTTCCCATTGAAACATCGGTTCGCAGGCTACGGACAAAAACAGTCGCCGTGCGGTCATCTGCAATCGAAGAGGATGCCCGGACGGTTTCCTTCGCCGGAATATTCGAGTCGAAGCTGAATGTCGGCGTCGATGACATCATTCGAACACTGATCCGGATTCGCGAATCCGCGTCAAGTCCAGCGTCCATGGTTTACCGGGCCAGGCACGGGCTGAGCGAAGCGCCGCGAATGGCGGCCATTGTTCAGGAATTCATACATGCCGATGCGTCCGGCATCCTCTTTGTGAAAGGCATCCCTGAAACTTCCGGCGCCATGATTGTGGAAGGAACATGGGGGCTTGGCGATGGCATTGCCGCGGGACTCGTGACTCCGGATCGATGGCTGCTTTCAGCGGAGGGTTCGATTCTCTCCACCAGGATTTCCGATAAGGATGTTGCCGTCGTTGCGGATAACATCGGCACGAAAACCGTCCAGGTGGATCCGGAAAGGCGAAAAGTCGCTTGTCTCAACGCCGGACGGCTTCGGGAACTTGCATCAATGGCCCACCGATGTCTCGAGATTTTTCAAATCCCGCAAGACATCGAGTGGGCCATCGAGTGCGATCGATTGTGGCTGTTGCAGAGCCGCCCGATTACCGCTACTTAACCAGGTGCCGCCAGTGATAAATATCCTGCAGTGCGGCGTCCGCAAGCTTCTTCTCCTTGAAGTCTTCCTTCGAGGCGATGGCTTTTTTCAGCGCAGTTTCTGCCTGATTATTGTCGTTGGTTCCCTTGTGAATCATACCCAGGTGATACTCGAATAACCCGCTCTCGGGTATTTTCGAAACGGCAAACTGGGCTTGTTCGCGCGCAAGCACAAAATTCCCAAGCTTGTAGTAAATCCAACCGAGAGTGTCTGCGACGTTCGGATCGTTAGGCTGATGTTTACGCGCTGCCTGCGCATATCCCAGCGCGGTCTGCAGATCCTTTCCATCCTCGGCCATCAGATACGCGAGATTGTTGGCCGCGAAATCGTTGTTGGCATCACCTTGCAGGGCTTTAGCGTAGGCATCCTGAGCTTCCTTGGATTTGCCCTGGAGTTGATACACATTCCCACGAAGCGCATTGAGCCCAGCGTTGCTGGGATTCTTCTTCGCCATTTCGTCAAGCTTGGCGAGTGCCTCATCCATGCGTTTGCTGGAGACATACACATTGAATAAAAGAAGATCCGTTCCGGGCCGATTTGAATCTTTCTCCTGCGCTTTTTTAAAGAATTTCTCGGCATCCGGGTATTTGCCGCCCTGAGCGGCAATGCTGCCGAGCAACTCATAATGAAACGCCTGCTTTTCGGAGTCCGGCACACTGTTCAGCTTCTGAACGGCTTTTTCCGGCTGCTTTGCTTTCATGTAAAAGCCGGTCAGGTCACGGAATGCCTGCTCCGACTTGGGCGCAAGTTCGAGAACCCGCTGAAAGCCCTTTTCCGCGTCCGCGGTTTTGCCGCGGGTGTCATTGAAGAGCGCCATCTGCCGTTGCATTCCCGGGTCATTCGGGAATTGTTTGATCAGCATTCCGAACTCTTTTTCAGCTTCGGTGTAGTTCTTGTCGATCGTGTCGAGTTGGCCCTTGAGAAGATGCGCTTGAACGTTCCCAGGTTGAGCTTCCAGAATCTTCTTCACTTCCTGCCTTGAATCCTGGAAACGTCCCTTCGATACGAGTACTTCAGCCAGGGCCATTCTCGCGGGCATGAATCCCTGATTGATTGCCAACGACTTTTGATAATGGTCCTGCGCCTCATCCAGCTTTCCTTTTCGCGTGGACAAATTTCCAAGGACGTACTGAGCCTGGGGGATTTTGGCGCTGACGGCCGGTTCCTTGCTTAGAGTGGCTTCAGCGGCGTCAAACTGACCCGCCGCGAATTGGACCTGTCCGAGCAGAACGTATCCGGTCGGGTTCTTCGGATCGTTCTTGATGACCTCATCAATTTCTTTCTTGGCCTCTTCCGGCTTGTCCTGGACCAGGTTGTTGGCCAACTGAATCAGCAGCGGAACGCTCTTCGGAAATTTCTGTTTTCCCTCCTGGAGGACTTTGATTGCATCGGCACGGCGATTTAGCACGTCGTAGTACGTAGCAAGCCCCAGAGTGGGTGTTGGATCATCCGCGTTTCCAGCCTGGGCATTGCGCAGCACTTTTTCCGCGTCTTCAATGCGCTTCGCCCGAAAATAGAAATCGGACGCCTGCAGGTAGACAGCTCTATCGGCCGGAAACTGGGCGAGCGCGTCCTTGAAGACTTCTTCGGCCTTGTCCATTTGATTGGCGGCGCGATAAAAATTCGCCAGTGAAATCAGGACGGCCTTGTCTTTGGGATTGGCCTCGCGTGCTTTCAGGAATGCTTTCTCGGCTTCGGGGAGATTCTTTTGCTGTACCTGGGTTGCACCCAGACTGATTAATGCCGTAGAGCTCTTCGGGTCGAGCTCTGCTGCTTTTTCGAGTACCTCCACCGACGTATCGAAATCCTGCAGACCTGCAGCAGCATTTCCCGAGAGGATTAGAGCCGCCTGGTTTTTGGGATCCTTGTCGAGGACCTTCTTGGCCTGGTCCTGTGCCTGCTTGAAGAAGCTTGAATTGGTGCGGCCCGCCATCAGATAGATGCGTCCCAACTCCAGGTTCGCTTCCACGTCGTCGGGATAAAGTTCCAGCAGCGATCTCAGTTGCGTGATCGCTCGGCCGAACTCCTGCTGGCCTTCGTAAGACTTGGCAAGGTAAAACCGGGCGTCGCGATTGCGCGGGCCCTTCCGTACAGCATTCAGCAGCGAAATTGTAGCTTCCGAGTATTTCTTCTGATCGTAGTACTTCTTTCCCGCATCAAAGTACCCTTGAGGACTACGCGCCCGAAGTAGTGTGTATCCGAGGACGCCCCCTCCAACCACTACAACGAGGATGCCCGCAATTATCAGTTTCTTCACGATCGACCTCCCATAGTCGAACAGGTTATAACACACGGATGTATTACTGAACAGAGTCCCCCAACCGAAGCTATAATCTCTTGAAATGAAACGTTATGTGGCTATTATTGCTGTTCTTCTTTTTCTCCTGGCCGGTACAGTTGTTCTGCTTTTTGTGCTCCATCCGCAGCCCACAGAAACTCAGTACCGCCTGGCTCGCGGCCGTGCTCAACTCGATACCGAGAATTATCTGGCGGCGCTGCAAACTTTGCGAAATATTCCCGATAGTAAAAGGAGCGGCGCGGACACGCATTCCTATATCGGCGCTGCGTATCTGAAGCTTCATCTGTATCGGGCTGCAATTAATGAATTTGAACAGGCAATCAAGGATCGTCCGCGCGAGTCCGATCCATGGATCGGACTCGCATCGTCCTACTTTGAGCTCGGCGATTCGCAAAAGGCGATCGAGCAGGCGATGCGCGCAACAGAGATCGAGAAACGCTCGGTTGAGGCGTGGATTGCGCTGGGACGCGCGGAATGGCAGCAGAAAAACTGGGACGAGGCCGAGAAAGCTGCGCTGAAAGCACGGGAGTTGGAAGCCAACAATACCGCAGCAACCGATCTGCTGCTGCACGTCTACTTCGATTTAAATCAAGACACCAGATTTCGATCCGAACTCGACAGGACGACGAAGCCTTCCCGGCCCATCCGGGATCTCGCAGTTCGTTTCTTCATGCGTCGCGGACAATTCGCGCACGCAAACGATTTGAAAACGCGGTTCGAGCGCGAAGACCTCGATCGTTCCATCCTGGATACGCAACTGGCGTTGCAGCGCGAACCATCCAATACCGAGCTTTATCCGCAACTCGTAAAGAATCTTGTCAAGGCGGGACGATTTGACGAAGCAGTCAACACGGCGGCCCGTTATAAAGGATCCGCTGCATTGGACCTTGAATTGGGAAAAGCGTACTGGACGCTGGGCCGAACAGAGGATGCCGTCCAGGCGTTTCGCCGGGCCTCCGCAGGTCTTATCCACAAACTTTCTTCGGAAGTTGCCCTCGCAGTCATCACTGGCGACATCAAGCACTGGAAGGAAGCCTATCGCGCTGAACGTGTGGAGCAGGACTATTTCATTCTATCCAGACTCGAGGAGCAGATCGCGAAGGCGGATCCGTTGGTTCGTTCTTTCATCTTTCGCTATGCGGGAATTTACGATGCGTCGTTTTATAACAAGGCAGCCGAGGAAGCCTTGAAGGTTCTCGACGAAGATCCGAAGAACTTCGATGCAATGATGACGATCTCAACCGCATATCAGCGTATCGGACGCATCGATGATGCCTATCGTTACGTTCAGCAGGCAAAGGACCTTTATCCAAATAGCGGTGAGCCGGCCATGCGACTTGCAAATCTCACATTGATGAAACCACAAAAAGATCCGGAGAATGTCCTGGCTCTCATGGAACTGGCTGTGAAGCTGGAACCCAACAATGCGGGTTATCTGTACAATCTCGGCTGGGCTTACGACCAACTCGGTGAGAATGCCAAAGCCACGGGGCTTTATCAGCGCGCGATCAAGGCCAGCCCTCTGACATTTGAGGCGATGAACAACCTCGCGCTCATTTACAGTAATTCCGGACAACCTGATCGCGCGTTGCCTTTGCTTGAGCAGGCGATGCGCACGGATCCCGACAATGAAGCCGTGTATGCCAACGCAGGTAACTATTACGCGCATCGCCGTGACTGGAAAAAAGCGCTCGAGAACTACGATCGGGCGCTTCAAATTGATCCGGGGAGTTCTGTTGCAGCGGTCGAAAAGGGCAGAATCTATCTCGAGCTCGGCGAAACCGATGATGCGGTAGAGAATCTCAGCCGAGCCCTTGAAATCGATGCGCACTCCTTCGATGCGTATATGCTGCTTTCGGCGGCGTACGAAAAAATGGGCCATATTCGGGAAGCGATCGCGGCGGCTGAAGAAGCGAAGCGTATTCGAAGCGACTCCCCTGAGGTCAAGGCGACACTCGATCGGCTGAACACCCAACATAAGGATTAATGGAATGACGCGACGCACAAAGATCGTTTGCACGATAGGCCCTTCCTCCGACTCTGAAGAAATGATCGCGAAATTGATTGCCGCCGGAATGAACGTGGCGCGGCTGAATTTTTCGCACGGAACTCCGGAATACCAGCGGGAGTTGATACGGAAACTGAAGCGTGTCCGTAAAGCGCTCAACAAGCCGGTCGCCATCTTGCAGGATCTTCAGGGGCCGAAGATCCGCATCGGTCTCATTGAGGCGGGAATCGTTCAGTTGCAGCCCGGCCAGAAATTCATCCTGACCTCGGAGATTGTTCCCGGTGATGCGGCCAAGGCGTCCGTTTCATTGAAAAGTCTTCCGCAGGAAGTAAAGACGGGCCATCCGATCCTGCTTGCCGACGGCAATATCGAGCTGAGAGTTGAGAAGGTCGTGCCGCCGGAGATCCATTGCCGAGTTATCGTCGGTGGACAGTTGAGCTCGCATAAGGGAATCAATCTTCCGGGTTCGGAAGTCCACGTCGATTCACTGACAAAAAAAGATCGCAAGGATATTGTCATCGGCCTCGAAGAAGGGGTTGACGCGATTGCGCTGAGCTTCGTTCGCAAAGCGGCCGATATTCTGGCATGCCGCAAAGTGATTCACGACCACGGCGGTAACGTTCCAATTATTGCGAAGATCGAAAAGCATGAAGCTGTGGATAACATCGACAGTATCGTTAACGCATCGCAGGCGATCATGGTGGCGCGGGGAGACCTTGGCGTGGAAATCGATCTCGAGCGCGTTCCGCTGGTTCAAAAGGCCATCATTCATAAGTGCAATGCGCTCGGGAAACCCGTCATTACCGCAACCCAGATGCTTCAGCGCATGGTGGACAATCCCAGGCCCACGCGCGCCGAGGCCACGGACGTCGCCAACGCCATCCTTGACGGCACGGACGCGGTGATGCTCTCCGACGAAACGGCCGCTGGTAAATATCCTGCCGAAGCCGTCATGATGATGGAGCGTATTGCCCGCTCGGCGGAATCCGCGCTCGATGAATTGAAGTTCGAAAATATTCCGATCGAAGCGGAAACAAGCGACGCCATCAGCCGCGCCAGTTATTTCATCGCCAAAGAAATCGGCGCTGCCGCGATCATCACGCCGACATGGTCGGGTTCGACAGCTTGCCTTGTTTCCCGGTTTCGTCCAAGACAGCCGATCCTTGCAACCACTCCGAATGAGGCCGCTCTCGATTTTCTTTCTCTGTGCTGGGGAGTCATTCCGCTCCAGATTCCACAGTCCGAATCACTCGACGACATGATTAAGTTTTCAATAGATATCGCGCGGCGTGCGGGCTACGTCGAGTCCGGCCAGCATGTGATCATTACCGGAGGCGCTCCTCTTCACGTGGCAGGGAAGACCAACTTTATTAAAGTAGATCGGGTGGATTAAGAACCGGAGGATTACGATGCAATTCATTTCGCGACGCGCCACAACCGGAGCCATCTTATTGATGTTGGCTTATTGGTCCTTCGCTGCGCTCGCTCAGAGCGGAAAATCGCGATCATCAAAATGGTGGGCACACGTTGAGGCTTTAGCGAACGACGGCATGGAAGGACGCAATACCGGAAGCCCGGCTCACAAGCGCGCTGCGGACTATGTCGCAACTCAATTTCAGAAGTATGGGCTCGAGCCTGCGGGAACCAGCGGCTATGTCCAGAATGTTGCATTCAATACTCGGCGCATTGTTGAGACGCAATCGTCCTTGTCACTCATACGCAGCGGAAAGAGCGAATCATTAACGCTTGGCGACGATGCGAACATCAGCATGCGCGTCGATCCGGAGCCATCGATCGAGGCGCCGCTTGTATTCATCGGCTACGGGTTGAGTATTCCGGAGCGTGGAATTGACGATCTCAAGGGTTTGGACCTCAAGGGTGCGATCGTCGTTTACATCACGGCAACGCCGAAATCCCTTCCGGGTCCCTTGCAGGCTCATTTCGGATCCGCGGCCGAACGGTGGAAGACGTATAAAGCGGCGGGCGCAATCGGCGCGGTCACTATCGCGAATCCGAAGACCAGCGATATTCCGTGGGAACGTTCCACCCTTGCGCGGCTTCAGGCATCCATGTCGCTGGCCGATGTTTCGCTCGATGATGCGCCCGGTGAGAAACTGCTCGTGACGATGAATCCCGCCCGCGCGGATAAGTTACTCGCAGGTTCAGGACACGCGATTTCTGAGTTGCTCGCTCTCGTCGATGCGGATAAACCACTTCCTGTGTTTCCAATGAATGTCCGTTTGAAAGCCTCGGTTAAAGTCGAGCGTTCGATGGTGGAGTCTCAGAATGTTGCAGGAATTCTCCGGGGATCGGATCCATCGAAACGGAACGAATACGTTGTTCTTTCCGCGCACCTCGATCATCTGGGAGTCGGTGAACCGATAAACGGCGACAAGATCTACAACGGTGCAATGGATAACGCTTCCGGTGTTGCGGCGATTCTCAACGTGGCTGAGAAGATGCGAGACGCCAACTTGAAGCCTTCGCGTTCAATCCTGTTTCTCGCAGTCACAGGAGAAGAGAAGGGCGAACTCGGGTCCCGTTATTTTGCCGCTCATCCGACTGTGCCCAGAGATTCCATCGTAGCGAACGTCAACACCGATATGTTCCTGCCTTTGTTTCCGCTGAAAATTCTGATGGTGCTGGGACTCGATGAATCAGATCTCGGTACCGACATTCGAGCTACAGCGAAAAGCCTGGGACTCAAAGTCCAGGCGGATCCCGAACCTCAGCGGAACCGGTTTGTTCGCAGCGACCAGTACAGCTTCATCAAGTTCGGGATACCCGCCCTCGCGATGAAGGTTGGATACGACGAGAAATCCCCGGAAGCGGCAATCGCTGCGAAGTGGATTGCGGAACGGTATCATGCGCCATCGGATGACCTGGATCAGCCGGTTGATTTATCAGCCGCCGATGCCTTTGTGAATGTGGTGGCGGACCTGGCTGTGCGGATTGCCAATCGATCCGATCGTCCGAGATGGAACGAATCGAGTTTCTTCAAGCGATTTGCGGTAGTCAGTTCGAGATAGACCCACCGGCCGGGAAACCCGGAAATGTGTGAATCCGGGTTCCATTTTCTCTTGGCACGTGCCTTGCTCTGTTCCTCAGTAGTCATGTGTAAGATCTATCGGCTGTATAAAGTTTCAAATTCGCTGTATCGCTGGAAAGTGCCGGTGTTGCCGAGGTTGATCTATCTGTTCATGCGGTTTGCTTTCACGACTTCCATTCCATTTCAGGCAACGATAGGACGTAATGCGCACTTCAACTGCTACGGTATGGGGATCGTCGTTCACCGCCGGGTGGTCATTGGAGACGACTGTGTCATCTCTCACAATGTGACAATTGGAGGCCGAAGCGGCCACTACGACGTTCCCGTGTTAGGCAATAACGTTTTAGTCGGTTCCGGAGCCCGGGTTCTGGGTCCCATCAGGATCGGTGATCACGCGATCGTCGGCGCCAATGCGGTCGTTCTTCATGATGTTCCTCCATATGCAGTTGTAGTGGGTGTACCCGCAAGAATCGTCAAGAAACAGGAAATAGATACTCTTGAGGCGGCAATCGCTTAGATGCGGATTAAGATTCTGAAATTTCTGACCATGTTCGCCATCGGCGGCACCGAGCGGCAGTTCCTTCATCTCACCAGGAATCTCAATCGCGAGAAGTTCGACGTACAGGTCGGCTGTCTGGCGCGAAAGGGTGAAATGCTTAAGGATCTGGTTCCGCTCAATGTTCCTATCGCGGAATACGGTGTCAAGACGTTCTACAGCACCAGCATGATGCGGTGGCAGTGGCGTTTTGCGCGCGATCTTCGGCGTGATGGTGTGCGCGTTGTACACGCCTACGGTTTTTATCCAAACATTTTCAGTATCCTGCCGGCACGAATCGCGGGATGCGTGACCATTGCGTCGGTGCGCGATACGGGTGTGTTTACGGATCAGATACGTTTGAAGGAGATGCTTCAAAAGACGGCGTGCCGTATTGCGGATCGCGTGATCGTCAACAGCCATGCGGTGAAGAACTGGCTGGTGAGTCTGGGTGTGGCCGAGTCTCACATCACCATTATTCCAAACGGCGTCGTGATTCCGTCGCAACGCTCCGCCAATCATGATTTTTCGATTCGACGCCACTTTGGAATTGCTGCGGATGTTCCGCTGGTTGTCCTGATATCGCGTCTCAATCCGAAAAAGGGAATCGAATATTTTCTGGAGGCAGCTCGTGACGTTCGCGTACGGTTTCCGAACGCGCGATTTCTTATCGCGGGCGATTCCTTGTTCGATGGCACATATCGGCCACGACTTGAAAGACTCTCCGAACAGCTTGGAGTGAGCGATCGCGTGATTTTTGCCGGCGAGCGGAATGATGTGCCTGCCATTCTTCAGGAAGCCGACCTCTGCGTCCTTCCATCCCTGACTGAAGGCCTGCCGAATTCGCTGCTCGAAGCAATGTCGGCGCGGCTCCCTGTCGTGGCAACGAACGTTGGCGGCATTCCCGAGATTGTGCGCGAAGGCGAGACCGGCTTTCTTGTGCCGTGCCGGGATCCGCAGGCATTGAGCACAGCAATGATCAAACTGATCGAATCACCCGGACTTGCGCGGCAATTCGGCGAGGCAGGATACGAGCGCGTCAAGACTCACTTTTCTCTGGAATCCACTGTGCGGCAAACAGAGGAACTTTATTTGAGTTGCACCGGCGCTTGATGAGCGCCGGTACGACTCAAGGGCTAGCGTTTTGGAATGCGGCTCAGGTCAAGCCGGCCTTTACCAAGCTGACCTGCGTATAAAGGATTCAGGGAATCGATGTTGACGGAAGCGCTGCCCACGTTTGCCGAGTTGGCGACGGCATTAACCGAACGCGCCTGTCCCGCGGCCGATGAAACCATGGGAGCTGAAAACGAGGTTCCCGAAAGGATCGCATAGAGGCCGCCGGGATACGCCGAGATGATGTTCACTCCCGGAGCATCCATGAAGGCGTTCGGTCCGTAGTTCGAAAAGATCGCCTTCTTGTCCAACAGATCCGTTGCTGCCACTCCCATTACACCGCTGAACGACGCCGGTGCCTGTCCTGCGCTGGAATTCAGGTTTCCTGCAGAGGCAACTAGCAGAACATTCGCTTTTGCGGCCTGATCCAGGGCGGACTTGACCTGTCCGGATTCTCCGGTTATTCCAAAGCTCATGTTAATAACCTGAGCTCCATTGGAAACCGCGTATCGAATCGCTTTTGCAATGCGGAACGCATCGGCGCATCCGTTGTCGTCGAAAGCGCGCAGATTCATGATTTGTGCATCGGGAACCATTGCAGCCAGAATTCCCGCCACCATGGTGCCGTGTCCGTGTGCCGGATTCTTACGATCGAGCAAAACTGCGGTGTTCTGTGACAGAAAGTTGGCGCTGGCGCTGTCGAGGAAGCTGGACGTCGACTGGTCGAGAAAGCTCGAAGTGGATTGGTCGAGAAAGCTCGAAGTGGACTGGTCCAGGAAACTCGATGTCGATTGAGCCGGTGTTGCTCCGCACTTGCTCTCGCTGTTTCCCTGAGACAGAAAATCGAATCCGGCAGTCAGATGTCCCTTGAGAGCCGGATGAGTCGTATCTAAGGACGAGTCGATATCCGCGATGATGATTCCTCGTCCACGATTGGGAGCCAAAGGCAGATTGACTCGCTGCATTGCCGGCTGATTCTTGTACCAATCCGGCACCGCCTTCGTCGTAAAGATTCCACCCTTGAAAGCCGGAAGCGCCACCGCACTGTTCAGTTCCAGGGTCACGCCTTTCGGCAGGATCGTGGGAATGGATGGCACGCTTAGAAGGTAAGCCCCGTGATTCATCGAATCGAGGACGACACCGCCAAGCGCCTTAACGACATCCTTGATATTAATTCCAGGATTCACTTGAATAACGATCACGTATCCTGTTGTTGCTGCACTAGTTGTAAATGTAATAGTCAGGATCAGCGCGATAGACAGGAGGATGCGTTTCATAAGCACCTCCTGCGCGAAGCATTTTTCCGGCCACAATTCTCCATCTGCCGTCGCTTCCTGTATCCCATTGCAACCATTGACCGAGTTGAAAAGAGTGAAAAGACTCGACCATTCCGCGTTTGACTCCATCCAATTAGTAACTGGATCTGCTCAACCGCTTCACTCATGGCTTCCTCTCCGCCTTTTACTTTCATCCTGAAGTTGGACCTTCCATCCAAAAAGGTCTTTTTTTCAGACACTACTTATCCCGAGATTCCAAGAACGCTGCGAGTACGTGTGAATCAAACTGGGTGCCCGAGCACCGCTCCAATTCTTCAATAGCTTCGTGATGGCTTCTTGCCGTCCTGTAAGGACGGTTGGTTGTAAGCGCGTCATAAGTATCCGCCACCGCAATAATTCGCGATCCGAGAGGGATTTCATTTCCCGTCAAGCCTCCCGGATATCCATGGCCGTCATAACGTTCATGATGATGAAGGACGACCAGGCTGATCGTTTTAAAATCGTCGATGTTCTTCAGTGCCATCCAGCCGAATTCAGGATGTTTTCGGATATGGCTGAACTCTTCATCCGTCAGCTTTCCCTGTTTGAGAAGCACATGATCAGGAACCCCGATTTTCCCGATATCGTGCATAAGAGCGGCCATCACAACAGTGTCGATTTCAGAATCACGCAGGCCCAAGTTCACCGCTGTTGTACGCGAGTAACCCGCCACGCGCCCACTGTGGCCACCGGTATATGCGTCCCGAAGGTCAACCAGCGACACCAAAGTGCATGCCATGGCGAGGGCTTGTTTCCGGTATCGGTCTTCCAGTTCCATAACCCGGTAATGAAACATTTGCGAGTCATGAGACGGGTGAAAATCGTGAATCGTGCTTACTGCTCTACTCATGGCAAACCTTTTTCCTTAGATTGCTTTATGAGAAACGCTTCCTAATTGTCGATTCGCGGAAGGTCGGCGACCAGCCGCACCTGAGCCAAATCTGCACAAAGGCGAAGCTCGCCTTCGGGTAACCCCTGGATTCGAAACTCACCGAGCGAATCGGTAACGGTTGTCCCTACAGTTTCGTTCTTCCAGAAGATTTGAATCCGTGCACCTGAAACAAAACGTTTGTCCGACCTTTGAAGTAATTGGCCGAGGATGACATTGGAGGTCTGAGAAATCCGGACATGCAAGTCGAGGTCATCCGCGCTCAACAGCAATTGCCGGGAGTCCGCATCACCGCGAACGCCGGCGGCAAGAGGTTGTTCGAAGCTGTCGAAGACAAGCGTGGCGAGGATCTCGCGAAGCCTGGAGACGGGTTTGGAAATGCCATAGATATCGCGGCATCTCTGAACGGCGTCCCGTGGTGCGCTTTGAAGACTGAAGCCCTGCATTAATGCGAACATGCTCACCCAGTGGTTGAGCTCACTGTTGCAGGCTCGGCACTCCTGGGCGTGCTGTTGAATCAGCCGCATTTGCTGTTCGGGCAGTCCTGCTTCGGCGTACCCAATCAGTTGTTCGGTAGTCAAATGCTGCATCACTGCTCCTTTCCAATAGCTGTAGTCGCAATGACTTCATTGAAAAATACATTATGCCTGCGATTTTCGGCCCCAAAGCTTTGCAAAAAGGGAATCGGACTCGCAACACTATGGATTGCCCAACAGCATAAACGGCGCCCAGAAATAAGGATGTGGCTCCTCGGCACGCACTTGTTGCATGGCGGTCTGCAATGCCTTCGACTTGGAGGCTCCGCCCAGCCAGCTTTGATAGAAAGCTCTCATAAAAACCAGCGTTGAGCGGTCATTGACATCCCAGAGACTCAAGAGAAGCGATCGCGCACCGGCATAAAGAAAACCGCGCATCAATCCAAGGAGTTCGTCGGCGCCCGCGAGCTGACTCATACCGGATTTGCAGCCGCTCAACGTCATCAGATTCGTGTGACAGTTCATGGAATACAAGTCCAATGCGGTGATCCATCCATCGGATACTTTGAAGGACGAAAACATCGGGTTGTCGTTGCGGAATACCGCATGTGTGGCGACGTGAACAAACGCGGCTTCGGCGGCCTCCTGCCGGAATACATTCCGTGTGGCTTGTCTGCCGAAATAAGCCAGCGATTGAGGAACGATGTTCCGCAAGTGCGCAACCTCATCGGCAATTAAGGGAGCCCGTTCGTCGGCGACGCCGATGATCAAGGCTTTTTGATTCTCAACCGGCTCTCTTTCGATGCAGTAGCGCAACACTGAAGCGCTTGGCGCGTAAGAGATCGTAAAGCGGTCGATGAGAAAATCCCGGCCGTCATGAAATGCGTGAAACGGAAAGTAATGCAGAGTGCCGTGCGGCACGATGATGAGATGTCTGGAATTCAAATCGGAAGCGAAGGGCTCGATCAGTTCGCCGTACAGTTCCTGCAGATGACGCATTGCGGATTCCCGCAATTCCTTCGCGTATTCCCGGACATGATCCGCGCCGATGAGAAATTTGTCGAGTTGCAGTCGCAACCTTTCCTGTAAATGTTGAACGCGGCTCAGCGTGCACAAGTGCCGGCGCACGACAGCGCGCTCTTTGGTAATGAGGAATACCAGAACTTCGTCGCGGGCGATGAAGTATTCCACAAGGGTGCAGTCGTTCGGCATGACTCGCTGCATATCCTCCACGGAAACAATGCTTACTTTCCGGAGAGACACATATTCAGGATCCTGTTTCGACAGCTCTCTTAAACTTCGCGCAAGTTCACTTTTCTTCGTTTCGAGCGCTTCAACGTTGACCTTCGCCGTCGCCTGGTTCGGCCCGGGTTCCGACCGGACATAGAAACTGTTCAGTTCTTCGTGGAGTTGACCGATGCGTTTCAGCAGGGACTGGTCTCCCTGCGGATGTCCGGCGGGAATATGCTGTGCCAGCAGATCCACAAGGCCGCGGGATTTTGCGCGTTCGCACCAGTTGTACGCCTCTACGACCTGAGGCGTTTCTTCGCCACGGCCGAGGGCAAGCCGAGTCAGGGATTCATAAACCTGCTGTTTACCCTTGAAGAAAGTCACGCGGAGTTCATCCTGATGCAGATGCGCCCGGTGAACCTCGATCTCGTGCGCCGCGAGCGCGTAGTATTCCTGCGCTTTGTTGGTGTCGCCAAGATGCTCGGCGACCAGCGCAGTGATCGAGTGACATGGAAACAAATGAAGGGGAATCGGAGAGTCCTTGATCAACTGTTTGATTTGTTCGGAATACGAAGCTGCCTGTTCGATCGATCCCAGTTCAAGGGCAACTCTTGTCAGCAGCACAAGCGCCATTGCTCTCTTGGACGGTATTTCGAGTTCGGCAAAGCGCTTGTAGGCGGAATTGCACAGAGCCTGCGCTTCCCAGAAGCGTCCCGCAATGTATTTGATTTCCGCGCGGAATAATTCAAGCGACGCTGCCCAGTATAAATTCTTTTCTTCTTCGAAAATCCGCTGGGAATCGTGCAGGACTTCAGTGGCCTCGGCATATTGCTGGTTGCGCGACAAGGCAATACCGACAAATGCCGTAGCCTTTGCTTCTTCGTATCGCATGCCGAGACGCGCGAAGTTGTCCGCGGCTCTCTTCGCCAGAACCAGCGCATCGTTGGTGAGATTGAGGTGAAGGTAGATTTCGGATTCGTCCAGATCACATAGGGTGGAATGTCTCAAACTTCCCTGGTCGTTGTAGCGTCCGCGAAGTTCGTCGAATCCCTGAATCGCTTCGCTGTACCGGCCGCGGAGGAAGCTTAGATAAGCGCGGTTGTAACGTGCCTGCATGTTGAGATCCGTCAGCCCCAGCTTTTGGCTGATGCGCTGACACCGCTCGAAACTGAGATCGGCTTCCTCAAATCGATCGAGAACCGACAGCGAGTCGCCGAGGTTGAGATAGCAATGCGCCATCGCGGCCGGGTTTCGAAGCTCCTGAAAGATTCTGATCGCCGTGTTTTGATATTCGACGGCTCGGGCATGCTCGTCCAGCCGATGATAAAGATTGCCAAGATTTGCGCATAGACGCGCATGGCCTTCCTGGTCCCCATTGCCTGTGAACCATTCGTCGGCGCGTCCGGCTTCACTGACGGCTTCGCTGTAACGTCCGGTCATGAACAGGGCTGCGACCAGTCCAAGCCTGTTTCTGGCGGCCTTGCCGAATTCACCCCGCTGCTCCAGCAACGCAATCGCACTCGCGTAATGAGCGAGCGATTCTTCATATTGCTCGTTCGCGTTCAGGGCGTAGGCCATCATCCTGTGGGCCTCAACCTGAAGTACGTCCACTGCGGACCGATTCGCTATTGCAAAAGCGCGGCGTGCCAGCAACAGCGCTTCGTCGGATTTCGCGCTTCGAGCCTGGCCCGATGCCAGATCGGATTGGCGGATGACTTCCCACATCTCCGCAAATAGAGCCAATTTGTCTTCGCTGCTCATTCCGTTGCTGAGGCTGGCGGCGTCTTCTTCGGTACCCTGAAGCAAATTGGCAACAGTGGCAGTCATATTAATCCAGCAGTTTTTTGAGCTTCTGCAGGCAGCGATTGCGAGTTGGCCCAATGCTGGCTACAGGCATGTTCATCTCAGCGCTGACTTCTTCGTAACTTTTTCCGCCCGCTGTGAGATAGAGAAGTTCAATCAGACGCCGGCACCGCTCGGGAAGAGCGTTCAGCGCCTGCACGAGCAGATGCTGGCGCTCGAGTTCATCGATGCGGTCAGTAGGTTCCACAAATCGATCATCATCAAGAAGCGGTTCGGTTGGCTTCAGGGACCGGAGGTGAGCGAAAGTTTTTCTCCGGGTTACTGTGGAAATCCATCCCGGCAGGCTTTCGATGCTGCGGACGTCTTCAAGCCGCTGGTAAAGCTCCAGACAAACTTGCTGGAGAATATCCACCGCCGTCTCCGGTTCGCGGCAAAGAGAGAGAGCAATCGAATAGATCAGGCGCTCGTACCGATTGATCAACGATTCCCACGCCTGCTGGTCTCCACGCAGGCAACCTTCCACAAGCTTCGTGTCGGGCGGATCGGATTCGATGCGCTTCCTGCGGATTTTGATAACGGCTCCCGTGAGAAAAGTGTTCAAAAAATCCTACTATGATGACAACGCCGCATCAAATGGCGACAAATTCCCGGCTAAACCTGCATTGACAGGTTCTCTTGCGAGCCTGTAGATTGTTTAGTTTTGCTGGTTAACCCGCGATTTGGAGAGGCGGCATGAAAATCCACGAGTATCAAGCGAAGCAAATCCTCGCACGTCATGGCGTCAGGATACCGCGCGGCGAAGTCGCCTACACAAAACAGGAGGCTCATCGGATTAGCGACAGGCTTGGGGGTACTGTCGTTGTGAAGGCGCAGATTCATGCCGGTGGCAGGGGAAAGGGCGGCGGCGTCAAACTTGCCAGGACCCCGGATGAAGCCGCAGAAATTGCAGGCCGCATGCTTGGTATGAATCTCGTTACTCCCCAGACCGGGCCGGAAGGAAGGCGAGTTCAAAAAGTTCTGATTGAAGAAGGCCTGGACATCCGGAAAGAACTTTATCTGGGTATCGTGATCGATCGCCACACCGGCAAGGCCGTTTTCATGGCGTCCGCCTCCGGCGGCATGGACATTGAGGAAGTTGCCGCCAAAAACCCTGAACTCATGCTGCGCGAATACATCGAACCTGGGCTGGGCCTTCAGGCTTTTCAAGCCCGCCGGCTTGCTTTCGGACTTGGGTTGGCATCCGAGCTGATCAACGACGCGGTTCAGTTCATGATTGCGCTGTATAAGGCGTTTGAAGACACCGATGCGTCCCTTGCAGAGATCAATCCCTTCCTTGTAACGGGCGATAACAAAGTCTACGCGCTCGATGCCAAGATGAATTTTGACGACAACGCACTGTACCGCCACAAGGACATCCTCGAACTACGCGATCTGAACGAAGAAGATCCTCTCGAAATCGAAGCCAGCAAGTTCGGATTGAACTACATCAAGCTTGACGGAAATGTGGCATGCATGGTGAACGGCGCCGGCCTTGCGATGGGGACCATGGACATCATCAAGCTTGCGGGCGGTAGTCCCGCAAACTTCCTGGACGTCGGTGGTGGAGCTTCCGCTGAACAAGTGAAGAATGCGTTCCGCATTCTTCTCTCCGACAAGAATGTGAAGGCAGTACTTATCAATATCTTCGGCGGAATCATGCGCTGCGATGTTGTGGCTTCGGGAGTTGTGGAAGCAGCGCGCGCAACCGGCGTGCAGGTTCCGGTGGTGGTTCGACTTGAAGGAACGAATGTGGAACAAGGCCAGGAAATCCTGCGCAAATCCGGATTGAATTTCATCATCGCCGAAGGGATGAAGGAAGCGGCCGAAAAAGTTGTGGCTGCGGCAAAGAGTTAAAGGATGAGCATCCTTATCGATAAGAACACACGTTTGGTTGTGCAGGGTATTACCGGCCGCGAGGGCACTTTTCATGCTCAACAGGCGGTCAAATACGGCACGAATGTAGTTGGAGGCGTGACTCCGGGAAAAGGTGGAATCACTCACGAAGGTTTCGCTGTTTTCAACACAGTCGAAGAGGCACGCCGGAAAACGGGTGCGAACGCTTCGGTAATTTTCGTTCCACCGCCATTCGCTGCAGACGCCATCATGGAGTCTGCCGCAGCAGGAATGGAATTAGTCGTCTGCATCACCGAGGGAATCCCGACCTTTGACATGATTCGGGCGAGCACGTTCCTGAAAGGGCGCAAGACGAGGTTGATCGGCCCCAACTGTCCCGGAATCATTTCGCCGGGCAAATGCAAAATAGGAATCATGCCGGGGCATATTCACCTCGAAGGCAATGTCGGCGTCATTTCCCGGAGTGGAACACTGACGTATGAGGCTGTGGGGCAACTGACCAGGCGGAAGATCGGCCAGTCCACGTGCATCGGTATTGGAGGAGATCCCATCATCGGCACGAATTTCATCGATGCCATCCGCCTGTTCAACGACGATCCTGAAACCAGCGGTGTTGTGATGATCGGAGAAATCGGCGGCACGGCGGAAGAAGAAGCGTCGGCATTTATCAAAGCGAATGTCAAAAAACCGGTCGTCGGTTTTATTTGTGGACAGACAGCGCCTCCGGGCCGCCGCATGGGACACGCGGGCGCTATCGTGGCGGGAGGAAAAGGAACCGCAAAAGAAAAAATGGCTGCGATGGCTGAAGCCGGAATTCGCGTTGTGAAGAGTCCGGCCGAAATTGGTGACGCCATGCAGGACAGCTTGAACAGGTGAACATGCAAAAAACATTTACGATTCTAAAACCCGATACGGTGAAGGCCGGAAATGCCGGAGCTATCATCAGCCAGATCGAAAAATCGGGATTCCGCATATGCGCGGCAAAAATGCTCCATTTATCAGAGCGGCAGGCGCAGGGATTTTATTACGTGCACAAGGAACGTCCGTTCTTTTCCAGTCTTGTGAAGTTCATGACCGAAGGTCCGGTGATCATGATGGTTCTCGAAGCCGAGAATGCCATCGAAAAACTGCGCAAAGTCATGGGTGCGACGGATCCCGCCAAAGCAGACGGTGGAACAATTCGCAAACAATTCGGTACGAACATCGAAAGAAATGCGATTCATGGATCCGATGCGCCGGGGACCGCCGCCTTTGAGATTTCGTACTTCTTTAATCAATTGGAAATTGTTTAAAGATTCCTCTCCCGCGGAGGGAGAGAAAGGTGAAGGGCCAACGTAAAGTACAATGTTCGGTATGGTGCAACTTGGCCGTCTGCTCATCATCACGGGCATTGCTCTGGCCCTGCTTGGCGCGGTTTTGATGGTTGGACACAGGCTGCCATTCAGGATCGGGCGCCTGCCGCTCGACATCCGTTACCATCGTGACAATTTCACGTTTTATTTCCCGCTGGGTACATCGATTCTGCTTAGTTTGCTGCTCACGCTTGTGTTTGCTTTATTGAACCGGAGATAGGAGGAACCCATGATCGGAAGAATTCAGGAGATACTCGGCGCAGAAGCCGACGGTTTATTGAGTCATCAGTGCAAGACGATTTCGAAAGACAAGTTGCACTTGCCGGGTCCCGACTTCATCGATCGTGTATTTGTGAGCACTGACCGGCCGACGCGCTGCATCGTCAGTCTTCAACAACTGTTCCAATCGGGACGCCTGGCGGGAACGGGCTACGTCTCGATTCTGCCTGTGGATCAGGGTATCGAACATTCTGCGGGCGCATCGTTTGCTCCAAATCCGCTTTACTTTGATCCGGAGAACATTGTGAAGCTTGCCATTGAAGGCGGATGCAACGCCGTCGCCTCGACCCTGGGTGTGCTCGGAGCGGTCGCGCGCAAGTATGCGCACAAGATTCCTTTTCTTCTGAAATTTAATCACAACGAATTTCTTTCGTATCCCAACACATTCGACCAGATTCGATTTGCAAACATCCGCCAGGCTTTTGAAATGGGATGCACGGGAGTCGGGGCCACGATCTACTTCGGGTCGGAAGAATCGAAACGCCAGCTTCAGGAAATCACGGAGATGTTCCATCAGGCGCACGAGCTCGGCATGTATACGGTCCTCTGGTGCTATCTTCGCAACCCCGCATTCAAGACCAAGGATGCAGACTATCACGTTGCCGCCGATCTCACGGGCCAGGCCAATCATCTTGGCGTTACGATCGAAGCCGATATCATCAAGCAGAAACTTCCTGAGAATAACGGCGGATACAACGCTGTGAACTTTGGAAAAACGCACAAGAAAGTCTACTCGGACCTAACCACGGACCACCCCATCGACCTCACACGCTATCAGGTCGCGAATTGTTATATGGGCCGCGCCGGACTCATCAACTCGGGCGGCGCCTCATCGGGCGAAAGCGATTTGAAAGAAGCCATGAAAACCGCGGTGATCAACAAACGCGCCGGCGGAACCGGTTTGATCTCGGGACGAAAAGCGTTCCAACGTCCGATGCAGGAAGGTGTCGGGCTCTTGAATGCGATTCAAGACGTTTATCTCACAAAAGAAGTGACGGTCGCGTAGGCTCCGGTTCATTGATCAATCAGTGCGGCGACAATACTTCGGGCAGCAAGCCGGTTGCCTTCGAGATTCCAGTGCGTATCCCCGCGGTTGAAAAGTTCTTCCGGATGAGGGACAGAAAACGCAGCGGTAAGGTCCAGCAGACGGATGTGCCGCCGCGCGGCGATATTCGCGATTTCCCGATTAGGAAGCGAAACATCGAAGGTGGCCTCGCTTTCACGGTAGAAAGCAAGCACCTGTTCGCGCCACGGTCTGTCGAGCTGAGAGCGCATCGGAGCCAATACAACCATCAATTCGCGGCCGCCTGCGGCCTCTTGAATCTGTCCGAGTCGTTGATCGATTCCTTTAAATGCAAGCTCGAAGAAAGCCCGTTTGTTCCTTCGCAGTACCTCCATCTGCCGGAATTCGACGCGCCTGAATTCGGCCTGCGACATGCCGCCGTCCATCCGTCCAACTTCCCCGGGAGTTGGGGCGAGGCTGCCTGGTTCGCCGTCAAGCCTTGATTGCATCAATCGAACAATCTTTGCCGCAACGGTATAAGTAACGAAATCCTGCGCGAGCAGGCCAAATGACAGGGGTTTGTTCAACGTTCCCACGTTTCCCATCCACAAACGTGTCTCCTGCCGAGGCGAAGACTGTTCGATGTCATTTCCCAGGTACAGCATCACAACGACAGTGTCCGCCCGGACGAGCGGCGCTTCGCGCGCGACCAGTCGAACATAGTTGCTCGGTCCCGCCGAAGGCAGACTGCGGTTGTAAACTGCCACTCGAACATTTGGGTTTTGGTTCAGGCCGGCTTCGACAAACGAAGCCACGGTTTCGTTGGCGGCGTAGGAACCAAAGCCGAAGCTGTCGCCGACAAACAGAATTCTTCTTTGAGGATTCGCAGGATGCGGAGCATCTTTGAATCGCTGTCCTCCGGTCTCTTCTCCCGGGCGAATTGTGAAACCGATGTCACTGTCGCGAATGTAGAAGCCCTCGGGCCAAATCGGCAAGTCGCCAATCAATCGAAGAACGACTTCAATAACCGCAAACCATGTGAACAATAGCAGGAAGACTTTTCGAAGAGTCCGGAGAATCGGGATCGAGCGGGGCGCCATCCCGGGTTCAGTCTTTTCGGACCAGAAGGGTCGCTGGACGAAGTCCGCCGAATGTGATCACGGCAAGAAATAACCGCACGAAAGGAGATCCTATCCATCGAACATCGGTACACCGGTTTTCCCCAAAAGTGGAAACGTATTCGTTGTGATGCCGGATGTCCTCGATAAGAGCAACCCCGCCTGGTTTTAGAACACGTGCAATCTCACGTATGGCCTGTGCGCGATCGTTTCTTGAGTAAAGATTGTGGATGACCGCGCGGGAGACGATGACGTCAAAAGTCTCGTCATCAAACGGCATCCGGCGCATGTCGGCCGTACGAATATCGGCCCGATCTCCGACACCCTCGCGTTGTGCGTTCTTCTTTGCCGCTTCGGCGTTGTTTCCTGAGAGATCTTCGGTTTGCCAAATATCAATGCCCGAGGCTTTTCCGGTCGTAAGACGTTTGGCCGCGCCAATTAACATGAGTCCGCGGCCGCAACCAACATCCAGCACGCGTTCTGTTCCTTTCCATGCGATCAGATCCAGCAGTTTCTCTCGTTCGCGCAGTTTGCCGACCTTGCTCGACCACAACATGCAGATCGCCATCGCTGCGCAAAGGACGCCTGTTCCGAAGCCCATAGGTCCCAGAGGGAAAGCAAGCCGAACGCTACCTAAAGGCACGACCAGGAAGCCATCCCAGAAACCGAGCTTCATGATGCTCCACAGCACAAGTCCAGTGATCGCAGCCGCAAACAGATTTCGCACAACCTCAGGCGCATCGATTCCGTAATCGGCTTGTTCTCGAACAGTTAGGGGACTCATAAGGTTGCGGCGACATTCTATGCGAATCTGCATGCCTGTTGACAAAAGCGTGTGTGATTTCTACTTTGATTCGCGGGCAAGGAGCCCGCAGGCTGGAGTCAATGGAATGCGAAAATGGATGTTCGCTTGGGTTTTCCTCGCAAGTTCTGTATTGGCGCATGCAGCAGGTGTTGATCTAAGGCTCGTTACCGTCGATTGGAGTCACAACGACGGTTCTTACTACGTCTACCCGTACTACTTCTCAATTAATGGATCGCAGACGCTGACCCCTCTTCTTTGCGACGACTTTTACGACGACATTTACTTTGGCGAGTCCTGGACGGCTTATCTGAACCGGTACACCGATATGACCGGAAACGGCCAGATGGATCCGCAAAGCGGCCTCGTGCCCGACGGGCAAAAGGCCAGAGCGTATAAAGACGCGGCGTGGTTGTATGAGCAACTCGCGGCCGATCCTTCGCAGCAGAATTCCGTCGCCATCAACCATACGATCTGGGGACTCTTTGCGAGCACGCCGTTCAACGGCGATTCGGAAGTATCCGCTTGGTTCGGCGCAGCGGAAACGGCGACGTCCGGACTGAGCGATGGGCAAGCCGCATTGATGTTCAGCAACGTAGCGTTCTACACGCCCGTTCCCAGTACGCAGCCTTCCTATTACGGACGCCCGCAGGAGTTCATTGGTACTTATGATTTTCCAACTGAGATTCTGTCGTCGGATACGCCGGTGCCGGAGCCTGCGAGTTTCATTTTGCTGGGAACTGGATTGCTCGGACTTGGAATCGCGCGAGCAAAGCTTACGGGTTCGAAGCAGGGCTGACGCCAATTAGCCACACCCGGCCCTGATCGTCGATGGCCCATGAAATGTCCGCTTCGGCGCGCTGGATGAGGTTGGCGACAGCGGCCAGTTGATAGGACGACATGATCTGGCGGTCGCCTTTGCGTTCCACAGTTTTCGCAGTCCCATCCACGTGCCGAATCATTCGGCGTTGTTTCGACTCGATGACTTTGCGGACGCACTTTCCTGTTACTTCGTTCAGATAATAGGTATCCGGATCGAGGAGCAACATTCCTTCGTTTGCCCTGACGCGAAGGCTGCGGCGTTGCCGCTCAGCTTTGCCGCTCCATGCCGCATGAATCATCCGTTGAATCAGGATCGGCGCGTCCGGCGATTCCAAGCAGAGCCGGCGGAGCGTGTGAATGAGCGTATCCGGCCCGATGACATTGAGCATGGCATGTGACGAACCTCGTACGGCCACGAAGTGTGTCTTCTCCTGAATTTGCAGCTCTTCATAGGCGGATCGGATTTCTTCTTCCGGCGTGGCGGCGGCAACTACAAATCCATTCGGAACGCACATGCCTCTGCGAAGGGCTTCAGCCAGCGTAGCCCATGACGTTGCATCCACATCCCGCAGCCATTTGGGTGTCGGATTCGGCGGTTTACTCATTCGGTGGATAGACTATACTGCCGGGGTGCGAAACGCCGAATTCCAGCGAAAAATCTATTCGGTTTCTGAATTAAGTCGCGAGATTCACGAAATGCTCGAACGTCGATTTATGGACGTATGGGTTGAAGGCGAGCTGTCGAATTTCAAAGGATCAACGGCAGGGCATTTGTATTTCACGCTGAAAGACGATCGGGCACAGCTTCCTGCAGTGTGTTTCAGGAACAGTGCGCGGCTCCTTCGATTTCGTCCCGAAAATGGAAAGGTTTTTCGGGCCAGGGGAAGGGTCAGCACATATGAGGACAGAGGCCAGTACCAATTGATCGTCGAAGTGCTGGAGCCCGCGGGGCTCGGCGCCCTGCAGCTTGCCTTCGAGCAGCTCAAGGAGAGACTGGAAAAAGAAGGTTTATTCCAGCCCGAACGCAAGCGGCCGATTCCGGCATTTCCCCGCCGGATCGGCATTGTGACCTCGCCGAAAAGTGCGGCATTGCGCGATATCCTCACCGTATTGAAACGCCGTCACAATGCGATCGACGTCCTGATTTTCCCAGCCGAAGTTCAAGGTGACGCGGCTTCGATTCAGGTGATGGAAGGCATCGATTACCTGAGCCGGTCAACGGATGTAGACGTGATCATTGTGACTCGAGGCGGCGGATCGATGGAGGATCTCTGGCCTTTCAATGAGGAGAGAGTTGCGCGCGCGATCGTCCGTTCCCGGAAGCCCGTGATCTCTGCGGTGGGCCACGAAGTGGACTTTACGATCTGTGATTTTGTGTCCGATCTGCGCGCCGCCACACCCAGCGCCGCCGCGGAGATCGTTGTCAAGTCAAAGGCCGAAATATCAACCCGCGTGGCGCAGTTGGACGGGCTGCTGCATTCCGCAGTGAAGTATCGATTGAGCACGCTGCGAAGTTTTCTGTCGGCAAAAGTCGGCAGCCGCGGATTCGCGGTCGCCGAAGGACGGATTCGGCGGATGTCGCAGCGTGTGGATGATCTCGCGTTCCGTCTGGAACAAGTTGGCCGCACGGGGGCATTCATACGGGCTCGCGCCCACCGGGTGGAGCTTCTCGAACAACAACTGACGCTGGCATTGCAACAGCGGTTGCGGAAATGGCATCAGGCATTCTCGCGAATTGCGCACACACTCGATGCGCTGAGCCCCCTGGCCGTGCTCGAGCGCGGCTATTCCATTTGCCTGACTCCCGAGGGACAAGTCATTCGATCGGCGGATGCCGTCGATTTGGATTCCAATGTCAGAATTCGATTGCACGAAGGGAGTCTCTCGGCGCGCGTGACGTCAAAGGATACCGGACAAAAAACATGAACAACCCCTGGTTTCAACTTGTTGCTTCGCTGATCTCGATGGTGATGATCGCGAACCTCCAGTATGCGTGGACATTGTTCGTCACGCCGATTCAGGACGCGACTCATTGGAAGCTTTCCGAGATTCAGGCTGCATTCGGCATCTTTGTTCTGCTGCAAACGTGGGTACAGCCATTTGAGGGATGGATTATCGATCGCATGGGGCCGCGCATCTTCGTTACCGTCGCGGGGCTTCTGTGTGGAATAGGCTGGAGCGCGCTGGCGTTCGCCTCGACGCCAACCGAGCTGTACTTCTTTTATGCAATAGCCGGAGTTGGCGCAGCTTTCGTGTACAGTGTCGCAATTGGATCGGCATTGAAGTGGTTTCCGAATCGCCGGGGGTTTGCATCGGGAATTATTGCTGCCGGCTTTGGCGGCGGCACCGCGATTTTCATTCCCATCATTTCTTATTTGATTCGTGTCCACACATATCGCAACGCGTTTCTGGTTACGGGAATCCTGCAAGGTGTCGTGATCGCGATCGTCGCGCAATTTCTCAGAAACCCGGGCCCGAATTTCACTGCAGCGAAAGCCGTGGCGGCGCCTGCGAAAACGAAAGCACGAAAGAATACGGAGAATTTCAATACCGTTGAAGTCTTGAAGACTCCGCAGTTTTATCTGATGTATGTGAGTTTCGTTGCGGTAGCAACAGGAGGTCTTGCCGTCACCGCTCAGGCCGGCCCCATCGCGAAGTCATGGGGATTCACGGCCGCGCTGGCGACAGCCGCAGGGCTCGCTCAGATTGCAAATGGAGTCAGCCGGATTTTCTGGGGAACCGCTTCGGACCGCATGGGCCGCGAGATCACGATGTCGATATCGTTTGGCCTTCAGGCCTTCTGCCTGCTCAGCGTTCTGCTTTTCGGCCAGAAGTCACCGACATTATTTATAGTGACGCTGATACTCACGTACTTCACGTACGGACAGGTCTTTTCGTTGTTTCCAGCGACGCTCGGAGACTATTTCGGCGGACGAAACGCCACGTCGAATAATGCAGTTCTATACACGTCGAAAGGCGTGGGCTCGCTTCTTGCGTCATACGTAGCCGCGAAGCTTTTTGAAGCGTACGGCACATGGAATCCGGTTTTCTATGGAAGTTTTGCTCTTGCTCTGACTGCCGCGATTGGTGCTCTCGTACTTAAGGCGTGTCCGTTGCCCCGGAAATCTGCTGCGATGGAACCTGCCGTGGCGGCGTCCGTTCAGGGTGATTAAGCGCGGATATGATTTCTTATCCAGCGCGCGAGCTTTGGCCTGAGAAGATTTATTCCCTGCCGGAACTATCCTATTCCGAAACTACAAATGCATGCTTTGAACTGCTTGATGCGAATATCGCTCAGGGCCGCGGTTCGAGTCCGGCGATTGTCTTCGGCGATTCCGTTATTTCGTACAGCCAATTGATGGATGATGCCATGCGCGCCGCCGGATCTCTCAAACAGCATGGCATTCAACGCGGAGATGCGGTGGTCCTTCGCTTGATGAACCGGCCGCATTTCATTTCAACGTTCCTTGCTTTGCTTCGAATCGGCGCGGTGGTTGTTCCGACGCCTCCGCTGCTGCGCGCGCGAGAGATAACTGCCATTGTGGAGAGCGCTGATCCCGCATTGATCGTGTCGGAGACGGACTTATGGAACGAGATTTCGAATCTCGACTCAACCGTGCCTTGCATCAACGTGGAATCCATACAGGGAGGCCCGCCGCAACGCGACTGCGAGCCAACGCCCAAAGACGCGCCCGCAGTTGTGCTCTATTCCTCCGGCAGCACTGGTGTGCCCAAAGGATGTATTCATTCTCATGCGGATCTTCTCGCAGTCTGCGACAGTTATGCGCGATACATTCTCGGGCCGACACCGGCGGACCGCTTCGGCGGGCATCCGACAATGGCTTTCGCTTATGGACTCGGCGGCCTGCTCCTGTTTCCTCTTCGCTTTGGCGCATCAACCGTCCTTCTTGATCGCTTTACGCCCGAAGGTCTGGCGGAATCGATCTCGCGGCACAAGGTCACGATCGCATTTTGCGCTCCTGTCAGTCTGCGCTTGATGATGAAACTCGGCCCGGGACTGAAGGATTCGATGGCATCGCTGAGATTTGCAATCAGCGCCGGCGAAACTCTGCCCGCTCCCGTTTATCGCTCGTGGCGTGAGTTGACAGGAATTGAAGTTCTTGACGGCCTTGGCTCGACGGAGTTGCTCCACATTTTCCTTTCGTCCAGGCCCGGTCAGTCGCGTTCCGGCGCGACAGGCCAGGTTGTTCCCGGATACCAGGCGATGGTCATCGATGAAAAATCAATGAATCCCGTACCGGATGGAACGGAAGGCCTGCTCGCCGTAAAGGGGCCGACGGGCTGCCGATACCTGCGGCTGACGTACAACCAGCAGCAATACGTCCGCAAGGGTTGGAATATTCCCGGCGACATCTACATCCGCGACAGCGATGGATTCTTCCATTATCAATATCGCAATGACGATGTGATTATCTGTGGCGGCATCAACATGGGTGGACCGGAAATTGAAGCCGTTATCGTCGAACATCCTGCGGTGCTGGAAGCCGCAATCGTCGGCTCACCCGACAGTCTTTACGGCATGGTGCCGAAGGCTTTTGTCGTCCTTCAGAGTACCCATAAGCCGTCAGACGAGTTGAAGAAAGAACTGCAGGATTTCGTCCGGCAGCAGCTCGCACCCTATAAATTTCCTCGAAAACTCGAATTCGTAAATGAACTTCCCAAAACCAGCACGGGCAAGATTCGCCGCTCCGAACTTCGCCGCGCCGAGTTTCAGGTATGATAATTCGGCGTCGGAGGCCTGAATCACTTCTTACACCGACTTACTTCCATGGGCGTTGAACAGAAAGTACTCGATGCAGTTGGACGGGCGATGGGGCGTTTTTCGATGCTTCGTCCGGGAGATCGTATTGCGGTCGGGCTTTCCGGCGGCAAAGACAGTCTTACATTACTTCACGCGCTTGTCGCGTACAGGAAACGCGCGCCGTTCCCGTATGAACTGGTTGCAGTCACGCTGGAACAGGGAAAGTTCAAACTGCCGATCGCTGCGCTCGAGGATAAGATTCGATCTCTCGGAATTGAATGGATCATCCGCGAAGATACCGCGACGCTGCGCTTGATTGCCGAAAACGTTCCTCACGGTTGTGACGTCTGCAGCCGTCATCGGCGATACAACCTTTATAAGATCGCATCTGAAATCGGCTGCTCCGTCCTGGCGCTCGGCCATACGGCTGATGATTGCGCAGAGTCGCTTCTGAGAAACATCCTGTTTAACGGGCGCATCGCATCGATTCCTCCTGTTGCTCAGTCGCAAAAGGGAAGCCTGCGTCTGATTCGTCCTCTCATCTACGTTACGGAGGACCTGTCGACCGAGTACGCGCGCGCTGGGGGGTATCTGCCGATTGCCTGCGTGTGCAGCGAAAAGGAAAGCGTCCGGCGGGAGATCCGGGAATTTCTCGATGGAATGAAGTCCCGTCATGTGGGGATCCCCGATTCCATTACTGCCGCTCTTGGCAATGTCAATTTCTACACGCTATTTGCCGAGCAACCAGCGGCTTTGGAGCAACTGGTGCATCACGGCGATGACGAACTTGATTTCTAACTGCTGGAGGTAATCGTGCTCGGAACTGCAAAATTTATCACTTTGGAAGCTGCAAAAAAAATGGCCGCCGCCGGCGAAGCAGAAGCGCGGAAGAATGGCTGGAATGTCGCGATAGCGATCGTCGATGCCGGCGGCGGTCTGATCCTGTTTCAGAAGATCGATGAAACTCAACCCGGCAGTATTTCGGTTGCCCAGGGAAAGGCCCGAACCGCGGCTCATTTCAAACGGCCGACGAAAGCTTTGGAAGATATGGTCGCTTCAGGTAAAACCGCATTCCTGTCGCTCGATGGGGTACTGCCTCTGCAAGGGGGATTGCCGGTCGTTGTGGAAGGAAAAGTAATCGGCGCTGTGGGAGTCAGCGGAGTGACTTCAGCTCAGGATGAGCAGGTGGCCACCGCTGCGATCGCAGCGTTAGGTCTGTAAGCCACCCCGCTCTTACGCCCGGGCCGCGCTCCGGTTCTTACCAAGCCGTTCATCCACGAGCGTCACAATTTCGTCCAGCGTATCGGATTGAAGGCCTTGCTGGCGCGCGATCCGCCTCACGAGGCAGTCGACTCTTTCAATGTGCTCGGCGCCCCCGAACAAAGCCCGGGCTGCGGAAGACGGTTTGCCCAGTCCCTCTGCGGCCTTCGCATATTTTTCGAACGGCACGAGGTCTTCGTCTTCGGCGCCCAGGCCGGCGCAGAGTTTTTTCACCCAATCGTAAATCTGACGCGACCGGTCAACGTTGCCGTGCACGGCATCCTTGATCGGAATCATGTCGTCCCGCCGAATGCATCGATAGTTGCCGGCCATCAGCATGGGCCACTTGGCCAGGGGTACAAAAATGGAATCGTGCACTTTGAGTTTTACGGGAATTTCAATTGGACCACTGCCCGCATCGAATCGCGCTGCTTCGATATCATTTTCGAGATGGCGCAGGAGCGCCGTCGGCGCATCGGCATCGAATCGCGCCGCTTTGAAATTGGTCGGCAGTCCGACCTGAAGAAAATTCTTCGGCTGGTCCGGCGGCCGAAAGGCCTGTGGATCCGGGCTCGCGAGAGTGGTCAATGCAGGATCGAAATCCGTCCAGACACCGGGATCGGCGTAGCATGTTTCGAGTCCTTCGGTAGAGAGTCCGGGAATTCGCCTGAGATACGGCAAGGGCGGCATGTTCATGATTGCCAGGCAGGGCACGCGCGATTTTGCCACGAGGCTCGTCAATTCGCGCACACCCGCCGCACCGTACTGAGCTTCCTGCATACCGAGAACAATCAGATCGAAGTTCCCTGGCGTTACATTCGCGGGATCAGAAGCCGAGAGTGAGCCCGGAAGCTTCGACGACGCGACATCCACCGGAGCCGTCAACCCCTTGACCGGGAAACGCACGACGGTGCCTTCGCGGTTGATCAGGTCGGCAGTGGGTTTTGTACACACCAGAGTGACACTGTGTCCCGCCATCAGCAATTTCGTACTGAACAACGATCCGTAGGAAGCGCCGAGAATGAGTACTTTGTGTTTCATGGGTTCGCCTCCGCTCAAATCGCGCCCTGCTGGCGCGCTGCTTCGATTTCCTTGTCGTCCATTTCGAGCACTGTGCGCAGGATTTCTTCAGTATGCTCGCCCATTAACGGAGAACGCTGAACGTCCGATGGCGAGTCCGAAAGCTTGATGGGATTGCCAACCGTCAAATACTTTCCCCGCTTCGGATGATCCACTTCAACGACCGTGCCGGTCTTGCGCAACGACGGTTCTTCCGCGAGTTCCTTCATTGACAAAATCGGTCCGCAGGGAACGTTCAATGGATTCAGGACGTCCATGACTTCGAACTTGGTCATGGTCATGGTCCACTTCTCAATTTCTGCAAACACCTGCATCAATCGAGGCAGTCGCGCTTCGGGCGTACTGTAGTTGGGATCCTGCAGCCAATCTTCATGTCCGATGACCTTGGCCAGCACCGGAAACGCCTGAACCTGCGCGATCACGTAAATATAGGCATCCGGGTCCGTCTCCCAGCCCTTGCACTTGACGACCCAGCCGGGATGGCCTCCTCCGGAAGCATTGCCGGCACGCGGCACCGCCACGCCGAATTTTCCATTGGGATATTGCGGATATTCTTTCAGAGGCCCATGAGCCAGCCGTTGCTGGTCGCGAAGTTTCACGCGGCAAAGATTCAGCACCGCATCCTGCATCGCAACCGTGACGCGCTGGCCTTTTCCACTCTTTTCACGATGGAGAAGGGCGGCCAGGATACCTGCCACGAGATGGATTCCCGTACCCGAGTCACCGATCTGCGATCCGGTGACCAGAGGCACTCGATCAATCTCGCCCGTTGTGGAAGCAGAGCCACCGGTGCATTGCGCCACATTTTCATAAACCTTGCAGTCTTCATAGGGACCCGGGCCGAAGCCTTTAACGGAGGCGTAGATCATCCGTGGATTGATCTGTTGAATTTTTTCCCATGGGAAGCCCATGCGATCGATCGCACCAGGAGCAAAGTTTTCGACCATGATGTCGCATCGTTCGATCAACTTCGTAAAGATCTTCGTGCCCGCGGGAGTCTTGGGATTCAGTGTGATGCTGCGTTTATTGGCATTCAGCATCGTGAAGTACAGACTATCCACGCCCGGAATATCGCGCAACTGGCCCCGCGTTGGATCGCCTTCACCAGGCCGCTCGACCTTGATCACATCGGCGCCAAACCAGGCCAGAATCTGGGTGCACGTCGGTCCTGACTGCACGTGCGTCATATCCAGGACCCGCACGCCATCCAAAGCTTTTCCCATAATTACCTTCTTCCTCAATTTGCAATTATCGGTGCCCCAAAAGCACCGCGCGAATTGTAACCTTGAACGGGGGGTGCTTGCCAAGATGGGCAAGCAGCGGCGCCACGGTGCTACGCTAAATTCTCAGGCCAATGCGCGCGATACGAATCCTGATAGCCGACGATCACCCCGTTTTCCGGCAGGGCCTCAAAGCCCTGCTTCGCACGGAGCGTGGTGTGAAAGTTGTCGGGGAAGCCGCCGACGGACGCGAGGCCATTCGCCTCAGTGAGGAACTCCATCCCGACATTCTTTTAATGGACCTCGTCATGCCTCGGCTGACGGGTCTGGATGCCCTCCGCGAACTCTCTCAGGCACCGGAATCCGTGCGGACCATCCTTCTTACGGCAGGCATCCAGAAAGAGCAGATTGTTGAGGCCCTCCAGCTTGGCGCTCGAGGAATCGTATTGAAGGAAGCTCCCACCGACGTACTGCTTTCGAGCATCCAGGCTGTGGCGAAGAACTGTTATTGGGTAGGGAACTGCAAGGTGGAGGACTTGATGCAGGTCCTGCGTGAATACCTGCCGGATGGATCTGAAGCGGCTGGAAAAACACCCTTCGGCCTGACGCCGCGCGAACTCGATGTCGTTACATCAATTGTGTCGGGTTTGACGAACCGTGAAATCGCTTCAAACTTCTCCATCGGAGAACAAACGGTGAAGCACCACCTTCGAAACATCTTCGACAAGCTCGGCGTCTCCAATCGTCTCGAGCTTGCAATGTTTGCGATCAATCACCGCATCGTGACAAATTGAGCCGGCTTTGCGGCGGCGCCGGAACGTGGTGGAAGGTCCACGTCCGGCGCACACTTGTAGAAACAGCATCCAGCATCAGGCAACGCCGCGGCGCGTCTTGATATCGGTGAGCAGGCGTTCGATTTCATCGCTTTTGTCCAGAGAAGCAAGCTTCTCTTCAATGTTGTCGTTGGCGATTTCCGCCATCGCCTGGCCCACCGCTTCCTCATGATGAACTTTGTTCTTCATGCGGTCGAACGTGCCCATCTTCGATTCATCGTGTGCCGCCATGCGCGCCTGGCTCGCTTTGGTCAACGCGCGCGACCGGCGATGTTTCGCGATCAACAGATCGCTCTTGGCCTGCGCTTCAGTCAGTTTCTGTTCGAGCTTCCGCATCGCGGAGCGCAGGTTCTCGACCTGAGTCTTCTGGTGTTCGATTTCTTCCGAGAAATTTTCAGCCAGATTGCGATATCCGACCGCTCGCTCGATCGCGGCGCGGGCAAGATCTTCCTGTTTCTTATCCACAGCAAGTTCGGCTTTACGCATCCACTCCGCGTGCTTTTCCTCGTTCTCGACAAGTTTCTTGCGAAGCAGATGCTCGTCGGCGATGGCAATGGCAACTTGCGTTTTGACCTGGAGCATTTGATTCTGCATATCGAGAATTACCTGCTTCAGCATTTTCTGTGGATCTTCCGCGCGATCGATCAGGTCGTTCAGGTTCGCGCGAATCAGTGCGGATACGCGTTCCAGTAAAGCCATATTAATACCCTCCTTTAATTTCTTGTCTGCCACTGTTGCGGCGGTCCTTGTGGCCTCATCTTCATAGGCCGCCGCACCATTGAGTTACTTCTGTCCTGCCGTCGCGGACTTCGTGCTGTCGTCTCCATCCGGTTTCGGTCCCTTATCCCCGATTCCACGGATCTTCGAAAACAGTTCGGACATCTGCATTCCGGACAGCGTCTCGAACAGGGCAGGGATCTGGGCAGCCATGCTGACCATATCGCCCGTCACCTTGTTCATACCGGTGGAATTCCCGTTTCCAGTGGAGACCACCGTGATCTTGTCGACCTTTGCCAGCGGCGACGCGAGCGCTTTCACAACTTCCGGCAGATTCGTAATCAGTTTGTCGACAACCGCGGCCTGGTTGTACTCCTGGTACGCTTCGGCTTTCACGTTCATCGCGCGGGCTTCCGCATCACCCTTCTTGAAGATGATTTCCGCTTCTGCCTCACCTTGCGCGCGAGTTGCCGCGGCATGTCCTTCAGCTTCCATCACGAGCCGCTGCTTTTCCGCTTCGGCCAGGGTTTCGATCCGGCGTTTCTCGACTTCCGCCTGCTTCAGCACCTGCGCGATCAATTCGCGTTCGTGACGGAGAATTTCCGCTTCCTGAACTTTGATTTCCTGTTCTTTCTCGATCTGTTTGATCTTTACGGCTTCAGCCACAACCTGCTGCTGCATGACGTTGGTCTGCAGTTCGTACGCTTTGTCGGCCTGCGCCTGCTGTTTATTGGTGGTCTCTTTGAAGTTGGCCTTCTTGATTTCAAGGTCGCGCTGTGCCTCGGCCTGCTTTGCGGCAGATAACGTTTCGGCGAGTACGCGCTCCTGGTCTGCCTGCGCCTTCGCTACAGCCGCCGCACGCGTGGCTTCAGCGCGCTTGATGGCCGTATCCCTTTCAGCCTCCGCGGTTGCGACATCGGCATCGCGGCGGATGCGCGCAACGTCGGGCCGGCCCATGTTCGTGATGTATTCGTTCTTGTCTCGAACTTCCTTGATAGTGAACGAAATCACTTCGAGGCCCATCTTGTTCATGTCTTCAGCACAGGTCGAACGCATTCGCTCGCCGACCATTTCGGGCTGCTTGACGATTTCTTCAACAGTGAGCTGGCCGATAATGCCGCGCAGATGTCCTTCCATCACAAGACGGATCAACCCCTCGCGTTCCGCAGGGCCCTTCGTAAGAAATTGTTCGGACGCTGTCTGGATCGACTCCGGATCGGATTTCACTTTGATCTGCGCCACGGCTTCCACCGTGACGGCCACGCCCTGTCTCGTATATAGATCCTGTTGCGGCGCAACATCAAAGGACATGAGTTCGAGCGACAGGCCACGGCATGTTTCGATCATGGGAAAGATCACTGTGCCGTGGCCTTTGACGATCCGGGTGCCGCGAAATCCATAAACGACCAGGGCTTCGTGCGGGCCGGCTTTCCGGTACAACTTCGCGAGGACCGACATCAGGAACAGAAGGGCCAGCACCATCAGGCCCGCGATAATCCACACACTGGTATCCACAGTCATAGAGTCTCCTTTGAATCGTTTAAATCCTCCCATTGGCGGACATAAGCGATTCCTTTGTCATAACGCGTGACGACCACGTCCGTGCCCTTGGGGATCGCCAGCCCATCTTCACTGCGCGCTGAGGAACTGCGGCGCACGCCGGCCTGAGAAAATGTCATCTCGCCGATGCCGCTTTCGCGGATCGCGGAAGTGAGATGACCGAATACACCAACCATGTCGTAGTCCGCCGGATTCAGCGGCTGGTCGTGGGCGAGAAGCACTTTCACGAGAAACATGAACACAAGCGAACCGCCCAGCATGCCTCCGGCAACAGCCAGCAGAAATGCCGCCCATAACCAGAGGTTCGAAAATCGGGACAACAGATAGCCCACACCGCCGAACCACGCGAGGAAAGCCGTGATGGTCGAAAAATTGAACGGCGAAACCTGCGGCCCGCCTGTGTGAGCGTGCCCGTGTCCCGCATGAAAATGTCCGTGCCCGTGTCCATGATGCAGTCCGGGCAGGTGAAAGAATCCGCCGAGCACGGAAATCAGGCTCAGCGCAAAACCGACAATGAAACAGATCAAATAGAAATCGGTCCACGTCATACCGATTGCTCCTTGAGCACATGCAGCAGACGGTCTGCAAGGCCCGGCGTGTCGAGAATCTCCGCGAGCAGGATGAAACATTTTCGCGAATCTTCATGACGCGCAACTTTCAACATGGCGTCGCACAACTCCGGATCGGAATGAAACTCCTCCGCTCCGCTGATCAACCAGAGGTCCAGACTCTGTTCATGCGCGCGAAGATCCGAAATCAACTCGGTGTGGAAACCCTCCGGATCGTCGACCAGATATCCGGGATGCACATTGAAGAATTTTGCCAGCAGCATCCGGCTCTCGTTGGTCAGGTGGCGCCGCGTCCCATTTTCGATTTGCGACAGATACGACTGGCTGATCGTACCGAGCCGTTCCTTGCGTATCGCGCGGGCCACTTCCTGCTGTGTCATTTCACGGTCGAGGCCGCGCAGCGTGCCTTCCATCTGCCGCAGATAACGTATCTTTTCGCCGAGTGTCATATTACTAATTGCAATTTATATATTGCGATTTGTAATAAAGCAAGTGAAATTTTTTTTAACCTTTCCCGCGCAGGGCCGCGGCGATCCTGCGAACCGCTTCCGTAACGCGGATCGAGCTCGTATCGATCGTCTGTGCCGCTTCCGCATAAAGCGGGGCGCGAAGCGACAATATGGATCGTAGTTCAGCCATCGCGGAAGTCCGGTTTGCCATTGGCCGCGTGTCGCCCTGGCCCAGCACGCGCTTCCAATGATCTTCGGGAGTGGCTTTCAGCCAGACCGTGTGCGTGCGGCGTTTGAGCAATTGCCACGTTTCGGGATCGGTAACGACCGAACCGCCGGTCGCAATGACGAAACGCTCATCCTCGGCCAGCAGCTTCAGCAGGACATCGTAGGCCAGGCGCTTGTAGTAGGCCTCGCCGTGCATCGAGAACAACTCGGCGAGCGAAAGATTGGCTTCCTTTTCCACGCGGGAATCCAGTTCCACCAGCCGTGCGTGAAGATGCTTGGCGAGAGACTTTCCGATCGTCGATTTGCCGGCGCCGCGCAGGCCAACCAGCGCGACGCAAGAGGAGTGCGTGTCTTCGGAGGGCATCAGCGAAACCAGCGGTATGCCGAGGGCGCTGGCGAGATCCGCCAGCCGCGCCACCGAAATATTTCCTTTTCCGGCTTCAACGTCCGAGAGAAATCGCGCGGATACCCGGGAACGCTCCGCCACTTCGCGCAGTGTCCAGTTCATGGACGTGCGCCGCGTCCGGACGCGGGATCCGATTTGAGCCAGAAGCGGATTCATCGTATGAAGTATACTGCATGTTGACTCCACTATGTACCGGCAATATAGTACGGCCATTGGCTGCAACTGCATGAAAGGGGAAACCTGATGGCGAAAATGTTCATCGCCGGAGAATCCTTCGTGTCGAGCTCCGGGCAAACCTACGAGGTGATCAATCCAGCCACCGGCGAAATGGTGGATTCCGCGCCCAAAGGCAATGAGAACGATGCGCGAGCCGCAATTGATGCCGCTCATGCCGCCCTCCAAAGTTGGTCCGAAACCGCGGCTGAAGCGCGGGCTCAACTCATCGTGAAGGGAATTGAAGCCGTCAAAAAAGAACTGTCGGATCTTGCGGTCACGCTGACAAGGGAACAAGGGAAGCCCCTCGGCGATTCCCAGCGTGAGATTGAACATTTTCTGCATGGCATGAATTTCTATGCGGGGCTCGCTTCGAAGATTCGAGGTTCGTATGTTCCGCTGCCTGACGGAAAGATGTATGGAATGGTGTTGAAGCAGCCGGTCGGCGTGTGCGGTGCAATCGTTCCATGGAACTTTCCGATCACACTCATGGGGACGAAGGTCGGCCCTGCCCTTGCCGCCGGGTGCACCGTTGTCGTCAAGCCGGCGTCGACAACACCGCTGGCATCGCTTCGCATCGTGGAGATTCTGAATCAAGCCGGTTTGCCGAAGGGTGTTCTCAACATTATTTCGGGACCCGGCGCGGTGGTCGGAGAAGAGATTCTGAATAATCCGAAAGTCGCGCGTGTCGCATTCACGGGCGAGAGCAAAACGGGCCAGCACATCATGTCGGTAGCCGGCAGCCGGATGAAACGTGTCACGCTGGAACTCGGCGGCAGTGATCCGATGATCGTTTGCGAAGACGCCGATGTCGACAAAGCTTTGACCGGAGCTTCCGTCGGCCGTTTTTACAACTGTGGCCAGGCATGCCTCGCAGTAAAGCGGTTGTACGTCGTGGAGAGCATCTATGAGCAGTTCGTCGAGAAACTGGTGGGGAAAGTGCAGCGCCTGAAAGTCGGCAATGGAATGGATAAGGACACGAGGCTCGGACCGATGCATTCGAAGTCCCAGCGCGAGGAAATTGAATCGCAAGTCGCCGACGCGGTGAAGCGGGGAGCGAAGGTCCTTATTGGCGGAAAGCGGCCGGAGGGCGCGGAATTCGAAAAAGGTTTCTATTATTTGCCGACAGTTCTTGCCGGCGCTCCACATGATTCCCGCGTGGTGACTGAAGAAACTTTCGGCCCGGTGCTTCCGGTATTCAAAGTGAAGGATCTCGATGAAGGAATCGAGAAAGCGAACAGTTCGCAATGGGGTCTGGGATCCTCGGTGTGGACGAAAGATCTCGGCAAAGCGCGTCGCGCGGCCGATCGTCTTCAGGCAGGCAACGTCTGGATCAATTCCTTGCACATCGGTTACGACGAGATGCCGTTCGGCGGCGTGAAGTTCAGCGGCATCGGCCGCGAACACGGGCCTGAGGCGCTCGAGTATTACCTGGAAACGAAGGGCGTTGTTGTCGCCACTCCGTAGGGGATCGTAATGACGAAACTGATCATTGGCGGAGAGCAGCGGGATGCATCGGATGGAGGAACGACCGAAATCCGGAATCCCGCGACGGGCGAGATCGTCGGCCGCGCCGCTGCCGCCACCGCGCACGACGTCGACATGGCGATCGATGCCGCCGATTCCGCCTTCCGCAAGTGGTCGGCCGTTCCTCCTCCACAGCGCGCGGAGATTCTCTACAAAGCGGCCCATGTTTTGAAGGAGCGCGAGAAGGATCTTTCGTGCCTTCTCACACAGGAACAAGGCAAGCCTCTGCGTGAAGCCGTGCTCGAAATCCGACGCTTCGCGCACACGCTTGAGCATTACGCGGGACTCGCAAAAAGCATTCGCGGCGGATACGTCCCGGCTCTGGACGATCGCCGTTACGGAATGATCGTGAAACGGCCGATTGGAGTATGCGGCTCGATCGTGCCCTGGAACTTCCCAGTGTCTCTGCTCGGCAACAAGGTCGGACCCGCACTCGTTACGGGGAACACCGTTGTCGTCAAGCCGGCGGGAACCACGCCGCTCACGGATGTCCAGGTTGTCCTCATTCTGAATGAAGCGGGCCTCCCTCCCGGTGTGTTGAACATTGTTCCGGGCCCAGCCGGAATTGTTGGAGAAGCTTTGTTGAAGGACGCGCGCGTGCGCAAGATCGGATTTACAGGCGCCACATCCACGGGAAAGCACGTAATGGAAGTTGCAGCACAAAACATTAAACGCGTGACGCTGGAACTGGGCGGCAGTGATCCGATGATCGTCTGCGACGATGCCGATATTGATGAAGCCGTAAGCGCGGCTTCCGTCGGCCGTTTTTTCAATTGCGGTCAGGCCTGTCTTGCGATCAAGCGGCTGTACCTCTTCGACAGCATCTACGACTCGTTCGTCTCAAAATTAACGGCGAAGGCCGGGAAGTTACGGGCCGGTAACGGTCTCGAACAAGGTGTGATCGTTGGACCGCTTCATACGTCATCGCAGCGGGATGAAGTAGAAGGCCAGGTCGAAGACGCGGTCAGGCGCGGGGCAAGAATCCTGACCGGCGGGAAGCGTCCATCGGGTGAAGCGTTCGATAAAGGCAACTTTTATCTGCCGACCCTGCTGGTGGATGTTGATGAGAACTCAAAGGTCGTTCGCGAGGAAGTGTTCGGTCCGGCTCTGCCGATTCTGCGTGTGAAGGATCTCGATGAAGCCATCGATAAAGCGAACAATTCGATCTATGGACTCGGTTCGTCGATCTGGACTCGCGATCTCGACAAAGCCACAAGAGCCGCGGAGCAGATCGAAGCGGGATACACATGGATCAATTCGCCGCAGATCATCTTCGACGAACTTCCATTTGGAGGCGTGAAGCAAAGCGGTCTTGGCAAGGAACATGGTGAAGAGGCCCTGGATTACTACATGGAAACGAAATCCGTTGTCGTGGCACGGAGGGAATAATGGCACTGATCGAATACCGCGTGGCTGATGGCGTTGCGATTCTCGAATTGAACAATCCGCCGGCGAACGCCTACACACTCGAAAGCCTCAAGCATTTGGATGAAGCGATCGTTAAGGCACGATTCGATTCGAGCGCGCATGTCCTCGTGATCCGCGGTGCAGGCGAAAAATTCTTCAGCGCGGGCGCGGATATCAACATGCTTTCCAGAGAATCGAACGAGTTTCGAAATCAATTTGCCCTTTATGGGCACGAGACGCTGTCGCGTCTCGAGAATACGCCGAAGCTGGTGATCGCCGCGATCAATGGTCACTGCGTGGGAGGTGGACTGGAAATCGCGATGGCATGCGACATCCGGATAGCAAAGAAAAACGCGGGCCGCACCGGGCTCGCCGAAGTCAATCTCGGTGTTATTCCCGGAATGGGTGGCACGCAACGGTTGCCGCGTCTCGTGGGCAAAGCGCGCGCCATCGATCTCGCAGCAACAGGACGCATGATTGCGTTCGAGGAAGCCCTGGAATTCGGCTTGATCAACGAGATTTTCGAAGGCGAAGACTTTTTCGATCAGGTTCTCGATTACGCGCGGCAATTTGTCGCTCCGAACAAACCAAGTAAAGCCGTCGGGCTCATCAAGCGCGCCATCCAATCCGGACTGCAGGGCAGTCAATGGGAAGGCCTCGCTTTTGAGCGTGAACTGCTCGCCCAGGCCTTCGCGAGTGCGGACGCCGCCGAAGGTCTGGCCGCATACAAAGACAAGCGCGTCGCAAACTTCGAAGGGAGGTAATTCGGTTATGACGAAGATCAGTACATTTGACGACTGGACCGATTACTTTCATCAATGGCAAAAAGACATTGGTCTCGATACATCGAAATTCAATGATTACAAATTCGAGGTGAAATTCGGCGCCCTACCCCACGACACGATCGAGTTCGGCGACTATGCCGGCCGGCCGAAATGGGAAACGGTCCTCCAGATTCCCGATCAGCGTGTGCGGGACTCGCTTCTGCATCTCATCACCTATCAGGGCGACACGGAATTTGCTTCCGTCGAACAGCAACGCAAGCTGCTGATGAACGCGCCCACCGATTACGATCTTCAATCAGCGGTGAAGATCATGCGTGAGGAAATGCGTCACGGTACTCAGATGTGCTACCTGCTTGTGAAATACTTCGGTTCCTCGGGAAAGCTTGAAGCGCAGAAGCTTCTCGAGCGGCGTGCATTCGAGAACAGCCGGTTGCTTGGAGCATTCAATCAGGATGTTCAGGACTGGCTGGACTTCTACTGCTATACCGAGCTTGTCGACCGTGACGGCAAGTACCAACTGACAATGCTCAATCATTCCGGCTTCAAGCCGCTTGGCGCGAGCATGACGCCCATGCTTCAGGAAGAGTTCTTTCATTTGCTCACAGGACATACGGGGCTGAGCCGCGTTCTCAAGGCGGGAAGAGTTCCAAGCACGCTCGTTCAGAAACATATCAACAAGTGGTTCTCAGTCGCGCTCGACTTGTTCGGCGTCGACGCCTCGTCCTCGGCATATTGGTTCTACGTCTGGGGACTCAAGGGTCGATACGATGAAGGGAAAACCGATATTCCCGCCGATCGTGACCGGTTGAACGAGTTGTCCCGCCAGCATTACCTGAAAGAGGTGACCGGACTCGTCGAAGCTCTGAATAAACTCATACCGGAAGATCAGCCCAAACTGTTTTTGCCGGACGTGAAGTTTCACCGCTCGATCGGTGAGTACGCCGGGCAGACGTACAGCATTCACGGTGAGCAACTCGCGCCGGAAGCCTGCGCCGGTCATCTCGATGAAGTTTTGCCGAACGCTTCGGATAAAGTGCAACTGGCGGGAATCTTCAAAGAGCCGGATTGGGTCCTGGCGGTTTGATGCATGGCGTCGAAGTACGTCCTTGTTTGTCAGAATGCGGACTGCCACGGTCGGGGCTCAGACCGGTTGCTCGAAAAACTGGCCGAGCGGCTCAAGGATGACGCGGACGTTGAAGTCAAGTCGTACATGTGTTTCGGTGGATGCCAGTCCGGCCCGAACATTGTTTTGTATCCCCAGAAAGTATGGTACTGCGGTGTGAAAGCAGAAGACGTCGACGATATCGCGGCTCACGCCTCGGGCGGACCGGTTGTCGAGCGCCTGACACACGGGATCGACCAGGGCCTGAAAGATTTGATTTATCAGTTGCTCGATGCCGGATTGTTTTGATGTGTTTCTGCCATGATTCTCTTTCCCGAAGGTAAACCCACAACTCGCGAAACATTCGACGGCTACTCCGCCGGCGGCGGATACGAAGCGGTGCGCCGCAATCCCTCTCCACGCGAGATTCTTCACGAAGTGCTGTCCTCCGGATTGCGTGGGCGAGGCGGTGCGGGATTTCCCGTGGGAAAAAAGTGGAGCATTGCCGCCCAAACGCCGGCGGACCGCCGCTACGTTGTCTGCAATGGGGGTGAAGACGAGCCCGGCAGTTTCAAGGATCGTATTCTGATGGAGCACCGGCCTCACCTCGTACTCGAGGGCATTATCCTGGCATCCCGCGCGATCTTTGCGGACCATGCTTACGTTTACGTGAACGAAACCTACGAGGATTGCTTCGATCGAATGAATCGCGCGATCGAGGAGGCCCGTACTTCTGGACATCTGGGCTCGCTGAACGTTACCACGCATCGTGCCCCGACAGTCTACGTGGCGGGGGAAGATTCGGCTTCGCTCGAGTTCCTCGAAGGAAAGCCCGCGAAGCCCCGGCAAAAGCCGCCGTACCCCGCCACGGCCGGGCTTTTTGGAGCGCCCACCGTCGTGAACAATGTGGAAACGCTCGCCAATATTCCCGGCATCGTTCGCAACGGCGCATTGTGGTTTCGAAACTACGGCACGAGTTCAAGTCCAGGCACGATGATCTTCTGTCTCGGTCCGGAAATGAATCAACCCGGAGCATACGAATTGGCGTTTGGCACGCCGCTGCGATACCTCTACGAGAATGCCGGAGGCGGACTCGCCGGTAATAAGCAACTGAAAGCGATTCTGCCCGGCGGTCCTTCCTGCGCATTTCTTTCTCCCGAACAACTGGATACACCGCTCGATCCGGAATCACTCAGAAACGCGGGATCCTCGCTGGGTTGCGGTGTCATGCGTTTTTACGCCGAAGGAACCTGTATGGTTGAAGAGACGCTGAGCCTCGCGCAGTTCTTCGCGCGCGAGACCTGCGGCCAATGTCCTGCCTGCCGCATGGAAACTTCGATGCTCGTGGCAATCCTGGAACGAATCCACGGAGCCAAAGGGGATCGGGCGCTGTTCGATCAGTTTCAGAAAATCATCGATTTCAATCGAGGCAAAGGGTACTGCGCGCTGATCAACATGCCGGGCCCTCCAATCCTCAGCGCGCTCCGATTGTTTCGCAGCGAATTCGATCATCATCTTTCGCATGGCGTGTGTTTCCAGTCGTGATAGCGTACCGGCCATGAGAAGACGATCGTTACTCCTCATCGTTCCCATTGTCCTGGCGTTGGCGCACAGTCCGGCGCCTGCTCAATTAACCACACCGAATGACACCGGCGTTTCCATCGGACACATTCATCTGAATTCGAAAGACCCCGAAGTCCAGAAGAAGATCTGGATCGAAGCGTTCGGCGCGCGCATGACGAAGACCGGAACGCTCGAGATGCTGCGGCTGCCAGGCGTCTACATCATTATCAACAAAACGGATCCGACGGCAGGTTCGGTGGGTTCGACCGTGGATCATGTGGGCTTGTCGGTGAAGGATCTCAACGATATCAAGACCAAGCTCGCGGCCGTCAATGTGCAGGTTCAAGGTCCATTTGCAACCATGCCGGATGGACTCAGGCTCGAGCTGCTGGAAGACAAAAGTCAAACGTCGGGCGTCGTGATGAACCATATCCACGTGGCCGCGATCAACGGCGAAATGCTCCGGCAGTGGTACGTGAAGACCTTTGGGGCCGACGGCGGATCGCGCCGGAATCTTCCTTCAGCGATGTTCAACGGTAATGAAATCGATTTCATGGGGGCCCAGACAACGCCTGCTCCAACCAAAGGCCGCGCTATCGATCACATTGGTTTCGAGGTGAACGGCCTCGAAGCGTACGTCAAGAAACTTCAGGCGAATGGTGTCACGATCGAGATTCCGTATCGCGATGTGCCTAACATCGCATTGAAGATTGCTTTCATAACGGATCCCGTCGGAACACGTATCGAATTAACGGAAGGCCTCACCGGAAAGTAGCTCGAACACACTGCAACAGGAGTCCAACTTGTTCATGGCGTAGCACTTGACTTTAGACATGCTCGTGAATAGCCTTGAGCAACGCTTCGATCCGTTTGGAACATGGAGGATGAACTTGATGAGGACCAAATCCGTAATATTTGTCGCCGCAATCGGCGCGATTCTTGCAGCCATGCCAGTGCTGGCACACCATTCTTTTTCCGCAGAATACGACTCGGCAAAAGTTGTCACATTGACTGGAAAGATGGTGAATTTCGAATGGGTCAACCCGCATTCGTGGGTTCACGTTGAAGTAACGAACCCGGACGGCACCAAAACCATCTGGAAAGGCGAAACACCTCCGGTGAATTTGTTGTACCGCAATGGCTGGACAAAGCCGTTGGTCGAAGAAATGGTGATGAAGGGTGAAGTTGTCACTCTTCGCGGACCCGCCGCGAAAGACGGATCTCATCACATTTTTTCCCAGAGCCTGACGCGGCAGGACGGTGTCACCGTTCTCGGACTCAGTGGAGCGCCGCCGGAGAAATAGGAAACGCGGCTGCGTTCCTCGCTGACCGGCAAAAGTCAATCTGCTATAGGAGTGTTTATTTCAATGAGAGTTCGCCTGATCACGCTCTCGATGTCCTGTATTGCAGGCATCGCTTTAATGGCGGCTGCTTCGGGCTGCAATAAGCAAATCGCAGCGAAGTCTCCGGCACCGCCGGCACCGCCAAAAGCAGCCGCTGCTCCAGCACCCGCTGCTCCCGCGACACCTGCCGCGCCGGCTGCTCAGGCGGTCCCTGCGGGAGGCCGTGGACAAGCACCGGCAGCAGGGGCACGTGGCCAGGCTCCTGCAGCACCCGCCGGTCCTGTGATTCCGCGGATGGCGGACGGCAAGCCGGATTTGTCCGGCATCTGGCAGGTCCTGGATAATTCACTCGATGGAAATATCGAACCCCATGCCGCTTCATATGGAGTGCATGCCGGGCAGGGCGCAATCGTGGATCCACCCGACGGGCTCATTCCGTATCTACCCGCGGCGTTGGCAAAGCGTCGAGCGAATTATGCGAATCGGGCGAAAGATCCCGTTGCGTATTGTTTCAAGCCGGGCGTGCCGCGCATCACCTATATCCCGTTTCCATTCCAGATCACGCAAACGCCTGCGATAATCCAGATCACATACGAGTTCGTTCACAACTATCGAAGCGTTTACATCAACGGCAGCGACCATCTTCCCGGTATCGATTTCTTCAACGGAGATTCGCGGGCGAAATGGGAAGGGGACACTCTGGTCGTCGATGTTTCCGACCTGAATGACGATCCCGAGCATCCAACGTGGTTCGACAGCACCGGCAACTATCACAGCGACAAACTCCACGTCGTGGAACGCTGGACTCGCACCGGTCCGGATACGATGACCTATCGGGCAACGATGGACGATTCGAAAGTTTTTTCGCGGCCGTGGACGATCGAGGTTCTGTTGTATCGCCATCAGGAAAAGAATTTCCGGCTCATGGAATATGAATGCCAGATGTTCAAGGAACAACTGGTCCGCGACGGCAAAGGGAATAACCTTCGCATCGTGGAGAGCAAGTAGGGAGGCTTTTCGATGAATAAACACTATCGAGTTTTAACTCTCGTGATCGGTCTCGCTGCCGTTCTGGCGCTGGGCCAGGTTCTGATCGGCCAGGCGCCGGCACAAGGCGGCGCAGTTCCGGCGGGCGCTCCGGGACAGGCTCCTGCCGGCGGCGCAGGCCGCGGCGGCGCGGGGCGTGGTGGCGCACCCGCGGTTCCTGCAGGTCCTGTTGTGCGAGGTCCTGATGGCCATCCGGATATGACGGGATACTGGATGTCCGCGACCAAAACGAATATCAACAACGGACGCGGAGGGATCCTCAATCCTGAAACCGGAAATCCGGACGGAAAGATTCCGTACAATGCGACGTGGGAAGCGAAGTCCGCGGATACCGCAAAGAATCACATGTACGACGAGCCGTATGCGCATTGTCTGCTCGCGGGAGTGCCAACGAATTTCGGCATTCAAATGGGATTCCAGGCGGTCCAGGATAAGAACTCCATCGTCTACGGTTGGGATACCGGCGGCGCGACGCGCGTGATTTACCTGGATGGGCGCAAGCATGTTCCCGCCAACATCCGGCTCTATCAAGGTGATTCAATCGGACACTGGGAAGGCGACACACTCGTGGTCGATACCACCAATCAGGCAGCGGGCTGGTGGGATGCTTCCGGCGCCGTGCACAGCGATGCGAGCCATGTGGTCGAGAAATTTGTGGCGAAAGATGCGAACACCATTGCTTACGAAGCTGTCGTCGAAGATTCGGCCGCTTTAACGCGTCCCATGACAGTCACTGACACATTCCGGCGTAATCTCAACGTACCTGTCGGATTCCGAGGTCGGCCGACAGGCTATGAGCAAACGGAGACGGCCTGCATCGAAGGGGAACAGGATACGGTTCTCTATCCGGAAAGCGGCGGTGGATTCGCAAAAGATGGAACGCCGGGAGCCGGCGCGCCTCCGGGCGCGGTATCCGCTGGTGGCCGCGGCGGTGCTGGTGGCGGAGCTCCCGCCGGCGGTGGCCGCGGGGGCGCTGGAGGTGGAGCCGGTGGTGCAGGTGGCGCCGGGGGCGGCGCGGGCCGAGGAGGCCGTGGTGGTGGCCCGCCTGCGGGTGGCCCGCCGCAGGGTCCTCAACCTCAATAAGAGTTAGAGAAAAAGGGACAGCGAGTGCATTCCCGAGATAGGGAATTGCTCACTGTCCCTCTACTTCTTCTCTCATCTCAGTTTCCTTTTCCCACATAACGCATCAGATCCGCTTTCATGACGACGCGATTGTCCGCGGGGTAATGAATAGGGATAAGCCGGTCCACATCGAGCTTCAGCCGGTCGATGTTGGCGATAAGAGCCATATTGTACGGGCTGGGCGTTGCCGGTCCCGCGGCATTCGGCTGTGCCGGCGGATTGAATGCATCCGCTTCGACGAGAACTTTCTCCTTCGGCAGATAAGCCATGATCAAGCCATCGTGATGGCCGATGCCGGTCATGTGATAGAGCTCGATCACGTGGTTTCCGTCCGTCATGACTTTCTTCTCGGTCATCGTTTCAAAGCTGGCCTTCCGTTTCGCCTGCTGCAGCCGGTCCGGATTCAATGTGTGCGGCATTGAAGCGACTTTCTCGAAGAATGGCTTGTTCACCTGATGCGTCACGACAGTCGCACCTTCCGCGATGAACGTTCGCAGTCCGCTTGAATGATCGAAGTGCGCGTGCGTGTTGACGACGTATTTGATGGGTTTATTCGGAATCAGTTTTTTCGTTTCGGTAATGATGGCATTCGCGCGGTCTTCACTTTGAGGACCCTCGATCACGACAATGTAATCCTTGAAGTCGACAGCAACGGCCGCATATCCGCCGAGTATCAGGTACACGCCATCACCCAGTTTCTGCGACGTCGCCGGCACCGTGGCGGCTGGCGGAGTGTTGGGCGCCTGAATGTTCGCGGGCGCATTGGTTTTGACATCCGTGATGGTCAAATCGAGGATCGGATAGTCACCTTGTTTCTGGACGATCTTCATTGGAAACTTCACGCCGCCGAAATCCTTGTACGCCGAGTAGGTGGAATCGAAGAGCATGTCGCCCAGCACCGGATTGTCGATCCATGTTTCGACGCGCTCGACCATGTTTTGATCGTTGACGTAACCGTTGACCTTTGCCTTGTTCTGTCCCATGAAAGTGATAACGTTGTATTTTTTGCCGCCCACGGTCTGTGATTTCACGGTTGCGTTATTCTTCGCGGCTGCCTGAAGGAATCCATGAGGCATCATCCAGACTTCCAGTTGCTGGACCCACGGCGTATTGTTCGTGATGACGACGGTTTGGGTCTGGTTCTGCTCGCCGGCAATCGGCTGCTGGCCGCCGCCGCGCGGAGGATTCTCGCCCTGCATTCGGATGCGGTCCATGCGATAGCCCGGCGTTTCAAAATTGATGACGCGTTTGTAAGTCTTGTCGATGAACTTCGGCCACGCTGCAGACGGATTCACATTCTGTCCAATCGCAAAATCGAAGCCCGACCCCGAATACTCGACGCTCTTGAGGGAGCCCATGGCTTTCGAGGCATTGTCGATGACGGTCTTCGCATCCTGTGCGGATGCGGCGAGTGCGAATAACGCGACGATTCCGAGAACTGCAAAACAATTTCTGCGCATGTTTACCCCCTGTAGTGGCGGCCCATGACCGCCGGCAATCCTGGTCTTCGACATCGTGAGCGGTTACAGACCGCCTCTGCAGCCCTTTACGGCAACGAAAACACCACAACGGAGTCGCTCGCTATAGCTGCGACATATTGTTTTCCGTTCTTTCCCTGATATGTGAGCGGATTTGCATTCACATTCTGATCCAGCTTGAACGCCCACAGTTCCTTTCCGGTCTTCGAATCAAACGCGCGGAATCGGCGATCGTTTGTTGCTCCGATGAATACCAGTCCGCCGGCGGTTGTGATGGGTCCCGCGCTTCCGGTGCCTCCGACATTCTGTTTGCCCGCGGGCAACGCTTCGTTGATTCCCAGTGTCACCTGCCACGCAACGTCACCGGTATTCGCGTTGACAGCCCAGAGCCGGCCCCATGGCGGTTTCTGGCATGGAGCATTTCCCAGCGGTCTTCCGCTTGCATCGCGCCCGAGCGAAGCGGCAAACCCGTGATACGGGCCGGGGCCATCGACGCTGCCGCGGTCGTAAGGCTGCGCTGAACCGTTGCCGCTTCCATAATTGCCATCCGGTTTTCTCTTTTCGACCCATCCGCTGAGAGCCGCATCGTGGGTTTGAACGAAAACGTAACCCGACTTCGGATCGGCAGCCATGCCGCCCCAGTTCGGACCTCCATTGCCGGGGAAAATAATCGTGCTTCGCGGTGGCGCGCCGTCTTCGTGAAAAAGAAAAGGCGTAAACGGACCTGTGTTGAAAAACCCGCCGGCCTTTTCATAAATGTCCTGGCAGGCTTTTGCGTGTTCGGGAGTTGTGTCTTCAGCGGTGACGATATCTTCTTTCTTGAAACTTGTGCGCGCCAGCGCCGGCGGCTTCAGCGGAAAGGGCTGGGTCGGTGAATACCATTCGCCGGGCACATCGCCGGCGGCGACCGGCCGTTCTTCAACGCCGAAGATGGGTTTGCCGGTTTCGCGATTGAGGATATACATCCAGCTTTGTTTTCCGATCGCGGCGAGTGCGGGAACTGTTTTTCCGTTTTGCCGGATATCGAGCAAAACCGGAGCGGGCGGCAGATCCGAATCCCAAAGATCATGATGGACAGTCTGGAAATACCATTTAAGTTTCCCAGTCAGCGCATCCACAGCAACCACCGAGTTTCCGAACAAATTATTTCCGGGACGGTCGCCGCCCCAGTAATTCGCCGACGGCGATCCGAGCGGCATGTAAAGAATGCCGCGTTGCTCATCGAGTGTGAGATACCATCCCCACACATTCGTGCCCGAGCGATCTCTCCAGCCGTCATTCAGCCATGTGTCGTGGCCGGCTTCACCAGGTTGGGGAACGCTGTGAAATTCCCAAAGTTTTTCGCCTGTGCGGGCGTCGAAGGCGCGGGTGTTGCCGGATGGGCCGGTCGGCATTTCACCGACCGTTGCTCCGAGCATCACGACATCCTTATAGATCAGAGGAACCCCGTTCCATCCGACCTTGATATCCACACCGCCGTCTTTGCCGAATCCTCCGGCAGCTTCGCCCGTGATGGCATTGACGGCCATTAATCGCGTTCCGGCAGTGAACAGAATTCGCGGAGGAGTGGTGCCTTCACCCGGCCAAAACGCAACGCCGCGCGCCGGCGTGTTTCCCGAAGGCAGTTTGTATTCCCACACCGGTTTTCCGGTGTCGGCTTCGAGGGCGAGGACACGTCCTCCGGCCGGCAGATACATCACATTGTTGATGACAATCGGCGTCGCTTCCGGATTGACAGTGGGAACCGCAGCCGCGCCCCGCCCGCCACCGCGGCCGCCGACGGCCTGGGCGCTGCTGAGGCGATAACTCCAGGCCATCTGCAAATGCGAAACATTGGTGGTGTTGATCAGCGTGAGAGGCGAGTATCGAGTGCCTCCGAGATCACGGTTGTACATCGGCCAGTCCGAGGGGGCCGTTTGTTTCGCGGGCTGCTTTGGACTTTGGGTTTGAGCGACAGGGGGAAGGAGGAGTGCCGTCGCCAGTATCAACAGATAAATGCGCATCGAGAACTCCTACGCAAAACCTCTCCCTTTTAGAAGAGGGTTAAGAACTCACGGGAGCTTGTACACAACCAGGGATTCGTTATTGGCGCCGCGAGCGCCGCCGGCTGCTGCGACGACGGCGACGTATTGCTTTCCGTCCTTGCCCTGATACGTCATCGGTATCGCTGTGATGTTGTAATCGAGTTTCGCAGCCCACAATTCTTTTCCTGTTTTCGAATCGAAAGCGCGGAATCTTCCATCATTGGTCGCGCCGATGAAAAGCAAGCCGCCGGCCGTGACAATAGGGCCGCCGGCCCCGGGCGATCCGGCGTTCTTCTTGCCCTCGGGCATCGTGTCGTTGATACCCAGCGGCGCCTGCCACGCGATATCACCCGTGTTGGCATTGATCGCGACAAGGCGCGCCCACGGCGGTTTGCTGCAGGGCCAGTTCGCGATCATTCGTCCATTCGCATCCTTCACTGATGCGCTGAACGCCGGACCATTCACTCGCGTATACGGAAACTCTTTCGCAAGATCCATGCCCGGCTGATATTTCGGATTCTTTTGAATCCATCCCGTCGCGGGCGCGTCTTTGGAATTCACAAAGATGTAGTTCAGTTTCGTATCGACTGCCGTACCGCCCCAGTTCGGACCGCCAGTGAATCCCGGATAGATCAACGATGGTGGATTGCCCTCTGTCTTGTATTTCCACGCGGTGTAGGGACCGGTGTTGTAGAACTTCGTTTTGTCCCACAATTCACGGCAGGCCTGAGCATGTTCCGGGGTTGTATCGGCCGCGGTGACAAGATCATCCGCAGTCATGCTGACGCGTGTGACCGCCGGCGGCTTCACAGGAAACGGTTGAGTCGGCGGATACCATTCGGTTGGTACGTCGCCCCGTGCAACGGGGCGCTCTTCCACTCCGAATATCGGCTTGCCGGTGACGCGATCCAGAATGAAAACCCAGCCCATTTTGCCGGTTTGAGCGAGCGCAGGGATTTTCTTTCCATCTTTGACAACTTCAAAAAGACTCGGACCGGGCGGCAGATTGTAGTCCCACAGTTCGTGATGAACCGTTTGAAAGTACCACTTCATTTTGCCGGTGGCGATATCGAGAGCGACCGTTGAATTTCCAAACAGGTTGTTTCCCGGCCGGTCGCCGCCGTACATGTTCGCTCCCGGACTGCTGACGGGAAGATAGACAATGCCGCGTTCTTCATCGACGGTGAGAGCAAACGCCCACACGTTGTTGCCGGTTCTGTTCTTCCAACTGTCGAATCCCCATGTTTCATTTCCGGGTTCGCCGGGGCGGGGAATGGTATGAAATTCCCAAAGTTCTTTTCCCGTTCGCGCGTCATAAGTGTGGATGTCGCCCGGTTCACCTGCGCTTGTTTCCAGTTGTGGTCCGATGTGCCGCTGGCCGGGGCCGTAAAAATTGGATCCCATTAGAATGACGTTCTTGTAGATGGTCGGCGCGCCGTCGTAAGGGATCTTCAGTTCGACTTCGCCGTTTGTACCGAAGCCCGTTGACGGTTCGCCGGTGACGGCGTTGATGGCGACGAGTTTTCTCCCTGTTGTAAAAAGAATTCTCGGTGGATTGCCCTTGTCGCCCGGCCAGTAAGACACACCTCTGAACGATGTCTGGCCCTGCTTCAGTTCGTAGCTCCAGATTTCCTTTCCCGTCTCAGGTTCCAGAGCGACGACCCGGTTTGCCGAAGGCAGATACATGACGTCATTCACGACGATCGGCGTGATCTCCTGAAAGATTTCACTCGGACTCTCGCCGGTCAGCGGTTTGCCGTCGTGCGGCCTGAGTTTGTAGGTCCATGCCTGTTGCAGTTGCGTGACGTTCGTTGTGTTGATCTGCGTGAGCGGGGAATAACGCGTTCCTGCAAAGTCGCGATTGAACATCGGCCAGTCGGCGTCCGGGCTGCGCGTGTTGGGTTTCTGCGCCGTTCCTGCAATGACTGGTAGAAATACAACCGAGGCGGCCGCAACAAAAAAGACGATTCGCGGAATACGCATCCCATCCACTCCGTTTGTATAAGGATTGATCCCGGCTGGGCCGAAACCGCGCCGTATATTATCACGTGTTGATTGAGGGTCCCGACGCACACCTTGAGGTATCCTCTTACCCACCATGGCGAGACAAAACATTTCAACTGGCAGCAAGTGGGAACCCGTCGTTGGGTATTCCCGCGCGGTACGGGTCGGAAATACGATTCACGTTTCCGGCACAACCGCAACGGATGAGAAAGGCGACATCGCGGGAATCGGCGATCCCTACGCGCAAACCGTTCAGACTTTGCGCAACATCGAAAACGCGCTGAAACGGGCCGGATGTTCTTTGAAGGATGTGGTCCGCACACGCATGTTCGTTGTGAACATCGAGGATTGGGAAAAGATCGGTAAGGCTCACGGCGAGTTCTTCGGCGAAATCCGTCCCGCGACGACGATGGTGGAGGTCAAGCGGCTCATTTCGCCGGCAATGCTTATCGAAATCGAAGCGGAAGCGCTGGTGGAGTGAATGCTCTTTCGACTTGGCGCGTATCTGCTGCCGCCACTTCTTGTTTTTGGCGTGTATCACCTGCTCACCTGGTTCGACGTGCTGGGAATCAACAAGCGTGTCTTCTGGAGACAGGTGGCCCTGACCTCCGCGATATGTCACGTCCTCCTGGTTTCAGGCTTTCTCGTGTTTTCTTATGTGGATTTCCAGGCTCATCTTTCACTTGAACCCGCCGATCTAAAATTCGGCCCTTACATATTCACGCGTTCGGACTTCTGGCGCCTCATGTCCGTGTTCGATACCATTCCGATGTTCTTCATCCTTATTCTTTTCTCCATGCTCGATCGAGCAGGAATGAATCCGCCCGGCCTGCTGGCCCTGACTTTCGGAATCACTTACGTCATCGGAACCGTTCAATGGTTCTTTGTCGGCGGGGGAGCGGGCTTGATACTCGAACGATTCTTTCAAGGTTTGAAGACACCCGATCCGGAAGAGGATTGGGAGAGTGATGATTAGGCATCGGCGCCGCGGGTTTCTAATGAATTATGACGGCTGCATCGGTCAAGCATGAGGTCGCGGGCTCTTAGCCCGCGTTCGGGTCTTGACAAATACAGACTGCGCGAACCTCGGTGGCGCGGACTAAAAGCCCGCGGTGTACTTGATCATCTACCGTATATCAAAACAAACTTGTGAGAAATGCAGGTAGCCGGCAGCGGTTTGAATTGTCACACTTTGTAATCGCCGAATACTTCCTCATAGACGAGCGATTGGTAAATGTCGTGTAGGAATTCGTTTTCAGTGTTGAGCACCACGCGATCGTCTCCTTTTACATAAGCTAGCTAGTTCGAGTCGCCCCGCCGAACCATCCTCGATTGTGAGCACTCCATCGAGGATACAAAACAATCCGAACACCGCGCTGTGGACGCTGTGACGAACCACTTGCATAACACGGGCGCGATCGTCAACTGCAAGACGTCGGAACCAAGCCGAGATTTCGGCGTCGCGGACGGAAGGGCGACGTCCTGGTGGCTCGTCAAGATTTGATTGAGTGTCGCGAATCGCTGCATCGTGCACCGTGACGCGAATAATTTTTACAAATTGTTCTGGTGTCATGACGTTCACCTGCGATGTTTCCTGCTAACGGGCAGGGCATGTTGACCGCCTGAGGCTGAGCGGCCGCGTTTTTAGCGGGGTCCGCTCCTGCCAGTGTTAGCCAGTTTTGTGGGTTGAGACAAACTCTGCGACTGGTACGCTGCGACGCTTGCTCATGCTTCGCCTGTGAAGTCTGATTCTGGCGATTTCGTGCAGAGTCTCGGCAGTGAGGTAACTTGCTCCGCAGTGAGGGCAACTCAAAACCGGAACTTTTTCAATGACAAGCAGAGTTGCACCCGTTCCGTAACTGCGTGTTGTTTTTCGAACTTGAAGCCCCGTTTTGCCGCAGTTCTCGCAGCGATTCTGATGTCCGTTACTCCGCATATACCGTCAGGATATACACGATCTGAGTAGAGGCGCCAAACTTTACGACAAGCGATATCATCCTGCCGTCGATTGCCTCGCCTGAGATCAGGTACTTCCACTCTCCAGTCTCCGCCTCTTTCTGGCGCTCCACGATCTCGCCCGTAAAGATCGCACTTTCCACATCAAATACTGAAAACTCGTCAGCATCTGCTTCCTCGTCAGCATGCGAGGTCATCACATACTCTTCTTTACGAACAAGGTCGCGTATTCGTCAGAGGACTCGCGCAAACACCAAGGCATTGTACCCTTACAGCCCAACGTGACCTGGGATTGAGGCGGGAACAGCAGATCCGCTTGGATCTGTCACAAAAACAATTCTGTTTCTTTTGTGCCGTTTTGTGGCTGAATAATTCAATGCTGCGTTCGGCGATTCGTTTTGTCGCTTTGACTCTTTTACTAATCAGTTCTTCCGCGGGAATGGCCTCCCCACAAGTACCGCAACCGGAGCTGCCGCATATTCTCGTGATCGCCACAGGTGGAACGATAGCGGGCGAGCAGGGTGAGCCGGGAACTCTCGGCGGATACGACATACGAAAGCCCATCAACGAAATCATCAGCCAGGTTCCGGAGATCAAGAGGTATGCACAGGTTGAGACGGAGCAATTCTCCAATGTGCCGAGCGCCTACATCACGCCCGATCAGTGGCTGCAGTTGGCCCGGCGCATCAATGCAGTGTTTGAAAAGCGTCCGGGCGTTGCCGGCATCGTGATCACGCACGGAACGGATCGTCTTGAAGAAACGGGATTCTTTCTGCATCTGACGGTGAAATCCGACAAGCCGGTTGTGCTCGTCGGAGCGCAACGTCCGCCGACGGGCATCAGTCCTGACGGCCCGATCAATCTGCTGAGCGCGATTCGCGTGGCTGCGGCGCACGATGCAAGGGGCAAAGGCGTTCTTGTGGTCATGGATGACCGGATCATTTCAGCAAGAGACGCCCAGAAGATCTATGCTCGCAGCGGAGGTTTCACTGCCCAGGAGATGGGCGTCATCGGGATTGTCGCGCGCCACGGAGTCGAATTCTTCTATTCGCCGTCGCGGCGCCATACGTCCACATCGGAATTCGATCCCCGTGAAATCACGGCTCTGCCGCGAGTGGACGTTCATTATTCATACGCAGGTTCGGAAGGAGGCGGGAAGACTGAAGCGAAAGCCGTCATCGTCGCGACGACCGGTCTCAGCGGTACCGAGCGCTCCTATTATGAAACGTTGCAGCGGCGCGGTGTGATCGTGGCTGCGACATTCCCTTCCGGAGATCAGGTCGGTTCGCCGAGTCAGGTTCGCGATACCCTGCCGCTCGTTTCGGTTCAACGAATGCTTCCGACACACGCCAGGATTCTTATGATGCTGGCGCTGACGAAGACACAGGATGTGCGCGAAATTCAGCGCATTTTCGATCAGTATTAAATCCGATGGAGATCTTCGCTGTTGGCACTGAAACGATTCGCCGGGCGCAAAACACTCTTTCGTCGTGTGAAGCGTGCAATGAGCAGGCGGAGCTTCCATTCGACTGGATTCTTGATGAAGTAACCGGGCATCGCGGCTCCGGCTGCGATTACTTTTTGACCGAGCCGGCCCGTTGCCCACGCTGCGGCGCCGTCATTATTGAAAAAACTCTTGTCCAGCCCGATGGCGGAGTGTTCAGTATTTAGGACGAGCATTCGATACTTTAAGTTCGTCTGCCGAATTGCCAACAACCAAATAAGGAGATTCCCGAATGACACCCGATCAAGCCAAACTACTGTGCAAGGTTTTTGCGGATACGATTCAGTCGGAGACGGAGCTGACGAAGAAAGTCATCCGTGCTGTGCCTGAAGACAAGAAGAGCTACAAGCCCGATCCCAAATCCATGTCGGCTCACGATCTGGCGTGGCACATCGCGTCTGCTGAAATCTGGTTCCTTGACGGCGTTCTTGCCGGCAAGTTCTCCATGGAAGAAGGTCCGAAGGCCCTTCCAACCATCGGAGCGATTGTTGAATGGTATGAAACGAACCATCGCGACCGGATCAACAGGCTGAAGGATCTGCCGGGCGACAAGCTCACGGCGCCGGTTCCGTTTTTCGGCATAATGGAGCTTCCCGCTGTGGCCTATTTGAACTTCCTGAACCTGCATTCGGCACATCACCGGGGACAGTTGTCCACGTACCTGAGGCCGATGGGTTCAAAGGTTCCGGCTATTTACGGCGGCAGCGCCGACGAGCCCATGCAACAGTAAAACCGAAGCCGCTTCATGAAAACACCGCTCCGCCGAAAGTTGCTTCTGTATTCGAGTTCGCTGGTGATCGTCCTGATCGTCACAATGCTCGTTTACGTCAGCTTTCTGGCGGAGCGCTTCGTCGGCGATAGCATTCAAGCGGATCTCCAGCAGGGCCGCGCGCGTATCAAAAGCGCCGAAGACGAGCGGCTCCGCGATCTTAAACTCACTGCAAACCTCGTTGCATCCACGCCGATTTTCAAGGCGTTGATGGACAATGGCGGCGATCGCAATACCGTTCTCGACACGTTGATGGAATTCCAGCAAAGCACCGGAACCGAGCTGCTCATTGCGCTGAATTCCGCGGGCGCCGTTGTAGCGCAAACCGATACTCGTGAACCCGGATCCATTCCATCGAGTCTCGACACCGGTATTCTCAAGACTCCGAGTGGCACGTATCACGTGGCGAAAATGCCCGCGGAAGCCGGCGGCAAATTATTCGGATACGTCATTGCCGGCGCTTTGATTGACGACAAGTTTGCCCGGGCTCTTCACGAAAGCACGAATGACGATATCGTCATTGTCGGCGACCGCGTGCTGGGTTCGAGCATGCTGCGCTCAGGGCTTGCGTGGCAAACGAGAGCAGACTGGGAAAACAATGTCGGGAAGGAATCCGATCCGCGGCTGGTCACAATAGGAGATGAGAAATACGAAGCGGTGAGCGCGCTGCTGGGAAACGAGAGCGGCCCAAGGCCTCTGGCTGTGATCATGCAGTCTCACGACAGGGCAATGAAGCCCTACGGCACCATTCGCGCCGGCCTGCTTGTGCTCGGTCTTGTGGTGGCGGTCGCCGGTATCGCCATCAGCGCATTTCTGTCGCGAACGATTACAGCTCCGGTCGCAAAACTTGTTGAAGGAACCGAACAGGTTGCGGCGGGGAATTTCGACTATCGTCTGAACATTCGATCGACGGACGAAATCGGAGAACTCGCTCGTTCGTTCAACACGATGATTCAAGGTCTGCGTGAACGCGCCGACATGAAGAAGTTCGTCTCGCTGTCCACGGTGGAGATGATCCAGTCCACGAAGAAGATTTCAGCAGGCGAGAAAGTGATTCTGACCGTTCTGTTCTCGGACATGCGCGGTTTTACCTCGATGACGGAGAATCTCCCGCCGGAAGACACCGTGAAGCTGCTCAACGCGTGCCTGAGTCTTCAGGCCGGTAAAGTGAAGAAGTTTCATGGCGACATCGACAAGTACGTTGGCGATTGTGTCGTCGCGTTATTTCAAGGCGAGGATATGGAACTCAACGCCATTCGATGCGGACTCGAAACTCAGCGCGCTCTCGCAGCGCTCAATGCGACCAATCCCGGCGCGCCTCCGATTCATGTCGGCATCGGCATTGTGACGGGCGAAGTTATTCTGGGAAGCATCGGCAGTGAGGACCGTCTGGATTACACCGTCATCGGCTCGAATGTGAATTTATGTTCGCGCCTTTGCTCTCATGCCGCAGCCGGCGAGATCCTGATCGCCGACGCCACCTATCGGCGTGTGGAAGGCCTCGTGGCCGCAGAGAAAGTTGCGCCGATTCAGGTCAAAGGATTCACCGATCCGGTACCGGTGTACAAGATGCGTGTTTAAAGGTTATTTGGCTGAGTAATCCTGCCCGTATTTGTTCTTGTGCGTGCTCTCCACAAAATGAGATTCGTCGAGCATCACTTCGGGCGCCGTCTGTGAGCCTGCTCCCACGACGACTTCAATGGTGGCCGGTTGAGCGCGTTCGGACCATGCCGTGATGCGATAGCGGCCGGTGGGCAGGTCGAGACGATAGTTACCCATCGCATCGGCTTCGGCGATGTGCGAGGTGGGCACGACGAGAATCGTCGCGCTCATTTGCGGATGAATGTTGCAAAAAACGGAGTAGATCGCGGGCGTTGTAAAAACACGGTCCTTCGAAGCGCCATCGCGATACAGCCCGAGATCGAATGGATTCGGGCGCGACAGGCTGAAGACATTGTGAAGGATTGCATCCTGGTTTGGAAAACTGACCGTTGAACCCACAGGTACGGCAAGAACGTGCGGCACGAACGACTTGCTCTTTTGCGTCAGCATGAATTTCCCCGGCTGAACACGGCCGCCGTCGAGCGATTCTGCGTAGACGATGGTAGTGGCCGCGGCGCCGGCGGGCCGGCCCACAAAACGGACGTGACCGGTGAGTGTGGCGGCGCCGGCTGCCGCGGGCAACCAGAACATTGCGAACAGTAGAATCAGGCGTTTCATACGATCAAAAACTATACGCAAATGTGAGATTGAAGTGATTGTTTCTTCTTAACGGATCCTTCTCGGATTTCGTTGAGAGCCGCTGATATTCAAAGGCAGCGCGAAATTCCGGAGTAAATGTGTAGATTCCGTTTGCGAAGAAAGTTGCGTTGCGCGAGAGCGGCGCCGGGAACCTGGCCATATCGAAGAGGTGATCGGTCCCATATCCGCCATTGAAGCTCAAACGGGATGTTGCCGCAAAGCGTGCTTCGATGAATCCGCCCTGCGATTTCGCCATCTGCGCGATCGATCCGCCGAACGCATCGAGATTCCTTCCCACGTAATATTCACCGCCCGCCCCGAGCCGCCCGGACGTTACATCGAAGTCAAAAGCCGTTGCCCAGCTCGGAACAACACCCGTCGCATAGCGTTCACGGCCGTAGTGTCCGGAAATGCCGGCTTCCCATTTGGGCTGTTCATAAGGACCCGCTGGAGTCGCGCGCCATGAAAGCCGGCTCTGGAATGCCGGCGTTCGTGAACGCTCTCCCGCGAGACTGGGAGGAACAAATTCATACGAAGCGCTGGAAAAGTCTCCGGCGATCGGAGCCATGATTCCGGCCACCGCGCGAATCTGTCCGTAGCCGCCCGACGCGAGTGTTCTTTCACCGCGAATCTGAGGCGAGCGCAGATAAAGATTTCCGGAGCGATACAACGTTGGAAATGATGTTCCGAGAAGTGACGTGGGATTTCGTGGAGCCAGCACCATCTGATCCTGGCCGATTTCGATCGCACTGTTCTTTCCATCAAGCCGCGCATAGGCATAGAGCAGCCGAGGCAATCCCATGGCCTGGCCGGTTTGAAAATTGGGAATGCCGCCGAAGAAATCCATGGCGATCGCTCCGTTCAGCTTCATGCTGCCGATTTCGGGTCCGTCGATAAGAGCGCCGACCCGGCTTTGCCGCAGTGTCGAACTGAAAGAACCCATCGAGACCGGCGAAGTATAAGGGCCTGCGACATTCGGAATATCAAGCCAATTCGGGTTTGCCGAATTCCAGAATGTGTTGGAGACGATTGTTCCGAAGAACTTCACTGGAAACTTCGAACTGCTCTCGACTTTGGTCTGGGCCTGCTCCTGGATCTGGGCCTGCAGCAGGGGAACATCTTCGATAGCCTGGTTCCGCGTTTTTAATTCCTGCTTCACCTGATCGAGCTCTTCACGCAGGCGCAGAATCTCGGCGCGCATTTCACGGAGTTGATCGTCGATGGTTTGAGCTGTGAGCGATGAAGCGTGGAAGAGGAACAGTACAAGTAGAATCCGGCGCATATCCGTCCTTTCCTTTGAGCCCTGGTGTCTTCGTGTCTTTGTGAACTTTTAACAGAAGCGCACAAAGGCACAAAGACACAAAGGCGCAAAGGGACTACGGTATGGCCGTTACCGTAACGGGCGTGATCGTGCCGTCAAATTGAAGCGCGATCACCGAAATCGTGCCGGCACTCGTTGAAATGGTCAGTGTGCCGGTGTAGGACGTGGCCGTTACCGACGGAAGCAGTTCCTTCACGAAGGCCGTCACCTGCTGTCCCGCGGTAACATCGATGGTACGGCTGCCTCCCGCTATTACGTTAGCATTCGAATCCCGCAGGGAAAGGTTCAACGTCCCGGCCGAATTCGCTATCAGCGCGATGCCGGTGTTTTGAGTGACGCTGGCGCCCGCGCTGACGGGAAGGGAGACTCCTCGCGAAGTGACGGTCGTCACGGCGCCGGCGCTGGGTAGAAACTGAGGATGAAGGTATCGCGCATCCACGGTTACCGCGCCGTTGGAAAAGACCTTCGCGAAACCTGCTTTCAGATCCCCTTTGTTGTGGGTGCTGATCGTCATGGAGCCTGAAGGGGGGATCAGAAAATTCGTATTGGGATCGACGATCGTATCGGGCATCAGTGAACCGTTGCTCTGATAGAAATTCACGATACCCATGACCGAGGCGGTTATTGAAGGATTTCTCAAAGTAATATTCGAAGTCCATTCACCGCCACCGGCAACCTGCGCGACAGTGCTGACAGTGGGCAGGATTTGCGATCGTGCGACACCACCCCCGAACGTTGTTGTGTGGACGTTGTCGTAAGCGGTATCCGGAGCGGTGATCAATGCGGCGAGCGCTGCCATCTGCGCGGTGCTCGATGGATCGATGGTTACTACGCGCGTGATGTTGCCGCTGCCGGAGGGACTGTCGACAGGATTGGTGCCGCTGAGTCCCGTGTTGATCACAACACCCGCATTCACGCCGGCCGGGCCGGGATGATGAATGTGGAGGCCGGTAAAAGTGATCGGACCGGTGTTCGTGTAATTGACGTCGAAGGTCACCGAACCGCCATTGAGAACTCCGTTGGCATCGCGGCTCATCTTTGCCGTGATCCAGCCGACTGCCGCGGTATCCACGCCGGTCACCGGCGGAACTTCATTCGCCGGACCCATGAATGTCTTGTAGTGATACGTTTCGCGGGCGAGCTGCGATCGGATGATTCCACCACCGAACTGCGTGGTGTGAATATTGACGTAGTAGTTTTCCGGATTTTCAACCAGTCCACGCAGGAAATCAAAGGACGAGTCGCCCGCGTGAATTTCAACTTCCCGATTGATCGAGCCCAGTCCGTTGGCGGGTGAAACTACAGGATTCGTCCCGCTGAGGCCTGTGTTGATCACGACCGCTCCATTGACGCCGATCTTTCCATTGTGAATGTGAAAACCGGTGAATGTCTGCTGCGACCCCATATCGTAATTGATGTTGAAACTCACGGCGCCGCTTGCGACGTTGCCGGTGGAATCGCGATCAATGCGAACGTACGTCATCGAGTTTGCAGTGCCGGGAACTCCTGTCGGCGGATTTTCTTCAGCCTGTGTCATCTGGTTGAAGAAAACATAGAAGTCTCTGTAGAGCTGGCCGCGAATGACGCCACCTGCATTCACGGTTGTGTGCATGTTGATGTAGTACTGAGTGGGATCATCGAATATTCCGGTCAGGGCCTGCAGGCCGGTCGTGTTTGTGCTGTCGATCTCGACGATCCGGAAAATGTTTCCACGGGTTACATTGGCGACGGCTCGCGTTGTCCCATTCGTGCCGGTATCGATGACGACCGGCGCATTCACACCAATAGGACCGTTGTGAATATGCAGGCCGGTTATCGTGACTGGAGCCGGGAACCGGTAGTCGACATCGAAGATCACCGTGCCAGAAGTGATTTTTCCCGCAGCATCGCGATTGACCTGAATATCGACCAGTGCCGCGCCTTCCGCGTCGATGGCGATCGGCGGGTTTTCAAACACAGGACTCATGATGGGCCGGAGGATCATCCGGTTGGCCTGAAGCTGGCCCCGCATCATCCCGCCGGGATTAACCGTTGTGTGGATGTTGACGTAATATTTTTCGGGCTGCGACATCAAGCCTGTCACGTACGTCAATCCCGCGTCGGTACTTGCATAGTTGACAACGCGAGTGATCCTGCCTGTACCCGAGCTGGCGGCCACGGGACTTGAGCCCGAGATACCGCTGTCGATCACAACCGATCCGTTGGTTCCGGCGGTCGCGTTGTGAAGGTGAAGGCCCGTGAACGTTAGATTTGAAGTGATGGTGTAATCGATGTCGAACGTAACGGTAGCGGCGGAGATATTCCCTTTCTCATCCCGAGAGACGTGAACTGTTATTGCGGCCGCGGCGCTGTTTCCGGCGGCGGTAACCGCGGGGACTTCATTTCCGGGAAGCATGCTGGTGCGAAACACTTCGGTGTCACGCGTATCGGCAAGAGCGTAAGTTGCCGCAGACAAGGACAGCAAAACGACAACGCACAGTCTTCTCATAGGTTTCCTCACATGTTTGGTAGTTGTGGTCGTATCCGGGGGTGAGACTCGTTGCGGGAGTGTATCACGGATCAATCATTACGGCCGTCAGGATTCCTGCCGTCACCGAGGCTGCGACTCCCAGCACGATGGCCCATTCGATCGATCGGGCGGCAACGGCGCCGGCCATCGCGGAGCCGAGGGGAAGGCCGAGGCCGTTGAACGACATTGAAATTGCAAATGCGCGCCCGGTCCAGTTTCTCGCTGTGCGCCGCTGCCGGAGTGTAAACAACGCGATGTCGAGCGGTCCATTCAGCAGTCCGGTAACCAACATGACCAAAACCACAACAGCCAGGTTTGGTCGGATGAGAAGCATCGCAACGGTTGCACCCATGCCGATCATCGGCACCATAAGCATGGTTCGTTCGCGGCCCCGGGTGTCATGGCGGCCGAAGAAAAACGCGGAAGCAACACCGGCCAGTCCCTGAGCCGCAAGAACGAGTCCGACCATGGTTTCGCCGAGGTGCAACCGTTCAAGCACGATCAGCGGAACAACGATTGTGAATGTGCCGCTGTTGAGATTGAGCACGGAAATGCCGAATCCGAGTCCACGGAGGGTCCGATTTCGCCACGTGTACTGAAGGCCCTGCCAGGCATCGAGCAATAGCGAACCGGTCGAGAAATTCTCTGACGGTGGATCGGGAGTGCCCGCAATCACAAGCGCCGCGAGGCCGAAGCTGAGTCCGATGACAATGAAAGCGGCGGGACCGCTCCAGACGCTCACCATAAATGCCGCAAAGGGAGGGCCGATTACGGCCGCGATGACGTACCCCGTCGAATCGACGGCGTTGACGCGTTCCCACAGATGACTCGGCACGATGAGCGGCAACAGGCTTCGCAGGCCCGTTCCCGAAAGAGGATTCGTCAGCGATGCAATTCCGGCGATGACGATCAACAGCCATGGCGCGAGATGCCCGGCGAATGCCAGTGCTCCGATCAACACCAGGGCGGCCAGAGCCACAAGATAATCAAGAACGACCAGCCGCGTACGGCCATGGCGATCGAGCAAGGCGCCGCCGATCGGACTCACAATCATTCCCGGAAACAGGTTGAAGAAACCAACCATGCCGGCCAACTCCGGCGACCGGTAATGTTCGAGCGTGTACAACACCATCGCCACGCTCATCATCGATTGGCCGATGCGCGCGATTTGCATGCCGATCAACAGGCGTCCCGCCGAAGGGACGGCGAGCAGCGCGCGATACGAAGGTTGAGGATGGGACGACATTCCGGCAGGTGTGTAGCCGCGGGCTTGATGCACGCGGCTGCAGATCAATTCTCAGTTGGCGTTTTCCGCATGCTATCCACCACGATCACGTCGAGTGGAGCTTTGCGTGAATCGAGGCGAAGGCCGACTTTTTGCAGCGCATTCGTCAGGGAATCCCCGGAAGAAAGATCGATCGCCCGTAGAACAGGGGCTGGTAACGACACACCTGCGGCAATGGCCGATCGGATCAGCATCGCATTCCGATCTTCCTGGGAGAGATCGAGAGTCAGATCAAAAGTCCCCTTCGTTTCGGTCATGTCGACAACAGGACGATCGAGGAAGCGAGTGAGCATGTCGGCGAACATCTGCATGGGGAGCTTCTTGACTTCCAACTGCGTGGCGCCCAGCGTGAAATACGATCCTTTCCCAAAGTTGATCGCCACGCCTTGTCCGCTCCCACCGGCTGCGACGTTGGCGGTGCCTTTCTCTCCGAACAGTTCCGGGTCGGGTGGACCCTCCGTTAATTTGAGTCCGCCCTTATCGACGAGGAGAGCGTAGACGGTAAACTCCTTCTTGTCTTTGTGTGTTTTGATTTCGAATCGATCGGCGAGAAGATTCTGCATCATCTCGGGAACCTTGTCGGTCGAAGCCCCCTCGACCATCTTCGCTACGATATTGAAGCGCTCGCCTGCAATCCAATCGGGCCCCACGACCTGGTTGATCTTCATCCGATAAGCAAAACTCACATAGTCCTTCAGCGAGAAAGAATTGAAGCTGACTTGTGAGCCGTCAATGTGCAAGCCTGCGGTCACGACATCATTGGTCGAGGGTGAAAACGAACGAATCGAGGCTACTTCGAATTCAAGCCGGGACTGGCTGAAAGCCAACGGGCCCGAGAGCATTAAAAGAGGGGCCACAACAAACGTGATGGTTCTTCTCATATGCCAATACTGTACGGTGAGAAGGCCTGATTTGTTCGAGGAAAAAAAGCGGGCGAGGGAAAGCGCCCGCTTTATTAAATGCTTGTTACTGTCCTCGCGGGGCGGGCTTTGACAAGTATTCCTTCGATTGGGCCTCGCTCTTAAGCGGTGTGTATTTGTCGGGATCGAAGCGGATCATCAGATAGTCGATGTGATCGTCGATCTTCGTGAACCAGTGGCCGGTGCCAGCGGGAATAACGAGTACATCGCCGGGCTTGATGTCGTACGCGATTCCGCCCTTGATATCTGAACCGTTATTACCGGGTCCGTTGTATTCCACAACCGTCCGCAAGGTCGATGGACGCCGCTGCCGATTCGTAATGTCGGGACCCAGGACCAGCGTCGCGGATCCGGAAATAATGTGGTAAACCTCGCTGACCAGGTCATGTTCGGCGACGGAGTCTGTTGCCGGCTTGTCGAGTTTGCCGCGGTGGACCATTCCGATACCGACGTGCGCTTTTCCGATTTCGATATCTCTCACCTGCTGATCCACAAGACTCTCAGCAACAGCCTTCTTTGTGTAGGACTCGAGTTCAGAAAGCGGAATATATGTTCCGGGACACATGTTGCAGGTTGGCTGCGGATCCGTGGGATTGATTTTTGTTTGCGCCATTAATGCCGGAGCAACAACGAAACATCCGATCACGGCGAGCGCCGATAGTAAGTTTTTCATATGCACCTCGGTTCAGGGGATTGGCCGCCCATGATATAACATTCCGGCCAATTTGAGCAGGTACCGAGGGGTCTGACCCCACTGCCCCACTGCCGCGATGAAGGAGATGCAAATGGGACATTCGTTTCGATATGCCGTGTTGGGTTTCTCGATGGTTGTTCTTGTCTGGGCTTTTCCGGAAATGGCCCAGCAGGGAACGAAAAACGGAGAGTGGAGGTCATACGCAGGCGACGGCGGCAGCACCCGATATTCGCCGCTCGATCAAATCACTCGCGACAACGTGAAAGATCTTCAGGTTGCGTGGAGCTGGAAGTTCGACAACTTCGGCGGCGGGACGAGCGAAACAACTCCGATCTTCGTTAACGGCGTTCTTTACTTCACCGCCGGTCCGCGCCGGAATGTGATCGCCGTCAATGCCGGCACCGGCGAAACGCTCTGGACGTGGAGACCCGATGAAGGTGCGCGATTCGATCAGGCGCCGCGAAAAGTGGCGCGCGGCGTCGCGTACTGGTCCGACGGAAACGAAGCCCGTATTGTGACCGTCACTCCCGGCTTTCAACTCGTGGCTCTGAGCGCGAAGACCGGTGTTCCCGTTTCAACGTTCGGCCAGGATGGCGTGGTGGATCTCTTTAAACAGCTCGATCTCACGATCACGAGCGATCCGATCGGCAAAATCGGCAACAGTTCGCCACCGGTTATTTCTCATGACGTCGTAGTTATTGGTCCGGCGTTGACTCAGGGCGGAACGAGTCCCAACAAAGAAAATGTGAAAGGCGATGTGCTTGCCTTCGATGTTCGCACTGGAAAGAAACTCTGGGTCTTCCACACCATTCCACGGAAGGGCGAACCCGGTTACGAAACGTGGTTGAATGGATCGGCCGACTACACGGGCAACACCGGCGTGTGGGGACCTTTCTCCGTCGATGACGACCTCGGCTACGTCTACCTCAACACGGAATCTCCGACCAACGATGGATACGGCGGGCATCGTCCGGGAGCCAATCTGTTTTCGGATTCGATTGTTTGCCTCGATATCAAGACCGGAAAAATGGTCTGGTACAAGCAGCTCATCCATCATGATATCTGGGACTACGATATGCCGCCCGCGCCGGTTCTGCTGGACGTCAACGTGAACGGGAGGCCGGTCAAAGCGGTTGTTCAAATGGGAAAGATCGCTTTTGCGTACGTGCTCGATCGAACGAATGGCCAGCCGGTGTGGCCGATTCCCGATGTAGCGGTTCCTCAGACTGAAGTGCCGACGGAATGGACTTCGCCAACACAACCGATTCCCTCGAAGCCTCCAGCCTTCGATGTTCAGGGCGTCACGGTCGACAGCCTGATTGATTTCACTCCCGCGCTTCGAGAAGAGGCTCGCCGGCTGATCGAAGGATACCGGCTGGGTCCGGTCTTCTCGCCGCCTTCGCTCGTGGGGCCGGGGAACAAGGGCACCATCGTTGCGCCGGGATTCGGCGGAGGATCGAATTGGGAAGGAGGATCGGCGGATATCGAAACAGGATTTCTGTATATCGGATCGATTACCAATCCGTTCGTTGCCGGCGTTGCGAAAACCGATCCACCCGATCCGAACAAGGCGGACTACACCGCGGGCCGCGGCGGACAGGTTCCGAACGTGCAAGGCCTGCCACTGTTGAAACCTCCATATGGACGAATCACGGCATACGATCTGAATAAAGGAGAAGTCGCCTGGCAGATACCGAATGGAGACACGCCGCAAAACATCAAAGATGTTTTTGCGAAACTCGGATTGTCGAATGTTCCTCCAACGGGGAGCCGGGCTCAGGCGAGTTTCGTCGTCACCAAAACGCTGCTTATCGGTGGCGAAGGCGGTGGTGGCCATCCGCTGTTGCATGCATACGATAAGAAGACCGGCGCAAGTATTGCCGAACTGCCGATGCCTGGAACGCAGTCCGGAGTGCCGATGACTTACATGTATCAGAACCGCCAGTTCCTCGTGATGTCGGTTGGCGGCCAGCCCGCGGGCCAGTTGATTGCGTTTGCTTTGCCCGTTCCCGGTGGCGCTGGTGGCGGCCGTGGTGGACGAGGCGGGCGCGGTGCGCCGCCGGCAGGAGGCGCTCAGGTTCCGAGAGGCGGCCAGTCCCAGCAGGAATGATCCGCGGCAGATTGACAACAACGCTCCCGGATCGCGTAAAATCGGGCGCTTGACGAACAAGGAGATGGTATGAAATCCATCTCCCTGGTGTGGGGGGACCGGCCAGCAGTAATGAGGCCGCGAAGCGGTGTACCGAACGGAACTGGCGCGAAGCGTGAGCCCGATAGGGCGAAACTTCAACTGGACGGTGGGCCCGACGCTAATAACAAGGAGAAACGATGACGAAATTGGCGAAAGCGGTATTGCTGCTCACTTTTGCGGCAGCGGCGGTTTGGGCGCAGGTCAATGCGGGCGAACAAAAACCCGAAGCGAGCCTGCCCTTTACGATGACCAGTGTAGCGACCTTCAACCTGCCCTGGCGTTTGGCCTTCCTGCCCGATGGCCGCATGCTGATCACTGAAAAGGTCGGTCCCGTCTGGCTGGTGACGCAGCAAGGCGAGAAAATCACGGTCGCGAATACGCCTCCGGTTTTTTACCAGGGGCAGAACGGAATGCTGGGCGTCTTTGTCTCGCCCCGTTACGCTACCGACAAGAGCATCTATCTCACGTATGCCGAGCCCGGTGACTATGGCGGAGGCCTGGCACTGGCCCGCGCCAAACTGAATGCCACCGCGACTTCCGCCCGGCTGGAAAACTTCGAGGTACTGTGGCACCAGATGCCGAAGGGCAAAGGCGGCCAGGAAGGCGCACAGGTGGCGTTCTCGCCGGACGGTCAGTATTTGTTCCTCACCGTCGGCGATCGCCAGCGATTCACTCCGGCTCAGGATCCCGATCAGCCCGAAGGCAAGATCCTGCGACTGACGCTCGACGGAAAACCCGCGCCCGGAAATCCCAACTTCGGCAAGACGGGTGCGAGCAGCATTCCTTTGATTGATCCGCCAAGCGACACCGAAGCGGCCAAGACTGCGAAGGTGGTGAGCACGTATACGTTCTCCGGTCCCAACATGACGCCGGCTGAAACATGGAGCACCGGCCACCGAACGCCGTATGGAATGGCGTTTTCGCCGACGGGCGAATTGTGGGAGGTCGAGCATGGCCCGCGCGGCGGCGACGAACTGAACCTGATCGAGAAGGGCAAGAACTACGGCTGGCCGCTCGTCTCCTATGGGCGGAACTACAACGGCGTCGCGATAGCCAGTCCCGACACGCGGCCGGACCTGACGAAGCCGGTGATCTATTGGGTGCCGGTGATCGCGCCCGGCAATCTGATGTTCTATCGCGGCACTCAGACTTTCCCGCAATGGAACGGCAATGGCTTCCTCGGAGGCATGTCAACCATGACGCTCAACCGCATCATCTTTGACGGCCACGGCGGCGCCAAAACCGCCGAGCGCTGGAGTGTGGGTCATCGCATCCGCGATGTCGAAGAAGGTCCGGACGGCTCGCTCTGGATGTTGGAAGACGCCAATCCCGGCGCGTTGTTTCATGTGACACCCAAGTGATCGATTCGCGGCGTTCGATGATTTCGCTGTCGTGCCGATTGGCAGGAGTGGTCCTGGCCTGTCTCCTCGCAGGATACGTCGCGCAGGCGTTCCAGGCGGGTCCGACCGTCAACGACGGCATTTACACCGATCAGCAGGCCCTGCGCGGTCAGACGCTCTATCAAAAACGATGTGTCACATGTCATGGCCCGGGTCTGGCAGGCCGTACTGGCCCGCCGCTGACGGGAGACGATTTCCTTTCCAATTGGGACACACGGCCTCTGCTGGAGCTTGCGAACAAGATCTTCAAGACCATGCCGAAAGACGACACGGTACCGTTGACGCCGGCGGAGTCCGCGGACTTGCTCGCCTACATTCTTCAAACGGGCAAATTCCCCAGCGGCCGCGCGGACCTTATTCTCAGCGAAGCCGCCTTGAAGCCAGTGACCTTCCCGCGTCGAGCCGCATCACCTCCGAAGGCGGCGGTTGCCGCGCCGCCAGTGTCGCTGCCGGCGTCGGGCAATGTCGCCCAGGTGATGCGCGGGATTCTGTTTCCGAGTGCCAACCTTCTGTTCAGCGTTCAGAGTATCGATCCCGGAGCCAGAAAGCCGGCTCCCAACGCCGCAGCACCGACCGGGGCCGTGGATTGGCTCACATGGGGAGGCAGTGTTTATAGAGGATGGGAAATGGTCGACTACGCCGCAGTATCGATAGCGGAGTCCGCCACGCTTATGCTCACTCCCGGCCGGCGTTGCGAAAACGGAAAGCCGGTTCCAGTGACCGATCCGGACTGGATCAAATTCACGCAGCAACTCGCGGATGCCGGCAAGGCCGCCTACCAGGCGTCGCAAACCCGGAATCAGGAAATCGCCAGCGATTCCACGAATCAACTGAACGACTCATGCATGAGCTGTCACAGGGTGTTCCGGGGCAGAACACACTGTGTGAAACCCTGAATCCGTTGCTCGTCGGCTCAGTTTTCTGTAGGCGCGCGGTCGATGGAGTCGATGACGAACTGAGGGATGGGACGGCTCGCCGATTCCAGCTTCAACCCAAGCTGCTCCTCGACCGCTGTGAAGACACTCGGCGCGCCGCTTGGGGCATCTCCAGCGCCCGCGGGGCGGCCAATCCACTCCATGTGAATCTTGAAATCGTAATGACTCGCAAGCCCCGTCTCGTCGATGATCGGCCTCCCGACCTTGGTTTCGATCAACCTTGTCAGCTCCACTAACGGTGCGTCTTGAGCCGTCACAAATATTTCGCCGTCGATCGGTAGTGCGCGGGACCCTTGAAAGCCGGCCGGCACCACGAGAAAGCCCTGAGCGTCGCGTCCTCCGACAGGAACGGAGGGAGCCGCGGCGTTGTCCGTGCCTGGGGCATGAGTGGCTTCTCTGAGCCTGGTTCCGTTCTTCGCGACGTGAAGCACGTAAACGGGGAGCGGTTTCGAGTCCATATGGAAGCGTAGATTGAAACGATCGCGGAGAAGATTTCCCAGCATGATTTTGAACTCAGCTTTAGTCGCGCCCTTCGGGATATTGGCGACGATGTCGTAGCGTTCGGCATTGAGCCAGTTGGGTCCATTAATCTGGTAAGGCCGGACGTCAAAGGCTTCCTGGATCAATGACGTGAGCCAGGTTCCATGATAGGTAATGCGGCTCGGGTCTGACGAGTCCACGCCGCCGATGGTTGGGAACACCGGAACTCCTCTGCCGTTAGCCGGGATCTCGGCGCGCCGGACCGACGCGACTTCGAATCTCTGAGACTGCGCGCGAAGCGGAATTGCAACGGCAAGGATTCCGGCGATCGTCAAGCCGGCCTTTTTCGTGTTCATCATCGCCTCTATTCTTTTCCTGAGATTTTTGCTGCCGCAACGATGCCTGTAGATTGTAATCCTGTTCTGCGGATCGCGATTGCTTTATGGCAACCTGGCGTCAACGTCGTTTTTTCTGGTGCGTCTGAGGTGGATCGAATACTTTATGGCGATGAAGAAAACCGTCGTTGTCTTGTGTGTGATCGGCGCATGCGCGCTTTGCACTGTCCTCACGGCATGGCCGCAAAATGGAAAGGCGATCCCATCGTCCTGGAATCCTCAAACTGCGGCTTCTTATCTTGACGGCCGGCAGAATTGGTGGGCGGCGTGGCCTAACGCGGCGCGCGATCACGAAACGTTTTGCGTCTCATGCCACACGACCGTTCCATACGCGCTCGCGCGGCCCGTTTTGCGTGCGACTCTTGGTGAACGTGATTTGTCGGCGGCCGAGCGGACACTTCGGGGAAATGTAACGAAGCGTGTCCGGCTCTGGAAGGAAGTTGAACCTTTCTTTGCGGATCAGACGTCAGGATTACCGAAAACAAGCGAATCGCGCGGGACGGAAGCCATATTGAACGCGCTCATCCTGTCGAGCCAGGACGCAAGCCAGGGCGTGATGACGGATGAGACGCGGCAGGCATTCAACAATTTGTGGGCTCTCCAATTCAAGACAGGCGAATTCAAGGGCGCGTGGGCGTGGTTTAACTTCCATTATGAGCCGTGGGAATCGGATGGCGGTGCCTACTTTGGCGCAACGCTTGCGGCCGTGGCTGTAGGAACAGCACCCGGGTATGCATCGAATCCGGAAATTCAGAATCAATTGAAGGCGCTTCGCGAGTACGTCCAGCGCCGTGTTGAGACCGAACCGCTGTTCAATCGTGTCATGGCGCTGTGGGCATCAACGAAGCTTCCGGGGCTGCTGACAGTGGATCAAAGTCAGTCCATCATCAGCGCAGCGATACGCCTGCAGCACGAAGACGGCGGCTGGAGCATGTCCTCGCTTGGGCCGTGGAAACGAGTCGATGGCACTGCGCTCGACACGAACAGTGATGGCTACGCCACCGGCCTGATTGCTCTGGCGCTTCGGCAGTCCCGGATCGAGTCCGAGCAGACGGCCGGCAAAAAGGCGCTATCGTGGCTTGCCCAGCATCAGGATCGGACTGGCGGCATGTGGACCGCCTCATCGTTAAACAAACGCCGTGAAGCCTCAGACGCCGCGTCCACTTTCATGAATGACGCGGCAACGGCTTATGCCGTACTGGCCCTAGCTCCGGCGTCACACTGATTAAAGTCGCCGGCGAATTCCTGAGTGGCGAAAGCGCAGAGAGGGCGCTACTCCCATCCTCCATTGCGTTTTCCTATGGGGAGGATTCTCATGAACGCTTCCACTGCGTGGATTTTGCCGTCGTAGACCTTGAACGTCTCCCACACTGTGAGCTGATCACCGCCGCGCTCGCGCACGCCCCAGGCCATGCGCAGCCAGACGATGCCCATGCGCTCATCGACGGCAACGACGCGTGTTTGCACGTCACCGAGGCGATTGAAAATCGCGAGCGACTGCGTCGAGATGTTCTGGCAGCCGGGAGCAAATGTGCAGTCGGGCCCTGCCATCACCTGGCCGTTTTCGTACCGATAGGCATTCGCCGCAAAAGGCGCGTTCACGTCGGCGAAAGTCTTTGCGGCGTTGAGTCCGGCGGGATAGTGCAGAGCCGCCTTGATCGCGTCGTCGCGGGTCGAAAGCTGCTCGGGGCGCGGCGCGTAGTTCATCACTTCGCTTGGCGTGCTCAGGCCATCGATTTTGAAGATCAGCCCTTCGGTGACGCTGCGCGTGGTCACGAGTTCGATCTCGGTCAGTTTGTCCGCGACAACCTTCAGCCGGACGACCAGCAGCGCGGGCGCTCCGCTCTCCTCCACCACAACGTCGGCGCCTGCCACGCCGGCGCGCTCGTCGATGATGTCCTGGCGAAAGCCGCGCAGCCGTGTCACCGTCCGGACCAGACCGACGTTCGCGAGCGGTTTCTCAACGGCGTCCTCAGTCACTCGCAGCGTGCCGGCGACGGGCAATCCCTTCACGTCATGCTTCAGGAAGGCATACAACAACTGCGTGACCTTGCCGCGCAGACATTCGCGGTCGCACAGAGTGCCGGATTGCGCCGCGCTCGCCATGCCATGGGACATGCAAGCGCCAAGCAGCAGTGCAAGGATCGTTTTGTTCTTCATCGCCGTTTTCCTCAATCGTCCGGTATCGATGCGCGGTCCAGTGTACGCTGGTTCAGAGCTACATGCATCGCGGTAGTATGTTACAAACAGAAAGCGTCTTTCGGAGTTTACTCATGACTGAAAATAATCGGTGGTTCGACTTTGCTCGTTGGGTTCTCTCAGGTCTGATGCTTTTCTGTTTGGTGCCTGATTCCGGTGTGAGTCGAGAGCGCCCTCCCGTTGGCCGTCAGCAGAGTCCGCCGAGTCCTGGTTCGTCTTATGCGGACAGCCTTCTTGTCATTGGCACGGCCTACAACGCAGCCACATCACAATTCCGGCAGCCGGGAGGATTTGGAAATGCCAGGCTTGGTTCTCTGTTCGATCCCGCAGGGGCGCTTCGATCTACGGCGGACGCGGAACGCGCGATGGAGCAAGCCTTGAAGTCATCGAGCGCTGCTACGGATTTACGGCTCCAGGCGGATGTAGGCTATTTTCAGTTGAACAATGCCGAATATTTTGCACCGGCGACGCTCAAGATTGCTGGTACGCAGCTCGCCGGCAGCGAATACGCAAAGCGCATATTTCTTGACGTCATTGGGGAAGTGAATGGCGGCGGCGCCGTCATCCAGAATTTCAGAGAAGCGGTTGATGTCCGGCTTTCAGACAAGGAAGCAACGGAACTCCCCATGCGCCAAATCGCATATGACACGGGATTCACGCTATTTCCCGGCAAGTACTCCATCAAATTCGTGGTCTACGACTGGAACAGCGGCCGCGTTGGAACGTATCAAACGGCTCTGGTGATACCGAACCTGTCAAAGGAAGTCCAGGACTTGCCCATAAGTTCGGTGGTTCTGAGCAATGAACTCGTTACATTAGAAGATGCTCTCCCGAATTCGATGCAAGCCCGGAGCTTTCCCGCGGATGCTCAATTGGCTATGGATCCGCTCGTTATCGAGGGAAAGAAATTGATTCCCGCTGTCACACACGAATTCAACAAACGGCGAGACCTGATCGTATTTCTTCATGCATATGAGCCGAACGCAACAACGACCGAACCCCTGACTGCGTTCGTAACGCTCTATCGCGGCCAGACAAAAGTGCTCGAAACGCCTCCACGCACTTTCAGGGATGATTTGGATCGAACCTTGCGGACTCTGCCTGTACAACTGCGCGTCCCGCTAACCAACGTTCCGCCGGGTGCGTATGATTGTCAGATTACCGTGGTTGATTCAGCGACACACAAATCAGCGCAGTGGCGATCTCAAATTACCGTCGTGAACTGAGTCGCACCTAGGGTTCCGATGCATCGAGTGCACATCCTGACATCACCTGTTCTCAACAACAACTTCTCGAAGAATTTGAACGTCGAGTCATCGAGAGGTTGAGGAATGGTAAAAACTGACGCAGGAACGCCGCCGCGCCGCGGCTCACTCATGGATAGATTCTTCTTTGTCTAATTGGCGAAAGATTTGATCAGCGGCGGCCAGCAATGAGTCGTCGGATAGTTCCGGCAAGTCGAGACGGAGGGAACGCTTTATGATTTCAGATGCGAACTCTCGGTTCTCCGCTTCCGGAAGCTTCTCGAATGAGTTCAACAGTTCCTTCAGGATCGGCTGCCGCCTGAGATCGCAGGAACGATCGCGATTTCGGCGCCGTCGGGAACCGGAGTAGCGAGGTTTTCCAGGAATCGAACGTCTTCGCCATCGAGGTAGACATTGATAAAGCGGCGCAGCGAGCCGGTCTCATCGCAGACGCTGGCGCGAATTCCCGGATACTTTGCCTCGAGGCGTTCGAGCACTTCCTTGATTGTTGCTGCTTCCACTTCCACGGTCTCGGCTCCAGCCGTGAATTTCCGGAGAGGTGTGGGAATAACAACCTTAAGCGACATGATAAACACCTCCGAACGCGGCTTCGAACGAGGCGAGCTTCGGCTCGATCACTTGCGGCGGCGCCTGATCCAGCGCCTCGAGTGTCTTTAAGCCGTTTCCGCTGATCACCAGAACCGTGCAATCGGCGCTCTTGATGCGTCCCTGCTCGACAAGTTTCTTCGCGACGGCGACGCAGACGCCGCCTGCGGTTTCCGTGAACACACCTTCGGATTCCGCGAGCAACTGAATTCCATCAACGATTTCCTGCTCCGTGCAGTCTTCGGCCCATCCGCCGGACTCCGGAATCAGACCTGCCGCAAAGTAGCCATCCGCCGGATTTCCAATGGCGAGAGACTTCGCAATCGTGTTTGGTTTCACCGGCCGAATTTCGCGCGTCCCGCGTTTCACGGCGTCGATGATGGGATTGCAGCCCGCGGCCTGCGCGCCATACAACTTCGTTTGTTCTTTTTCGCTGATCCATCCCAGACGCTGAAGTTCTTTGAACCCTTTGCAAATCTTGCTGATCATTGCGCCGCCGGCCATCGGCGCGACAATGGAATCCGGCGCGTGCCAGCCCAGTTGCTCGGCGACTTCGTAGGCAATCGTCTTTGATCCTTCGGCGTAAAACGGCCGGAGATTCACGTTCACGAACCCCCAGGGATATCGATCCACAATCTGGCTGCAGAGCCGGTTTACCGCGTCGTAGTTGCCTTTGACGGCAATCAGCCGCGTTCCGTAAATCTGCGTAGCCGCAACTTTGCTCGCTTCGAGGTTGTCGGGAATCAGAATGAACGACGGTAGTCCGGCGGCAGCCGCATTCGCGGCAACGGAGTTGGCAAGATTTCCGGTCGAAGCGCAGCCAACGGCTTTGAGGTTGAATTCCAGAGCCTTGTTGATCGCAACCGCGGTCACTCGATCTTTGAAAGAGAGTGTGGGCGCGTTGACGCTGTCATTCTTCAAGTAGAGGTTGGCGATTCCGAGCTTCCTTCCAAGGCGGCCGGCGCGAATCAACGGCGTCCCGCCGGTGGCGTGGCCGATCTTCGGTTCAGACTCGAGAGGGAGCAATTCACGGAATTTCCAGATGGATTTTGGACGCGACGCCAGAACCTCGGGCGTGACGGCTTTCGCAATTTCTTCGTAGTGATAATCGGCCTCGAGCGGACCGAAGCATTCTTCACAGCCGGCGAGAAGCTTGACGGGATATTCCTTGCCGCATTCCCGGCATTTCAGACCCTTGACGAAGCTCATGGGACGAACCACCTTTCTGACAGCCTCGACAAGGGGAAAAAGAAAAAGCCCCGTGCCAAATCAGCACGGGGCTTTTTGCCAACCCTTTCGGAGCTGTTTAGCAGTTTTTTACGTGGAGCAAGTTGCCTTAAATCGCCACGTACACGGTTAAAAGACCAAAGAACAACGAAACGAAGGGCCAAGTTATATCGGCTGTCCCTTCGCCGTCAAGCGAATATTGGAGACGGCCTATCCCACCTGCGATGTCCAGTGTTTCAGGTTCGGCATCTCCCGCTTGGAAAATGACGGTTCAGCCGTTCTCGACGAATCGTGATGCTCCCAGCGGTTGCTTCGATCCACAACAAAGACGTCATCGAAGATCATGGTGCAAAGGCGAAGCATGATGAGTTTTCGCACGTTGCGGACGTACAGCGTGGCGTAGAACCCGTCACTTTCCAGATTCTTCCAGCGAGCGCGCTCTTCGTCGCTGAACGAAAAAACATTCTCGCCCAGAATGTCGCGAAGAAACCGGAGCTTGAAACCTTCGTGAAGGGCGTTCGTCGCAAGAATCATTTCCTCGTCGCGCTGAATCAGCAGGACCTGGCTCCGTTTCGGATGCGTATAAAGCTGAATCACACACAAAATGATGGCCACCCCGGCAATCGCGCCCAACGCGATCAGAAGCATCTGAACCGGTGCAGTGCTCCCGGATAAATTCATGCCGATGTCGGTCAGAACGAATGCGGAAAGCAAAATGGTCAGGTAGTGCAAAAGGCGGTTTCGGCTGACCTCATTCCGCTGTTGTATAACCATGAAAAACCCCCCTTAATGCATCCGACATTATAGGTTGGCGTTTCGAGAAAATCATCCCTCTGTGGTGGAAGGGAAGGGCGGCAGAGTGTAAACGAAGGTTCGTGGATCGTTAGGGCACCGGGAACGGGAAGAGCGTCGTGAAGACGTTCAGCTTCGAATCAAATCGCAGCGCCATCGAGACGAGTGGATCTGCCGCGAATATTTGTAAACTTCCTGCCATCGAGGTGAGTCCTGGAAATAACTCCGGCAGGAACGCCGAAAAATGTTGGCGCGCCCCAAGGATTCGCGTTGTGGAAGCGACAACCTGACCTTCGGCATTGACTACTTGAAGTGTGATGGTTTCGGTCGAACCATTCGGATTTGCAATCGCAATGCCCGGATTGAAACCGAACTGCGTATCCACGAATACCGCCTGCTTCGGCAACGGCATGCTTGGCGGCACGCCGGCTTCGGCCATCAAGAATTCCGCTCCGCCATTTCCATAGTGGGAAAAAACGGCATTCACGCTGACCGGAGCGCTTGAATTGACCGTCGCGAAACCTACCTGCAGAGGTTGCGCGGCGGTCGATGTGTATTTGTGAGTTTGTCCTGGCGTCAGCGAAAAACTGATCTGACCGCTGCGCGCAGCGGCTGCTCCCGCTTCATCCGTAAACAGCGCCGACATCGTACTGCCATTCGATTGCGTCATGGCAATCGTTCCCGTAGCGGTAGCGGTACTGAGATTACTTATGAAGATAGTCGTATGCCAATGAGTGGCAGATCCAGTCTCCATCCCATCCGCAATCTGCGGCAAATAAAACGTAGTCGATTGCGCTAAACCCGCCGCAGCCATAAGAAAAACCATCGCGACAGAATAAAAAGGACACTTCATGAGCGACACTCCTCAAGAATCGTTACGTCGAGGAATGCAATCCAACTACCGCAGGATCGGTTTTCCTGGCTCGCGAATTCGTGGAAACTATTAGAAGCCATTCCGTTCCTCCGTGGTTTCGTCCTAAGATTCGTGCAATCCGGCTGCCAGGGAGATTTCATGAGCGATGCTACCATCGGTCTGTTGCGCGATCTTATTGCGATTGATTCCGTCAATCCGTCGCTTGCTCCCGGAGCCGGGGGCGAAAAGGAGATTGCGTCGGCGATCGCTGCCCGATTGCAAACCGCAGGTGTGGATGTGGAGACACAGCACGTGGCCGGCGGCAGATCGAACGTGATTGGCTTCCTTCAAGGCAGGCAGAAGGGCCGCACGTTGATGTTGTGCGGGCATATGGACACAGTGGGTGTTGCCGGCATGAATGCGCCTTTCGATCCGGTTCAGCGGGAGGGAAAGATCTACGGACGTGGTTCGCAGGACATGAAGGGCGGTCTCGCCGCCATGATTGCAGCCGTGCTTCACGTTGCGCAAAGCGGCGGCCTGCAAAGCGGGAACATGATGTTGGCGGCAGTGATCGACGAGGAATACGGGAGCCTTGGCGCCGAAGCGCTTGTCACGAGATGGAAGGCCGATGCGGCTGTCGTCGGTGAACCCACAGATATGAAAATCGCGGTGGGCCACAAGGGTTTCGAATGGGTTGAGGTTGTCACCGAAGGCATCGCCGCGCACGGCAGCCGGCCCGCCGACGGCCGCGATGCGATCATGCGAATGGGAAGAATCCTTTCCCGGCTCGAGAAACTGGATCGCACGCTGCAGGGACGGCCTCCGCATCCCATCCATGGCACCGCTTCGCTGCACGCATCGATCGTCAAGGGCGGGACCGAGCTCAGCACATATCCCGACCGGTGCACTCTTGAAATGGAGCGGCGGACAATTCATGGCGAACCCGATCGATGCGCCCTGCACGAAATCGAAAACGTTCTGGACGAGTTGAAGAAAGAAGATCCGGAGTTCAACGCTTCAGCGACGTTGATGTTTTCGCGTCCGCCGTATTTGACTCCTCCGGATCATCCGCTGCCGGCAATGATCGAATCGGCGATTTCGCAGAAGGGAATTCGAGCCGCTCGCGGTGGAATGAGTTTCTGGACGGATGCTGCGATTCTTGGCGGTGCGGGTATTCCATCCGTCGTCTTCGGACCAGGAGGCGCGGGGCTTCACAGCATCAGCGAATACGTGATTGCGGATGATGTGATCACCTGCCGGGATGTCCTGGTGCAATTGGCGAAGGAGTTCTGCGGTAAATAGCTACTTATTTTCAGTGCGTGTCATGCTTTACCTTCGAGGCGTTGCCTGACGTCCCGCCATATGTGCCGACGTTCCCCGGCATCCAACACTCCTGCGAACGGACTGGATTGCCTGAGCTCTACGGCCAGTTCGCCTCGATCGATCAAAAACTCTAAGCTATGTCGTTCTGTTGTCTCCCGGCGGGAGGGGGCTTCTATTTCGATAAATGATCCACAACGAGAGCGAGAAGATCACGATTGCAGCGGCGAAATGCCACCATTGCAGAACTTCGAGGCTGAACATATTTCCAGCAAGGATACCGAGTGCATTATTTCCCGCGTGGAGAAGCATTCCCGGAAAAATCGATCCGGTCATCAGCGCGATAGCCGTGAGGATCATTCCCAGAGCCGCGGTTGGGGCGATTCGATAAAGCGTGACGTGGAAGATTCCGAAGATCAATCCCACTCCCACAATGAGCGCAGCCGGACGAAATTTGCGTTTCAAGCCGCTGAGCAACATTCCGCGAAACGCGATCTCTTCGCAGATTGCGGGCAGAACAGCGATGTACATCAGGAGCTGCCACGTGGGCATGCCTTTCGGTATGACGTCTTCGGCAAATCGCTCGAGGAGCTGCTGCGGAGCCGGGATGATCATATTGAGGACCCGAAATACGGCAATCGCGGTGAGGTGTCCCGAGGGAATTGCGAATAAAACCGCGAGCCAGACCACGGGCTTTACCGGTTTCAGCGCCAGCGTCTCGCGCGGATCGAGACGATACAGCTTCAGCATGAGAACCGTCGCGCCAATCATCACGACGATTTCGTTGAAAAGCAGTTGCCTTCGAAAGGAAGCGAGCGCGGGTATGTTCATCGCGGCAGCGAAGGTCACGACCCACATCAGGGCAAACCATCGGAGCACGCGTTTTTGAAAGAGGGCGGAACCTCCCAGAAACTCCGCCGGCTCCGAGTGCGCGGGAATGATGATGCTTTCCTGCGACAGCATTCGAGCCGACGCGCGCATCAGGTACACAGCCGTGCATGCCATCACTACAAAGGTGACGGCGATCATCACGCCATCCGAACGGCCCATCAGTATTTCCCGCGCGGCGACACTGACGTTCGCGAGAGGAACAAATGCGATGGCCGACCTCAAAGAAATACCCGGCATCACCGACGCCAGTGACGGAATCAGGCTGACCAGATATACGGGGAAGAAATACATCTGCGCTTCTTTGTAGCTCTTTGCATACGCGGAAATCATGAGCAGGATCGATGCGATTGTTGCCGCAAGCGGAATGAAGAGCACGAGAAGGGTCATTGCCATTTGCGTTGGGAGCACGAGATCAAAATCCTTGGGAAGATCGATGACTTTGAGCCGGATGTACAACATGAAGTTCAGGCCCTGGATCAGAGTGATCACGAGCGCAACCGAAGTAATGGCGAGCTGTTTTGCGGCCACAATGTCGGAGCGGCCGACCGCAGTGGTGAGAAGCGTTTCGAGCGTGCCGCGCTCCTTTTCTCCGGCGATGATATCCATGGCGGCAATGGCGCCGCCTGTAAACATCATCATGACGAGAAACAATGTGATGAAGCGGCCCACCAGCGATCCGGTGACCTGTCCGCGCGTTGCGACGCTGGTGTCTTCGACGGAAAACAATTGCCTGGGATCCCCCGGGAAACCTTTCTCGACAAGCATGCCGTGGGAATCCCTTTCACGCGCGAGCCGGAGCAAAGCCATCATGCGGTCATGACCGTTGTCGGAATCGTCGCGGTCTCCCGTATAAATCACACTCATGACCGGGACGCCCTTCAACCGGCGAGGCGCCAGCGTCTTTGCCGCCGGGGCGTCCGCCTCTTTTGTGGGAAGTTTGTCGGCTGCGTCGCCCGGAATGGTTTCGATGTAAAACTGAATGTCACGATTCCGGAGGCTTGCGCGGGCATCGTCTACTTTTACTTCGACAAATTTGAATTGCCGCAAGGCATCGAGAGATTCATCGCCGTCCTGCACGACGCTTTCATGAGTCCGTTCGATCAATCCGCGTATGCGATCCGCCATCGGACCCGAAATCGCGTATCGATACGTCGCGCCCGTCCGTGCGCGTTCACGCCGGTCGGCCGAATATTTCTGCGCGTAAATCATGAGAGGCATGATGACGGCCGGGAGCACAATGGCCATCACCACCGTGCGCCGTGCGCGCAGCAGCATTCTCAATTCATGAATGTAAAGGATCCGGACCACGGACCAGTTCATGTGGTTTCCTGTCCGGCTTTCACGAACAGTACGAAAATATCTTCGAGGTAACGCTGTCCGGTGATCTCACGCAGGTTCGCCAGCGTGTCGTAAGCGAGGATGCGGCCGGAGTGAATAATCGCAATACGGTCGCAAAGGCGCTCGGCTTCGCTCATGATGTGCGTCGAAAAGATAATCGTCTTGCCTTCGGAGCGGAGTTCGCTGATCGATTCCTGAACTTCGAGCGCATTCAAAACGTCGAGCCCCACCGTCGGTTCGTCGAAAATCAAAATTGCAGGATCGTGCGCAACCGTTCTCGCGATCGAAACCTTCTGCTTCATCCCGGACGATAATTTTTCCACGCGCGCATCCGCATATTTCGTGAGTCCGAAACGCTGAATGAGGTATTCAACGCGCGACGCGACACGCTCCGCGGGGTATTGATTGATGCGGGCAAAGAAATCGATGGTTTCGCGGGCGGTCAGCCGTGGATAAAGCGACGTCGTGGCGGAGTAGAACCCGAGATTCTTGCGCACTCCCTGCGGATCGGTAACAACGTCGTGGCCCATCAGACTCGCGCTTCCCGAGGTGGGCGTCAATATGGTCGAGAGCATGCGCAGCGTCGTGGTTTTTCCGGCGCCGTTTGCGCCGAGCAGCCCGAAGACTTCGCCTTCATGGCATTCAAAATCGATCGAATGGACGGCCTGGATTTCGCCGCGGCCCTCATCGTAAAAAGTCTTGCTGAGTCCGCGGACAACGACGGGTTGATTCATTTCTTCATTAATCTTTCTTTCGCAAACTTTCCAAAGCTTCCGCTATAACTTCCCATCACAAAATCTTCGTGCTGGATCACCAGCATGGCAATGCGGAGCGCAGCCATCACGCACAATGCTTCAACAGCAAGCGTCATTCCGATCAATCGCCAGTGGTAAACGCCCTGAATGGATTCGCGGAACATCATCAGGACATTTGCCATCGGGATCAGGGCGAGGCGCGGTGTGAATTCCACTCCGGGGGCTTGAAGGAACATGACCGGGATGATAAGCGCCAGATAAAACGGACTCACCATCGATTGCCCTTCTTTGTAGTTTCTTGCGAATGACGCCAGGATCATCATGCCGGCGGCAACGAACAATGCGAGCAGCGCCGCACTGAGCAGAATCAGGGGAGCGGACTGCGGGGGAATCTGAATCGAAAAGCCACCTTGTTTTCCCTTAAAGAACGGCGAGAGCACGGTTCCCATCGAAAGCATCATGGCGAAAAGATTCAGAAAAGCCGCGGTAAACGACATCGTTGCGACGTAAAGATACTTCGAGACGAGGATGTTGGTACGCGACGTCGCGGAAGCCAGGACGGTTTCCCATGTCGAATTCTCCCGTTCGCCTGCTGTCGAATCGATTGCAGGATGCATGGCGCCCACGGCGAGCATGATGATGAAGAACAGAGGAAGCACCATCATCAGCGCGGGATTGGTTGAGATGTTGTCGTCGTCAACCCAGAAGTCCTGAAATTGTTCGCGTGTCAGGCCTTCCTTCGAAGCCTGTTGTTCCAGGTAGGTCTCGCGATAGCGTGAGACTTTCTGATCGATGCGGATCTTCGCGCGATTGCTCTGATCCCGCGATTCATCAAATGTAATGCGGGTTCCAAAGTTATTCTCAACGGGAAGGGCGGCCTTCGGCGGAACGAACTCCACCATTGCATCGAGACGGCCTTCGCGAATGTCTCCGGCAGGATCGGAACTGGACGTCAGGATGACGGTAGGATCCAGTTCAAACGACTTCTTCAGGCCTGCGTGCGCTGCAGGCGCTTCCTTCAGGAAGATCCGCGATTTAAGTTCCTCATTCTGTCCTGAGACAAAAGTGATTCCCGTAAAAGTCAGCCACATGATCACGGGGTAAAGAAAAATCGGCAGGAGAATGCTGTTCGTTACGATCGTGCGATCGCGAAGCGCTGAACGGATCTCGCGAAGATAAAGGACTCGGATATCGCGCCAGTTCAGGACCAGTCCTCTTTCGAAGCCTTTTTCTTGCGGCGCACAAGAATAATCACGACGAGCGCGAGAGCGCCGACCGCTGCAATAATCCGGATGACGTTGGTGTTATCGCCGCCGCCACCTTCAGGCGCAGCCTGGAACAAGAGCCATAGAGCCATTGCTAGTGTCATAAGGGCCTCCTATTATCGCAGCAATTGAAGATCTTGAAGGATGGAAATTATACCCGGCGCAAGAATCACCACAAACAACGCCGGAAGAATGAACAGAACAATGGGAAAGACCATTTTCACGGCTGCCTTGTTGATGGTTGCCTCAATTTCCAGTCTTCGTTTGATTCGCAGGGAATCGGCGTAAATCCGCAGGGCCTGCGAAAGACCTGTGCCGAATCGTTCGGCCTGAACGATCATGCCGGCAAGCGATCGAATATCCATCAACCCGGTTCGTTGCGCCATATGTTGAAATGCGACGGATCGTTCCTGGCCGGCCTGAACTTCCAGCGTCATCCAGTAGAATTCATCCGCCAGTTCGGGGTAGACGAAGCGGATTTCTTCTCCAACTCGTGCGATTGCCTGATCCAGAGACAAGCCGGCGCCAAGAACAATGCTGAGCATATCCGTCGTGTCGGGCAGGGCAGCCATCAGGCTGAGCCGGTGCCTGTTCCGCAAAGCGACGACGATTTGATCGGGAATAAAATAACCGAGCACCAGCGCACCCACCAGGCCAAGCAAACGCATGGAGAGATCCTCATCCTGCAGTGCAAAAAAAGCGATCACGACCATCAATACCGTAAATGCGAGGGAAAGGACTCCAAACGTTTTCACCACTCTCGGACCGCGCAAACCCGCGCGCATCAATTCCATCTCTTTCTGGCGAAACCATTGCCGGCCGAAGATCGTTCCATAAGTGGACCGCAGCAGAATGTCCCAGATGTCGCCTCCCAGCATCGGCGACGATGATCCGGCGGCCGACTGCTCCTGAAGCTCTTCGAGGCGGCGCCGCAGCGGATCTTCCCGCGTGCCGAGGAAATAATTTACTCCGGCCGCGAGGAAGCTCGCGGCGGCGAGAGCGGCCAATAGAAAGATAAGAAATCCTGAAGGCATCAGAGCCTCACCGCCGCCACTTTGCGTATGACAAGGATTCCGAGAATTTCAGAAATGACGCCGTAGATCAGAAAGCGGGAGCCCAGCGGCGTGAGCCACAACACCGAGATGTATTCGTAGCGCAGGAAATAAAAAAATGTGCCTGTCACAATCGGCAAACCACACAGCATCGACGCCGAAAATCGTTGCTGGGCTGTATGCGCCCGGAGCTTGGCCCGCAACTGGAGGCGTTCGCGAATCACAGCGGACAGGTTTTCCATAACAGTGACGATGTTGGCGCCGGTCTCGCGCTGCAGAATGACTCCTGTCGAAAAGAACCTCATATCGAGCAGCGGCACGCGATCGCCGAGGCCGTGAAGCGCTTCGGTGACGGTTGATCCGAGCGTGAGATCTTCCACCAGTTTCTTGAATTCAGCGCCGAGAGGCTCGGCCGTTTCTTCGCTCAGCACCTGAAGACCGCTATGAATGTTGTGTCCGGCGCGCATGGCGCGGGTGAAGAGATCGATGGCGTCGGGAAGCATCTCCTCGATTTGACGCATTCGGCGTTGGCGCTTCGTCCGGATATAGATCAGCGGCACGAGGGAACAGGCAACGGCAAACAGCACCTTCAGAATAAAAAACGGGAACAGTTGAAACGTGTCGGCGGCCAGGTAGCTTCCCGCCAGCACCATGACGGAGAGAGTAAGAACGTTGCCCGCGCGATACGTCAGACGAGCCTGATCGATCTGCGCTTGCAGCGACTGAATGAGCTCAAGCCGCGACAAAAACCCGGCGCCGCCGCTCTGTTGCTGGCGCAGGAGCGATCGCGGCCGATGACCGCCTTCCACACGAAGTCCGCGGAGGCGCTGCTCGATTTCAAGCCGAACTCGCCGCTGCGGCCCCCACCAGACGTATTCGGCAGCGGCGCCGAATGCGGCGGTGAAAATAAGGAATGTGATAAACGGAATCATTTGCGTCTCTTCGTATTCAAATATCGATGGCTACTCCCATGGCTTCCAAGCGCTTCAGAAATGCCGGACGATAGCCCGTTCCCAGAAATCGGCCGACAACGCGGCGTGCTTCATCGACGCCCGTCCGTTCGAAGCGAAATATTTCCTCGATCTCCACGCCGTCATGGTGAACTCCTGTAACTTCCGCAATGCTCGAGACGCGCCGGGAACCATCCTGCAGCCTCGCCATATGCACCACCACCTGAATAGCTGAAGCCGCCTGCTGCCGGATAATCGGTTCGGTTAATCCCACATTGGCCATCAAGACCATAGTTTCGATGCGATGAAAGCAATCGCGCGGCGAATTCGCGTGAATCGTGGTCATGGAGCCATCGTGGCCGGTGTTCATTGCCTGAAGCATATCGAGCGCTTCGGGCCCGCGCGCTTCGCCGACGACAATGCGATCGGGGCGCATACGCAGGGCATTGATCACGAGATCGCGCGGCGTCACAACGCCTTGCCCCTCGATATTGGCTTCGCGCGTTTCGAGCCGCACGAGGTGCCGCTGTTGCAGCATCAGTTCCGCAATATCCTCGATGGTCACGATGCGTTCGTCTTCGGGAATGACGCGCGACAGCGCATTCAGGAGGGTCGTTTTGCCGCTGCCGCTTCCACCACAGATCACCATGTTGAGCCGCGCGCGCACGCAGCCTTCAAGCAAGTGAAGCATCGGGGCGGTCAGGGTCTGATTTTCCAGCAGTTCGTCATTCGTCAGAACGCGTCCGCCGAAACGGCGGATGGAGAGCGCAGGGCCGTCGATGGTGACCGGAGGAATCGCCGCCGTGACTCTCGATCCGTCCGTCAAGCGTGCCGCAACAATCGGATTCGCTTCATCAATGCGGCGGCCGGCGGCGGCCACCATTTTTTCGATGATGTGCAGGAGATGTTTGTCGTCCTTGAATTGAATCTGCGAACGCTGCAACACTCCGCGGCGCTCCACGTAAACCTTGCTGTGGCTGTTCACGAGAATGTCAGTGATCGAAGGATCTTTAAGCAGCGGCTCCAAAGGACCGAGTCCGAAAACTTCGTCGAGGATTTCTTCGATGATGCGGTCGCGTTCCGGCAGCGTCATCGGAATGTTTTCCTGCAGCAGAAGCTTTTCGACGGCGCGGCCGATTTCACCGCGCAGGCGTTCCTTGCTGATGAGGCGCAACGTCTCGCTGTTCAGCGACTGCAGCAGTCTGCGGTGAACCTTGGCCTTCAGTTCGGAATGACGTTCGCCGGCGCCGGCAGCATCGTGCCTCCGGATCGGTCGAGATGTGGGCGTCGTTGCCATGGATCTCTCTTACTTCTTCTGCCCTGCCATTGCCGCCGCGGGTTTCGCATCGAATCCGAGTTTCTTCGCGAATTCCCGATATGACTTTCCCAGATCCGTATCGCCCCGCATCACAACGGGACGCGCTTCGTGGACGGCCCGCATTGCTTCTTCATAACGATTGGGCAGACCCCAGAAAGGCGCTGCGCCGAGCGTTTGCTGCAACTGTTCGATACTCACGTGAAGGGGCCCCCGCTTATCGTGGCGATTGACGATCAGTTTCACTGCCTCGTGCCCGTATCCCGCGCGCGACAGCGCTCCGAGGTAATGCTGCGCGTTCCGGACCGCCGCGAATTCCTGAGTGAGCATTACGAAGACGGATTCGGAAAGTTCAAGGCAGCTCAGCAACAGAGGATCAAGCGATCGCGAGCCATCGACAATGACGACATCGTAGTGTTCGATCAGGAAACTTCCGATTTCCAGCAGGTGTTGTTCGCTGACCATGCGTGATCTTTCGATTTCTTCAGGCGCACACAGGACTGAGAATCCGAGTGGATCGTGAGCAACAATCCCTTCGAGCATCGCCTGATCGAGCTGGTCGAGGTTATCCACAACATCCGCGATGGAATATTGATGCCGCAGTCCTAGGTAGCAGGCCGCGTCGCCCGAATCCATATCAAGATCGATGAGTACCGTTGATTTACCCTGCTTTGCGCAGACAGCGGCAAGGTTGGTCGCCACGGTGGTGACTCCCATTCCGCCCTTCACTCCCGTGAATGTGTACATCCGTCCGACCTGGCGGCCCTGGCGGTGAACGCGCTGCGAATGGTCCTCCATGCGCGCGAGCACTTCGCTGAATTCCGCGCGCTTCAAAGGCTGCTGGATGAAATCGGCGCCGCCGAGGCGCATCGAGCGGAGAAGGAAATCCTCGCTGCACTGAAAGTCCGAAAGGACTATGTAAACACCGGGCATCGCCTGATGCAGGTGTTCCAGGGCACGCAGTCCCTGATCGCGATCCGAGGAAACATCGATCAGAACGGAAGCCTGCGGGTTGAGGTTCAGATCATGAAGTATGCGCACCGAAAGATTCGGACCCAGGTCTTCGTGCTCTCCTTGAATGGCGGCGTTCGGCATCCGCGTGAGCTGTTCGCGCACGAAGTCATGAAATCGAGGGTCCGCACTCGCTACGATTAATTGAATCGACATAAATATTTCTACGGCGTCGAAACTGCCGTTTCCGGATCGCCGCCGCTGCCTTGAATCACCACCGTTGTGGAGAATGTCTGGGTCTGAAGCGGCTGCAGGCCGAGTGCCGGCAGAAAGTGATTGAACTGATAACCGCTGATGCTCACGGTGACGGAATCCGGAACACATGACGTCGAACATCCGCCCGAGCAGGTGAACGGAATGCTCTGATGCGTGTCCGGATCATGAGTCCAGTAACTGACCTGGACCTGCAACGCGCCGCTCGTGAGCTGCACTTTGTCGGGGAACGCAGGCGCGTTGGCCTGCATCCACGTGACGACATTTGAACCGGCGTCATCCTGCCAGCAATGCGTTGCCGCGTATCGGGCGCCTTCGCGTGTCAATGTCGTCAGCGCGTGATACGTCCAGCCGATTTCGGCAAACGCAATGAGTCCAAGCGTCAGCGGAATGATGCCGGCAATAAGCACCAGCGCCGTCTCCACCGTTGCCTGGCCGCGTGAAGATCGCATAGGCATCAGCTTCCCGTCACCGGCATCCGCACGGATACTTTGAGATTGATGGTTCCAAGATGAACGTAAGAGAAGGGAAGCGCCAGCGGAAAACCGCCAGTGCCGAAGTTGACCACGACGAAGTCCGGTGCGCGGCCGCCGGCTGCCGTGTTGCAACTATCCGTATCATTTTCGGTACACAGGCATTCGACGACGCCGGTTGTACCTGCCAGGCTGCGTTCCGGGACGATCTGAATCTGATCGATCACGGCGTCCAGGCCCTGCATGATCGGCGAGCCTTCACCCTGGAGATTTCCATACACCATGAAATTGCGCGCATCCATCAGCGCCGTGTCGGCGGAATCGCAATAATTCACATTGATCGAACGGGCAAGCAATCCCGCGCCGCCCCGCATCGCTTTTTGAAGCGTGTGATAGGTGTAGAAGACGCGCGCGATCTGGACGGCCCCGAATAGAAGCGCGATCAACAGCGGAATCTGGAATGCGAGTTCGACCGCGGCCTGGCCGCGGTGGTTGTTCTTGAGTTTCATTTCTTTCCCAACGGACTTTTCTCTTTAATGCAAAACCGTCCGCCCCGGTCCCGACGTTATGGTGCAAAGCCCGCCGATGCCGCCACACTTCAACGGCACCGGTGAGCCGATATATTGTGCGCGAAAAGCCGCGTTGGCGGCGGCGGTATTGACTCCCTGAGACGTCGCTGTTGCCGGTTCGATCAGGAATTGCCGAAAGTTCAGAACCGTCAATGTGGCAACTGCGTCCACAACGGCTACCGTCAATACTCTCCGGCCATTGCCGGAGTATTCGGTCGAATAGTCTTCAGATGGCGGATCCGCGCCCCCGCCTTGATCGGTATCCGCAGTGAACAGCGGTCCCAATGTTGCGAATTCCGCTATGGCGGCGCAGTTTCCAGTCGACGGATCGCCGGCGAAACGAATATTCAAACCGCAAAGAATGTCGCGGGATGTCGTGCCGTTGCCCAGACGCACGGTCACCGGAACGATGGCTTCAGTGGCATCAACAGAAACCGGCGCCGGGGGATCCAATCCCGCAGCGCTGGAGAAACCTCCAGCTCCGATTTCAAACAAAGCGCCGTCGATGTCATCAAGGCCGACAGGGCCCACTGGAATATGGTTCAGGATCGTGTACTGGATCAGAGGTGTGGCCGCGTTGAGATTGTTCGTGGTCGTGTTCAACGAATAGACCGTTCCGAGTGTGAGGCCATAGTTGATCGGATCGGTTCCGCCCGATTGATCCACCACCGCGAATCCATCAATCCCGCACGCGGAACAGATCGGAGCGCTGAGGCCGGCGATGGCCGAAACCACGACCGTCGGCCGTGGATTTGCAGTGCGATTCAACAGCGGAAGAAACAACACCGGAGCCTGGGCCGTAAGTTGAACGCGCACGTATTTCGGATACGTCCCGCTTCCCCAGTCGATGCCTCCGGTCTGTCCGCCATTGACATTCGAGCGCGCATCGAGCAGCGATGCAAAATAGTCGGTCGTGGTTGTTGTGATGAGATCCGATCCGCCGGCTTCGCTGATCTGGTTTAACCGCAGATTGAACCGATTATCATTGCCGGTCGTGGAATCGAAAACCGTCGTGATCTGATCGGCCGCGTCCGTTGTGGCATTCATCGTCCCGGAGAGATGCGTCGCTGCCGCAATCGCCGCAGCATCGGCTGCAGTTTGAAGTTCACCCTGGATCAGGTAGAGACGTCCGAAGTCCGCAGCCATGACGAGGAAGCCGAAGAAGAGGATCGTGAACAGAAGAAAGTAAATGGTTGTGGCTCCCCGCTGCGCTTGCTTACTCATGGTTTCCCGCCGGGTGGCGGAGTCTCGTGTCCGCGCGTGCCCACAAACGTCGGGGACGTTCCATTCGGATCTCCACCCAGGAATCCTTCGGGGAACTGAAGCTGCGGCGGCGTCTCGCCGGACGCGAAAGGCTTCACGAAGTTCGGTGTGATCAACACGAGCAATTCCGAGTTGCTCTTTTGCGTGCCCTGCGTACGGAACAGATGGCCCAGAATCGGCATGTCGCCGATTCCCGGAATCTTGCTCACAATCTGAGTCACTCGATTATCGATCAGGCCCGCGATTGCAAAACTTTCGCCCTCGCGAAGATCGACTTCGGTTTCGGCTTTGCGAGTACTGATGGCCGGGATCAGGAAACCCTGAATCGTCAGCGCATTCGCAAAATCCAGCGAACTGACTTCGGGCCGTACTTTCAGATGAATCAAACCGCTGGACTCGACAGTCGGCGTGAAGTACAGGCGAACGCCGAATTCCCGGAACTGAATGGTCACGACAGGAGCGGACTGCGCGCCGCTTCCCGTTGTCGTGATTACAGGGAAAGGAAACTCGCCGCCGGCAAGAAAGCTGGCTTCGTGTCCGCTGACGGTAATGAGGTTGGGCTCCGCCAGTATTTCGAGAAGGTTCTTGTTCTGCAGCAGGCGCAGCGTGGCGCCAAAATTCAGATCTGGACGAAACGCGAACAAATTCAAAAGGTCCTGCACGCTCACCTGTTCGTTACCCAGCACCGGCTGGCCGTTCTGACCTTGCGAGAACTGCAATTGTCCGATGCGTGGAAACGAAAACTGCTGGGTCGTTGTCGAGCCGAGCAGTTTGTTGTTCACGCTGAAGAGATTCGCGCCGAGCTGGCCAAGGTTCGTGCGATCGATCGTCGCGAACTTGACCTGCAGCATGACCTGCCGATTATCCGCTGGAGGCGATTGCAGCAGATTCACCACAGACTTTGCGTGGACAGATGCAACTGCGGCGGCTTGTTTCGCGATATCGGCGTCGGTGACAACGCCGGTAAGGAGGATTGCATCTTTGCTGCTCGATACCGCAATCCGTTCGTTCGGAAATGTTGCGCGCAACTGCCGCTGGATTTCTGTGAGGTCGGGTTCGACCGTGACGTCGTAGGGCGAAACGTTGTCGCCATGCCAGATCATGATCGTCGTGTGCCCCGGAGCTTTGGCATTCAGGACGACGTCGTGCGGGGACACGACGACCGCGTCCGCGATTGTGGAGTCGGCCACCGTCACGCGCGACGCGTCATCCGGAAATTGCACAAGCTCTCCGCGGCCAACCACGATGGTTAGCGGACGCGAGGCGAGCGGCGTTGCGGGTTTCGTCTGTTGTTCCTGGGCGAAAATGGAGAGAGACAAAACCAGAATCACAATGAAACAAATCAAAAGGGCGCATGGACCTGGTATGTAGTCACGGGTTTTATACACGCGCCCGTTCAAAGGCAACCATCGCATCATTGAAATTTTTCCTCAGTCACTTTGTCGCCCCGATAAATTCGAATGACGCGCTCTTTCTTTTCCGTCTTCGCTGTTTCTTTGGCCTGTTGGAGAGCGCGAGCTACGGCTGCCGCGACTAGCTGATCCGTCGGAGGAGCCGGCGCAGGCGGTTTATCGGCGCCCGGCTTTCGTGGTTCTTCAATACCCAGATCCGCCGAGCGGACAGGGTCCCATGAATCGTGGATCTCGCCGTCGAGCGCATTACGCAGCGCGAGTTGAATTTTCCCGCGCTGCTCGGCAAGCACGAGTCTCTCAGCCTGGTCCTGGGAAACCAGAAGCGTGGCGACAGTCGGCTTGGAGTTATCGCGAGGATCCACCTTCGCCGCGGGATCCAGTTGCCGGCCATACGCAATGACCTTCACGTTTTGAAGAATCGTTGTCGTTGCCGCATCGCCGTTGGAAAAAATGCGCGTGAAGAGGACATCGACTCGAGTGCCCGGCTGAATGAAACCCGATACGCCGGAGATTTCGTTCACCTGTACCGATACTGCTCGAGTGCCCGGTTCAATCAACGCCGTCAGACCTTCGCCGCTTCCTTTGGCCGATAGTTTTCCAGCGAGTATTGCGTCACCGGCCGCAATGGGAACCGCTATGGTGCGGTCCACAACATCCGCAATCTTGAGGAATGCGCTTTTCGGCAGATCCTTCCGATCGAGTGCAATCAGCTTTACGTCTGTTTGCTGAATCCGTTTGGAAATGGGCAGGTCCTGAGCCGCGGCGACAACGTAAACAAGGTTGCGTTGCTGCGGCGCATTGATCTGCTTATAGACCCACCAGCTCAATACCAGAGCGGTAAGCCACGCGATTCCAAATGCGATGAATGCACGATTCCGTTGCATAAGATTGCGCTTAACGAATGACCAGAAGAGCGGCCATCGTTCCAGCAGCGATTACCATTCCATAAGGCAGACGCAGGGCCTCGGGACCTGCGCTTGCGCTGAATTCCGGAAACGCCCGCCAGCCGCGCCGGCCCGCGTTACGCATGAGCATTACCGTGTTGAAGAGAGTCTGCTGCATTTTCCCTTTCCACCTGGCCAGCAGAATCGCTGCAATTCCTCCCAACAAACCTGTAAAGACAAAAACCAATACGAGAGATTGCGGGCCGGCCAACGCGCCGACCGCGCCGAACAATTTGACATCGCCCGCGCCCATGCCGCCTGCAATGTAGAGCGCGAGAAAGATTCCGAATCCAAGAACAGCCCCGAGCAAAGATTCAAGCGCGCCCTGCAATCCGTTATTCCACGTGTGGAGCGCGAGACCGATCACCGCGCCGGGCAGCGTCAGCCAGTTGGGAATTCGGCGATTGCGAAAATCGGCAAAGCCCGCGGCAGCGACAAGGATGATAAGCGCGATCTCCAGATTACGAGGCATGCCCCTCCACTTTCTCGTAAATCGCGGCGACACGGTCCACATAAACGCGCTTCCACTCCGGCTTCAGTTGCAACGCGGAAGCCAGAGCGCTCTCCGGCGAAATCAGCACGAGACCTACGCGGTAGTTGTTGAGGACGCGTTCCCAGCCCGGCTTGACGTCGATCACCTGCGCGTAAGTTTCGAGCATGTCCTGACCATAGAAATCGCTCCGGCCGTCGATGAAAACTTTCGTGTGTCCTTCAAAGCGATAAATGAGGTATCCGCCCCATTGATCTTTCGTGAACAGCCGGGCAGCCGGACCGGCATGCCCGTAGTGAGCGTCCATGAAATTCGCGGCGCGAACAGGAAACATCGCCGGATTAAAATCCACAGCGCCGCCGCGCGCCAGGACATTCATGCCTGCCGCGGTTGTGAGAAGGATGAGGATCGCTGGAACAACGGCCCACACTTTCTGATCGATCAAACGCAAGCGCTCCGAATATTCCATCAGAGGACGCAGCCGCCGGATGGCTTGCGCTTCCCGCGTGAGCGCCGCGGCCGACAGGGGCAGAGCAAGGATCGCCGCCGTTGCAAGATGCCGTGCCGAGTATAAAGAAAGGTGGAGCAGGGCGAACGTGAGCAGCGCCGGTGCAATGGCGCGCTGACGAATCATGGCAACGCCGCCCACGACCGCAGCCAGCAGGAAGAACTCGACGTATAGAGCGCCGGGAGAATGGAAGCTGAAACTGCGGAACTCGGAGATGTGATTCATCAGGTAGTCGTTCTGCAAATACATGAAGACATGATCGTGCAATCGCCATCCGTACGGATTGATGAACGTCGCGAGAAGCGACGCCAGACACGCCATGCCGAAGCGAAGACCGGAGTCCTTGCGGTCCCAATGCGTCAGCCATTCGCCAATGGCATATATAAAGAGGATGGCGGGACCCAGCAAAAAGCTTCCGTGCAGATTCGCCCAGAGGCAGGCGATAAATGGCAGGACGTAGAGCATGCGGCTCCCGGACGTCCTGCGCTCTCTCTCGGCGGCCGCCAGAAATGCCAGCGCCATCATCCATGAAAAAACATGGGGACGCGCAAGCCAGTGAATGCTGGTGGTGCCGAGCAGAAGAATCATCGCGCCTGAACTGGCGAAGAGGTTCGCGCCGAGAGAAAGAGAAAGACGCGCGGCGCCCCATGCGGTCAGCGCGATGGCCAACCCGCTCAGCAGAGCCACACCCGGTAGGCCGGCGATGCGATGAACACTGCTCAATAAGATGTCTGACAACCACTCCCATGCGAACCAGGGCCGGCCGGCGCGCGAATAGGAGAAGTGATCCGTTGTGGGCGCCGATGCGGCCGCGACGATGGCGTCACCGTTTCGTACGTGCCAGCCCGTATCGCTGTCGCGAAACAACGCCTGCGCGCCCTGCGACAGGAAGAGGGTTTGCATCAGTGTGACGGCGAACACCACGAAGCCGAAGCTGGGAAGCAGAAGGGAAGCCAGGCGTGAAACCGGAACGGACCTCTCCTTTTGAAAAAGGGTGGGCGCGATACTCGCAGACGGACGCGTCGCGTCAGGGCCGGAAGACGTAACGAATTCCAACCCCCCCACTCTGCCCTCTCGCGCAGAGAGAGGGTTTGATTTCTCTTCTAACCCCACAGGAAACGGCATATCTGACTAGCTGGTGAGAGCGAGGGCAGCCGAGATGCTTTCGTAGAGGCTGTTGAGTGCGGTGGCCACTCCTCGAACGGCGGCGATCATGCCAAGCGCGATGGCTGCAACGATCAACGCGTATTCGACGAGATCCTGACCTTCTGTTTCTTTCCAAAAACGAATCCAAAATGTTTTCATTGTCTATCCTCAGAATCCTTCGATGCGGACTTCAGGGGCTGACCCGGAGGCCGAACATCGCTTAATGCAATCAGTGGAGGCGGAATGCGCACGGCGCTTAACGGCAGGCGGCCGGTTCTTTGAATCTCCGCCTTTTCCTGAATTTTTTCCTGGACCAGCTTGAAATTCGCAAGCGCTGGAGCGAAGTTGTGCCGGATCGCAAGCGCCTTCGTGAGTTCGTCGCGGCTCTTTTCGTATTGTCCGGTTTCCAGGAGAACCGCAGCAAGATTGTTATGAGCAGTGGCAGCGTCCGCAGCCGATTGAAATTGATCGAGCGCAAGGTCAAGATCCCCGCGTCTGGCCAGGATCAATCCAAGATTGTTATGCGCAACAGGTGAATTCGGATTGATATCGAGTGCTTTGCGAAATTCGGTCTCGGCGTTGTCCGGCTTCTTCTGCAGAAGGAGGTTGTAACCCAGATTGTTGTGAAGGCGATCGGAAGTTCCGCCGTCTTTTAATGCGCTGCGAAATGCGGACTCGCCGGATTTCAGATCGCCGAGTTGATCGTGCAGCAATCCGAGTAGTTCCCAAACATTCGGCGACGGCGTTTTTTTCAGAAAGCTTTCCAGCACCGGCACCGCTTCACGCGCCTGGCCCAGCGCCTGAGCGCAACGCGCAAAGCCGAGGGCCGCGGCTTCCGCAGGATCGAGGCGCATCGCTTCTGCGTATTGTTCGGACGCCTCAGTGTAGAGTCGATAACCTTCGAATGCCGCCGCAAGTTCCAGCCGCGAAGCGTTGTCTGCGGGATCGGCCTTCAGATTCTTTTTCAGGGTTTGCACATGTGGATCATCGGTCAGCGGATCGAATGCTCCCTGGGTTTGTTTCCTGAAGATGCTGCGCAATGCATCGTCCGGACTCGTGGAAGCGGCCTTCCGCGACGTTCGATGCGATATCGAGCGGGACAGGCCGAAGCTCTGGCTGATCGCGCGGCGCACACAACCTGTAGCGCAGCATAAGACGATTAAAAATGCGAGGACGGATATTCTCGGTTTCATCCAGTTACCTATGGGTACGAGGATTAAAGACCAACAATTTGCGTTTCAGTTTAGTCCTCGAATTTTTCAGCGGCCGGATCTTCCAGAAGCGAAAACTGCAACTCATCGCCGATCGACGTTCCTGCCAAAGATCCGGAAGCGAGTTCCAAAACACTTCGTGCGCCCCATACCAATCGCGTCATGCGAAACGGTGCCAGCGCATGATAAATGCGTTGGATGCGCAGACGGCGATCCAGGAATGCGACGTCAATTGGAAACTTCATACCGAAGGTGTGGATTGCAGAAGTGGGATAAATCCACAGACCCTCTCCCGGTTCCAGCGATTGATGTCGCAGCAATCCGACCCGGCGGGAGTGAGGCGTGTCTGCCAAACGTACATTCGCGGCAAGGGTCGAACCCCGAGTACAATTGCGAACAATGAATGGCCCAGCCGCTCCCATGGATAGGACTTGCTCTTCTTCTAAAGTCCGCGAATCTTATACCCAAATATGGGTTCTCACAATGTAAAAAACTGTAAACGGGAAAAGGTCCGTCTTTACGGACTGGCGCGGGTTGACGTATAGTTCCCGCGCTAACGGCAGAGTTTTTTTTATGCGATTTGTTTCAGGAATCTTCCTGGTTGTATTGCTCGTCCTTTCCACTTTTTCGACAGCCTTTGCGGCGACCATCGGCACCGTTGTGCCGGTGACCGGGGCTGTTGCGGATCTTGTGCACGATCCGGTTCGAAATCTGGTTTATCTGGCGAATTACAACCGTAATGAAGTCGATATCTACAATGTTGCACAACGCCGCGTGACCGGTTCCATTTATACGGGCTTGCAGCCATCGAGTCTGGCAATGAGTCCGGATGGGAACACGTTGTACGTGGCAAACAGCGGATCGAACACGGTCAGTGTGGTCAGCCTGATCTCCCAGCAGGACACCAACGATTACTTCCTCTCAGGCCGTCCGGACGCAGTCGCTGTTGGAAACGACGGCAAGGTTGTGATGATGGTGGGGGGCACAGGGCTTCAACGTCTGGACCCCTTGACTGGCGTGGTTTCCACCGTGCCGATTACTCCGCCGCCGACACCGGCTGCGGGCATCACGATTCCGAACAGCCAGACGCCGACGAGTTTGTTCGCCGGTCTGATCACTACAGCATCCGGCAATCTCATTATCGGGTTGTCTACGAATCGGCTCTTTGTTTACGAAGTCAGTTCTGGCAGCGTTTTGCGCAGCCGCAACGTCACCGGGTTGCGCGCCATCATGTCGGCTTCGACGGATGGTTCACGATTCATGGCCGGTCCATTCCTGTTTGACACGCAAACCCTGACGATCCTCGGCCGCGCGGCAATCGCAAATGCCACGATGAACGGCGGCAGCGCATTTTCGCTCGATGGTAATTCGGTGTACGGCTATTTCAGCACGCAAACGCTCGCGAACCCGATCAACCCGCTGAATACGAATCAGCCGCCGGCGAACACGATTCCGGGCGTCGCTGGAACCCAAACCGGAACGCTGGCCGTGTTGCAGGTTCTGCGTTCCTCCAGCCTGACTCCGCAGCTCGGCCTTCGAATGCCGGAAGTGATTCTCTCGAAGATCATTGCGTCAGCAGATGGAGATAACCTGTTTGCGAATTCCACATCGGGAATCATGGTTATTCCGATTGGCCAGTTGAGCACTCTGCCGATCCTGGATGTCAGCACGCCGAACGTCGTTCTATCGATCGATCCCTGCAATCGAACCGTCGCTACGGCATCCATCCAGATTCGGAATCTGGGAACCGGACGGCTGACATTCTCAGCAACGGTAAATAATCAGACCGCCGCAAATCCTGTTGTTTTGAATCAGCGAACAGGAGTTGCTCCGGCGAATCTGACCATCAGTCTGGACGCGCGCAATCTGACCACGTTCAATGCGCTGCAGTATTCCATCATTCTGGTTTCTCCCGAGGCGGTAAACGTTGAGCCCGCAATTCTGGTGAACGTGAATTATCGCGACGTGACTCAGCGCGGCGCAGTCGTTCCGATGTCGGGTGTCGCTGTTGACATGCAGATGGATGCTCCACGCCAGCGGTTGTACATTGCGAATTACACACAGGATCAGATTGAAGTCTTTTCGCTCGCGACGCAGACATTCCTGTCCCCGATTCGTGTCGGCAATCGCCCGTTGTCGATGACCATGCCGGATCCCAACACACTGATAGTTGCAAATTCCGGATCCGAGAATCTGTCTATCGTGGATCTCAACACACTTCAGGAAGTGGATGAGATTGTCATGGGACCGATTCCGCTGGGAGTGACGGCTCCGCTGTTCCCGCACTCGGTTGCGTCATCATCCAACGCTATTCTGTTTACCGCCGTTCCATTGAGCGCCACGCCCGGTCTCGCGCCCGGAGGCAGCGGCTCGGTCTGGCAATTGAGCCGTTTGACCCGCGCAGCGTTTCCGCGGACAAATCTTGGAATCGGCGCCACCGGGACTCTCTCCGCAAATACGATCAATGTGCGTAATCTGCTGGTGGCTCCGGCCGACGGCAGTTCGGTAGCTTTGGTCGAAGCCAACGGCACGATGCGTCTTTACGATCCGGTCGCAGACACATTCGTTGTTACTCGCACAGCCGCTCAAACCCAGCTTCCGGCATTGCGCGGTGCTGCGACTGCCGCAGCGGACGGCAGTTATTTCGTGATCGACAACAACGTCTATAACTCATCGCTCGTTTATCAGAGCGTGCTGGGGGGAATAGCCGGTGGAATCATCCCGCCTGGCGGCGTCAATCCGAATGCCGCGCTCGGAGTCGTAACGACCGGCAATAATCTGGTGCGGGTACAGGGTGGAACAGCGGCCGCGCCGGTTCAGAGCCTGCAACGTCTGAGCCTGACGACACTTCAAGCAAACCTTCAGGTTTCGATGGCTGAGCCCATAATGGATATTAATCTTCAAGGCGCAACCGCGATCGGGGCCGGAACCCGGTTGTGGCCGCCACGCCCGACGGCGCTGGAGCTTGGGCTCAACAACAATACGGTGCTTCTGCAGCGCGGAATGTTGACGGATGCCGGCGGCAACAACACCTACCTGCTGACGTATTCCGGTTTGAGTGTTGTTTCACTTGCAGTTTCAACGGGCCGCACGCCGATTTTCGCGGCGAATGGGGTTGTGAGCAGCGTTAACAGAACGAACCGCGTTTCTCCCGGTTCTCTGATCTCGATTCTCGGAACGAACCTGGCGGATCCCGATTCGGCGTCATCCACGCCATTGCCGAAAAGCCTCGGTGGAGTCTGCATTACTGCAAATGAAATCGCGATTCCTCTGCTCACGACATCGTCGAATCAGATCGATGCACAGTTGCCTCCCGAACTGACAACAGGCCGCGTCACATTGACGATTCGTTCCACGCGCCTGGGAATTTCGAGCGCGGGTGTTCCGGTGGCGGTGACGTCGACAAGCCCGGCCATATTCTCCATGGATGTGGACGGCCAGTCGCGAGCTGTGCTTTTCCACGATGTGGACGGCACGCTTGTGCTGCCCGCTTATCCGGCCGATGCAGATGAAAGCCTCACGCTTTATGCGACAGGTCTGGGTCCCGTCAATCCCGTCGTGCCTGCGGGTGAGTTAAACCCACAGGATCCGCCATCGCGGACGAATCAACCGGTGACGGTCACGATCGGAGGCGAGTCCTATCCCGTCACGTGGGCCGGTCTGGCTCCGGGTTTTGTCGGCGTGTATCAAATCAAGCTGCTCGTTCCAGGCAACCGGATACGCGGCGACGATTTGCCGGTCGTGGTTACTGCGGGAGGATTATCGAGTGCAAGTACCAACGCACCGCTCGCGGCGATCGAGTAGAGCGCGGTTGAAAACTCTTCGAGGGGAAGGGCTGTTGCTCTTCCTGATTCTGGTCTTCGCCCTTCCCGCTTTTTCTCAAGCTCCGGTCGCATGGAATTTCGCAGGACCCGCGGCGCCGCAGGCTCGCGTTCTGGCTCTTGCGGCGGATTCACGCAACGACATCACGCTATATCTTGGAACGCCTGGTGGCGGTGTGTGGAAAACGTACGATTCGGGCGGAACGTGGGCGCCGCAAACGGACTCTTTGCCGTCGCTTCAGGTTTGTTCAATCGTTGTAGATCCTCAGTCGTCGGACACCATTTACGCCGGTACCGGAGACGATCAGAATCCACGGACCGGACAACGCGTCGATCGCTCAACAAACGGCGGGCGCACCTGGACGATTGGTCCGCATATCACGAACGAGCCCATCTGCGCGTTGGGCATCGATCCCTCGGACTCCACGCACCTTTTTGCGGGATCGCTTGAAGGTCTGTTTGTTTCCAACGATAGCGGCGCCAGTTGGACAAAGGTTTTGAATTCTCCGGTAACGTCGATTGCCTTCGACGGCCCGGATAAAGTTTATGTGGGAACCACGGATGCGATCGTCCAGGTCTCGCCGGACAGCGGCCGCACGTGGAGTCCCGTCGTACTTCCTTTGAATCCCATTGTGGCTTATGGCCGCACGAACTGGGTCAGCGTGATTGCGGGCGGAGGAACGATTTCCGTTGTGACTTCGTGGGCGACTGCCGCTCTTGTTTCCGGAAGCGCATCGTCGCCGCTGATTCCGTTTTCACAATTGGATTTTTATCGCAGTACGGACGGTGGCGCGACGTGGTCGCCGGCATATGCCATCGGTCAGGCTCGGCCTCCGTTCACGCTCCTTGCCGACCCGATTGTCGGGAATCTTTATGTGGGGGGCAAGACACTGATCGTTTCCCGGGATCAGGGAGCAAGCTGGCAAACGGTTCCCACCACGACTGCCGAGTTCCACGCGATGACTTATGCCGGTGGAAACCTGCTGCTGGGCGGCGAAAGAGGTGTCGAGTATGTCGGCATCATTGAAGGTTATCCCGTCCGCTCGGTGGCGCAATTGCCGATTGCGCAGTTTGCGGGAGTGGATATCGATCCCGCCAATGGAATCTGGGCATCGGGACCAAGCGGCATGTTCGGCCTGATGCGAACGGGTACTACTCCGGAAATTGAAGTGACGGGCGTGCGCCCTGCGGGAACCGTTGTTGCCGCGCAAACCGGTTCCGCGAATATTTTTGTTTCGACCAACAGTCAGGTTATTTACTCGAACAATGCCGGAGTGAAATTCACAGCGAAAACAATCATCGCCGACGGCGAGTTGCGCGCGCCAAATCCGCCGATGGTTATCGATCCGGTTACTCCATCGAACATATATGTCGCGGGCAAGCGCTTGTATCACACCAGCAATAACGGAACCACGTGGACGGCGTTGTCGATTGTGGATCCGGATCCCACGCGAGTGGTCATCGCCCTGGCCATGGCGCCCGCATCCCGTACAACGTTTTTTGCAGCAACGGCGTGCCTTCCTGAAGTGACGCAGACGGCATGTCCCACAGTCTCTCTCGTGTGGCGCTCTGCGAATGCCGGTCAAACCTGGACGTTGATCAGCACGCTGTCCGGCTTGATCAGCAAACTGGCTGTCGACGCGCGCCAGAGCAGCACGCTCTATGCGGCGATCGGCGCATTCCCCGGAGGTTCGAGTCTTTCCGCCGGACTGGCGCCAGGCGATCTGCTGCAATCCACAAACGCCAACAGCGCAGCCGCAACGTGGACATCGATTCGCGCAAATCTTCCACCGGTTTCAATCAATACGATCCTTGTGGATCCCACGTCGCTGAGCCCGGTGTTCACGCAGCCGGCTCAACGAATTTATCTGGGGACCGATGCTGGAGTTTTTGTCAGTTTTGGTTTTGTTACGAACGTACCGCAGTGGATCGATATCAGCGGCAGTTCGGTGCAGAACCTGCCGCCGGCTCCGGTCACCGAACTTGCATTGCGCGCATCTGACGGGGTTCTGTTTGCCGCGACTTTCGGACGCGGCGTGTATTGGATGAACACCACAGGACTCACCGCCGGTATCGTCGTGAAGCCTCTGGGCATCAATGTCACGCTGGTTCACGGCACGTCCACGACTTCCGGTGTTCCTCTGACAAGTCTTTCCACGACGACAACACTGCCGTGGAAGCTCAGCACATTGGATCCCTGGATCACGCTGGGGCAAACGGACGGAACATTGAGACCGCAAGCCTCCGTTCAGGTGCCTGTCGTGATATCCGCGGAGGCATTGCCGCCGGGTTCGTACCGGGGAAAAATCCAGGTCGGGGCCGGTCCGTTCGTGCAGAACATTCCAGTTGAATTGCGAGTCACGGCGGCGCCCGCGCAGATTGCAGTTGCCGGCGGAAGTGTGACGTCGGGCGCGCCCGGCGGCAACGTGCCGCTGCATGTTTTGCTGACTGACGCGGACAGGGAGCCTCTGGCCGGTATCGCGGTGAGTTTTACGATCATCAGCGGCGGAGGATCCTTGAATCCGCGCACTGCTGTTTCGAATTCGGCGGGTGTTGCCACTTCCGTTCTGTCGCTGCCTGCAACTGCAGGCAAGGTTCAGGTCGTGGCGTCGAGCGGCAAGGTGTCGTTGACCTTCACCATAACCGTTGCTGCGGCTCCGAGCCTTCTTTCGGACGGAGTTCTCGACGGCATCTCGCTCAATCCTTACGCTTCGCTGGCGCCGGGCAGCATTGTGTCGATCTCCGGTACCAATGTGGCTGAGGCGGATGCCGCGGCTCCAAACAACGTTCTGCTGCCGGCCCAGCTTCTTTCGACTCAGGTGATCCTTTCGTCGGCGGGAGGAGACATCGCGCTTCCTCTGTTATCCGTATCTTCATCTTTGATCAAAGCGTTCATTCCTCCGGACGTTGTAGCCGGTGTGTACGGACTGCGAGTCGAAGTCGCCGGTGTTCGCAGCAACACGATTCAGATTTCGATGGCGGCATACGATCCCGGCATCTTCACGCAGAACGACAGCGGCCATGGTCTCGGCATTTTCGTCAAGAGCAATGGAACGATTGTTTCGGCATCGAATCCTGCGGACCGCGGAACGACCGTTACTTTTTATGCCGCGGGCCTTGGCGCGGTGAGTCCCGCCGCAGCGCCGGGCCAGCCGGGAGCCGTGAGGGAGCCGTTGAATCGTACGGTGCGGGCGCCGCGCGTCTACTTCGACAGCTATTCGGCGACAGTCACGTACAGCGGCCTGGCTCAGGGACTCTCGGGACGTTATCAGGTCAACGTGACGGTTCCTGCTGCGCTGTCTCCCGCTACCAACATTTCAGTGAGTCTGACCATCGGAGGGTTTGCAAGCAACCGGGTCACGATTCCTGTAAGATAACCCGCCATGCCGCCGGTCCAACGACACAGCGCCCAGGCTCAGGAGCGGCACGCCGGACTCAAGTCGCGCGTGCATCAGAAACTTCTCAGCGTTCTGAACATGGACGCCGTGAAAGTGGAGAGCCGCCAGGAACTGCGCAAGGAAGTTCAGAACGTCCTCGAGCGGATTCTTCGCGAGGATCATCTGCCCATCAGCATGACCGAGCGGAATCGTCTCGCCGAAGAAATTCTTGATGAAGTTTTCGGCCTCGGTCCGCTCGAGCCGCTGCTCAAGGATCCATCGATCTCGGACATTCTGGTGAATACGCACAAAGGTGTGTACATCGAGCGTCACGGGAAACTCATGGAAACGGGCATTCGCTTTCAAAGCGACCGGCATCTGCTGCATATCATCGAAAAAATTGTGTCGAGCGTCGGCCGGCGCATCGATGAATCGGTGCCGCTGGTGGACGCGCGCCTGCCCGATGGTTCGAGCGTGAATGCCATCATTCCGCCTCTGGCTGTTGACGGGCCATCGCTCTCGATCC
>CAZWGA010000007.1:135511-144963 GCA_964633285.1 uncultured Solibacteraceae bacterium | reverse complement strand
ATTTGCCTCCGGATATGGGAGCGCACACGACTTTCCCGCTGCTCGGCATGCAGCTCGGGGAATTTGGGAAACAAAAGTTACGGCCGGGTTCCGCTGCGGCGGCCGGCATCGATCACGATCACGGAGACGCGGCGCCGGAGCGAACGCAGGCGCGGCGCGACTTCGTGGTTGCCGTCGGCGAGACGACGGCGAATGAATGTTTAGAGAACCGCCAGATGGTGCGCATCATCGACGTCACGACAGAGACGCGGCCGTTCGGAGTGGCCTCATGGACCGTTCCCGAATCCAGCGGCGAATTCTGCGGCCGTGGCGGACGCTTCGGAACGCATTCGTCGAATGAAAACTTCACACCGATTTACTATGGACGCGTGCTTTTCGTCGCCCACTTCAATGGCGGCGTGCGCGCTCTCGATGTGCGTGATCCGCTTCAGCCCAGAGAGATCGGCTATTACATTCCAGCCGTGACTTCAAAGACGGACAAGCGATGCGTGGGCACTGGCGCCGATCAGCGATGCAAGACTGCGATTCAGACGAACAATGTTGAAGTGGATGATCGCGGGTACATTTACATCGTCGATCGCGCAAATACCGGAATGCATATCCTCGAACTCACCGGAGCGGCCAGGCGTGCCGCGAAATTTCAATAGAAAGCCCGGCGAGACACAAGGCACACAAAAATGAATCGACTCCAAATCGCTCTGCTCTTGCTTCTGTTTTTCGCAGCTTCTTACTCCACACGGATTCACGGCCAGGCCCCCGCGTCAGCGACTACGGTCTTTGAAGGCTCGCGGCTGATCACCGGTGACGGCAGCGCGGCAATCGAAAACGCGGCCTTTATTGTGGAGAACGGACGGTTCACGCGTGTGGGCCGCCGCGGTGATGTGCCTGTGCCTGCCAGAGCCGTTCATGTCAGCCTTGCTGGGAAGACCGTCATGCCCGCGAAAGTGGATTTGCACGGTCACATCGGATACCAGCATGACTGGGATGGAACGATGGGGAAGGAATACTTCACGCGGGAGAACCTCATCGATCATCTCGAGCGTCTGGCGTATTACGGATTCAGCGCGACGATCGGTATCGGCGATCTCCTCGACCGCTCGGATCTCCACGGCGGGAGGACGAACTGGGGAGATGTTCCGCTGCGCGTGCGTGACGAGATCATTCCGGGCGCCGCGCTGTTCAGGACGGCCGGAACCGGAATCGCCTGGCCGGGATCAGGCGCGAACGGACATCCATCGCGCACCGACGTTCCGTATCCGGTGACGACAGTTGAAGAAGCGCGGGCCGCCGTTCAGGACTATGTGCGCGTGAAACCGGAATTCATCAAGATCTGGGTCGATGATCGCGGCGGTCGAACAAAGAAACTGACGCCGGCGCTGTACCTGGCGATCATCGATGAGGCCCACAAGTTCAACGTCCCCGTGGCCGCGCACAACGTCACTCTCAGTGACGCCAAACAACTCATGCGAGCGGGCGTTGAAGGATGGCTGCATCTTCCCGTTCGTATGGGCGAATTGCCCGACGATGAATTCATCGGAATCGTAAAAGACAGGATCGCCCGAAAAAACCGCCCGAATCTCTGGTTCAATCCCGGGGCCGGCTGGACAGCGTCTTCGCGCGAAGTCTGGAATGATCCGATTCTGCGTGAAACGGTTCCACCGCAGCAGATTCAGGAACAGTGGGGAGACTATCTCGCGCGGCTCACACCGGAATCCGTCGATCGCGCGCGCCGCAGTCTGAAGGAAATGGGAACCGGTAATGCGCTCAAGCTTCGCGCCGCCGGAATGAAAATCACGCTGGGAAGCGACACCGGTCAGACGCGGTTCTTCATTGGATGGATGGGACAACTGGAATTTGAAAACTGGGTGTGGATGGGGTTGACTCCTTCTCAAGCTATTGTCGCTGCAACCCGTGATTCCGCCGACGCCGCGCATTTAAACACAGGGCTTGTGGCTTCGGGCCGCAGCGCGGATTTCATAGTGCTCGATGCGAATCCTCTCGATGACATTGCGAATTCGCGGAAGATCAGCAAGGTGTATCTTCGAGGACTTGAAGTGGATCGGGCGGGAATGCGGCGGAAGTGGCAGGCTCGGTGGCCGAAATAAGGAATTTCAATGACAAATGCGTCGGTGGGTCATTTGGTGGTTGGACAACTGAATTTGACGGCGCATATGGGATATTCCAACAGTTCTTATTGGGAGGAGGTTGAGCGAGCCGTTTTGATCGACGCCGCTATTATTCGACAAAGTTCGCGGTTTTCCGCGATTATCGCGACTAAACGATCCGAGGAAAACACGGAACTTTCAGTAAGAATGCGGAGCCAGATGGTTGTTTCGTTAAGTTCCTTGAACACGATTCTCAGCTTGTGAATGAAATCGGTCCGGCTTTCCGCTCCCCTGGCTTCGCCATAATTTGCTGCTGCCGCTGTTCCCGACCGGAGCATTTGCCCAGAAATATGCCTTTCCTCTTGTGATCTCGGCAGCCTGGAACAAAGGTTGACGATTCCGGCCGCGAATAAGATCAACCGGTTTTCAAGTTCATCAGCCTTGGACTGTGTAGTACTCATGCCGGGGGCATAGCACGCTCGTTTCCAAAAATAGGAACTGTTGGAATGTCCCATGTACGCCGTCAAATTAAGTTGTCAAAGCACCAGATGACCCAATAACCTAACGTCCAATTTTCTTTTCATTCGAGGTAAACCATGAATCGTCGAGAAATGCTCCGTTCGCTCCCGGGTCTGCTCATAGCCCCGCGTCTCATTGGCCAATCAACAACTCCCGCCATACGCACGCGCGGCATCAATCACGTGACGCTCTACGTTTCGGACGTTAAGCGATCGGTTGATTTCTATCAGGGACTATTTGGAATGCCGGTGGTCAGCAGGCAGGGGACAACGAATGCCAATCTTCGCATCGGCGCAGGTCCGCAATTTCTCGGTATCAGTTCAGCGGGGACGAATGCGCCCAACATCAATCACATTTGTCTCAACGTGGACGACTTCAATGCCGATCGCATCGTTGCAACTCTCACACAGCGTGGTTTCACGAAAAGCGATGAGCCCGGTCCGATGAAAGTTCGCGTGCGAGTGCGCGGGCCCGAAGCGGGAGGCGGCAAGGAGGGAACTCCAGAACTCTATTTCTACGATCCGGACACCATCGCGATTCAACTGCAGGATCCGCGTTATTGCGGCGGTTCCGGACCGCTCGGCAATGTCTGTCCGGCGCCCGAGCCGTCACCGAAGAAAGGATTGATGGCGCTGCGAGGCTGGAGTCACTGCACGATCTTCGGATCGGATGCGGCGCGCTCGAACAAGTTTTACCAGGATCTGTTTGGTTGGCGCATTCAGGGTTACCAGGCTCCGGCCGGAAGCACCACATCGCCGTTTTTAAGCGCGGGAAATGGTGTCGAGTTCTTGATGTTTGGTGGCGGCGGAGGCGGACGTGGCGGCGCGAATGCCGCTCCGCGTCCGGGAAGCATAAATCATCTCTGCATGAGCATGGACAATTTCAATCCGGATAGCGTCATCAAGAATCTCGAGAGCTACGGTATCAAACCGAGAGGAAACCCGCAGGGCGCGGCGGGTCCGCTCGTTCATTACATCAGCCTTCGGATGGAGAATCGAGGAGGATCGAAAGACGGCACGCCGGAGTTGTACTTCACGGATCCCGATGGTTTGCTCATCCAGCTTCAGGATACGAAATACTGTGGCGGCTCAGGCGCGCTGGGCGAAGTGTGTCCGAGCTGATCACTGCCTGAAGGGTTGGCCTTTGCACGCGAGCCGTGCTTCCAGCTTTTCGGTGCAGTCGCAGTTATTGCATGACCACGATTCGGTTCCGTTCAGGTCGCGGCAGCGGCTCCGCGCGTGAGCATCCTGAACTTTCAGCAAGTCGAAATACTTTTCCCAATACGGACGCTCTTCAGCAAGCGGCGTCCAGCAATAACAAACTTCGACCCACTGCACGCGTCCGTCGTTCAATTGACGCGCTTCCGACATGTTCCGGAAGTATTCATCGCCGGCGACCGATCCGCGCCCGAGAGTTCCATTCTCGATGGCGCGGTCGAGCGCATCCGCTTTGCCGGGTTTTACTTTTGCCGTGACGAGGTATCGCACAATTATTTGGATGCCGTATACGCAGCGATATTCAGGATATCATCAGCGCTCCACTTGGCAACGACCGGCTTCATGAGATCCGTCCACACTCCTTTACGCACGCCCTGCTGCATATCGTATAGCTGACGCGCGATGTAGCTGGGCGAACGGCCCGCAATGCCGGGGACCGGGCCAAGGCCTTCGAGATTGGCGCCATGACACAGCGTACACTGCGCGGTTCGCGCGAGTGCTTCGCCTTTCCTGACGCTTCCCACCGGAACATAAGCGATGAATCCCGAATGTGGATTGCGCAGCGACTCCGTGTCTTCCGTCTTTTCGGGTATTTCGATAATGCGCTGCCCGATCGGTTCTTTTCCCGCTTCGGCGCCTTCGAGAGCGAGGAACATGCCGCCTGCGATCCGAGTCTTCGGTACAGAGTCGGTTTCGACAACTTTGATCCACGGCGTCCACTTCATTGACGAAAAGTATTGAGCCGCGGCTTTGATTTCATCGTCGCTCATGGCTTTTGCAAACGCGATCATGCGGTTCGTGTTTGCTTTTCGAGTATCCGCGCTCTTTCTCATGTCGTTTTTGAAGTCCATCATGGTCTGAACGAAATAAGAATAAGGAAGTCCCGAGACTCCGGCGTTTTCCGGCCTGCCTTTTCCGTTGGGATAATGACAGAGACTACAGGCATTCACCTGCTGCTCACGTTTTCCATGCGCCACAATTTCCGGCATCTGCGGATGGTCGGAGGGATACCAGTCGGCCGGTCCGAAGCCATCGCGAATCTGTGCCAGCGTGAAAGATCCATTGCTACCCGGAAGCGTGTGTTGTGTGGTGTCCGGAGCCGCAGCAGGCGCGGCGCCGCGTCCGCCACCGCCTCCTCCTGCCGGAGCTGCGGGCGCAGCGCCTGCCGGACCCGGTGGTGTTGCAAAACCATACGCCCATGGCGGCGGCGCGGATTGTTGTTGGGCCGCAACCACACCAGCCGCGATCACGAGAATGACGGCTATTGTGAGGCCTAGAAACAGTCTCTTCATGGGTTACCCTCCAGGTTTTGGATTGAACACTTGTGCGATTTTTCCCGGAACCTTACCGCTTGACCGGCGCTTCTGTCCATGTATATTAATTCCCCTTCAATACACGCATGAAGAAAAACCTCCCCTTTATTAGATCAACAGCCGGACATGCTCAAATTTGAAGTTCTCGTGAGACAAATGATCGTTGTCGTTGTTGCGGGATTTGCCGCCGTCGCAACAGCAACACCGCTGGCCGCGCAAAGTGTGGAGCGGGAGTCCTATAACGGCAGAGATGTTGTTGCGGGCGAGATTCTCGTCCGATTTCAGGGAAAAGATAAGGCGGAAAGCGAAGCTCTCGTTGCGCAGGATGCCGATATCGCATCCGCTGAGAGCGTCGGACAAACGGGGGCAATGCGCATACGATCGCGCGGCCGGAGCGTCGCTGTGCTGTTGCGGACTTACCAGGCACGTCCGGATGTGCTTTATGCGGAACCGAACTATGTGTGGTCCGCCTACGATATTCCCAACGATCAATTCTTCAATCAGCAATGGGGCCTGTTGAACACAGGTCAGACCCTGCTGACGCCGGCAACAACGCCGAGCGGAACGGCGGGCGCCGACATCGGTGCGACGCGCACCTGGGACATAACCGAAGGCTCGCGGAAAATCGTCGTGGGTGTTGTAGACACGGGCGTCGATTACACGCATCCGGATCTCGTAGCCAACATGTGGTCGGCTCCGACATCGTTCACAGTGATCATTGGCGGACAGACCATTACGTGTGCAGAAGGCACACACGGGTTCAACGCCATTACGAGGATGTGTGATCCTTTGGACGACCATGGCCACGGAACCCATGTTTCCGGAATCATCGGCGCCTCAGGGAACAACGGCGTGGGAGTATCCGGTGTCAATCGCGTCGCGAGCATTATCGGAAGCAAGTTCCTCAGCAGTTCCGGGAGCGGCACGACTGTCGATGCAGTTGCTGCAATCGATTTCCTGATTCAGGTCAAAAAGATCTTTGGAACGGACGCCAATATTCGTGTGTTGAACAACAGTTGGGGAGGCGGCGGCTTCAGTCAGGCGCTCATGGACGAGATCAACCTGACAGCGGCAAACGACATGTTGTTTGTTGCTGCAGCCGGCAACAGCCGCGCGAACAATGATCTAACCTCGGAATATCCTGGAAACTACGACGTTCCGAATGTTGTTTCTGTCGCCGCAACCGATAACAGGGACGCGCTTGCATCGTTCTCGTCGTGGGGACCGGGAAAGACACACCTGGGAGCGCCGGGCGTGAATGTGTTCTCGACATATCCGCCCGGCGCTTACGCCTTCTTAAGCGGAACGTCCATGGCTTCGCCAATGGTTGCGGGCGCCGCGGCGTTAGTGCTGTCCGCATGTAGTACGCTGACGACAACGGCTCTCAAATCAGATCTTCTCAATAATGCGGATCCCATACCTGCACTCCTAAACCGGACAACAACGGGCGGCCGGCTCAATGTCTACAGAGCTGTCACAGCCTGCGCGCCTGCTGCATCGCTGTCACCATTGACGCTCTCGGTGACTCCAGGCCTGACAAAGTTGAGTCCGGATTCATCGATCGATCTGACCGTATCCACAACCTCGACTACGGGCGTGAATTTGACGGCCTTCGGCCTGCCTGCGGGGGTGACCGCGACGTTCAATCCTGCTTCGATCGTTTCGGGGACAGGCTCATCGACTTTGACCTTGACGGCCGCGGCAAACGCCAGTCAGGGCGTATTTAATATTGGAATCGCGGGAACCGCCGGCAACGTTTCCCGATCGACCGGGGTTCTTCTTAACGTCGGCGCGACGGCTCCGATTCTACCGGGACAGACGATTTCGGGAACGCTGACGGCCAAAGATCCATCGTCACAGGAACGCCCCGGCAAACACGCAAACTTCTTTGCATTTACTCTTAACGCATCCACGGCGGTTTCGATTGATTTGAAATCCCGTTATTTCGATCCGTTTCTGTATTTGCTCTCTGCTTCCGGGAGCGTTTTGTTTTCCGACGATCAAAGTGGAATCAGCAACAATGCGCGAATCACGCAGACGCTTGGCGCGGGATCGTATCTGATCGAAGTTACAACTTCAGCCACTGGAGCCACAGGCGATTACACACTGTCGATCAACACGCCCACCATTACATTCGTGACACCCGCCTTTGGCGCAAGAGGTTCGGCGATTAACGTGACTTTTGCGGGCACACGGTTCACCAATCCAATGACCGTATCCGCAGGCGCCGGAATTACCGTGAGCAATGTGGCCGTCCTGAACGCAACCACCGCTACCGCAAGATTCACTATTGCGCCTGACGCGCCTCTGACTCCGCGGGATGTGACTGTGACGACTCCGGACGGGACGAGCAATCCGCTGACTTTCATTGTCCCGACGCCCATCAGTGTCGGGCAGCGTGTTTCCGGAACGCTATCGCCGGCGGACTACACTTCACGAAATTTCTTTTATCACTACGCGGATCTTTACCAGTTCACCGTGGCGTCGGGGACATTTGTCACGATTGATATGCGGTCCGATATCGTCGATGCATATCTGTTTCTGCTTTCATCGACGGGTTCTCTTCTCGCTTCCGATGATCAGAGTGGCGGAAACAACAATGCGAGAATGTCGATAACATTGGCCGCCGGTACATATTTTGTCGAAGCGACTTCGTATCTGACGGGCGAGGTTGGCGATTACACGCTGTCGATCAACCTTCCCACTGTGACTTCCGTTGCGCCCTTTTTCCTTGGTCAGGGTTCTACCGCCAACGTGACTTTGACTGGAACACGATTCACCGCGCCTCTGGCCATCGACGCAGGCGCCGGAATCGCTGTCAGCAGTGCGAGCGTCGTTAACGCCACGACAGCCACCGCGACCTTCACGATCGCGAGTAACGCCGCAATTGGAACGCGCAACGTTACGGTCACAACTCCGGAAGGCGCATCCAGCGCGGGCAGCATGCGTGTCTTGCCTCCCATTTCTGTGGTAAGCGCAGGTCAAACAATTAATGGAACCCTATCGGCGACGGATCCGCCCTCACTGGAATCACCGCGCGCCTACGCCGATTTCTATCAACTGACGCTCGCAACCCCGACATCGCTCAGCATCACACTGCAATCGAGCGCGTTTGATCCGACTCTATCGATAACGAACGCGGCAGGTCAGTTAATGTTTCAAAGCACTGACGCTGGAAGTAACACAGCAAGAATTACAACCACGTTTGGATCAGGCACCTACTTCATCGAAACGACTTCATATCTTCCGGCGAAGACCGGAGACTATACCCTCACACTCAGCCCGCTGACCCTGACCTTTCTGAGTCCGAACATTGGTTTCCAGGGTTCCGTCGCGACCGTAACGCTGTTTGGAAATCGTTTTGTTCCATCAATGACGATCAACGCGGGTACCGGCATTTCCGCCACGGTCACGAGTTCGAGCATTCCCAGCAGCGGGACTTCGGCTTCGGCGACGTTCACCATCGCACCGGACGCGCCTCTGGGAAATCACAATGTAACCGTGACGACTTCCGAGGGGACGACCAACACGGCGTCATTCACGGTTATTCAGTCCACCGCTGCAATGACTGCAATCGCGACCGGACAAACGGTGAACGGCGTTCTTTCGGTTAAAGCGCCGCCTTCGCCTCACCGCTCAGGCCAATATGCGGATTTGTACAAGCTGACCGTTACCGCGGCGACTCCGGTTTATATCGACATGAAGTCCACGGCATTGGATGCCTATTTGTATCTGATGAACTCTGCGAGTTCACTGCTGTCATTTGATGACAACAGTGGCGGCGGTACAGACGCACGAATCGGAGCTACGCTTGCGCCCGGAACGTACTTTATCGAAGCGACGACCTCCTTTGCCGGGATCGGCAATTACACACTTTCTGTCGCGACAGCGCCGCCCGAGATCAAAGCGGTCACTCCTGCCTACGGCGCTCCAGGAAGAGCTGTCAGTGTGACGCTCACCGGGCAATTCTTTGTTGCTCCGATGACCATTGATGCCGGTTCCGATATTACCGTCAGCGCCGTCAGGCTCAACAGTTCGACTTCTGCCACGGCTGTATTCACGATTGCATCCAGCGCCACGCTCGGCGATCGCACTGTGACGGCAAACACGCCGTTTGGTACGGGACCAGCAGTGCCGTTTTCGATTGCGCCGCCGTCGGTGTTGGATTTCCCGCGTTCGTTTAAACGTCGGGCTTTGACAAACCAAGGTTTTCGCCTCTTGGCTCCGGAACCGGCGGATGGTACTGTCCCGTTTGGAATTTACACCACAGCGAAAAAGACGGTGCAAGGCTCCAATCA
>CAZWGA010000007.1:34529-135501 GCA_964633285.1 uncultured Solibacteraceae bacterium | reverse complement strand
GCGGATTTGACAAACACAGGGTTTGCCCTTGTGAATCCGGGACCGGCGGATGCGATTGTCACGTTTGCACTGTACAACTCATCAGGACAGCAGGTGAGCGCTTCCAATCAGACTGTGCCCGCAAAAGGCCAGTTTTCAAAACTGGGTACGGAGATCTTCGGCAACGTCACCCAATCCGGTTGGGTACAGGCGACGAGTTCGACGGTTGGATTGCAGGGCTTCTGGATTGGCGGAGATTTCAGAAACAATCTGGATGGAGCGGAAACGGGTCCCGTTGCGCGCGAATTGATTTTTCCGCTTGTTCCCACGTTGTCCACGACGGAGATCAACATTGCCAATATTGGATCGGACACCAACACGGTCACCATTCGCGTTTACGGTTCCGCCGGGACCGAAATAGCCACGGCTGTGACAGTGAACCTTCCACCCAACGGCGTTTACAAGAATTTCGCGTCCAGCATATTCGCTTTCACGACGGCGCCCACCATGTATATCCGCGTGACGGGAACGCGAAACATCTCGGGAACGGCCGTTACGTTGAACTACCCGGTTGGCCCGGAATGGACCGTCTTGAATGGAATGGATCCCGGCGCAGCGGTGAACGAAATCGATTTTCCGCACGTGCCGAGCGGACCTCAGGATGGAACTCCGTATTGGACATCCATCATCGGAGTTACCAATGTCTCCACGATCAATCAGGCAGTGACCATTACGTTTACTCCGAATACAGGAAATCCTGTCTCGGTGACGCGTTTCATCGCCGCGAATGGTTCGTTGCGCGAATCCGCCGACAGTCTCTTTGGTTTTTCGACCGCTTATCAGGAAGGCTGGGTAAGGGTTCTCGCGAGTGCGCCGATCAATGGCTATATTGCTTATGGGTATACCGGCACGAACGGCGCAACAACCGTTCCAGGGCAAAACACGTCACGCTCGACGATGATTTTCGACCATGTTGCGAACGGTCCTTTGTGGAGCACCGGAATTGCGCTGCTCAACACAACGTCCACCGACGCAAATGTTGAAGTCTACATCATGAGGAAGACCGGCGCCCTTGTCGGCAAAGCTTCATTCACGCTCGCGCGCGGAACGAAGACCGCGAAGCTACTGACGGAACTGGTGCCCGCGTCCAATGCCGATGATGGATTTGTTTATGTTCGAACGACGAACAATGTGCCGCTGTTTGGCATCCAGTTGTTTTTCAGCCGTGACCTGCGGTTGATCGCCAATATCGCGGCAGGCGTCGTCGATCCGAGTATCAGTTTTACTCCACCGGCAGAGGGACCATAGCTGCAACTAAGGTAAACCGACCTTGCGGCAAATCTCCTGGAAGAACGGTTCAGAACGCACGGGCTCGTAGAGTTTAGTGACTCCCAGCAAAATGCAGCCGCCAATCCTGTCGTTATAGGCTTGAACGAGCAACGCTTCGTATTGCCTGAGATCCCCGAGGCCCATGTAAATGAGGCCCGAGGCGAGTGTGTCAATGTACATCTGGCCCGACATCGTCTCGAGTTCCTTCAGACACGCCAGCGCTTCATCCTTCCGGCCTGCAGCGGCTTGAATATATCCAAGGCAGGAGAGCCAGATGGGGACTCTGGCAAGGGAAATTGCAGTCTTTACGCAGTGAATCGCTTCATCAAAACGTCCGAGGGAAGAATAGACCACGGCGAGAAAACCGTGTGCAAGATGGAATCGCGGTTCAAGGGCGATGGTCTTTTTCAAATGATCTGCCGCTTCTTCCCACTGATTGGCGAAACTGAGGATCAAGCCGTAAATAGCATTTGCAAGCATGAAAAGCGGATCGGCATCGACATTGTGCTTTGCTTCGCGGACGGCTTTATCGAAGCGTTCGGTCACCGCGAGGAGCACGGGATAATAGAGCCGGCTGGTAACCAGATCGGGTTGGATTTCGATCGCTTTGAGGAACGATTTCTCCGCTCCCGCGAAGTCCCAATCGTAAAACAGCTTCACGGTCGCGAGTGACGCGTGCGCTTCTGCGAGGGACGGGTTCAGATCCAGCGCTTTAAGCGCGAACGCTTTTGCTCGTGGCGCGACATGCGCCGGTTTGAAAGCTGCACCGCCGTAAGGAGATGCGAGAGCGCCATAGCAGTCGGCCAATCCGGCGTAAGAGTTGGCATAGTTGGGGTCGTGATCGACCGCCCGTTGAAAGAATTCAAGCGCCTGCCGGATTCCATCGGGAGTTCTTTTGGCCAGGTGATAGCGGCCCTTCAAATAAAGCTGATAAGCCTCTGTGTTATCGGTAGCCCGTTTCGGCGCGCGTTTCTTTGATTCGCCGGTGAGCTTGCCTCGAAGTTTTTCCGCGACTTCTTCAGAGATGGTTTCTTCGAGAGAGAGCAGGTCCGTCATTTTCCGCGTGTACTGCTCGCCCCAGATTTGCGCGTCATTGTCGACGTCCACGAGTTCGATTTTGACCACGAGCGAATCGGCTCGATGAACGACGCGTCCAGTCAGGATGCCGCGCACATTCAGTTCGCGCCCTATTTCCTGCGGATCGAGATTCGAGCCCTTGTAGCGGAATGCCTTCGTTCTCTGGACGACGCGAAGTTTCGGGATTTGCGAGAGATTATTGATGAGACTTTCCGCGATGCCTTCGCACAGATAATCGATTTCCGAATCAGCCGCGGGATTGTTCAGCGGAAGAACCGCCAGCGAGTCGATTCCTTTTCGCGTGCGCGACTGGCGCGCGGGTTCGGCAGGCGCAGCGGGTACCGCTCCCGAACCGGAGTCCCGTTTCATTCGCTTCATATCCGAACGCATTTCCGCGGCCGACTGGCTCCGCACATCACGATCTTTTTCGAGGGCCTTTGCAATGATTCGATCCAATTCTGCGGGCACGTCCGGATTGATGCGCGCAATCGCGAGAGGATCGCGGTCGAGAATCGCCTGGAAGATCACGGCCGTCGTATTGCCCGCGAACGCCTGCCTGCCGGTGGCCATTTCATAGAGCACGGCGCCAAAGGAAAACAGATCGGTCCTGGCATCGAGCGTTTCGCCGCGAGCCTGTTCGGGCGACATATAGGCAACAGTACCCAGAGCTGTGCCGGGACTCGTCAGGTTGGCGTCGTCGTCCGCGGCTGTGGGCAGGCCCGATGCCGCGGTGGATTGCGACGCGACTTTCGCGAGGCCGAAGTCCAGGATTTTGCCCTGACCGCGCTCGGTGATGAAGATATTGGCCGGCTTGATATCGCGATGCACGATGCCTTTCGCATGCGCAGCATCCAGGGCATCGGCGATCTGAATCGCAAGTTCGAGAAGTTCATCCGTCTTCATCGGCCTGCTGGTAATGCGGTGCTTCAGCGTTTGGCCCTCGAGCAACTCCATCGCGATAAACGGCCGGCCTTCATGCTCGCCGATGTCATAAATGGTGCAAATGTGAGGATGATTCAACGCGGATGCTGCGCGGGCTTCCCGATGAAACCGCTCCAGGGCCTGCCGGTCTTTCGGCAGATCTTCCGGAAGAAACTTCAGCGCAACGAATCGGCCGAGCCGCGTATCTTCGGCTTTGTAGACGATACCCATACCTCCACCGCCGAGTTTTTCCACAACGCGATAATGTGAGACAGTTTGGCCGATCAAAGCCCGAGTATCTTATCATTGGCTTTCCATTCCGTCCGCAGGAGGTCACTATGCGCGCACCGGTCGTTATGCTCATGATTCTTGTTCTGGGGCTGTTCGGAGCGGCCCAGACACGCACGTCGAAAACTCTGGATATCTATGTTGTCGATGTCGAAGGAGGCAATGCGACACTCTTCGTTGCGCCTTCAGGCCAGTCCGTTCTGATCGACACCGGCAACGGAGGCGCTGCAGCCACGCGCGATGCCGGCCGCATTCAGGCCGCAATGAAAGACGCTGGTATCACGGAACTCGATCACCTCATCACGACGCATTGGCATGGCGATCATTTCGGCGGAATGGCGGAACTCGCGTCTCATGTTTCGATCAAGGAGTTCATCGATCACGGCGCGAACGTTCAGCCGGCGCCGCCCGTCGATGATTTTCTGCAGAAAACATATCCGCAGCTTTACGCGAAGTCGAAACACACAGTGGCAAAGCCCGGCGACAAGATTTCAGTCGCAGGCCTCGACTGGAGAATTGTTGCCGCGGCCGGTGAACACATCGTATCGCCGTTATCGGGAGTGCCCGGAGCCGGCAAGCCCAATCCATACTGTGCGGCGTTCAAGCCGCAGGATGTGGACAAGACGGAGAATGCACAATCCGTCGGAAGTCACATCACGTTTGGAAAGTTTCACGCGGTGCACCTCGGTGATCTGACGTGGAATAAGGAATTCGATCTGATGTGTCCGCAGAATCGCCTCGGAACTGTTGATGTGTGGTTCGTTTCACATCACGGGTTGAATATTTCCAATTCCGAAGTCCTGGCTCACGCCATTCAACCTCGCGCTGCGATCATCAACAATGGGACTCGCAAAGGCGGACAGCCGGCTCCCATGAAGATCATTCATTCCATCCCCGGCCTCGAGGATGTCTGGCAGTTGCATTTTTCTCAACTCAGCGGACAGGAATACACCGTGCCCGGAATGTTCATCGCCAACACCATCGATGAGCCATTGACCGCAATGCCGGTAGCGCCTATCGAAGCGCCGCCGGCCGGACCGGGCGCTGCTCCTCCGCCCGTTCACAATGGCCCTGCTTATTGGATCAAAGTTTCCGCTCAGGCCGATGGAACGTTTACTGTGACAAATGTGCGGAACGGGTTCAGCAAGACATATAAGCCCGGGATTTGATCTTTTTTTGAATCCCTGGCGTAGAACGCCCGTTATACAGTGCGTCCCGACCAAACACACAGGCCGGTTGTCATTGATGCAACCGTCCACCTTCACTATGAGAGGAGACAGGGCGATGACGCGAAACAAACCGGCTTTGGCGGCAGTGTTGGTTCTGGGAATTTCGGTCATCGCCTCAGCCGCCGACATCTCCGGTACCTGGACTGCTGCATTCGACACGCAGATTGGACAACAGAACTACACATACACTTTCAAAGTTGACGGCAAAAAATTGACTGGAAGGTTGAAGTCGCAGTATTCGGATGGCGAAATCCTGGAAGGTTCGGTTGACGGGGACACCATTCGATTTGTCGAGAACCTCGAGTTCCAGGGCATGGCCCTGCGTATTGTCTACACTGGTAAAATAAGCGGCGATGAGATTAAGCTGAGCCGCAATGTTGCCGACATCGCTACTGAAGAAGCTGTTGCAAAGCGCGCCAAATAGCCGCGCGCCCCTGACCGGGCTGGTGATTACCGGTTTTTTATTGCTCGCGATTCCCGTTTCTGCTCACCACGCAACAGCGTCTCAATTCGACACCACCTCAATAATTACTTTCAAAGGCACAGTCTCGAAGGTGGATTGGGCCAACCCGCACATTCATGTGCATGTCGATGTTCGCACGAACGATGACGCAGCGGAGACCTGGGTTGTGGAGCTTGGATCGCCCGGCGCGGCGGCCGTGTCCGGTGTTTCCAGGGATGCGCTCAAACCGGGAGCCACGATCACGATCAAAGGTTATCGGTCGAAGAATGCAGCCCAGCACTCCGCGTGTGCCACACAACTCACCTTGCCTGATGGAACAACCGCGACTTTCGTTGTCGGCATCTGAATTTACTTCTCCGGGACGCGGATTTTCTGCAGACCCTTGTCGTCTTCGTATTCGCGATTGTCTTCGCAGATGTATTCCAGCAGCGTGTAGTCCGGCATTCGTTTGTACGCGACGGTATAGGTCCAGGGTTTTTCGAGCGTGACCGGATCCTCCATCGTGATTTCGTTCCAGAGAATATCCGGCGACACATAGTGGATCCGTTCTTTGATGCGAAGCTGATTGGAGTGCGGCGCGCTGTTGTAGCGCACGTCTTCCTTGACGCCAATGGTCTCGACGACAAGCGTGCCGCCTTCCCAATGTCCAACCGAGTTTCCGTAAAAACTCGGATCAACATCCGCGAGCGCTTTTTGTGGGCGGTCGAGAAGAATCCGCCGTACCTGGGTGAACGCTTCTTCGATGATGGTGACCTGGCCTTTGGTCTGGAGAATCTCCATCGGGAACATGATGTTCATCATCGTGGGCATGCCGTCGGGCAGGCAATGCGTGTAATTCGTCGCGAGCGGCTGGCCTTTGGCTTCTGCGTCACGTGCTGCCTGAATCCGGTCCCGCCATTGCTTCAAATACTCCGGTTTCAGCGGAGGTGGATTCGGTCCCGGCGGCGGAAGCAGCTCGGGATGCTGCCGGTCGGCTCGCGCGCCAAGGCCGGCGCCGTAGCGTTCCCAGGATCCGGTAATGTCCGGCGCCGTCTGACCACGTGATTGCGCGAACGACATCAGGAGGCAACCCCACAATGCAACCAGCAGAATCGCCGAGACTGCGCATTTCCACAATTTCGTCGTGGTGTTTGTCATGGATTAGTCCTGTTCGGGAGTTCGTTTGAAGCCGCCTGCTCCCGGAACACCGGGCTCCCACTTCTGCCCGTTGGGCAGAGTGATTTCGAGCAGCAATCCGGCGGGCTGTCCGCTCAATAGCGGCGCGGCGACAGCGCTCACCTCGTCGCCGAACTTAATCATGTCGGATCGCCATCCCAGGCGCTTCATCATGTTGATACTGGTTAATTCGAGGCTGTAATGTTTTGCCGAGCCATTCGCTTCAGTCACGTCCATCTCGATAAACCCGTGCGGATTCGTCCACTGGAATTTCGTGACTTTGCCTTTCAGTGTAATGGTGCGGGTGTGATCGAAAACCGCAAAGGAATGATGAGCCGTCGCGGACGTTACCGCGTACAGGAAGAGACTCGATAAAGCCAACAATCGCTTTCTTGAAAGCATCCCGGTCACCTCGCAAAGAATCGAAAAGATTGGTGACCGGAAGGATACCAAAAAAATGACGATTTTAGTTCTGCGGACCGCGTCCGCCGCGAGGCCCTTGCCCCGGAATTCCGCTGAGTGTGATGACGGTTCTTCCGTCGGCGCGTGTGAGACCGCCGGCCCAAGCGTGTTTGGAACCATCGTGAGCGGCGTATGCCGTGACTGTGACTTCTTCGCCGGTTTCCACGAGTGTTTGATAAATATTTCTGTCGAAGCCGTTGCGGGTCACAACATTGGGCGCAGGGATTTCCAATGCCCAGTTGACGACTTTGCCTTGAGCATTTTTCGCATCGAGATAAATCCAGCCATGAGGATTCTCGATCAGAACCTTCGTGAGTTTTCCAACCAGGGTCAGGGGTTTGGTTTGATCGTACTCGGCCTGAAACGAATGGTGCGCCGACAATCTCGTGGAGACGAGAAGCAAAACGATTCCAAGAAGGGCAGACATCTTTTTCATATCGACTCCTGTTCTTATCTTTCCGGCTGGGTCACACGCTCGCGAACGATGCGGAAACCGACATCACTGACCCGCAGCGTCGGACCGTAGTAGTTGTATCGAGACGAGACGCGGAGAAAACCCGCAAGATTGTCCCACCCGCCGCCGCGCATGATCGGAAGCTGGCCGCGTCCGCCACCGCCTCTGGGACCGCCCGGACCACCGCGTCCATCGGGTCCTCCACGAAATCCGCCAAAACCTCGAGGGGGAGGATCACCAAATCCATCCGGAGGCGCAACACCTTCAGGTGGTGGCGGCGGTGGCGGAGGACCCAGCCCGTCCGGAGGACCATCGGGTCCGCCAAATGGTGGTGGAAAACCGCGGCCGCGCGGGCCCCGGCCGCCGCGGAAACCTCGTGGCGGACCGCCGCGTCCGTCGGGGCCGCCGGGTCCACCCGGTCCGCCAAACTGCCCGGCCGCCGGCCCTGTGGGATCGGCAGCCGGACTGGTGGCGTAGTAATTGGCGTTATACAGATCTTCAACCCATTCGCGAACGTTGCCTTCCATGTCATAAAGACCCCACGCGTTGGGTTTCTTCTTTCCCACGGGATGCGTTTCGTCTTCGGAGTTGCCGCCGTACCACGCAATGTCATCGAGCTTTCCCGCAAACGTTCCCGTCGTCCCTGCGCGAGCCGCGTATTCCCATTCGGCTTCTGTCGGCAGCCGATAACGATAACCGTCATTACGCGCGTTGAGCCGGCCGAGAAACTCGTGCGCATCGTCTTTGCTGACGGTTTCAACCGGGCGATCATCGCCCTTCATCGCACTGGGATTCGATCCCATGACCGCCTGCCACTGCGCCTGAGTGACTTCGAACTTTCCCATTTCAAAACTTTTCGTGATTTGAACGCGATGCGCGGGCTTTTCGTCGGCGTTGCATTGCGTGTCATCAGCCGAGCAGCCCATCATGAATTCGCCTGCCTGAATTGCGACGAATTCGATATTGGGTGCGCTCCGGTTTTGAGCAACAAGAATGGTCACCGCAAATGTCAAAGCCGCGATGCCGGTCAGAAAACGTGTCATGTTCTCGATCCTCCAGGGTTCGCGATCATTATAGGTAGATAGACGAACGCCGGAGCATCGCTTAACAATCATTTACATTTTGGAAGGGAGTTCAGCGAGAAGGGACAAGGGGTCAGACCCCTCGTCCCCCAAAAACGGGACGAGGGGTCTGACCCCCTGCGTCCCTCTAATTCCCTCAGATCTGCATCATGCCGGTGCTGTCGCCGAAGGATTCGGTATGAACTTCGAGTTTATCGAGCATAGCGAGCAGCAGATTGGACATGGTGGTGTCTTTCGGATTGCGAATGTGACGTCCGCCTTTTAACCGGCCGGATGCGCCACCTGCAAGAATGATCGGCAGCGGGGCGTGATTGTGCTGATTCCCGTCGCTCATGGCGCTTCCGTAAAGAATCAGCGAATGATCGAGTACGGTGCCATCGCCTTCCTTGATGGCCTGCAGTTTGGTGAGCAGATAAGTAAAGACGCCGGTATGGTAGCGATTCAACACGGCGAACTTATCCATGTTCTCTTTGAGATTGGAATGATGCGAGAGAATGTGGAATGCGTCGCGAATCCCGCTCTTTGCGTAAACGGCATTGCTCAGTTCTTTCGCCATCAGCAACGTGGTCACGCGAGTGATATCTGCCTGCCATGCCAGAACCCACAGGTCGAACATCAGTTTGATGTGGTCCTCGAAATCCTTCGGTATTCCCGACGGCGCGGCCGGCACCTTGAGATCGCCGGATACCTGCTGATCCGCCTTCTCGATGCGCCGTTCAATTTCGCGCACATCGCTAAGGTATTGGTCCACGCGAGTGCGGTCGGCGTTGGGCAGCTTCTTTTGCAAAGCCGCGGCCTCGCCCATGACGGCATCCAGGAGGCTCATCGACTGCAGACGCCGGTTTTTCCGCTCTGCATCGGTGCTGCCATCGCCAAAGAGCCGTTCGAAGACAACCTGAGGATTGTTCTGCATCGGCAGCGGCGATGTCGGCCCCTGCCATGAAATCGTGTCACGATAAGCGCAGCTCAAGCCGTCGCCGCAACTCAGGCTGGGATCCTCGATGCCGAGTTCGATCGAGGGCAACGGTGTGTCCTGGCCGATTCGCTTTGCTGCATACTGATCGACCGTGACCCCGAGGTACGCCTGCGGACCTGATTTCGCCTGAGCTCCGCTGAGATATGCAGCGGCTGAACGTGTATGGTTCGAGGTCGCCGAGCCTCCGCCGTAGGCCTGAGGATGGCTGAGATCGCTGATCACGTTGATGCGATTTCGAAATGGCTGGAGCGGCTGCAGGATTTCAGAAAACTCAAAATCCGAGCCCTCTTTTTCCGGGGTCCATTTGTACATCGTCGCGCCGTGAGGAAAATAAATGGCTCCGAAACGCGTCTTCGGTTTTGCGGCCGTTTGCATCAATGGCGTCGCCGCCGGAATCATTGATTCCAGGAAAGGCAACGCGACAGTGACGCCGGCTCCGCGAAGAAATGTCCGGCGTGAAAGATGCTTTTTTGTGATGAATGCCATTCAGCCTCCTACGTTATCGCTCTAATCCTTTTTTCATTTTGTTTTGGAACGGCGCGCTCTGCACGACGCCCAGAACCAGCGAAGCGAAATGATAGTCGCCGGGTGCTGCCCGCCGCACGATGTTCCGCACCGCAGGCATATCATAATACTGCACTGTCCTTCCCATACCATAGGTCAACAACTTTTCCGTGGCTGTCGTCACGAATGCCTCGCGCCGGCTCAACAATGCCTGGCGAAGATCCGCCGTGCTCTGCAGCTTTGTGCCGTCGACGAGTTGTCCCGAAGCATCGATGGGAGTCTTGCCGTCGGTTTCACGCCACATGCCGACCATGTCGAAGTTTTCGAAAGCGAACCCGATCGGATCCATGATTTTATGGCAGCTCGCGCATGGCTCCACTTTGCGATGCAACTCGAGCCGTTGCCTCAACGATGTGACTTTAACCTGTTCCGCATCCTTTTCCAGATTGGTGTCCACTCCAGCCGGCGGAACCGGAGCAGGAGTACCCAGGATGTTTTCCAGAATCCAACGGCCTCGCGTGACCGGAGAAGTGCGCGTCCCCACCGACGTTACCGTCAGAAATGCGCCCTGACCGAGAATGCCGCGCCGGGGACTCTTTGCATCCAGATCGATCCGCCGGAAATAACTGCCGCGAATGTTGGGAATGCCATAGTGCCGCGCCAGCCGTTCGTCGACGAAGGTGTAATCGGCATCCAGCAGACTCACGATGCTTCGATCCTCGCGAACAACGCTGCCGAACAGCATTTCGGTTTCGCGCTTGAAGGACTGCCGCAGATTATCGTCAAAATCCTTCGACGACGTTTCCACCTTCGCCAGTTCACGCAGGTTGAGCCACTGTCCGGCAAAGTTCGTGATGAGGGCTTCGGATCTGGTATCGGCGAGCATCCGCTTGACCTGCTGTTCGAGAACCTTCGGATCGCTGAGTGTCCCTTTCGCGGCAACGTCGAGAAGTTCATCGTCGGGAATGCTGCTCCACAGGAAAAACGAAAGACGCGAAGCGAGTTCGAGATCGCTCACGCGATAGGCGGCGCCGTCTTTCGCAGCCGCGGGTTCATCTTCAATGCGGTAGAGGAATCGTGGAGAAACCAGTAACCTCGCGAGCGCTTCCTGAATGCCGGTTTCGAAATCCCCATCTTTTCGTCCGCGCTGATAGAACGTCATTAAAGCGTCCACGTCGGCATCGTTAACAGGGCGGCGGTATGCGCGCCGCGACAACGCCGACATGACTTGCCGCGCGCATGCGGTTTCCGCGGCGGTCGTGGCGTTGGCGGGACGGCAGACGAAAATGCGCTTGCGGCTAGGCGTGTCGCCGGGACTCGCGGCATTGTACGGACCGGTAATCACGATGGATGCGATGCCGCCTCCCGTCGTGAATGCGCCATTGACTCGAAAATCCGAGTACGCGTCGTCCACTCCCGCGGCTCGCGTGCGATCGATTAGGGCGGCCCCGATGGTGTGCGGGCCTGCGGCCATTGCCAGACGGAAACTACGGGGATTTCGAACCTCGATTCTTTCGCCATCCAGCGTCACGTCGGTCGCGCCACCGCCACCAAATCCACCGTTGATGCTCAAGTCGTATTCGGCATCCAGCGGAAATGTGTGTCGAACAATCAATCCGCCTCGAGTACCGAGCGGCAGTCCTTCGATGTGCCGATCCTGCGAGAAACCCGCCGGCGCGTTATAGGTGGCTTGCGTCGGAATCAGAGTACGGTCGCCAACGGCGCGGCGGCTGATCTTCATCGCCGCCGACACATAACCCTGAATCAGTTCGGGCGAAGTGCTGAGAGCATCCGCGATATTGTCGAATCCTTCAGCGGCCGCATCAGGTGGAAGTAATGATGCGACGTCCACGTCGAGGCCCAGCAGATCGCGGATGACGTTGGCATATTCGGTCCGGTTCAGCCTGTGCAATGCCGTCGTGCCCGGATTCGGATTCGCCGATGCCGACCGGTCGATTTTTGTTTCGAGCTCCACGGCAAAAGCATCGAGTACTGCGCGATCCGGGCGCCGGACTCCGCTCGGAGGCATCATGCCGCTTTTGATTTTGACGATGACTTTTTCCCACGTCGCCGTATCCTTCGAAACATTTGCAAAGTCCATCGTGTCGAGAGTAAGCCCGCCGGTTTTCAACCGTTGATTGTGACAGGTGATGCAGTACTGCGTGAGGAGCGGCGGCGTCGAAGATGTTGCGGAGGGAGCCGTCTGCCGGGGCGACGTCTGAACGGGCGCCGCCGGCATCAACGCCAAAAGAACCAGAAAAAGAAGTGTGTATAGTTCGCGGCTTTTCATTTCGCCGTCAATTTCTTCAACAACGCCATCGAACTGGGTTTGGCTTTGCCGGGATGCGTCGCGAGAAAAACGCCTTCCGCCCAATTCAAAGGAGTCCGGCCTTCGTTGTCCTTCACGTCCAGCCTGGCGCCTTTATCCACGAGGAACTGGATGATGTCGTCGGATCCGCGATTTGCCGCGCCCATCACGGCGGTAATGCCCATGGAGTTCACATCGTTAACGCTCATGCCGAGTTCGTAACAGAGTTTCACGGCTTCCAGCAGGTTCTTCGGTCCTTCATCATAGGTCTGGTCCACGACCCAGTTCACTCCCGCCGCCACCATCAACGGCGTCGTTCCCGCGAGTGTTGGAATCTTCGGGTCCGCGCCGTATTTGAGAAGCAACCGCATGACAGTCAGATCGCCCGCATAAGCGGCTCGAAGGAACGGTGTTTGTCCCGTAAAATCCACCCACTCGAGAGTGCCGGTGGTGCGAAGCATGAATCGCCGAATAGGAATGCTTTCTTTTGTGCGGGGGTTCGGATCAGCGCCTTTTTCCAGGAGGATCCTGATGACGTCCAGCACGGGCTCGCGGTCGATTCCATTTTCGAACGACCCATTGTCTTCATCCATGTTGCGTACTTCCACCGCCGTCCACAGCGGGGTGCGTCCATACCAATCGCTGACGTTGATATCCGCGCCCCGATCGATGAGGTAGCGCGCGACATCCATGTGATCGTTGCTGATCGCCATCAGCAGCGGCGCAATGCCGTTCGCATCCGTTTTCTTCAAATCGGCCCCGGCGTCTACGAGGATTTTCGCGGCGTCGAGCCGGCCGTCTCGAGACGCATATAAGAGGGGAGTGAGAGCCCCGGGAATGAAGTAGCGGGAACCGCGCTCGGGCAATCCGCCGCGCACAATTCCGATGCCGTGGCCGAATCCAGGAACCGAGTTCGGCAGAATCCAGCCGGGTGTTTCACCTTGCCGCGTCTGGGCATTCACGTCAGCGCCCTTTTGAACAAGAAGCCGAACAACCTCGGAATGATTTTCCCGCACTGCAATCATCAGTGCCGTTTGTTTGAAAGCTGGATCGGTTGTATCGATTCGTGCACCGTGATCGATCAGGGCTTTGGCCGAATCGAGATCGCCGACGCGCGCCGCGGCCATCAAAGCTGTTTCACCCGCCGGATCGACGGAATTCGCATCGGCTCCGGCATCGAGGAGCAAACGAATCATGGCCGCATTGCCGTTCGTGCAGGCTATATATAAAGGAGTAACGCCGTAGCGGTCCGCGAACTTTACGTTGGCGCCGGCTTGAATCAAAAGGCGGGCATCTTCGAGGTCGTCCACGCGCACGAGCCAGTGAAGCGCGGGAGTACCGTCCTTGCCCGGTGCGTTTACATCGGCTTTCTGTTGCACGAGTGTACGAACAGTTGCGGTATCGCGATTCATCGCAGCTTCGGCCAGCCGTACATCGTGGTTCTGTGGCGCTGCCCAGACAATGGCCGGTGCCAAAAGCGCGAATAGTGACGAAGTCAATTTGAACGACATTCAATCCCCCAAAATGGCCTGATGAACAACCATTTAACTATGATTTTGCCGATTTCGAAAGCAATACGGCTTAAATTACTTATCTTCATCCACGGGAGGATGCCAGGGTGTCACCACACCGGTAAGCAGGTTGTCGATATTGCCTTCCATGCACGAATACTCCATGACTTCAACATCCGGCGTAAGAACGAACACTCGTTCATTTGTGATTGGCCGTGTGTAGGTTTTCGGATCGTCGAGTACCCAGGTGAAAAGGATGTGACCCATATCCGGACGCTTGAATGTCATTGTTAACTTTGCATCCGCGCTGAATGGATGCCCGTTCGTATCGAGTTTCGCCCAGCCGTTGAAGTTTACGGCTTCGAGAATCAGAGTATCGCCATCCCATTTTCCGACCGTATCGCCAAACCATGTCGGAGGATACCCGTCGCGATGAGGCCGGCCGTCGGTGGGAACGGCCGCGAACATGGTGCTCTGCTCGAAAAGAAATGCAATGTGCTGGTCGTTTTGAATGATCTGCATCGGATGAGGTGAGAACGACCGGATCCAGCCGAACGGCATGCAGCTTCCCGCATAGTCTCCGTTCTTCGTCGGATTGTAGTTGTCCCACTGCTTCTTTCCCCAGGTGGTGAAGGGAAGCGTGGTCTCACCTTTGTTGCTCGTACCATCGCGATTCTCAAACGTTCGAGTGATGTCGGGGACGTATGGCCGCGCCCAGGTGCCGCGGAAATCCGGCTTTCCGTTGGAGAGCCGCGGGGGCGGCGCTTTCATGTCGACTTTCTTTGAAGGAGCGTTTTGTGCGAGGGCGGGCAAAGGCAGCAGCACTGCTGTGACTATGACGATGGACATCCGAAGGTTTCTCATAGCGGACAATCCTACGTCAATAACCACAAAGGCACAAAGGCACAAAGCTTTTGTGTCTTTGTGCCTTTGTGATTCTTTATTTTTGTTCCGGGGGTAATACGAAGTTTACTGTGATGCTCGTCACCACGTCGACTGGCGCGCCATTCAGCATAACCGGCTTGTAGACCCATTGTTTGACGGCATCCGTCGCGGCTTGAATCAACAGTGGATGACCTGTTACGACATTGAGATTCTCTACAGTGCCTTCCTTGTTGATTTGAGCTTCAAGCACAACGACACCTTGAATTCGGGCTTGTCTGGCAAGAGGCGGATATTGCGGGTCCGTCTTTTGAAGCAGGTTAGCCGCCATTACATTTCCGCCGACCCGAACTCGCTGAACTGAAGAGCTGTCCTGCCCGGTTGCCGGTCGGTCCCCGAACGGAGTACGTGTGATGGCCGTCCCGCCAAACGTCAGAGTGAGCGCGCTATTCCTGGTGGGTGTTGGAACCAGATTAAACGCATTTGGAGGAAGTCCGGATCCATTGCCGCTGCGGATCGCCTTCATGATTTCCTGCATTAGATCCTGGGTCATCGGGCGGCCCACGAATCCCTGGATCCGCTGCCGCAACGAAGTGAGCTCCGGCTCCGACAATCCGTAGATATTGATGCTTTCCAGATTGCCGGCATTGTCGAAAATGCGCGGAGGAAACGGCGCTCCCGGTGGCGGTGGTGGAGGTGGCGGAGGAGGCGCATCGATAGAAGGCGTGGCGCTGGGTAAAGTTCCTCCGACGACTCCGAATGCACCGCGCTGTCCGCCGCCTCGTTGTCCGGCCGCGGCCGCGCTGAGTTTGAAGTCCACCACGACTTGAAGCGTGCGCGCGACATCAATGTTGTAATTGTTTCGGAGCGCTGTCGCCAGACCTTCCCGCCGCAATTCCTCGGGTCCGGATAACACGCGCGAATCGACGATGTTGCCGTTCGCATTGAATGTGAGTTCAACAACGACCTGGCCTTCGACACGTTTGAGCACTGCTTCGGGAGGCGGCACCGCCCGAATGTTCACAACATAGCCCGGCGGTGTTTGTTCCGCGCGCGCCTGAGCCGGGGCATACCGTACCTCCGCCTGGCCTACGAGTGGGAAGGATACGAATACCATCCAACCTGCGAGCGCCAGAATCAAAGCCATGACGGCATAAGAAGAAAACAATCTGAGCCTGGACATGGAGACCTCCATAGCGAGTGAATGCATGCGTTGAAGCAAATGACGCCTGCGCAGAAATAATGGCGCCGGCGCCAGGTCCAGCCTGGGCCGGGCGCCTGCGATCGCAAGCAGAGCGTTGATATAAGGTTCACGCGCCGAAGTCAGCCGGACAACTTCGGCATCGACGAGTTGTTCGCGCGCGAGACGTGTCTGTCCAAGAACCCACCAGATCGCGGGATGAAACCAGAACACCGCTCCGATGATTTCTTCGATCAGCGTGCTCAGCCAGTCTTTGCGCCGCACATGAAGGAGTTCATGACAAACGATGCCTCGCTGCGCTTCCTCTTCCAATTCAAGAAATGTCTCGGGCAGCAAAACCACGGGGCGCAAAAAACCAAACGTGACCGGACCTGCGCCCGACTCCGCCATGCAAAACGCGGCATCGGCTTTGATCATCGATCGGGCCGACACGATCGACGCCGGCACAGGATGGAGCGGCCGCGCGGTATTACGGTAACGGCGAAGCTGCAACAATCCGGCACACATCCAACAGAATTTCGCCGCCATGCCGGCAAATAGAATCCCGGCCAACATCGTGACCCATGAAACAGACGCCGGCAGCGCAACAGACGGGCTGTTCGAGTGTACCTCCGCAGTGGAGATCCGCGCGCCGGCCGCGCTGCCGCGCTGAACAACGGATACGGGATGCTGCCACGGTTGAATGAGCGGCAAAACCAGACATGCGACAAGCACCAGATGGCAATAAATCAACTGCGATCGGGGATGGCGCAAGCGCAATATTGCCGGAAGCACAGCGCCCGCGGAGCCCAGGATCAGAACCTGAACCGTCCAGGAGGCGAGATTATTGATCAATGACGCCGGCATCATTTCTTCCTCCGTTTCTCACGCAGCAGTTTGCCGATTTCCCTGATTTCACCTTCCGTGATATCGCGGTTCTCCACTAAATGAACCAGCAACGGTTTCGCCGAGCCGTTGAAGACTCGCTTGATGAAATCCTGAACCATGCTTCCGACAACCTGCCCGGCCGGTTCCGTTGGAGTGTAAACATAAGCGCGATCCCCGCCATCGCGCGCGAGGCGTCCTTTTTGTTCAAGGATTCCCATCATCGTCATGACTGTCGTGTACGCAATTTTCCGGTGCTTCAACAATTCCTCGTAAACTTCGCGAACCGTCGCGTTTCCACGTTGCCAGACGATCTTCATGATTTCGAGTTCCTGGTCGGTCAAAACGGTCTTCTTCGGTTTCAACTCGATCTCCTCCGCCGTTGAATTGAATTAGTACTAATAAACTAGTATTAAGCGGCCCGGAGCGCAAGAGAATTCTTTGCGTCCACTTTGTTGATTGCCGAATTCAACCCTTTTCAGGAAGTGGTAACAGGTTACCCGCGTAAATCCCTGTAATCGCGTTCAAACCGGATGGATTCTGATTTGCATGGGACTTTTAGCTATGACCGATGAGAGGAAGGTTCCAGACGTGATCCATGTCAGCACGCTCCGCCTATTCGACATCGCAAAGGAAGATTCCAGGATTCAGTTGAAGGATTGGGAGCTCCTTCATCTTGAAGAATGCGACGAGTGCCGTTCAGTGAAGAAAACCTTCGACCGGCAATTCACAAGAATGAGACAGATAGACGCGGCGTAGAAGATCTGTTCCGGTCATGCTTAATCGACTTTTGAAGTAACGACGTCGAGAATCTTTTGTTCGCGCGACTGTAATAGCCGTCCCTGGAGATCCAGAATGCGCGGAAAGATGTAGAGCATGACTGCCGTTTCCGGAAGCATCAGCAGAAAGTACACCGGTATGGTCTGAACCGTATCCATCGCGTGCAGAAGATATTCGATCCCGTAAGGAATGAGCATCAACCCCATCGAAAGAGGAAACAGCACGAAGAATCCGAGATGGATCAGAACCGCCATGCCTTTGGGTTTTGCCGGCTTCAGGGAGCCTGAGGGCAGCGGCATGGGGGCGAGTATCGAGAGAAAGTTTGTCGTGATGCAAAACATCAGATACATCGGGATCGTCTGAAGCCAGGCCGCAATCAACCGGTCGATCCTCATCGGATACAGCACTTCAACCGCAAGCACCGCCAGCGTGCCGAGGCTCATCGCGAAGGGCAGTAACGTCAGATTTTTTGCGAGGAGGATGTCTCGCCGCGCAGCCGGCGCAAGAACGAACACGCGAAAGCCATTTCGATCCAGGCCAAATTGGTTTCCTGCCAGTTGCATCAATCCAAAAAGAACCATCGCCATGGCTGTTGCCGCCAGGAAAGGCCGCGCTATTTCGGAAGGATCGCGAAATCTGAGGATCGATGCATAGAGGAACGCAAAAATCACAGGTGTCGCGAGCATCATTTTGGATTCGGGGGCCCGTATCAATGAGCGCAGGCACGCGAATGTGATTGCCGATGCGTGTTCTGAAATTAGCGGCAGCGATCGCTCGAGAAACGCAGCCGATGGTTTTCCAAGCGAGGCGGAACTCGCCGGCTGGGTTTGTTGTAGAGATCCGCTGCCTGTGGTCCGCGGCTTCTTTGAGGTGAAATCTCCGGAGTAGAGCCGCCGGGTTGTTTGATACGACCGTCTCAAGCTCCCTGCGCCTATGAGCACCATGCCGCCCATGCAGAGCAGTGCCGGTAGGATTTTTCCATCCGAGAGCGCCATCGCGCCGTAGGGCAGCCAGCCCGCGGGAACGGCGGTATTGACGATCGTCGCGAGCCGTTGAGCGTCAGCGAGTCTCGCTCTGGGAGTGTAGTCCGGCCGCTTCAATCCATATTTCTTGTAGATCTCGCCGGTTTGCCGGAGATATTCGTCTCCTGTGATCTTCCGTTCGGCCATCAATCGATCGACCTTGCCGATTTCCCGCTGGATGGCCCTGCTGGTGGTATTACTCGGAGCTCTGGACCACGCGAGAATGCTCGGTAACTGGGAAAGCATAACGAACGTCAGCGTGACCATCGTGATGATGGTGCGTCTCTTTCGTTTGTTTTCCATGAGCGATGCGAGCCATCCTCGAAACTGATGTGTGATCGCCGTTACGACAAAGAAGAACGCAGCGACAAGCGGGAACATCGAAAGCATGACGCTGCCTCTGGCCAGAACCAATCCGAGGGCAAGACCAAACATCGCCGGCACGAAGATATTGATAGCCAATCCCACAAAGGACGCCGCGTAGTTGATCAGGAATGCGCTCGAAAGCGAAACCGGCAGGTGCATGAACTTATCGAGAGACAGGATTTCGGAGCGCTGCAGTTCGATGATCAATTCCGCCATCCACATAAACAGGAAAGCCGCGGCAGCCGCATCCCAGACGAGCATGATCGCACCCGGGGTTGCAGTACGCAGGGCCAGCATTCCGATAAACAGGCCGATGGCAAATGTGACCACGGCGCCGGCAACGGCAGCAACAGTCAGAATCGCTTCGACGATGGCGCTGAGTGGTCCCGAACGCTTGAATCCATTCAGTGTCAAACGCCAGCGCAGCCAGATGAAGGCCTGGAAGTGGTGCCAGTTCATCGAAGCGTTTCCCCGACTCCTTCCAGCCACGATAGCTTTTTCGTCGCATCGTGATCGGCGCCGACCACTTCAAGAAAGCGTTCTTCAAGTGAACTGCCGCTGCGAAGTTCATCGAGCGGAACCTGTTCGACAAGTTTTCCATTCGCAATGATCCCGACGTGCGTGCAAAGCTTCTCGACGATGTCGAGAACGTGTGACGTCAGAAAAACCGTGGAACCTCTCGCCACATAACTCGCAAGCATGTCGCGAATCACGCGGGATGTAACCGCATCCACGCCTTCAAAAGGTTCGTCGAGAAACAACAAATCCGGATTCGGCAGAACCGCCGCCGCCAGCGCGAGTTTTTTCTGCATGCCGTGCGAATATTCCAGGGTCAGTTTCTTTTCATCATTGGCGAGGGCAAGAAGTGAGAGCAATTCGTCGATTCGCATTCGAATCGTGTCCTTCGGAAGAAGGTACATTCGGCCGACAAACGTGAGGTATTCGCGCGCCGTCAGGTTATCGAACAGCGCCAGATCTTCCGGAACCACGCCGATGGATTTTTTCACTTCCAGCGCTTGTTGTGGATCGAGCATCTTCTTTCCAAGCACGAGAATTTCGCCTTCGGAAGGCGCGAGCAGTCCGGTCAGCATCTTGATGGTCGTGGATTTTCCTGCGCCGTTCGGTCCCAGGAATCCATAGAAAGTGCCGCGTTCCACGCGCAGATCGATGCTGTTCACGGCGCACACCTCGCCGAAAAACCGGGTCAACTGCTTCGTTTCAATTGCGAGGATCATGGGGAAGGCAACATAACAAAACAAAACGCGGGCGTAAAGCCCGCGACTGCATGATTGCCATAATCGCATTGGCCAACATGTAGTCGCGGGCTTTACACCCGCGTTTTGTCAGCCGGATTAGAAGTTAATCCGGACCACGATCTGACCCAGACGGCCGCCCGGGTCCTGCGTGTTTGATGAATCCGAATACGCCGTGGTCACCTGGCCAAACGTCTGGTTGTTCGGACTGGTGTTCGCCGTGCCGGTCGGATTCATGAAATTGATATTGTTGAACGCGTTGATCAACTCGCCGCGTAATTCGAAACTCGATTTCTCGCCGATCTTTATCTTCTTAACGAGGCTGAGATCGAAGCGCGTGAGTCCCGGGCCAGTGACGAACAGATTCTGGGGTCCGCACTGGCCGAGATACACCTGGATGCAATCCTTGCTGCTTGCCGGAGCGATATAACGGCCGGTGGGCGCGCCTTGAGCGCCATAACCGGTTGCGGATGTCGCGCTGGTGGCAAACGCTTTGATGGAGTTGTCGATGATGTCCTGCGGCAGGATGTACATGATCTTGTTCTTTGCATCATCGCGGAGTTTGAACGCATCCTGGAGTTCACTCGTCGTCATTCCGACCAGCCGGACATTGCCGACCACGTTGCCGAGATTGAACAACTGGCCGCTCTGGATCCGGCCCGTGCCCTGGAACTGCCAACCGCCCACAATTCGATCCAGCACGCCGCCGGCATTGGCGAAGAGCATTTTGCCTTTGCCGAAAGGCATGTCGTAAACCCAATTGATTCGGAACGAATGGCGGAGTGTGTTGGTGTCGAGCGCATTGACCCGCGGAGCGCGGAACGAAACACGCTGCGCGTTGAATGCTTTCGCAAAATCGTAACCGCCCTGCACAAGCAATCCATGCGACATGCGGCGGCGTACTTCGATCTGCATTCCGTCATAACGCGTCCAACCGCCGTTGCCGATGATGTTGGCGCCGCCGCGAAGATCCGGATTCGTCAACATGAAGTTCTTCGGCAAACCTGCTTTGACGGCGTTATCGCGAAACGTCGCCTGTACGTCAAGCAGCGCGGAATAGCTCGTCGTGGCGCACGTGTTCACTCCAGCGGTTGTGCTGCTCGTGGCGGTTGACACGACATTGTTGGAAGGATTGCAAACGTTCGGATTGTTCAAAGCCAGCGTGTTGACAAAACTGCTGCTGGTGAAATTTGTGGACGTGTAGCTCGCTGAGTTACCGGCCTGCGACGCGGGCAAACCGCTGAAGTAGGCAAGCGTGATCGGCAGCGGTGAGGTGCCGGCCACTCCGGTATACGCAAACGTATTGCCTCTGCCGGCAGCAATGTTCGCCTGCAGGTTGGCCTGAGCCAGCTTGAACTCATTGAGCAACCCGTTTTCGACGATGTTGTTCTCGTTCAAGTTGAGATTGTAAGTCTGCCAATTCTGCAGGAAGCGGTTGCCGACATAACGAACTTCGACCGCAACGTCTTTAGTGATTTCGCGTTGAATCCCGAATGTCCATGATTCCGTGTAGGGAACTTTGATCTTGGGATCAAAGGCCCATCCGGAACTGGAGATCGGCGCAGTCAATGGGTAGACCGGTGTCTCGCTGAATGCAGGCGGGCTGAGCCGGCCCGTTTCGCGAAACAAGAGTGGAAGAGCGCCGAGGGATCCTCCAACCAGATTGCCTGTTGCGATATCGCGGTTCGTGTTGAAACTGATTCCCGTATTCGTCGAGATGATCCCCCGGAATTCGCCGATTCCGCGGCGGTTGTATGCGATCGCGTATCCGCCACGGATGACGGTTTTGCCGCTTTCGCCGATGAACTTTTTGAGCAGTGCATTCTGCACATTAGGGCTCCACGCAAAACCGAAACTCGGCGCGAAGTTTCCATGATCCGTTTGGTAGGTGCTGTCTCCCGATTTCAGTTGAGGAAACGTTGTGACGGTTCCGGTCATTGTGCCGGGTTTGAAAAGATTTCCCGGACCCGAGATTCCCCAGATCGCATCTGTGCCCGGAAGCGTGTAACTCCCGTTCAGCGGAATGAAGGATCCCTGGGCTTCCCATCGGACGCCGTAGTTCAGCGTCAATCCCGGCCGGACGCGCCATGAATCCTGGCCGAAGAAGCCGATTTCTTTTTGCCGCGAACGTTCGAATGCGTTTCCAAGATAGACATACTTTCCGGTTTTCTCGTCAAGCCGGGCGTTGCCGTTGATGGCGATGATGCGGCCGGTCAACACGGCGTAAATGCCTTTCGCATTGGTGATGTCTGTTGCGGACGAACCCGGGAAGTTTGCCGGAGTGAACATGGCGTTCGCGGGATCATTGGTATCAACGCCAAAATTGATCGTCGGCACCAGCGTTTGCTGATTCAGTGTGAGCGTCGTCCAGGTGTATTGTCCGCCGAAACTCAGGCTGTGAGCGCCGCGAGTCCAGCTCACGACATCGTCGATTTCCCTGTACAACGGATTCCGGCGAAGCGGAGCGGTCGTTGCGGTGGCTCCGCTGATTCCGGCAGCCAGGGCAATTCCGGAGCCCGATCCTGTTGCGCCACCCAGATTGAAGCCTCCCTGATTCCCCACGGCTGTTCCATTGAAGTCTGCCGCGCTTGCTCCTGGATTGAAGCGCGAAGGTCCACCGGATAAACCGGCACGCGCGACGTTGACCAGCCTTGCGCTCAAAGTCGAACGCACGGAGAAAGAGCCCGTATATCGATCTGCAGGCTGCTGGCCCTGATTGGGAAAACCAGGAAACTGCGGTTCGACGTTGTTCAGAAAGTCCGGGCCGCCCCTGCCGTCGAGATACGACCAGGTCGCGGACAATTGATGCTTCTGTGAAACACTGACATCGAACCGGACCGTGGGTTTCTTGTTCGAACTCTTTCCCGTTGGACTATAGGAGTACTGCTGAAGATTGGGATCGGTCAGATCCTTGATTCCACCTGTCGTCGATGTTGCGCTGCGAATATCCGCGAGCAGTTTCGTAATGATCGGATCGCCGGTGGACGTCTGGCCGCTGCGGGCGGCGAGATCAAACAGGTTTACCGATTGCACGCCGCCCGTCGTGTTATAGCGGAAGTTGCCGGCCTGGGTCAGCGGATTAAGAATGGTGCGCGTACGATTGACCTGGCTCGGTTGGCGGAATTCCTCATAGTTGACGAAGAAAAATGCTTTGTTCCGGCCGTCAAACAGGCCGGGAATTCGAATGGGCCCGCCCACGCGGAATCCATACTGATTGAACAACACACGTGCGCGCGGCGCCTTTCCTGAGGCGTCCGGCGGCTGGTCGCGATTGTTGAACCAGTAATTCGAGTTGAGCCACGGGTTCCGATGGTATTCGTAGACGCTGCCATGGAGCTCGTTGGTGCCCGAGCGCGTTACAAATTTGATTTGCGACGATCCCATCGCGCCGCCCTGCGCTTCGGCCGTGGCCGTTGAAATCGAGACTTCCTCGACGGAGTCGAGACTCGTCGGCACGCGTGTGAAGAATCCATCGGTTGTCTTGTTGAAGTTGTCCTGAATGTTGATGCCGTCGAGCGTGATGTCGATGGTGCTTTGCGGCAAGCCGTTGATCGTCGCATTGCGGCTGATTCCGGGAGCATTGACGCCCGGCATCAGCACAAGGAAATTGAGAGGATTGCGCGATACCAGCGGCAGATTGGAAATCTGGCTGACAGCCATCGTGGTGGTGATGTTGGCCGTCTGCGCCTGCAGGATTTCCGCTCCGACCTGCACTTCGACAGTTTCTGTTCTGTTGCCTACTTCAAGCGTGACGCGAACCGTCGCCGGGACTCCCGCGTCTAGCTTGACGTTGTTGAGTGTAGTCTGTTTGAAACCGGGCAGCGCCGCAGTCACGGTATACGTTCCGGGATCCATGGCGGGAATGGAGAACGTTCCATTCTCGACCGTGATGCTCTTCACTTCGGTTCCTGTTGCATTGTTTTTCGCAGACAATTCCACTCCGGGTATCACCGCTCCCGTGGGATCGAAAACGACACCCGAAAGGGAAGATGTTGAGCCCTGGCTGAATGCCAGGGAAGTCAACGCCAATAGAAAAACGAGCGTGCAGAATAGTCTTTTCATGGGAAGGGATCCTCCTCTCACCTTCTTTAAGAACAACTCCAGAGCAATTGAGATTTAAATACAAACAGGGGGTGAAGTTCGCTACGTGGCGAGCCCCACTATATCACGCAGTTTCAATTTTTCTACTGTCCGCGTCCCCCGCGCTGACCGGCGGCCGGAGCTCCAGGCGGCGGGGCGCCCGCCCCGCCGCCACGGCCTCCGCGTCCACCGCGTCCTCCGCCCTGTCCCCCTGCAGGAGCCGGTAGCGCTATCGACCACGCGACGAGCTGAGCTCCGCCCCCCTGGGGACCTCTTGTTGCGAGCACAATGTACTGCTTTCCCTGATGCATATAAGTCATCGGCAAGCCGCTCTGCGGACCAGCGGGCAATGGGGCATCCCAAACGTTCTGTCCGGTCTTCTTGTCATACGCATGGAAAACGGCCTGTCCACCGCCGCCTTCGCCCGCGAACAGGAATGACTTCGTGACGAGCAGTCCGGCTTGTGACGGACTTCCGGTTGGAGGCACGTTGGTCAACCCCGCAGCCGCGAGCTGGTTTTTGACGTTCGGAGGCGTGTCGCCGTTCGGGGTTTGCCACGCGATCGTTCCCTTGTTCATGTCGTACGCCGTGATGCGCCCGTATGGCGGTTTGAGCAGCCGCAGTCCATTGGGAAGCTGCGGACCGGTTCCTCCCATCGTGTAATCGGAATCGCAGCACGCACCACCCGCCTGTCCGGTCACAGCGCCGGGCGTCGGTGTGGGATTCGTGTTTGGATTCAGAAGAACCGTGCCGGGATTCGTTGCCGAACCGACGAACACGTACCCTAGTTCCGGATCGCCTGCGCCCGATTGCCAGTTTGCGCCGCCGCCAAGACCGGGAACCTGAATCAAACCCTTCGATGCGCCGGGGCCCGTGGTCGCCATGGGTGGCGGCGTGAAGATCGGTCCGTATTTGTATCCTTCCAGAACCTGTAAGGCCGTTTGCTTCAGAGCAGGAGTGAAGTCGATGATGTTATCCACATTCACGCCCTGCCAGTCGAAAGCCGGCGGCTTCGTCGGAATGGGCTGCGTTGCCGCTGTCCATTCGCCCTTGACGTCGGTTTGCGGAACAGGACGTTCTTCGATTGGCCAGATCGGTTTTCCCGTCACACGATCGAACGCATAAGCAAACGCCTGCTTGCCGAGCTGGAAGACGCCTTTGACGGGTCTTCCATCCACCATGACATCCAGAAGAATCGGATTCGGCGGCATGTCGTAATCCCAGATATCGTGGTGGACCAACTGGTAATACCAGATCATTTTCCCGGTCTGAATATCGACGCACACCAGGCTGTCGGAATAAAGGTTGTTTCCAGGCCGCGCTCCACCGTAAACGTCGTTTGTCGCCGATTCGATGTTCAAGTAAACGTAGCCGAGTTCTTCATCGACGGAGAACGGTCCCCAGACGCCTGCATTGCCCGTGTATTCGTTCGATCCGTTCAACCACGTTTCGGAACCGCGCTCTCCTTTTCGCGGGATTGTATGAAAGGCCCATTTCTTTTTGCCCGTGCGAACATCGAATGCCATGACGTCGCCTTTCACGTTCGATTTGTTGGCGCGTCCCCCCGGGGTTAATGCAGGGCCGATCATGACGGTGTCGTGTGAAACCACAACGGGTGAACTGTTCCCGATCTTTCCAATGGGATCGCCTTTGTAATCGAGATCCAGTTCCTTGAAGAGATCGACGATGCCGTCCTTGCCGAAAGTGGATACGGGAACGCCGGTCTTTGCATTCAGCGCAACGATCTGAAATCCGGGAGTGGCGAACAGAATGCGTTCATCGCCGCGTCCGTCGGTCCAGTAGGAAACACCGCGATGAATCTTGCGAGGCGCCTGCGTGAAACGATCGCCTTCGTTCGGCCGGTATACCCACAACGTCTCACCGGTTCCCGCATCGGCTGCGACGACATACCGGCGCTGATCCATGCTGAAGTAGAGAACGCCATTGACCATGATGGGCCGCGTTTCGCTCGTGGGCTGCGCATTCGGAACCAGGCTGTCGGATTTCCAGACCCATGCAACTTTGAGGTCTTTAATCGTGTCGCGATTGATTTGATCGAGCGGGGAATATCCGGTGGCTCCATTGTCGCCGGCGTAAACACGCCACTCCCCGTTTTTCGCGCCCTGCTGTGCAGGCATCGGAATAACAAGGAAAAGGAGAGCGATTATAAGTGCGCAAATGGATTGCAGGCGCCGTCGAGTCATTGAGTTCCTCCAAAATGGTGTTCGGGTGGGGAACTGTTTATACCGAAGAGAAATCGAAGTCAAACGAAACAACGGTAGGGAAAAGGGTCAGACCCTCAGTGAAAGCGTGATTGGGTAAACCGCTCAGATGTCGACGCGGCCCGTGCTGTCGCCGAACGAATCTTTATGAATGCCGAGCCTGTCGAGCATGCCGAGCAGAAGATTCGACATCGGTGTGTGGGTTGCAGTGACGATGTGGCGATTGCCCTGAAGCTGTCCGGAAGCGCCGCCGACAAGCACAATCGGTAGCGGATCATGATCGTGCTGGTTTCCGTTGCTCATGCTGCTGCCGTAAAGAATCATCGAATGATCGAGCAGTGTGCCGTCGCCGTCGGGTGTTGCCGCGAGCTTATCGATGAAATAGGCCAGCATTTGAACGTGGTATTTGTTGATGAGCGCGAAATTATCCATATTCGCTTTCACATTCGCATGATGCGATGCGCCGTGAAAACCGCCGCGGTTTCCGCTTGCGGGATAACTCGACGGGCTGAGATCCTTCGCGAACATCATTGTCGAAACGCGCGTGATTTCGCTTTTAAACGCGAGCGCCAGCAAATCGAACATCAATTTGAGATGCTCTTCGAATTGTTCCGGCGTGCCGACCGGAGCGTCGGGTACATTTTGATTTTGTCCGGCCTGGGCTTCAGCGGTTTTGATCCGCCGTTCGATCTCGCGGATATCATCCAGATATCCATCCAGCCGGACACGATCGGAGGCAGGCAGACCCTTTTGAAGACCCGCCGTTTGTTCCAGGATCGAATCGAGAATGCTGCGGTCCTCACGCTTTCGAGTCAAACGCTGTTGAGTCGTTCCTCCATCACCGAAGAGTTTTTCGAAAACGACCTGGGGACTGTTTTCCATAGGAAGCGGAGTCGTCGGCGTCTTCCAGGCAATCGTATTGAAATAGGCGCAGCCGTAGCCGGCGCCGCAGCTCAGGCTGACGTCTTCGATTCCGAGTTCGATTGAAGGAAGCGGCGTGTCCTGGCTGATGATTGCCGCAGCGACCTGATCCACGGTCGTACCCACACGCACGGCATTTTTCAGCGGCGATGCGCCGCTAAGAAAGATGGCCGCGGACCGAGCATGTTCTCCGCCCGCGTCCGCGCCTTGCGCGCTCGCGTGCGCCAGATTGCTCACCACAACCGTGCGAGCGCGATATTTTTCGAGAGGACTCAGCGTTTCAGAGAATTGAAAATCTCTTCCTTCTGTTGACGGCGTCCATTTGTACATCGTTGCGCCGTGCGGGACGTAGATTGAGCCGAACCGTGTTCTGCCTGCCGCCGCGGTGTTTTTCAAAGGCGTTTGTGCCGGAACCATCGATTCCAGAAACGGAAGCGCGACACTCACTCCGGCGCCCCGAAGGAACGTGCGGCGGGAAAGATATTTCTTCATGATGAACATTACTGGTTCTCCTCAGCCTTCTTCACTCGCATCTGAAACGGTTTGCTGCTCACTATACCCAGGACGATCGACGAAAATCGATAATCGTTTCGAGCAGCGTCGTGAGTAATGGCGCGGACCGCAGGCATATCGTAGGAATGCGACGCACGGCCGGCGGCGTACATCAAAAGTTTTTCAGTCATCGTCTGGACAAAGGCGTCCGGATATTGAAGAAGCGCTTTCCGCAGGCTCTGCGCGCTGTCCACAGCAGTGCCGTCAACGATCTGTCCGGATGCATCGATCGGCGCCCCCGAATCGGACGTCCGCCAATGCCCGACGCCATCGAAATTCTCCAGCGCCAGGCCGATCGGATCCATGATCTGATGACAACCCTTGCACGGTTGATTGGTGCGGTGCTGCGTCATGCGTTCCCGAACGGACGGCGTGACTCCTGTGAGGCCTTGACCCGACTTTGCTTCGGGAAACGGTGGAACATTCGGCGGCGGCGACGGCGGCGGAGAGCCAAGCAGGTTCTCCAGAATCCACGCCCCCCGTGTTACCGGCGACGTGCGATTCGGAGGGGAAGTCACGGTTAGAAGGCTGCCCTGTCCAAACAGTCCCTTGCGGGCTTCGGTTTGAATGCTGACGCGGCGGAAGTCGCTTCCATAAATGTTTGGAATTCCGTAATGCCTGGCGAGGCGCTCGTTCACGAACGTGTAGTCTGCCGTCATCAGATCAAAGACATTTCGATCCTCCCGCACGATGCTCTCAAAGAGCATCTCGGTCTCGCGCTGAAACGCCTGCCGAAGGTTGTCATCGAAGTTGGGATAAACAAGCAGATCCGGATTCCTGTTTTTCAGTTCGCGCAGGAACAACCATTGGCCTGAAAAGTTATTGATGAGCGACTGAGAGCGCGGATCCTTCAACATGCGGCGGACCTGTTGCTGCAATACCGCCGGATCTTTCAGTTTTCCCTGTTCGGCGGCGCTCAGGAGTTCCTCGTCGGGAATGCTGCTCCACAGGAAGAACGATAAGCGCGAGGCGAGTTCGAGATCGCTGATGCGATATGAACCGCCAATTGCGATGTTCGCCGGCGCGCGTTCGAAGCGGAACACAAACTCCGGATCCGCCAGCAGCCGGCGAAGAGCCATTTCGATTCCGTTGTCGAAGGTGCCGTTCTGCCGTCCCGAGCGATAGAACGTCATCAGCCGGCCGGTATCCGAATCGGTTACGGGCCGCCGGAACGCCCGGCGCGCGAGTGTTGCAATGATTCTTCGAGCGCACGTTGTTTCATCGGCAGCCGATGCCGGACGGCATACAAAGATTTTTCGCCGGCTGGGAGTGTCGCCGGGACCGTCAATCGCGTAAGGCCCCAGAATTTCCACGCTCGCGAGATGAGGAACCGTCGTGTATCCGTACTGAACGCCGGTTTGAAGATCGGCGGTTGTTGCTTCGAAACGCTGAAACAGATCGTCTACCGGCGCTTCCGTTTTCTTGATAAACGTAACGATGACGGTTTGAGGCCCCGCCTTGACCGGCAGCTTGATTTCGAGCGCCGGGGCCGGTCCGCCCTGCGCGCCGCCACGGACGTAGTAATACGGCACGGATCGCAGATCCGACAGAAAAACACGAATGCCATTAATACTCATTTCGAGTTGTTCGCCTTTTGCGGCGCCGCCGTACTGCGGTCCGAAATTGACTTTCAAAAGCGAAAACTTGAAAAGGTATTCGCCGTCAACGGGGAAGTTGTGACGGATGATGATTCCGCCGCGAGTCCCTAACGGCAGACTTTCGATGTGATGGTCCTGCGTGAGGTCGCCGCGCACTTTGTAAGTTGTGGACAGCGGACTGATGTCCGTATCGCCCACAGCCAGCCGGCTGATTTTCGCCGCAGCGCCGATGTAGCGCTCAATGAGAGCCGGCGATGTTCCCAGGACATCCGCGATGTTATCGAGCCCTTCGCTTGAATCATCGGGCGGGAGGATCGTCGCGGCATCGACATCGATTGAAATAAGGTCCCGGATCGCATTCGTGTACTCGCTGCGGTTCATGCGGTGAAGAGCTGTTGCGCCGGGATTCGGCTGAGCCTGAGCCGCGCGATCGATTCCCGTCTCGATCGCGGTTCGAAGATTTTCAAGCGCGGCACGCTCCGGGCGCGGCATTCCGGCCGGAGGCATCAATCCGGCACGAAGTTTGCGGATCACTTTTTCCCACGTCTCCGCTTCGGTTGCCGGATGATCGACATCCAGTTTTTCCAGCGAAAGACTTCCAGTTTTGGCTTTGTCGTTGTGGCATGTCACGCAGTACCGATTCAGCAGTTCGCGCTGTGGAGAAACAGCAGCCCCGGCTGGGGAAGGCGTCTGCCCTTGGTGGGCGTGCGTTGACAGCAGGAGAAACGGAAGACCCAGAAGCATGAGCAACCCTCTCCCTCTGGGAGAGGCCGGCGCGCTCCGCGCGCCGGGTGAGGGCCGAAGTGGCGGCAAAACCCCGGGAGTGCTCCATGGACTGATCTTCATTTGGATCCACCCATCAATTCCTGCATTAGAGCAATCGTGCCGGGTTTGCGCACGGGAGGTTGCACGGCCAGGAAGACACCTTCGGCGAATGTCATCGGCGTACGTCCCTGCTTGTCTTTCGCATCAAGTTTTGCGCCATGCTGGGCCAGGAGCTTGACCATCGCGTCGAATCCCCGATTCGTGGCGCCGTGCATTGCAGTGAAGCCCTGTCCGTTCACGGCGTTCACATCGTTTCCTTTGTCGAGGCACAACCGGGCGGCTTCGAGGAATTCTTCATCGGAGCGGCTGAACGTCTGGCTCACAACCCAGTTCACTCCTGCGGCCGCCATCAGCGCTGTGGAGCCTTCGTAGGTTTTCAGATTGGGATCAGCGCCGTGCTCGAGCAACAGGCGCATAAGAGCGACGTCACCTGAAAGGGCCGCCCGTATAAATGCGGTCTGTCCGTCGAAGTTTACCCAGTTGGCGCTGACCTGGTAGAAACCGCGGAAAGGCGTGGTATTCACTTGCGCATTCGGCTTTGCGCCGCGGTCAAGGAGACTCCGGATCAAATCCATTGGATCTTTTGCGTCGGGGACAGGCGATGGAGTGTCGCGTGTGTAGTCGGGATCCCGCATTTCCACAGCGGCAAACAGCGGCGTCCGTTTGTAGAAATTATCGGCGGCATTGGGATCCGCGCCCTTCTCCAGAAGATACATCGCGAGTTCAATGTGATTGTTGGTGATTGCAACCACCAGGGGACGCGTTCCATTGGCGGACGGCCGCTCGATGCCGGCTTTCGCATCAACAAGAATGCGAGCCATTTCGAGGTTGCCATCCCGCGCGGCGAAAAGCAGAGCGGTCATCGCGCCGGACGGACTGGGAACCGCGCGCGCTCGATACATGCCCGGGCCGTGCGCTCCGATATCGCCGGATTTGGTGTCAGGCTCGCCTGTCGTCCCATCCGGAATCACAAAGTTTGTTTGTGCATTGATGTCGGCGCCGTTGGCAAGAAGCAGTTTTACGATGTCCCGATGATTTTCCAGAACGGCCCACATGAGAGCGGTCTGGCCGCGAACGCTTTCTTTCGCGTTCACGTTTGCTCCGCGCTCGATCAGGAGTTTCACCGCTTCCGGTTTTCCTGTTCGCGAAGCCGTCATCAGCGCGGTTTCGCCGCCGGGATTTGCGGAGTTGGCGCTGACGCCTGCACGTAAGAGGAGATCCATTATGGCGGCGTCGCCATTCACGCAGGCCAAGTACAGCGGGGTCACGCCGTATCGAGTGATTGCATCCGCTTTTGCCCCCGCGCGAAGCAGGAGTTCCACGGTTTCGCGATCATCATGCCGGACGGCCCAGTGTAGAGCGGTTGTGCCGTCGGGTTGGGCGGCGTTGATGTCGACCTTCTGCTGCAGCAGGGCGCGAACCGCCTCGCGATCCGAGCGCTGCGCGGCATCCGCTAATCGGAGGTCATTGCCTGCCGCGGCGAAGAGACTCAGGAGTGAGACAAGTAGGACAGTCGCCATAAGGGGGTGCATTTTATCACCAGCGGGAGTCTTCCGAGCGAACGCGGGTATAGAACCCGCGACTACATGATCGATCATTATGTAGTCGCGGGTTCTATACCCGCGTTCGTTAGCTCTTCAAAGAAGGGACACAGAATCGGTCAAAGGCATCGGTGAGATCCCTGGCGATAGCATTGGGATCGCGGCCTTCGATCTGGTGGCGTTCGAGCATGAAGACGATCTTGCCGTTCTGAAGGATTCCGACTGAAGGTGAAGAGGGAAAGTATCCTTTAAAGTAGCCGCGCGCTTTTTCGGTGGCTTCGATATCCGCGCCTGCAAAAACCGTTACGACCTTGTCGGGCAGCGCCTTGTGTTTCAGCGCCATCCCGATGGCCGGACGGGCCAGTCCCGCGGCGCACCCACACACCGAATTAACCACGATCATGACGGTTCCCGGCGTGTTGCGAATAAGGTTGTCCAATTCCTCCGGTGTCCGCGTTTCCTCGACTCCGAAGCGCGTGAGGTCTTCACGCATGGCTTTGATCAAGATTTCTGGATATGGCATAGCCGAAAGTTTAGCACACCGGACGGGTCACAACACTTTCGCATCGTGCACGACTTTGCCGTCAACGATCGTCAGGATCGAACGGATCTGTTTGATCTCCTGGTCCGGCACTGCAAAGTAATCTTTGTTCAAGACCGCCAGGTCCGCGAGCTTCCCGGGTTCAATCGAGCCGATTTTGTCTTCCATCCGCAGAAACCAACTGTTGCCGCGAGTGAAAAGCCGAAGCGCTTCCTGGCGCGTGATCTGTTGATCGGCGTTGACGTGATCGCCGAAGGAATTGACTCCTGTTGTTGCGAAATAAATCTGAAGCCAGGGATTCAGCGGCGCTATGTGAACGCCATCGCCGTGAATGCCTGCCTGAATGCCATGATCGACGATCGTGCGGAACGGCGCGCCCGTCACGACCTTGGGATCGGTTGAAGTAACCCATCGGAATGCGGCCATCTGAACGCCGCAGCCCATCTTCTGGAGTCGCGTCAGCAGGTCCTTTGTAACGAATGGAACATGGTGAACCATCCAGCGCAGTGGGGTGATGTCGAATTCCTTGTTAAGCGCTTCGTAAGTTTCCACCACCGTGTTGAGGTCGTTGAGACTCTGGACGCTGTTCTCATTCCGCCATCGCGCTTCCGCAACCAGCCGCTGGGCCTGCCGCCACACCGCACCGCTCGCCAGCGGCGCCGCCCATTCACCAATGGCGCCGGTCATCAGCATGTCGTCGCCGAAAAACTGGAATTGATTGCGGAGGCGTTCTTTCAATTCCGGCAGTTCGGGATCGTTCTGGTTCTGCAGAAAATTCATTTGAAGCCGGATGATCGTTTTCCCTTCGTGGTGCAGAGCCAGCCACGGATCGTACATGCGATATTGATCGAGGTTGGAAAGGATTTGGCTCGGATGCAGAGCTCCCGGTGTCGGGAACAATACCTGATCGAGATGTGACGTCAGGCCGACACTGGCCGAATAATTCATCGCATCGAGCGTGCTCCGCTTTTTGTCGTCAAACGTCTGCATTTTTCGGAGGTAGTACAACGCGCTGGCGGAGGGGCCGCCGCCGGCGAAACCGGCGGGCGCAATGACGCCGGTATCGGAAACTTTCACCGGAACAATATTCGGATGCACCTTCGGTCCCGCATCGGCCGCATCGAAGAACGCCTTGCCGGGAGTGTTTGTCGCGCAGGGTCCCGTGAATCGTTCGTATAGAAGAACAGGCCGGTCCGGAACCGCTTCGTCGAGTTCCCGGCGAGTCGGATGACGATGTTCGGCCCATTGATTCGGATGCCATCCGCCCATCGAAGTGATCCATTGCCCGTCGGGCACATCCTTTCTCCGGGCAGCCAGAGTCTGCTGAACGTCTCGAATCGATGTCGTGTTTTCCAGAATCGTGTGATAACCGGGACGATTGGCAAGGCTCACACTATGGATGTGCGCTTCGATGATGCCCGGCACAACGGTTCGTCCTTTGAGGTCGATCACGCGCGTGCCGGGCCCTCGCGCCGGGGCGCGGTCGCCGGCGCTGATGACGCGCCCGTTCGCGATCGCAATCGTTTGTACGACGGTATTGCGGGCATCCATCGTGTGGATTCTGCCGTTGGTTAATATGATGTCCGGTTGCGGTGCGTTACGCGGCCCGGAAGGGGCCCCGGGAATCTGGCCCAACATCGCGCCTGCTGCGGTTCCTACGGCACTCTCGCCGAGAAACTGCCGGCGAGACACTTTGTTTCCCATAGTTCCTCCGGAAATTCGGTGACAGAGTACTCTGTTATGATGTGCGCCACAATGCCCATGACAGCGATGACAGCCATCATCGTGGCGCTTCTCTTCGCGCAACAACCTCCATCGGATCTTTCCAGTGTCCTCGATCGGGCGACGCAATATGTCGCGCAGTACGAAGCGGAACTTGGGAATCTGATCGGTTCCGAGGAATATGTCCAGAACAGCTCCTGGGTCGATAATTCAACACCGCCTCGAGTTTCAAAAAAGTCGCAGCGCCGTACATCATCGGACTTTCTCATCATTCAAGTCGGGACCGAATGGTCTGCACTTCGCAAAGTGAATCGAGTGGACGGGCTGAAGGTGAAACAGAGCGAGCCTTCCTTTGAGGAAGCGTTTGATGACTCCCCGCAAGCCAATGCCAAAAGGTTCGAAGACATGAAAAAAGAGAGTACGGCTCAGAATCTCGGCGATGTCCGCCGCGAAATCAACCTGCCGACGTTCGCGCTGCACGTTCTGAGAAAAAGCGAAGTCGGCCGCTTTTCATTTGAGCACGCCGGCACGAGCCGGATTGAAGGTGTCCGGACGTGGACGATTCGATTTCATGAACGCACGGATTCCGCACACACACTTGTTGTTGGAGGGAATGGCGAGAACCTGTATTCGCATGGAACAATCTGGATCGATCCGGATACCGGCCGCGTTCTTCAAACGGAATTTGAAGTCGAGAACCCCGGCCCGCCGGCCAGGATCAAAGCCCGGATTCTGGTTACCTATGCTCAGGGAAAGAAAGTCTCAGTGCTTTTACCCGATGTCATGGTCGAGCACTATGACGCTCCGTACAACACCATCGATTGCAGGGCGGATTATTCGAACTTCAGGCCTTTCGAAGTGGATGTGAAATTCGAAATCGCTCCGCCCCGGCCCTGAATTCACAACTGCGAGGATCTTCCGCGTGCTCCTGCTTTCCACGCTATCGCGAGCAATCCCAGGCCGCATCCCATGAGGCTCAATGATGCCGGCTCAGGCGCAGCTTCCGGCGCACGGAAGTCCGCGAGCCGCGTGATTGCAATATCGTCAAAGTAAACATTGCTGGTCGACAGCACATGTCCGTCCAGCACGGCGCGTATGTAAATGGACGCCGCCACCGGTCTGAACGCCTGATAAATGAATTCCCATTCTCCGAGACCGCTTTGAGCGGTGAGAACAAGCTCTCCGCGGCCGTCTCCATCGGGATTTCGGATGGTGGCATTCGGTCCGAGCGCAGGGCCATCTACAAACACCACCTGTTGATCGTTGGTATCCAGATACTCGTTGCCGTCATGGCCGAGATTGTTCCAGACGAAAGCGCTCAACACATAGGTCGCTCCGGCGGTTAATCCATCAATTCGATGACTCCACGCAGTCCCATACGTTGCGGCGGGGTTGCTCCAGCCCGCAATCTTGCTCAGCGACCAATCCCCAGCGAAGGGGTTTGTGGAGTTTCGCTCCAGGCCAAACTTTGGGCCAGGCCGCCCCCAATCGTCAGCCCAATTGGAGTGATCCGGATGCAGAGGATCGACCAGCTCGAATCCGCCATTCAAAACCAGCCCATAATTCCCCGTCGATGGAAGCGGATTAATGATGCTGCCCGCTCTTGCGGTATTGAAGATACCTCCGGTCAGGACGATCACGATCAGAACCACGCTGCGAAATGCCATACTCTCCTCCCTGGTTAACATTACGGACAGCCGGCAAACGCAAATTCCATAACTCGCGTGAGAATTTCTATTTTTGAGTTAAGGGGCTCGCACGAAAGTCTGGCGAGGCGAGGTCATACGCACTTCGCCTTCCCGGTCGAGAGCTTCCACATACCATGTGTATTCGCGGCCGGGTTGAAGAGCGCTTTCGGGTGGTGATGCTTGCGGTTCATGAACGGTGCCTGACCATTGCAGAGTGGGACCGTCATAAATGTAGATGCGGAAACTTTCCGCGCGGATGGGGCTTTCCCAACGGAAAGGAGCGATCTGCCGCACCGTGCCCACTGGCGCGAGCAACTGGATCGAGCTTCCGCGAATTCCGCTCTCCGGCGGCGGTTCGTGGATAACCATGCGCGGGATCAGAATCATTGTCAGAACCAGTGCCGCAGCCACCGGAACGGCGATGCCAATCCAGCGCCAGGGTCTTGATGCGAGGCCGGCGCGCTCCGGTTCGTGCTCTGTACTGATCACAATCAACTGGCATCGTGAGCAGAGTTGGACGTGCGCGTGGTCTGGATGCGCTTGCCGCGCGTGTGATTCCAGGCTCGCGTATTCCAACAACCGCTGCATGCCGGGACATTCGCCCCGGTTGAGGGCCGCCGCTTTCAGCGTCTGTTGCAGATCGGGAGGAAGGTCGGTCACGGCCTGCTCCCTCCCTCCGCGGCCCACATGTTCTCAAAATTGCGGCGCGCGTTTTGAAGAAACGATTTCACTTCTTTAGCTGTGAAGCCGGTGAGCTGCTGAATTTCTTCATAACTTCTGCCGTCGATGTACTTCATCGAGAAAACGATGCGTTGCTTGTCCGAAAGGCCTTCCATGCAACGGATGACCCGTTCAAGCTTCTCCGAATCGATGATGCTGCGCTCGACCGAATCCTCCCCTCGTTCCCGAGTGTCGTCCAGCGTGGTCCAGCGTTTCTCTTTTTCGAGGATATTCAGGCAACAGTTCACGGCGATCGCTTTCAGCCAGCCCGCCAGATTCTGACTTTCAAGGGTGGGCAGCTTTTCGAGGCAGCGCGCAAATACTTCCTGTGCCGCATCCTCCGCGAGGTCATTCGAACGCAGAAATCTTCGGCAAACCCGCAAAATCCAACCACGGTGCCGCGCGACTAATTTGTCAAACGCTTCGGAATCGTTCTTTTCCACAAAACGCCGGACAAGATCAATGTCGCTTTCACCAACCATAGACAAAGTTGCGGGAATGATTCCATAAATCGATCGGCGCGGGCACGCAAAAAGGCGGGGCACGTCTGGGCACACTTGACACTGCTTATGCCGGACGATAAAACTTCACAGCATGCGCTTCGTGACCGTCCTGGTGTTTGCAGCCGGCTTTGCAAGCATAGCCTTCGCCCAGGATCTCAATGAGAAGCTCGAGCAAGTTCGGGCTCTGGTCCAGAAAAACGAATATGCGAAGGCACTGGACCTCCTGCAGTCGATACCGGAAACGGCGCCCGCGCCGCAGCACCTGTCGAAACACATCGGCCTCGCAGAGGCGTTGATGAATCTTGGCCGTCATGCCGAAGCGCTGCCTCACATCGAAGAGGCCCGGCCGATTGCGCGCCGTCTCGGTGATACCGCCGGCGAGGCCCGTGTCGAAATTGCTGAAGGAAACTACGAAATCTGGACTCGGCGCCGCGGCGAAGCACTTACTACTTTTCAGCGTGCTGTGCAACTGGCGCTCGCTTCCGGCAATCGCGCAGTGCTCGCGGAAGCCTACGTCCGGCTGGCCGTCGGTTACAGCGAAGTCGAAGATTGGGGCCGCTGGCTTTATTACGCCGGAAAGAGCTTTGAGCTGCGTGATGCGCCGACGATTCAGAATCAATTCGACTACACGATGAATCGAGGAGTCTCCTACTTCGAACTCTACGATCGCGATGCCGCGGAATCGGAGTATCTCCGGGGTCTGGGTCTCGCCATGCAGTCCGGCGGCAATCGGAATCAAAGCTGGGCTCATGGCGAACTCGCGTTCACATATTGGACCTTCGATAAAGACGCCCGGCGAGCACTGGAACACTACGGCCAGGCGATCGTACTGGCCCGAAAAGCAGATACTCCGGACCAGGAAGCAACATGGCTTCTCGATCGCGGCAATGTCTACCGGGATACGGGTGAATTTGCACTCGCAATTTCGGACTACCAGCAGGCGATCGCTGTTGAGAAAGCGAAGAACTACAGACGAGTCACATTCGCCGCAACGAAGAATATCGGACAGTGCTACCGGCTCATGGGGCGGCTCCAGGATGCCTTGAACATTCTGCAACCGCTCATCGAAAACCGTCCCGGCAATCCGAACCCGCGCCAGCTATGGCAGGGTCAAATGGAGCTGGCGTCCACTTACGAATCCCTCGGGCAACGCGATCTCGCCGAAACCTATTACAGCGCGATGCTCAATACTCTTGAAGAACAGCGCAACAGCGCCATTCTCGATTCGTTCCGGACAGGTTCCTTCGCGCACAACCTCAGCGCCTACGACCCCTATGAACGCTATATGCGATTCAAGGTTATGAGCGAAGACGCGAAACACATTGCGGAAGCCTTTCAGCTTTCTGAAAAGGCCCGGTCGCGAAGCTTTCTCGAGATGCTTGCCGCCGCACGATCATCAGTTGCAGCCGGCGTTCCGAAAGCGGTGCTGGATGAAGAGCTGACGATTATGGGAAAGATTTCATCTGTCCAGCAGAAGCTGCGAAACTCCGATTTGCCTAAAGCGCAGCGTGACGAACTGCTGGCTCAGCTTTCAGCCTTCGAAAAAAATCGCGATGGGTTTCTTTTGAAACTGCGGCTGGAACATCCCGGACTCGCAGACACGCGGTATCCGGATGTAGCCGCAGCTACAGCGTTGCAGCCATCGATAAATCCGAACGAGACCATCGTTTCTTTTTTCCTCGCCGAACCGTATTCGTTCCGGTGGACGCTGACCCGCAATGAGCTGCGGTTTAAGCCATTGCCCGGCCGCTCAAAGATTGAGGCGCAGACGCAGCGTTTACGGAAATTGATGGATGCTCCGGGTGATGTGGCTATGGTTCAGCGGGAAGCGGCGATGTTGTCGGAGCTGCTTTTGCCGGGATTGGAACTGAAAACCGGAGGGGGGCTGGTGATCGTTCCTCATGGAGTACTGAATTATGTTCCCTTCGAAGTCCTGCCGCATGAAGGCGCTTTGCTCATTGAAGGTCATACCGTCAGTTATGCGCCGTCGATAAACTCGCTCGCCTTCCTGAGACGGCAACAACCACGGGCCGGACCGTTCCGTATCCTGGCGGTGGGCGCCCCGGAGCTTCCTCCTCAGGCGCAGAATGCAGTCACACGGTCCGGCGATGTGGTCGATTCGATTGCGTTACTCGGACCGCTCCCCTACGCCGCCGAAGAACTGGCAGCAATACGCCGGACGTTTGGATCGGCCACGGAAACATTGGAGGGGAAAGCGGCTCGTGAATCCGCACTCCGGCAGACGGATCTCAATGCGTTTCGCGTATTGCATTTCGCCACACATGGTCTTGTAAGTGAAACCCATCCCGCACGCTCGGGCCTGCTCTTTTCGCCGGAGCCCGATGAAGACGGACTGCTTCAGATGGACGAAATTTATCGCCTTCACCTCCAGACCGATCTGGTTGTGCTGTCCGCCTGTCAAACGGCGCTGGGCAGGGAGATTACAGGAGAAGGCATCGTCGGACTGACCCGGGCTTTTTTCTACAGCGGTACGCGCTCGGTCCTTGCAACGTTGTGGAATTTGAATGATCGCTTTGCTGCCGAGTTTATCGAGCGATTCTATCGCGAGCTCGCAGCCGGCCGCTCACCGGAAGAAGCGTTGCGGGCGACAAAGCTCGCCTACATCCATGACGCGCGGTTTGGTCATCCGTTCTATTGGTCGTCGCTTGTGCTCGCCGGCGACGGCTCGCACGCCCTGTATACTCCGCGGTCCTTATCGCGGGGATTGGTTCTCGCCGGTCTCTTGTTGACTGCTATTGCCGGTGCGGCGGCGCTGCGAATTCGACGGCGAGTCGTTCGCTCCAATTCGGCTGGCTCGTGATTTCATGACTGAGACCTCGGGTGTGCCTGCCTGAACTTTTCCGCCCAATCCAGCTTCGCCGTCATCTGCATCATGATAACTGAGTCACTCACCCAGATTGCATGAGCTTTCTTCATCAGGCAATTGCCATACCGGCCCGGTTTCCCGGGCCGGATCTGTTCTGCTTACTTCTTAACTACTGCGGTGAGGTCGTTGAGGAGTTTTTCCGTGGGGATCAAGCTGTTGTTCGTGCTTTTCCAAACAATCTTGCCGGTCTGGTCGATCAGGAAGTAATAGCGCCGTGCCGCGTTTGGATTGGCCGCATCGTATTTTTGCGCGATCGCTAAACTTCGGTCGCTGACGAAAGTGTTCTTTGCGCCGACCGTTTCCTTGAATTTCCCCTGAGCTCCAGGCAGATCGGCGGAGATACCCAGCATCTCGATGTTCAGCGCCGTGAATTTGTCCTGATTCTGGCCCGCTTCGGTGAACTCGGTGGTGCAGCCAGGCGTAAACGCGCCTGGGAAGAACATCAAGAGGACGTTCTTCTTTCCCTGAAAGTCTTTGAGATTAGTCGGCGGCGCACCACGCTGCGGACCGGGAATCTGGAAATCGGGCGCGGCGTCTCCGACTTTTGGAGAATTATCCGGGCCGGGTGCGGCCAGTTGCCCGAAGGCCGGGATTGCCAGAGCAAGAATCAAAATCATAATCAGTTTTTGTGCCTTCATCGTTTTCTCCTATTTACCGGACATGTATTGTTTGAGCGAATCCGCTGTCGGCTTCATCGCTTTCTCGCCTTTTTTCCAGTTCGCGGGACAGACTTCTCCGTGTTGTTCGCTATAGTCGATCGCATCCACCACGCGAAGAACTTCGTCGATGTTCCGTCCAAGGTCGAGGTGGTTGATCGTTGCGTGCTTTAAAACGCCATCCTTATTAATGATGAACAATCCGCGCAGCGCAATTCCCGGGCCCTCGATAAGGACGCCATAATCGGCCGCAATTTTCTTGTTGAGGTCGGAAAGCAGCGGGAATCCGACGCCCTTGATTCCGCCGTCTTTGCGGTCGACCTGCGCCCAGGCCGCATGGGTGAATTTCGAATCAACAGATACTCCGACCACGCCGGTCTGACGTTTCGTGAACTCTTCGAGACGATCAGCAAACGCGAGGATTTCCGTAGGACAAACAAACGTAAAATCCAGCGGATAAAAAAACAGGACGAGTTTCCTGCCCTTGAAATCGGCAAGGGAAACTTTCTTGAAATCTCCGTTGACATAGGCTTCAGCCGAAAAATCCGGAGCGGGCGCACTGACAAAAGCCGACATTAATGCCTCCTTGAAAAGTGGGTTGAACCATTAAGAAATAACGAATCAAAGATAGTACGGCAAAACCTGTATACTTCAGCAACTCTTCAAATCAAGCAGGCAAGGAGGGTCCGAACGAATGCGAATTTGCGCTATCGTTTTTCTGGTTGCTGCACCGGTCGCTCTTGCCGCGCAGCAGCGCGCCGCTACCGGTCCCGGACCCGCGGACAAACAGATTGTGGATGCGGCTGCCGCTGAACGTGGAAAAGCGACATACATTGCGGAATGCATTACATGTCATGGCGCGAAGGCCCGTGGCACGGACAGCGGGCCGGACCTCGTGCGCTCGGTCATCGTGCTTCACGACAGGCTGGGAAGTGAAATCGGATCATTCCTGAAGAAAGGGCATCCGACTCAAAGCAACACCCCCAGCGCCAGTCTCACAGCGAAGCAATTGGAGGATCTTTCCCACTTTCTCAAGCAGCGGGTCAACGACACGTTGCGAAGTTCGCCGCTCTATCAGGTGCAGAATGTTTTAACCGGCGATGCGAAAGCCGGCTCGGCCTATTTCAACGGCGCGGGCAGGTGCAGTACCTGTCACTCGATTCAGGGTGATCTTGCCGGCATCGGGAAAAAGTACGATCCACCGACGTTGCAGCAGCGGTTTCTTTTTCCGCGGCGAACGAAGCCGGTGATGGTGACGGTGACGCCGCCATCAGGAACGCCGGTATCGGGCGTCTTGAACCAGATGGACGACTTTAACGTGTCGCTGCGGGACTCTTCCGGCGAATACCACGCATGGAAGCGTACTTCAGGCTTAAAGGTTGAAAAGCAGGACCCGCTTGCGGCGCACGTGGAACTGCTCGACAAATACACGGACAAGGATATGCACGATGTCGTGCGGTATCTGGAGACATTGAAATGAATCGCTATTTACTCTTTGTGTCTTCGTGCCTATGTGTTTTGGGGTTGATGTGCGCTTGTTTCCTTTTGGGCCAGGGCTCGCTTTCACCGGCCGGTCTTCTTCGTCCCACGTCCGATTCCTGGCCAACCTATAACGGCGACTATTCGGGCCGCCGGTACAGCGCGCTTTCGAAGATCAACTCATCCAACATCGATTCATTGAGTCTTGCCTGGGTGTTTCGCGCGATTCCAGGGGGCAATCTGAATGTAACGATCAAGTCCACGCCTGTCGTTGTGAACGGCGTGATGTATTTCACGATTCCCGATCATGTCTGGGCGATCGATGCGCGTTCCGGACGCCAGCTCTGGCACTACACGTGGCCATCGCAGGGCGGCGATCACATCGGCAATCGCGGCGTCGGGATTTATGGGAACTGGCTGTACTTCGAGACTCCGGATTGCCACCTTGTTTCTCTGGATCTGAAAGATGGAAAGCAGCGATGGAGCCAGCAAATTTGCGATCTCAATCAGATGTATTTCGCCAGCGCCGCGCCTGTGATCGTCAAGAATCATGTGCTGGTCGGCGTCAGCGGCGACGATCTCGATATTCCCGGTTACTTTCAATCCCGCTCGCCCGAAACGGGTGAACTGCAGTGGCAATGGAACGTTGAACCGAAGCCGGGAGAACCGGGATCCGAGACGTGGCCCAACGCGGAAGCCATGGCTCACGGCGGCGGAATGACCTGGGTTCCCAGCACATACGATCCGGACCTCAACCTTATTTATCTGGGCACTGGAAATCCTCAACCTGTGATCGCGGGAAAGGGCCGCAAGGGCGACAACCTTTATACGGAATCCATCGTGGCTCTCAACGCCGACACCGGAAAACTCGCCTGGCATTTTCAGCCATCACCGCATGACACGCACGATTGGGATGCGGTGCAAACACCGGTTCTGTTTGACGGACAAATCAACGGGCAGCCGCGCAAGCTTCTGGCTCAGGCCAGCCGAAACGGTTACTTCTTTGTTCTCGACCGCACTAACGGAAAAAACGTTTCAACGACGGAATTCGTGAAGACCAACTGGGCGAAAGGCATCGATTTCAAAGGCCAGCCCGTTCCCAATCCGGACAAGGAACCGAAACTCGATGGCGTTCTCGTTTCGCCGAATCAAGGCGGCGCCGCGAATTGGCCCGCGCCGAGTTTCAGCCCGTCCACCGGGCTTTTTTACGTCAATGCTTCGCGCGCTTTCAGCGTGTATTACATTTTCGATGACGACGATAAACCCGAAGGCTGGGGTGGAAACGATCGGAATCTCTATTCGGAAGGCATGCTGCAGGCGATCGATTACAAGACTGGAAAGATCCGCTGGAGTCACAAATGGGAAGGGTCCGGTGCGCGTTCAGGAATACTAAGCACCGCGGGCAATCTGGTCTTTGCGGGGGATCCCGCGGGAAATTTTGTAGCGCTCAATGCGACGACCGGCGAGCCATTGTGGCACGCAGGTCTTGGCAACGCGGTGACCAATGGGCCGATCACGTTCGAACAGGATGGACTTCAGCACCTTGTTGTAGCGGCCGGTGACATGGTGTACGCGTTCGTCATGAAGAAGTAAAAGAGAATTCGGTGTCAGACCCGTAGCAAGGGTCAGACACCTTGGGAGGACCGGATGCAACGTCGAGAATTCGTTTCAGCCCTTGCGGGTGCTGCTGTCGCATTTTCACAGGCCGGGGCGCCATCACCGGTGAAACGCAAGGGGCGCATCAAGCAGAGTGTGACGCGAGGAGTATTCGCGCGGAATATGCCGCTCGAAGATTGTTGCCGCGAAGCGGCGCGCCTGGGTTGCAGGGGATTCGATTTAATCGGGCCTGCGGACTGGCCGACGTTGAAGAAGTACGGCCTCGTTCCGGCGATGTATCCGGGACCCGGAGGCACGATTCCCGATGCACTGAACCGCAGGGAGAATCACGAGAGAATCGAAAAATCAATGCGCGCCGCAATCGATGAATCGGCCGCAAACGGTGTGCCCAACATCATTACGTTTTCAGGCAACCGGCGCGGCATGGACGATCGCGAGGGCGCCGACAATTGCGTGACGTTTCTCAATCGCATCAAGGCGCAGGCGGAAGACAAAGGCGTCACGATATGCATGGAGTATCTGAACAGCAAGGTGAATCACAAGGACTACATGTTCGATCACATCGCCTGGGGCGTTGACGTGATGTCGCGCGTCAATTCGCCGCGAGTGAAGATCCTTTTCGACATTTATCACGCGCAGATCATGGACGGCGACATCGTCCGGAACATTCGCGATCACTTTAAATGGATTGGCCACTTCCATACCGGAGGCAATCCCGGTCGTCACGATATCGACGATTCGCAGGAACTCAACTATCGCTTCATCGCTCAGGCCATCGCCGACCTGGGTTTTACCGGCTATCTCGCCCACGAGTATTCGCCCTCGGAGGGCCACGATCCCATCGAAACATTGAATCGAGCCATGGAGATTTGCGACGCATAGAAGCCCGTGGCAGAACGGGCTCCTAGTAAAGAGGAGGATCCATGAAGCGTATTTGGGGAGCATTGCTACTTCTCGGAATGACGGCAACCTTGGTGGGTTCCGCCGAACAAGGCCTTGTGATGCAGCGCAACCTTTCACTCGCGATGGCGAAGACAATCGCCGAAGGAACGATCGCCGATTGCAAGGCGAAAGGCTACAACACCGCTGCAGCCGTCGTGGATCGCGCCGGACAGGTTCTGGTCATTCTTCGCGACGAACAGGCAACCGCTCAGCAGGCGGAGATGGCGCGCCGCAAGGCTTACACCGCGCGAATGTTCCGGACCAGCACACTGGACTTTCAAAAACGAACGGGCACGCCGGAATATGCCGCACAGCGTGATGTGGCGGATATCCTGGCGCTTGGTGGCGGTGTTCCAATCCAGGTGGGCAACGACATCATTGGAGGAGTTGGAAGCTCCGGATCAAGCCAGATGATCGATGATTCCTGCGCCAGAGCCGGTCTCGCAAAGGTCGCCGACCTCTTGAAATAACGGAAATCAGCAATCGTCTTAGGATTCGATTGGATTTGCCTGTCCCTTCCGTTCTTTTCATTGCCCGTCTTGTGTGGGTTCCTTATATTGGCCGTGCCGCCGATTCTCCACTGAGGCAAATGTGTTCGTTCGTGTAAGCGAGCTCGCTAAACAGATTAAGGAAAAGGGGCAGAGATCCACCGCGGAATTGCCCGGTCTCCTGCGACAGGCGGAGGAACTTGCGCTGGATCTTTCGCAGGATGCTTTGATTCGCGCTCTCGCTCACCGAGCCGCTGGAAATGCGCGCCAGTTGCTGAATCAATATCAATCCGCCCTCGACAGCTACAATGCGGCCGCAGTCCTTCTTGAAGATCTGAATCAACCTATCGAACTCGGCAGGACACTGCATGCCAAGGTCGGAATGCTGTTCAGTCTGAGCCGTTTTGATGAACTGTTCGAATGCTCGAAACGCGCGCGAAAAATCTTTGAAGAAAGCGCGGACCACAACCGGCTCGCCAGGCTCGACGTCAACCTCGCCACTGCCTATCATCGCCTGGGCCGCCACAAAGAGGCGCTTGAATGTTCCGAGCGCGCGGTTTCCGTCTTGAACGATGGTGATGACAGCGAAGGGCTGGTGGCGGCATCGATCAACTCGGCGGTGACGCTCACGGCCATGCATGAATTCGAGCGGGCAGAACAACGATACGGCACGGCGCTCGAGACGGCAAAGCGGTCCGGAATGTCGTCGTGGGTGTTGCTGAGCCGGTACAATCTGGCTTACCTCCGATATCTTCAAGGCGACACGGCTGCCGCGCTCGTCGAACTGCAGGCGATACGCAGGGAATATGAGCGCCTGAACGATGAGTTCATGCTGTGCCAGTCCTGGCTGGATGAATCCGAGATCCTTCTGGAGATCGGCGATCTTGATGAATGCGTCCGGTGTGCGGGTGTGGCGCGTGTTTTGGGCCAGAGACTCGGTCTCAATTCCGAAATTGCGAAATCGCTCCTGTTTGAAGCGGCCGCGGACTTTCGCCTTGGTCAAAACGACAGAGCGATCGATCTTCTGAGTCAGGCGACCCGGCGATTTGCTTCCGAAGGCGACAATGTTTCCGCTGCCGTTTCCATGTTGCAGACGGCATTATTCCGCGGAGAGCATGGAGACGCATCCGGACTCGCCGAAGCGGCAAAAGCGCGCCTTCAATTGCAGGATAGCGGCCTTCCCCATCGTCTGGCTCTTGCCGATATTGTCATCGGCCGGATTCGGCGCGCCCATGGCGATCTGGACGGTGCGATGGATTCCTTCAAGTCGGCGCTTGCCCTGTCCGAGCGCAGCCGGTCCGACTGGATGCAGTTCCACGCCGCCTACGAATTGGGCGTTTCGCTGGATTTCCAAAACGATCCGGACGGCATCAGGCTGTTTGAGCGGGCGGAGGCCATGCTGGATTCTCTCTGGGACCGGCTTGGCTCTGATGATCTGAAGATGATGTTTCTTGCCGATCGCGAAAACGTGTACACGCATCTCGTCAAATCTTCCGTTCAGAATTCCCCGCATACCGCATTTGATTTCTCCGAAAAAGCGCGGTCGCGCGTGCTTCGTGAACGCCTGTTGAACGAGGATCGGGGCAAGCTTCCATCGGCAATCAGTGGCAGTTTGTCCGATGATGAAACGCTGATCGAGTATTTCATCAGCGGTGACGATCTGTTCATATTTGCAGTGAAAAGTGAAGGGCTGGTCTGTCTTCAGCGTCCGGGAGCGATTCCGCGTCTGCTGGCGGATTGGAATGAACTCGACCGGCATTTGGCAAGCTGCGGCGTAAAGTGGGAGCGGCTTCAACGAGTCCAGCATCATTTACTGTCGACGGCACAGACGCATCTGAAGAACCTGCACCGCGAATTGATCGAGCCCGTTCAATCCGAAATTCGCGGCAACATTGTCTTCGCGCCTCATGGCTTTCTTCATGCCATTCCGTTGCACGCACTGTACGATGGTGAGAAGTATGTTGCCGAGCGCGCCGCCGTGTCATACACGCCAGGCGCTACGCTTTACTGTACGCCGGCGCCGTCGAGGCAGTTCGATGGCCCGCTGTTTGTGGCATTTTCGACGACCTCGGACGTATCCAGCATCGAGGAAGTCGAGGAATCGTCGGCGCACTGGACCGGCGCTTCGATATTGGTGAATCCTTCGATTGACGAGTTGCGGCGAGCCTTCACAAAGCCTCGCGTACTGGTTCACATTGCCGGTCATGCCGGAGTGGATGCGGTAAGCGGAAAGCTTTCCTGGATCGAAACTCCGGAAGGCCGCCTGACCAGCAGGAATTTGATGGATATGCAGATTCAGGCCAACACGGTTGTGCTGACGGGTTGCCAGACGGCGCGCAGATTCATTCATCCTGGTGACGAATGGGTCGGGCTCATGCGCTCCGTTTATTTGTCCGGTGCCGCCACCGTGGTATCGGCATTATGGGATATTCGTGACGAAGCCGCCCGGCGGTTTGCCGGAGAGTTTTATCGCATCTTCAAAGGAGACAACGCGCGGGCCGCCGTTCAGCGCGCATCCGCTGCTGTGCGTGAGTGGCGCAGTCATCCTTATTTCTGGGGTGGGTTTGAAGTATTTGTCCGAAAGGTACGGCGTGGGGGGACCGGCCAGGAGAAGCTTTGCAAATAAAGTCCGTACACCGACGAAATCGATCAAGAAAAAACACTCTCCCTCTGGGAGAGTCGGCCGTGAAGCGGCCGGTGAGGGTCCAATGTTTGCCATCACTTCGACCCTCACCCGGCGCGCTTTGCGCGCCGACCTCTCCCGGAGGGAGAGGGTTTTAGCTAAGCAAATGGAGAATTGATATGACCGACATTATTGCATCGCTTGTTTTTGATTCGTGGACCGAACCGATACCCGAGTTACGCTCGACGACGTTGAAGGATCGCCATCTTATTTTTGAGGGTGATGGTGTGATTCTGGACCTCATGCTGAAAAGAGCGGATGCCGGGACGTGTATTCATGTTGGAGGGCAGGTCCTGCCGGCTGAGAGTTCGCTGGATACTGTGTCGGATGTCCAGGTTCTCATGCAGCAGGGAGTTCATCGTTCACGCACCCACACGAATGCGCTGGGAGAATTTACTTTCCACGCCGTGCCCAACGGCAGTTTTGATCTTGTGATCACGTGCAGGGAGCGCCGCTTCTTTGTTCGAGGGCTCTCGAACAAAGAACCGCGAATGTGGCGTGTGGTCCCGTCGATGGCGGGCCGGAGTCATCAATGAGATTTCGCCTTACGGCGTTGATCATCCTGCTGGCGGCGGGACTTTCCGCTTCACATGCGCAGCCGGAGGACGATCAGTTTATCGTCATCCTCGAAGAAGGGCATTCCATCGATCAGGTGAATCGGTCGAATGGCACCAGGACCGTCGATCATGTATCGAATACACCCGTCTACCTGATTACCGGCGATAACACCAGCCAGCAGACTCTAAAGAAACTCAAGATCGATAGAAGTGTCGAAGTCGTGGAGAAAAACAGATCCGTGAAACTGCGCTCGCCGGAACAGGCGGGACTCAGCCCTTCACTGGTTCAGGCGATGGCTTCGTTGCTGGATGGCCATACATTGACAACATTTTACGGAACGACGGTTCTGAAGGCATACGTCGAACAACCGGCGCTTGATCTGACGGAGGTCAGCGATGTGCGCAGCATCAGCACTGGAGCTGCGACCAGAGTGGCTTACATCGACACCGGCGTTGATTTCAATCATCCCGCTTTGGGGCCATGGCTGGATCCCGGCGTGGACCTTGTAAATGGACGAAGCGCTTCGGAGATGGATGGCCTTTCCCAGGCAATGGCATCGCTGCTCGATCAAGCGATGGCGTCGCTGCTCGACAGACGATTTCTGTTTGTGCTGGATCAGGCGATGGCATCGCTGCTTGACGGCGGAAATACTCCTGATCCATTCCCGGGCGAACTCGGACACGGGACTCTCGTTGCGGGTGTCATTCATGTGGTCGCTCCATCAGCGAGAATAGTGCCGATCAAGGCTTTCGATGCCTATGGAAACACATCGATCTACACGATCATTAAGGCGGTCTACAAGGCTCGCGATCTTGACGTGGATGTTTTGAACATGAGCTTTTCGACGGAAGAGGAGTCGGACGCGCTTCGAAGAGCAGTCGGCGATCTGCAAGGCAGCGGAACCGCGGTTGTGGCATCGGTGGGGAACGATGCCAGCGGAGACAAGAATGTATATCCCGCCGCATATTTGAACGTCATCGGCGTAGCCGCTACGGATTTTAACGATCACCTTGCGGATTTCTCGAATTATGGGAAAGCCGTGTCGGTGGATGCTCCCGGCGCATTCGTGGTTTCCACGGTTCCGGGCGGGCGATATGCCGCTGCATGGGGAACTTCGTTCAGTGCGCCGATCGTCGCCGGAGCGGTCGCAGTGGTTGCTTCTGCGCGGGGGCACGGTCAATCCGACGTGTCTCAGGTCATAACAACCGCCGACTTCATCGACAATCTGAATCCGGGATTCGAAAGAAAACTCGGGAGGGGCCGGATTAATATCCGGCAGGCTTTGAAACTTAATAAGAAGTAGGGGAAGGATGGAGCTGTCGCGATCCGATATTCAACGAATCGCGTTTTTTGCGCGAAAGGTGACGAAGGCTCCTACAACGGAAGCAGTCATTTTGGAGACATTCGAAACGTTGAAAGCGATTTCGAGAATAGATCGGATGCGGATCGTCTACGCGCCGGCGCCACTCCGATGGACGGACTGTGTTGTCGGCCGCAAGGGACTCGAAGTGCGTCCCCACGACGAAAGGCCGGCTCCCCTGAAGAATGCAATGACGGTATTCTTCGATTCGGAAATGAGCGATTCCGGTTTCATTTCCATCGACAGGCAACGCTCAGGAAAAGCCCGTTGGGCGCTGGAAATCATGACGCCGGAGGTCTGGTCCGCGTTGCTGCTGCAATCAGCCGTGATGCGTGTTCAGAAGTCCGCTGTTTCTGAAACAGAACTTGTTCGCGAGACATTGCAGGCTCGAGAGGAAGAGCGAAGACACATTGCGCGGGAACTTCACGACGATCTGGGACAATCGCTGGCCTCGCTGAAATTAATGCTGAAGTGGGCGGAGGACCTCGTTCAGGACCGGCCGCGCATGGGTAAAGTCGTGAAGGAATTATCGGGCGCGCGCGCGGATGTCGGAATGATGCTGGAGAAGATTCGCGATCTCTCCCACACGTTATACCCGGCGGTCCTGGACACACTCGGCCTGGTTTCCGCAATCAAGGAGCTTGCGCATCAGGTATCGCGCCACGCGGCCGTGCGCGTGACCTTCAGTACGCGCGGAAAACAGCGCCGGCTCGGTAAAGATATCGATGTCGCGTTGTACAGATGTTGTCAGGAAGCTATCAGCAATGCGCTGCGCCACTCGCAGGCATCGAGGTTGGCGATCAATGTTCGTTTCGCGCAGAGAGAGGTCCGGGTCACCGTCGACGATGACGGACGAGGATTTGATCCGAGGACACTCTATGATTCGAATTCAAGGATGATGAGTTCGGGATTCTGGACCATTCGTCAGCGAATGGCCGCTCTCGGAGCTGCTTTTCGTGTGAGCACATCCGAGGGTCAGGGAACGGTTGTGGAAATGATCGTTCCTTATTTACTGAGAAAGAAAAATGACAGCGGAAAAAATAAAACTACTCCTCGCCGATGACCACGCCATCCTTCGTCAGGGGCTCCGCCGCATTCTGGAAGCGGAGCCGGACATGGCGGTTATCGGTGAAGCGTCGACGGGAACGGACGCCGTCAAGCGCGCAAAGCAATTAAAACCGGATGTCGTCATCATGGATATTTCCATGCCCGACCAGGATGGCCTCGAGAGCATGCGCCAGATTCTGAAATCGATGAACTCGCGTGTCCTTATTCTGACCGTGCACCTCGAACATCAGGTCATTTCCGAAGCCGTGTCCGCCGGCGCTTCGGGCTACCTTGCGAAAGATTCACTCGACCACGAATTGATTGCCGCAGTTCGCACCGTCGTTCACGGCGGAACGGTGTTCTCTCCGAATGTATCTCGATGCCTGGCAGATGCCTCTCAAACCGGGGGAATGTATTCGAGATCCCTGGATGCATTGACCACAAGAGAGCGGGAGGTGTTCCTGCTGCTGGCTGAGGGCAAGTCACCCAGCGAGGTTGGCAATGCGCTATTTGTCAGTCCGAAAACGGTTCACACACACCGTCAGCACATCATGGAAAAGCTGAATCTGAGAACCACGACGGAACTGATCCGCTTTGCCCTGAGGCAGGGACTCATCAAAAGCGTTTGATTGCCGGTTACTGGCCTGCGGTGCGCAGCCTGAAATTTTCCGACGGCGTATTTACAGTGAATCCGACCACGTAAACTGTCCACGTGCCTGCGAGCGGTTTTGTAAGGACGACGCGTTCGGGACTGTTCAGCGTGGCTCCTTCGAAATTGCACGCTGAACCGAAGGGTACGCCCGGCGGGCAAAGGATCATGTCGAGATCGTTGGTGGGGTACGCGCTCCAGTCGCTGTTCCAGAACAGTTCGAAGGACGCTGTCTGCTTTCCAGCTTGAATACTGACCGGAATCGCGACCGTCTGGCGGTCTGTAATGGTTCCGTTCGACGTATCCGGCAACAGCGTGCGCCGCTGCCGTTGGATTGAAAGATCGGCGGAGACCCGGCCCGCATTCGTCCAGTCGCCTTGAATGGCGACGCGCACGAGGCCGGGCATCAATTGATCAAAAGTGAACTGTTTGTCTGCCGCGACAAATTCATCCGCTCGGCCGGAGAAAAAGGATGTCGGCGCGTCTGCGACCTGCAGGTGGACATCATCGCCGAACAACGGATTCTGCTTGAAAGGCGGCAGTTCCGGATTGACGTTGCGAACGCGGACCGTCAGTTGATTGGCGTCGATGGACGTTTGAACGAAGAATTGAGCGACTTCACCTGGACGGAGAGCATGAAGCGAAGTCGAAAAAACATCGTTCTGAAATTGAATCGGACTGAAGCCCAACGGCCGAATATTGCCGGCAACACTGCTTCCCGGATTAACCGGCGTCAGAGCCGAACTCACCTGCCCGCTTCGGAGGCGGTTGAGTGCGCCATTGATATCGACCACACCGTGGCCCTCATCGATTTGTGATGAACCGTCGCCGACGCTTCTCGGATTGCCCGTTTCAATAAGGGCATTCCGTATCTGAGTCGCGCTGTACAAACCGCGGCGAACCGCACTCAGGATTACCGCCGCGCCGCCGGAAACCGCCGGGCTCGAGAACGATGAGCCGGTGACGAAATCGATGCTCCCGTCCGCGGCTTGAACGTAATTCCCTTCGCCGCTAGCAATAAGATCAGGATCGAACCGTCCATCTGCTGTAGGCCCGCGCGAGCTGAACCATGCGGTCTGATCGATTTTATTCGCCCGGTAGAGCGGGCCGTAACCGAGTCCAAGAAAGAGATCGGCCAGGATTCGTTCCTGTGACGCGATACTTTCGGCTCCGACGGTGATCGCGCCGCGGCCGGTGCCGGGGCTGTTGCCGGTCATTGCCGTAAACCCATCGTTGCCGGCGGAAACAACAGGAGTAATACCGGCATCCAGCAAACGCTCCGTCAATTCATCTTCCAGATCACGTCCGGCAAACAGCGTGGGTCCGCCGAAACTCATGTTTATAACCTGAATAGGAAGCGAATTGAATTGGCATGGCTTCTCTTCCGTGCCACATGGCAAGTTGATCGGCACGGCGGGCATGCCTCGGTCGTAGTTTCGGCGAATCGTGATAACGCGGTCCATGGCCGCGATCACGCGTGATTTGGGTGCGGGCGTTCCGCGAGAATCGAAAATCTTGAGCGCATACAGTTGCGCTTGCGGCGCCGACCCGATCATCGGAACGACCGACTGCGACGAGGTACAACCGGGAAATCTCGGATCCGGGCACGCAATCAGACTGGACGGATCGTTGATGCGCAGAGACTGAACCAGCGTCGAATCGTTGGAAAAAATGAAACCCGAGTGAGCGGCGATAAGGGAAGCGACTTCGGTCCCATGCGGATCGTTCAGTGTGCTTGTCGCTGACAAAGGATCGCCGGCTACCATGCTCTCCCCTCCGGCGATGGAACCTGAAAGGGAGTTCACCTGGGGAGCATTTGCAATTCCTGTGTCGATTTCAGCGACGACGATTCCCTGACCCTGGTTGCCGTCCCGATGCGGTTGCAGACCGCTCAACCGGACGATGTCGCTGCTGTTCAATTGCACGGACGGGCGCGATCCCAGCTTGACGGCCGTGAGGCCCTTCAGGGGCTTCACCGTAACATCCTTATATAGGCCGGCAACGTCGCTTAACGCGGAAAGCGAAACCATCTGGTCGTCCGGCACGCTGGCCGCAATCGCATCGACATTCTGAAATTCGTAAGTAATATCACCGCCGAGGCTGCGAATAGCGTTCCTGACCCTGTCGTAGGGTTTGCTGACGCGCACAATGACCCCGGTTTTCTTTCTCGGAGTCTGCTGCGCCGTGGCAAAGAAAACCGTCAGAAGTGCGGCCAGAAAGGCGAATGTAAAGGTCCCTCTTTTCAAAATCGTCTCCTGGGCACCGCAATGTATGGTAAGGACACATAGCAATCAATCTGCCAGTGTGACGTTAATTTATTTCAACAAGTTGCACGCAACAAACGCACACCGGCCCCGGGAAAAACGTAAAATAAGCCGACATTTTTCAGTTTTTGAAACCAATGGGATTCTCGACTATCGACTTCGCAGTCTTGCTGATCTATCTGGCCGGCATCACGATCTTCGGCATGCAATTCCGCCGTTCGCAGCAAACCGTCAAGGATTACTTTCTGGGCGCCAAGAACACCTCATGGATCGTGATCAGTCTTTCGATTGTTGCCACCGAAACCAGCACGCTGACGCTCATCGGCGTACCCGCGCTTGCTTATTCGAGTTTCTCGCGAGCTGAAGAAGGCGGGAGCTTCACCTACCTCCAGGTGGTGTTTGGATATCTCATCGCCCGATTCGTGATCAGCCTGCTTTTTATTCCGGCATATTTCCACGGCGAACTCCTGACCGCGTATGAATTGCTGAAGCGCCGGTTCGGCGTTCCCACCAAGAACTTTGCGGCATCGTTGTTTCTCGTCATGCGCGCCCTGGCGGAAGGCGTGCGAGTCTTCGCAGCATCGATCGTGTTGACGGCTGTGTTGAGTGTGAGCGTTCCAGGACTCCCGCATCTCTGGTTGTGGTCGATCATGACTGTCGGGTTCCTCACGCTGCTCTATACATTCGAGGGTGGCATCAAAGCGGTGATCTGGACGGATCTGATTCAACTTCTGATTTACATCGCAGGCTCGCTGCTTGCCGCATATCAATTGCTTCATCTCGTGCCCGGCGGCTGGCCGCAAATCGCGTCGGAAGCAGTCGCGGCGAATAAATTCCGGCTCTTGTCGTTTAAGTGGGATTTCAATGTACCGTTTACGTTCTGGGCGGGTCTCCTGGGTGGTACGTGTCTCACGATGGCAACTCACGGTACGGATCAATTGATGGTGCAGCGTCTGCTGACCTGCCGCAATCAACGGGACAGCCAAAAGGCGTTGATCTTCAGCGGCCTGATTGTGTTGTTTCAATTCGCGCTGTTCCTGATGATCGGGATCATGCTTTTCGCATACTACCGGTCGTTTCCTTTGACATCGAAACTTGCCAGCAACGACGAGATATTTCCGACGTTCATTGTCACTCGATTGCCGCATGGCGTCTCAGGCCTGGTTATCGCCGCCATATTCGCGGCGGCGATGTCGAATCTCAGCGGGTCGCTGAATTCGTTATCATCAACAACCGTGCTCGACCTCTATAAACCTCTGGTGAATCCCCAGGCGGGCGACGCGCACCTTTTAAACCTGTCGCGATGGCTGACTGCGGCATGGGGCGTTGTTCTTATCGTCATTGCGGTGATGGCGCGAAGCTGGGGCTCCGTCTTCACGACCGGTTTGACCATCGCATCGCTTGTCTATGGACCCATGCTGGGAGCCTTTCTGCTCGGAACGCTTTCACGCCGTGCAAGCCAGAACGGGGTCATGACCGGCATGGCGCTTTCCCTTGTCTTCATGCTCGTGATTCGCTTTACGACTTCGATCGCCTGGACCTGGTACGTGCTGATCGGAACTCTCGTCTGTTCTTCCGTGGGTTATGCTGTGAGTCTTTGTTTTCCGGCAACGGCCGAGGCCATTACCGCAAAGGTCGCATCGAAATGAAAAACATGCGTGCATTGCTGACCGCGTTGCCGCTCGTTTTGGTGGTGGTGCTGAATCTCTTCAGCCTTGAGCGGCCATCGTACGCGCCTTTCGATCACAAGCTGACGAAGAAGCAGGAAAAGTGGGTCAGGCAAACGCTGGCTGTACTCAGCCTGGATGAAAAGATCGGCCAGATGATCACGGTCAATACGAACGCCGTTTTCATGAACCGGGAAAGCGACGAATTCAAGCAGTTGCGGCGGCGCGTCGTGGAGAACAAAATCGGCGGCTTGATTCTGTCGCGCAGTGAAGTGTGGGCAAGCGCCATTCTCACGAATCGGCTGCAGGAAATGTCGAAAGTGCCGCTTCTGGTCTCGGCGGATCTCGAGATGGGTCCGGGCATGAGGCTCGACGATACGACATGGTGGGCGCCCAATATGGCAGTCGCTGCGACCGGTGATGTGAAGTATGCGCGGCTGCAGGGAACCTACACAGCGCGTGAAGCGAGGGCCGCGGGAATCAACTGGCTTTATGCGCCGGTCGCCGACGTCAATAACAATCCGGATAATCCGGTGATCAACACGCGCTCCTACGGCGAAGATCCGAAGATGGTAGCCGCCTTCACCAGCGCGTTTATCGAAGGCGCGCAGGCCGCGGGCGCGCTTGCAACCGCGAAACATTTTCCAGGTCACGGAGACACGGCCATCGATTCGCACATCGGCTTGCCCGTTGTTGATGTGACGAAGCAGCGTCTTGAACAACTGGAATTGGTTCCGTTCCGCGCGGCAATCGCAAGCGGTGTCGGTTCGATCATGACGGCACACATCGCTCTCCCGCAGATTGAACCGGAGCAGGCCGCGCCTCCTCGTGTCCGCGCGAGCGATGGCTCGGACCTGCGCGTCACGTTGCCGGCCACTCTGTCCCACAGGATTCTGACGGGCCTGTTGCGCGACGAACTGAAATTCAACGGACTGGTTGTTACCGATGCAATGGAAATGGCCGGAATTGCCGCGCGTTATGATGCGTCGTCGTCCGCCGTGCTGGCCGTCCAAGCCGGCGCGGATATGATTCTGAAGACTCCCGATCTCGATGCGGCGATTCGAGCGATCAAACAAGCGGTTGAACATGGCGAGATCACCGAGCCCCGAATCAATGCATCGGTCGAGCGCATATTGCGGGCGAAAGCGGCGCTGGGTCTCAGCGAACGGCGGACTGTAAACGTTCAGGAAGTCGATCAGGTCGTCTCGGATCCGGAGTACAACGTGGTTGCGCAGGAGATCGCCGAGCGTTCGATAACTCTCGTTCGCGATCAGCGCAAGGTTCTGCCGATCCGCGGGCCGCAATTGTTGAGCGTGGTTTTCAGCGATGAAGAGAATCGTTCCATCACCCAACCGTTTATTGCGCAACTGCGCCACGGCGGAATGCGGGTGGATACGATGATGCTGGACGCGCGGTCGCTTGATTCGGAATTTGAGCGCGCCGCTGCCGAGGCCGGTAATGCCCGCGCGGTCGTGTATTCGATCTTTGCGCGCGGGACTCTGCCGCCGGTGGCGGTGCGTCTGGCCAATGAACTCTCAAAAATCAAAGTGCCTGCCGTTGTGATTTCGTTCGGTAGTCCATATATGCTGGCCGCGATGCCGGACATTCCGGTTTACATCGCCGCCTACAGTCCGTATCCCGTGAGCCAGCGCGCCGCGGCGCGGGCATTGCTTGGCGAGATCCCTTTCAACGGCAAGCTGCCGGTGACATTGCCCGGACTTTATCCGCGCGGGCATGGTTTGTAGCGGCGCCTTACAGCATTCGTGAATTCATGAACCTGACATCTTTCGATTGGCTCATCATTGCCGCGTACTTTCTCTTCAACCTGGGCATCGGCATCTACTATTCGCGGCGGGCGCGCGGAAGCACGAGCGAATTCTTTTTGTCGGGCCGCGGCGTTCCCTGGTGGCTGGCCGGCACTTCGATGGTCGCCACGACTTTTGCAGCAGACACGCCGCTCGCGGTCACGGGCCTCGTGGCGAAAAACGGCATCGCCGGGAACTGGTTGTGGTGGAATTTTGTGATGAGTGGAATGATGACGGTTTTTCTCTATGCGCGGTTGTGGCGCAGGGCCGGAGTCATGACCGATGTCGAATTTGCCGAACTGCGCTATTCGGGCAAACCTGCCGCTTTCCTGCGCGGATTCCGGGCGCTCTATCTGGGTATTCCGATTAATTGCATCATTCTGGGCTGGGTCAATCTGGCGATGATCAAGATCCTTCGCATGACGCTGGCGCTTGATGAACGGAATGCGACATATGTCCTGATCGGCATGCTTCTGTTCACGGCGTTCTACACAGCCATTTCGGGTTTGTGGGGAGTGCTGGTCACAGACCTCTTTCAATTTGCGCTCAAAATGGGAATGGTCATCCTGCTCGCCGTTCTCGCCGTCAATGCGGTCGGCGGAATCGACGCGCTCAAATTAAAGATCGCGGCGTTGGATGCGGCCGCCGGACAAACCGGATCGCGGCTGGCGTTTTTTCCGGATCTCGATTCCGTCTGGATGCCCACAATCACTTTGTTTGTGTATCTCTCGGTTAATTGGTGGGCAAGCTGGTATCCCGGCGCCGAACCCGGCGGCGGCGGATACGTGGCGCAGCGGATTTTTTCTGCGAAAGACGAGAGGCACGGACTTTTTGCCACGCTCTGGTTCAATGTCGCTCACTACGCATTGCGGCCGTGGCCATGGATTCTAACGGCTCTCGCATCGCTTGTGCTTTACCCGGACCTTGCGGATAAAGAGTCCGGTTACATTCGGACGCTGATGGATCCCAATGTGTTTCCAGTCTACCTGCGCGGCTTCATGCTTGCCGCATTTGGCGCCGCGTACATGTCGACTATCGGAACACAGTTGAATTGGGGCGCGTCGTACGTCATCAATGATTTTTACCGGCGCTTTGTGACGCGCGCCGGAAGCGAACGGCACTATGTCATCGCCTCACAGGCCGTGACGCTGTTGTTGATGGTGGTTTCTCTTATCGTCACCTTGAATCTCGGATCGATTGCGGGCGCCTGGAAATTACTGCTTGTCACGGGGGCAGGCACAGGCACGGTCCTCTTACTACGATGGTTCTGGTGGCGCATCAACGCCTGGTCCGAAGTTTCGGCGATGGTTGTTGCCGCCGCTGTGTCTCTCTATCTGCAGATCTATTTGAAGTGGGATAGCGATCAGCCTCGCGACTTCGCATACCTGATGTTGATCACGACCGGTATTACCACAGTTGTCTGGCTGGCCGTGACGATGCTGACACCGGCCGAACCGCATGACATCCTGATCCGCTTTTATCGTCGTGTACGGCCCGAGGGACCGGGATGGAAGCGCATCGCAGCCGATGCCGGCCCAATAGAGAAAAGCGCTGCAGGAGGACTGGGGGCGCAATTCATGAATTGGACGTTGGGATGTGTGCTGATTTACGCTTCGTTGTTCGGTATCGGAAAACTGGTCTTCAAAGAATGGGGAATCGGATTGATGCTTACGGGAACGGCCGTTGCCGCTGGAATAGCCATAGCCCTCTCCCTCAGGGAGACGCGTGAGGGTACGAATGCATAACGCCGCGAATTGCACAGCCACTCTCCGGGCGGGAAGACTTGCCGTCTGGCTCTTGTTCGGTTTCGCTTCGAGCGTTTTCGCTCAAGCGCCTTCTCGTCTCCCCACGGCGCAACCGCCGGCTGCGGGAATGTCCGCAACGCAGTTGGCGCACATCGATGAAGCGGTTGCCTCAGAGATAGCGAAGAAACAGTTGCCGGGCGCTGTCGTCCTCGTCGGACGCCAGGGCAAAGTCGTGTGGAGGCGCGCATATGGAAATCGCGCGCTCGAACCGCAGATCGAAGCGATGACAACGGACACGATCTTCGATCTGGCTTCGCTGACGAAAGTTGTGGCCACCGCCACCTCGGTGATGATTCTTGTCGAACGCGGACAGGTGCGTCTCAGTGATCCCGTCTCCCGCTACATTCCGGAGTTTGCCGCGATGGGCAAGCGTTCAATAACCGTCGAGCAATTGCTGACTCATCGTTCCGGATTCATGCCCGACAACGATTTGGCAGATTACGAACAAGGTCCCGTCAAAGCTTTCGAAAAGATCTGGAATCTGGCGCCCGTTGCCGAGGCCGGTTCGCGTTTCATTTATTCCGATGTGAATTACATCGTGCTCGCCGAACTTGTGCGTCGAGTTGCGGGCAAGCCACTGAACGAATTTGCGGACGAGAATATCTACCGTCCGCTCGGCATGAAAGACACCGGCTTCAAACCTGCCGCCGGCCTGAGGCCGCGGATCGCACCGACGGAGCAACGAGACGATCACTGGATGCGCGGTGAAGTCCATGACCCGCGCGCCTACCTGCTCGGCGGGGTGGCGGGGCATGCCGGATTGTTTTCGACCGCGGATGATCTCGCCGTCTTCTGCCAGATGATTCTGGAACACGGCAGTTATCGCGGCGCGCGCGTGCTTAGTCCGCTTGGCGTGGCGCGCATGACCGAGCCTCGCAATTCAGGCGGAAACGGTCTCGACGGCAATGTTCGCGGCCTGGGTTGGGATATCGCAACCAGTTATTCCAGCAATCGCGGCGATCTGTTTCCCATCGGCAGTTTCGGCCATACGGGGTTTACCGGCGGATCGATCTGGATCGATCCATCGAATCAGACTTTCGTTGTTTTTCTCAGCAACCGCGTGCATCCGCGTCTGGATCCCAAACAACCTGCTGATGTCACACCATTGCGCAGCCGCGTCGCATCGATTGTGGCGGCATCAATAATAAATCCCGCTTCTTCGGCGAAAGAGAGGAACGACATTCGGCCTGCCGCCACTCCGGCGGAAGTCCGAAGCTATGGTCCGTCTGTGCTGCCTGCTCTAAACGGCATTGACGTTCTCGCCCGGGACGGATTTGCTCTGCTCAAAGGAAGACGCGTCGGTCTCATTACCAATCAGACCGGACGCGATCGTGAAGGGCACAGCACCATCGATTTATTGAAGTCGGCTCCGGGAGTCACGCTCGTTGCGCTCTTTTCACCCGAGCATGGAATTCGAGGCCTCGTCGATGAAAAAGTTCCCGATTCCGTGGACGAGAAAACAGGGCTCCCGATTTACAGCCTGTACGGCGACAACCGGAAGCCAACCGCCGAGATGCTGAAGGGAATCGACACACTCGTCTACGATTTGCAGGACGTGGGCGCGAGATTCTACACCTATATTTCCACGCTGGGCCTGGCGATGGAGGAAGCGGCGAAGGACAAAATCCGTTTCGTTGTGCTCGACCGTGTGAATCCCATCGGGGGCGTTTCCGTCGAAGGTCCGCCGGCGGATTCCGATAAGCTGACTTTCACGGCATACCATCAACTGCCGGTTCGGCACGGCATGACAGCCGGCGAACTCGCGCAGCTTTTCAACCGTGAACGCGCGATCAATGCGGATCTGCAAGTGGTGCGCGTCGAGAACTGGCAGCGCGACGAATGGTTCGATGAAACGGGATTGGCCTGGGTGAATCCTTCGCCCAACATGAGAAGCGTGACTGAGGCGACGCTCTATCCGGGCGTCGCTCTTCTGGAAACGACGAACGTTTCCGTCGGACGCGGTACAGGCACACCGTTCGAACTGGTAGGCGCGCCCTGGATCGATGGACGTAGACTCGCCGCCGCCATGAACGGCGCGCGCTTGCCGGGCGTGCGTTTCGTCCCAGTGCGCTTTACTCCGGATTCAAGCACTCACAAGAATGTCGAGTGTGGCGGCATCAATATTATTGTGACGGACCGCGCGCAGTTCGAGCCCGTCACCACGGGCATCGAAATCGCTGTCCAGTTGTTGAAGGCCTGGCCGAAGGATTTTACTTCCGCGAATTTCATCCGCCTGCTTGCCAATCAGAAGATCTATGACGCGTTCCGCACTGGAGCGGATGGCCGGGCCCTTCACCAGATCTGGGAACCGGATCTCGCGATGTTCCGAACCATCCGCAGCCGATACCTGCTGTATTAGTAATTCAACTTCAAGCCCAGTTGCACGATTCTGGGATCGCGTGCCGCTGTGATTTGCCCGAACGTTGTCGATCCCAGTGTGGCGCTGATACTCGACCAGTTCGTATGGTTGAAAGTGTTATACGTCTCCAACCGGAACTGCGCCTTCATTTGCTCGGTGAACTTGAAGTTTTTGAAAATCGAGATATCCCATTTCTGATATCCGGGCCCGCGAATTCCATTACGTGGCGCATTTCCCGGCCGGATAGATCCTTTGGGAACGTCCTGCATACATGTCGTGTTGAACCACTGCGCAATGGTGTGCGGCGCGTTTTCGTTTGGATCGCAGACGAAATCGGCTCGTGGTGTAGCGCCGCTGCCGGCACCCAGGATACCCAGCCCCGCGGGATCGGTGCCGAGTGAACTGGAACTCGGGTTAAACGACCACAGTCCTGAAGCTGCTGAAAGGATAACGGAAGGCTGCCATCCGCTCAGCGCATACTTCAGGATCCCGCTGCTTTGCCGGAAGAACGGAAGCTCGTAGCTCCAGGTTGCGGTGAGGACATGATTTCGATCGTACGGCGAATGCCCCCTCTCGACTGTCCTGTTGTAGAAGTTCTGAGGCGTGGCTCCGTTCGATCCGGCGTTGGTGAGTGTCTTCGACCATGTATAACTTCCGGTGATGAAACCGCCTTTCGCGAAGTTTTTTCGAACCATTGTCTGGAGCGAGCTGTATCTCGAGTCGAACCAGGTTTGGTACATGTTGATGGCTCGATATCCGCGAAACGGCCGATACGCATTGACCCGTGGATCGTTCGAGGTCACGAGAGGCGTATTCGCATCGGTAATGCCGAGTGCGACGGCCTGGCCCGGTTGGAGTTGATTGATGTCGGGTTCGCCCCATTGATGCGTTGCCTTGGATCCGACGTAGCCGATATCCACAAGGATTCGGAGGGGCAACAAGTGCTGGATGTTGAGACTGTATTGCTGCAGATACGGCGTTTGATAGTTTGTTCCGATCGAGGTGATTGCCGGAGGAGAGGTCGGGACTGAAACCGTTCCACCGGTGACGTTCGAGACATTCGAGTTCAGGATCGTGATGCTCTGAACCGATGCAGGATTTGTGGTGATCGGATCTTCGTAGCGTCCAATTGCCGGCACGTCATGAACAATGCCGTATCCGCCGCGGATGGCCATCTTACCTTTCTTGAAGGGATCCCAAGTGAAACCGATGCGCGGCGCGAAGTCCAAATAATTCTCCGGCGCAATCTTGTTTCCCCAGGGTGAATTCTTTCCGCCGATGATAAAGCCGTTCAACGGATCGCCCGTTCCCGCAACAAGATTTCCACTTGCGTCGACCTGTGGCGCCTTGGCGGGGTCGTAGAATTTCGGATCAAATGCATTCAGGAATCCATTGGCGTCGTAAGGCTGACGATAGAGTCCATATCGGACGCCCATGTTCACCGTCAGATTGCGGCGCGCACGATAGTCGTCCTGGAAATACATTTCAACCTGATTCGCGCGGATGTCGGGTGTGATATCGCGCGCGACCTGCGTGAAGGTGGAGAAGTTGCCCAGCAGGAAGTTTGCCCACGCCTGCATGGTTGTCGTCGCGGCGCTGCCAGTCGGGCGGGGCGTCGTTGCGAACGTGAAGGACCCGACGTTGTTGCCTGCTGCATTTTCGAATTTTTGGTAGTGATTCAGCGAGACACCCATCTTGAAGGTGTGCGCGCCTTTGATTTTTGTCAGATTATCAAACCAGTTGTGGTTGCGATTGTAATCACGGTAAGGACCGAAGCCCGTGACGGTGGACATGGTGCCGCTGAAATTCAGAGTCGGAATGCGTCCCAACGTCACCGCGAACGGTAACTTGACATTGATATCGGGTGAATTGATGGATGCATCGAGCCCGGTCGGGTCGCTCACGATCGCGCCGTAAGAATAGGAGTAGCCGGCTTCGTTGACCATGGTTTGACTCAGCGTGCCGGTGACGCGGAAATTGAAACCCTTTCCAGGTGAATTAGTCCTGGTGTCCGAAACGCCCGGCAGTGCTGCGCCGGTAAATAGTCCACGCGGTTCGATCGTTGGAATAGAATCGTTCACGAAACGTCCCTGTAAGGACCATTTGGGGCTGAAGACGTGGTCCATCTTCAACAGTTCCTCGCGGAAGTTCGTCACATTGCGAAGGGCGAGGTTGATGGCGTGACCCGAGTTCGCATCCGGAACCTTTGAATAAATGTCTTTGATGTAGGCCTGCGCAAGCGGAGAAATGGGAACCGTCGTCGAAGAATCCGTACAGGTTGCCCCGGAGACTGCAATGCAAACCGGTGCGGTAAAGACACCTCTCTTCTCGTCCGCCGTTGGGGCTGTGCCCAATACGGATGCGTACGTGATTGCGCGGCGGAATTCCTCGGAAAAGAAAAAGAACGTCTTGTTCTTCTGCTCGTAGAGTCCCGGAATGTAGACGGGGCCGCCGATGTTGTATCCGAAATTGTTGTAACGCAGCGGCGGAACCCTGGCCTTGCCGTCCGGTCCCGGGTTCACACCATTCTTGTTATTGAAAAAATTGTTCGCAGCCAGTTTGTCGTTTCGAAAGAATTCGTATGCTCCGACGTGGAGATTCTTCGTCCCACTCCTCGTGACGACATTGACCGTACCGCTGGCGTTTCTGCCGAACTCCGCGCTGTATTGGCCGCGAACCACACGAAACTCTTCGATGGCATCCACGCTCGGATAGCTGAGGAGAGTGAGGTTGGCGCCGCGATCAACGTTGTCTGCGCCATCAATCGTCCATGAGTTTTGATCGGTTCGGCCTCCATTGATCGAGAACGTCACGGCGTTCGATTGGCCGGTGAGGGGATTCTGACTGCCGACATAGATCTGGTCGCCTGTTCCCGTGAATGTCACTCCGGGCATCAAGGCAACCAATTGTTCGTAATTGCGAGCATTCAGCGAAAGGTCGCGAATCTGGTTGCCGTCAATCAATGTGCTGGAGACCGCCGTTTGCAACTCCACCTGGTCCGCATTTTCGACAACGGTAACCTCGGATGTAACGTCGCCGACCTGCAGCGTCAGGTCGATCTTGAGGTCATCGTTGACGTTCAGTTCGATGCTCGCCTTCGCGACTTTCTTGAAACCCGGCGCCTCCGCCATGACCGAGTAATGCCCAATGGGCAACAGCGGCGCCACATAGTTTCCGGAAGAATCCGTGGTTGCCGTTCGGATGACAGCGTTGCGATCCGTGTTGGTCACGGTAACCGCCGCATTCGGAATTCCTGAACCGGTTGCATCGAGGATCAAACCCGAGATGGTGCCGGTGATTTGCTGGGCGCCCATACTTGTCATGGTCCACGCCGCCAGCACGATGATCCATAGCGCTCTTTTCATTTCCCCCTCCCAAATAAAATCAATCGCGGATGATTGTAACAATTGTGTGAACGTCAAAAGTCGCTAAATCCGAGGAAATCGCGCTTTTTTTAGTCGCTGATGTTCAGACTTTTTCCCGTCGTGTTCGGCTAAGTTCTTTGGAATCCCAGCCAGCAACGTGGTGTCGCGATTGCCTTGCCTCCGGCGTGGTTATGACTTGGAGGTTCGACATGAGCAATTCCGCCAGATTCTTATTCTCTCTGTTGGTCATTGCAGCCTTGTTTACCAGTACACGCGCAACAGCACAAGGTCCGCCCGCTCAAGTTCTGCAGCGTATCGCCGCAGCGCACGGCAATCGCTGGACGTCGGGCGAAATTTCGGATTGGGTCGCTGATGGAAGGTTGACCGTGTTTTCCACTCAGGGACCGCGCGCAACCTACGATCTGACGCTGCAGGAGAAGGGGACACGGCAAGTGCAACGCATCGTGAAGCAACCTGGAGGAATTCTCAAACAGGGAACCGACGGTTCGAACAGTTGGGAATCTGCCGGCGGATTTTTCACGCTCGAAGCACATGGGACGGCGTTGGATTTCATCGAAAGCCAGACTTCACGGTCAACGCAGCGGTTCCTCAACCATCAGGCTGAAGGAATCACACTCCGGGATCTCGGGAGCGACGGCAAAGCACGCGTCATCGAAGCAAGCGACGAGCACGGAAAGAAAACGAAATACACAGTCGACGAGAACACATCGATCATCGGTAAAGTCGAGTTTGTTACAGGACAGACGAAAGATCCCTTCAACGGCAGACCAGCCGATCGCATCGACACCTACGTCTTTTCCGACTACCGCATGGTGCAGGGTGCTCTCATGCCATTCCGCATCGAGCGATTCAACGACGGCATAAAAACGGAAGACATGCAGTTCACGAATGTCCGCTTCAATGCCGGCCTCAAAGATCAGGACTTCAAACGATAAAACGGAGCATCGTCATGCCGCGAAACTTTGCATATCTCCTGCCGATTGCCGTATTGCTTGTTCTTGCGATGCCTCATGCCGGCTTCGCGCAATATTCCGATCCGCCGAGTTTTTCGATCACTCCCACCGTGATCAATCAAGGCGACTGCTACACGATCCGCGTGCCGAACTGGCCTGGCGCCGTACTGAACATCCGCTATTACACGGACTGGACCGGATACGAGGATCTCTGGGGCTGGCCGTCAATGGACGGCAACGGCAATGCGCTGATCTGCTCGAACTCATCGACCGTTGTCGGGACTTACACGTTTGTGCTTGCAGGCAACAATTACGCCCAGCCGATGTGGAGCATTTACGCGACCATCACGGTAAATGCGCCCGCCGCGGCCGCGGCACAACCTTCCTCTCTGACGTTCAATCCCACCGAAGGATATGCCGGCATGGCCTGCTACATCATGACCATGGGGAATGCAGCCAACATGACTGTAGATCTCCGTTACACGTTCAACGGGGCACTGCAACAGGACTGGATGACGGCGATGAATTTCATGGGCCAGTGGCAATACTGCGTCAATCATCACGACCGCGCGGGCACGTACGTTTTCAACTACATGAAAAATCACCAGGCGGCGGAATTTGTTTCCGTTAATCCGCCTGCGACCTATCTTGTAAGGCCTCCACAGCCCCAATCGCTCACGGTCGGCCCGGCCGTGATATTGCAGGGTCTGCAGCCGTACACCATGACAGCGGTAAACGGCGCCGGAGTTACGCTCGATCTGCAGTACACGCTGAACGGCGAACCGCACACGATAACAGGATGGCCCACGCTCGCGCCCGCCGACGGCGATTACAGCTACAACGGAAGTTGGGACGGTTCCATCAATATCGCCACGGACGGCAGTACGCCTCTTGGGAAGTACGTGTTCACGGCGTACAAGAACTCACTCAACACCACATGGGTGACGATTCCAGGTCCGGGAGCACCGCTCAACGTTTGCCCGAATGCGGCGCCTGTAACTACATCCATTGTTCCTACCAGCGCCGCGCGCGGCAGCAGTGTCAGTGTGACGATCAACGGCGCGAATCTTTGCTATGTCTGGCGATTGATGACTTCGCTCTCCGGCGTCACATTCACGAATGTGACCTGGGACTATCCCTTCACCAGGGTCATGGCAACTCTCAATGTTGCCACTGACGCTCCGTTGGGTGCGGGCACGATTCAGGCAAGCACACAGACGGGCACTACAAGCGCCCTGAACTTCTGGATCAGCCCGCCCGTCGGGCTCACCAGGGAATACATCCGCCTCGGCGAGCGAGTCATCGCCGTGGAAACGCCATAAATCCGGAGGACCATCATGATGCTGCGCCGTTTGATTTTGATTTTTGTTCCTGCGTTATTCCTCATGCTCGCTGCGCTGCCGTTTCTGATCGCGCAAACCAATGCGCCGGACAGCGGCTTGCGTTTCAAAGTCCTTCCGAGTTCCGTGAAGCCCGCGGCGATCGCCCTCGGCGACCGTGTGCGCGGCATCGGTAAGGAGCGCACCACACTGACCGGTGAATATGCGGACGACGCCGGTCATCGTTCACCCGCGCAGGTGATTCATCAGTTGCCGGGTCTTGTTGAGATTCGAGGCTTTGTTTCGGGAAACAGAGTCTTGAAGTTTGATGGCGATGTTCCGGCCATGCGTCACGCGCCTGATGAAGAAGCATGGCTCGAAACATTTGTGGCGGACTCTCCCGAAGGAATGTTGTCTGCGATTGAGAAAGGAGCGGCAGTGCGTGTCCTTGGCCGCTTCTTCAAACCCGCCGCCAATACAAGTTCCAATGACAACGGTCCGGGGTTCGACATCTACGAGGTGACGGCGCCGGCCCTTGGCGGCGCTGACACAACGATGACAAAACTGTACTACTTCGATTCGAACTCTCATCTGTTGATGACCACACGCCATACCGGCACATCGCGTTCTCCATCCACAAAAGTCGAAACAAAATTTCTGCAGTGGCGGCAAAGTGAAGGGTCCGTCTATCCCGGCCGCATTGAGCGTTACGAAGACGATCGCCTGGTGTTCTCATTCACGGTAAACGGTGCAACGAGCGGCCCCGGCATCGATCCCGCAAATTTCCGCTGATCAATGGAGGTCTCTGTGTTTTTCAGACATCACATCATTCTTCTGCTTTGCTTTTTTCTATCCGTCGGATCGCGCTTCCAATTGCAGGCGCAGCAGGCCTATCCCTACAACGTGGACACAAGACCTCCGCGTGGATTCATGCCGTCCGCGGATCAATTAACCAGTCCAGCGGACAGCATCGATCCCGTGAACGGCAAGCTGCACGTTCAGATTCCCCTGGCATCCCTTCCGCGAGGCCGGGCAGGATCGGGCTTTGATGTCGACCTCGTTTACGACTCACACGTGTACGATATTGTCCCTCATCCCATCACTCCGCTCTTCAACAACCCGGGTCCGGTTATCGTCCAGGAATTGCAGGCTGCGGATTCCACGGGAAACTGGAAGTACAACTTCAGCAACTTCCGCCTTGAAATGGAGGAGCGGTTGGATATCGATCGGAACTGTCCAACAAACGGGCCGCTTCGTGTCTACCGTTATCGCATCGGATTACCGGACGGCAGCCTTCATATCCTCCACTTGAAAGGTTTCAGCAAAGAACTTTCCGACAGTTATGACGGCAGCGGCTTCTACGGCATTGGCGCAAACGGATTGCCGCCTCAGAATTTATCCGGACCGCTCACGTGCTGGACGTCAGCCGGCTGGCTTTACAGCGGCAGGCTGACGTATTTCACAACCGACGGCAGCTACCTCAAGCTGGAAATTGACGCTGATGGCGGAAACTGGGCCAACAAAACATGGACGCTTTATTTTCCTGATGGACGCCGCGCGCTCGGTAAGGGAAGTCAGATTCAGGCCCTGCTGGATGCGAACGGCAATCAGGTTACGTTCGAGAACGGCTGCTACGATTCGAGCTGTCTGCGTCCGTATACGCAGATCTTTCACGAGCAGGACCGAAACAATCCCAATCGGAAGATCGTCATTTCCTACAACATCACGGGTGCTGACGTAAACGGATCGGGCGTTACTCAAAAAACGGACACCGTGACAGTGACCGGCCCCCAGGGTCCAGTCACGTGGACCATCAACTGGCAAAGGATCACTATCGGCAATGACGGCCGTAATTATGTATGGACTGATGCATACGGCCAGGAGTTAAGACCTCTCGCCTGGTCGCACTGGGTGATCAGCAGTATTCAATTGCCGGCGCCTGAAACGAATACCGCGCCGATCTCCTATCAATTCACTTACAGCGACAATTCGACGAAGGGCTTTGGTGAGCTCCGTTCCATGATGACGCCATCGAATGCGCTGTACGAATACGCATACCGGTTTGACGGATCGACCTGCTATACAGCCAGTTCTTGTCAGGCAAGGTCTGTTGACGTTTCGCAGTACAACTGGATCGTCCAGAGAAAAATTTCAGCGGCGGGCATCACTTCACTGACATGGACCTATGAATACGATCATATTTCCAATTTCAAAGGAACAGTTCACAATCCGGCCGGCGGTACGGTTGTTTACCGGTTCGGGTGGGGCAGTTGGGGACCGGAACTCGTCTACCGTATCGATGAGCCGGGAGGAACAACGCGAAAACGTGTCTGGGCGCAGAATAAACCGTACCCGCTGGCTTTGAATTCCAATTACACCCCAATCAATCCTTACATCCAGAAGGAAACTGTCACTGCAGGTGACAGCGCCGGCAATCCCGCAAAGACAGCAGTCACCGAGAATGTGATCGACAAGAATGGGAACAGGCTGCAGACGACTGAATACGATTGGGTGAACTACAGCCCGGATTCCGTTGAGAACGGAACAACAGCGAAGAGAGTCACGCGGTTTACTTATTTTGTAGCGGCGCCTCCGGCCGGCGATCAGACCAACGATGCGCGCGGTTATTGGTTCCCCCACCAGGCCCCGCTTTCCGCGGCAGATCAGCGCAGGTTGAATGCGGTAAAGCGCAGCGAAATCTCTTCCGATGGATTGAACACGTACGCTGTGACCGAATTCGATTATGACGATTTTCGCAAAGCTGGAAATGTGACGGTCGAGCGCCGATGGAAAAGTGATTCTGTTCCGGCATCCAGCGTGCCCGGCCTGAGCGCATCGAATGCGCAGGTGCTTCAACGCGCTTACGATCCATACGGCAATCTACAGGACATCTTTCCACCTGAAATCAGAACGCACATCACGTACGATGCCGCCGGAGATTTTCCAATGCTGGTGGAATACGCCTATGGTCAGCCGGAAAAGCGATCGCTGTCGTACTCGTGGAATACCGACGCCGGCGTTGTGAATTCGAAGGGCGATGCCGATAACGGGATCGCCGTCTCCTATTCCTATGATCGAATCGGGCGGGTGAAAACTATGAATGAGGCGGGACTACGTCTCACGCAAACGTTGTACGACGACGGCAACCGCACCGTCACCAGCAAACGCGATCTTGCGGGCTTTCAGGATGGAAAGCTGCAAAACATCACGCGTTATGACGAACTCGGACGAGTCGTTGCCACCCAGACATCCGATGGACCGGCCCTGAATTCAGCCGCAGACGGCATTAAGGTGAGCACGGCGTACGGATTGAGCCCATCGCTCGGTTCCATGGTGGTGACCTCGACTCCCTATCGAACGCTTTCGGATACGACGCTCGAATGGAATTGCACTCAATACGATCAACTCGGCCGCGTCATCGTTTCCGCCATGTTCAAGGGCGCCGCTCCGCCGCCGAGTTGTAGTTCGGCGGCAAATCAAATCGGACAAACCCGCATCGTGTATGACGCCGACACCGTGACGATCACCGATGCCGCTTCGAAAATGCGGCGTGAGAGCCGCGACAGTCTCGGGAGGCTGACCCGTGTGGTCGAAGATCCAAACAGCCTCAATTACGCGACGGCCTACGCTTACGATCCGCTCGACAATCTTCTGGGTGTGACGCAGGGATCTCAAACGCGTGCCTTCTCGTACAATTCCCTGGGCTGGTTGCGCTCGGCAGCGCAGCCCGAGAGCGGCGGCCGGGCGATCATCTACTCGTATACGGATGGCGGCGACCTGGAGTCGCGCGCGGATCCCCGCGGAATCGTCAGCAGCTTTATGTATGATGGTCTCCGGCGCGTGAAATCGAAGAACTACAGCGACAACACGCCCGCAGTGACTTATATGTACTACCTTGCCGGCAGTTCTTCATCGCCGAATATCGGCCAGCCCCGGTCTGTGACGTCGAGCGCGGCTTCCACGATATACAGCGGATACAATGCGCTTGGCCAGATGACCGCGAGCGCGCAGACCATCGCCGGCTTCGGGCCTTCACTTTCCTTTTCCTACTCGTGGTGGTTGAATGATGTCCCGAAGACGCTGATCTATCCTTCCGGTCGCATCCTGAATTACAGCGTCGATGATGCCGGCCGTCCCGCGAAGATTTACACCGCCGCTCGCATCTATGCCGACATGACGCTTGCGTCAAACGCCTACGCGGCAGATGGACGCCTATCCAGAATGAAATTCGGAAATGGCCTGTGGGAAACGCGCGACTATCATCCGGCGGGTTCCACACCAACGGTTTTTCAACTGGGAACTTCTCCGAGCGCAGGTGACCGATTGCAACTCGAGTACTACTATGCCGACGGAACAGACAACGGGAATCTCGTCAATCATGTGATTCGTCAGCCGGGCCGTGTATGGACGCAGACTTTTACCTACGATGGTGTCAATCGCCTCACGACTGCAAACGAACAGGCGGTATCCGGCGCTCCGAACGGGTGGACGCAAATCTACGCCTACGATCAATGGGGCAATCGGCGCCTGGCATCGTGGAGCGGTCTCGCGACGTCGGATACACACGAACCCGCGTTTTCCAGTAATTTCGACAGCGCGACCAATCGTCTCAACGTTGCGGGTTCGCAATTTGATTCCGCGGGGAATCAGACGTTCTACGCGCCCTTCAACCTGACCTACGACGCGGAGAATCGCAACACTTCCGCTTCAACCTCATCCCTGGGCATTGCGACGTTCGTCTACGACGGGGAAGGACGGCGCGTGAAGAAGATCTGGACTCCTTCTTCGGGTCCTTCTTCCACGACCTACTATGTGCACGATGCCTTTGGGCAACTGGCCGCGGAATATTCCGATCAGGCTTCGTCCAGTGGAACGAGCTATGTTTTCACGGATCTGCTTGGCAGTGTCCGTGCCGTCACGGACAGCGCGGGTTCGGTGATCGAGTGCAACGATTATCTTCCGTTCGGCCGGCTCCTCACCTCGTCGGACAACGGCCGGACCACCGGCTGCTATCCGTCGTCAGCCACGCAAACCAGCAACGTATTGTCGGAAAAATTCACGGGACAGAAACGCGACTCGGAAACAGGAATCGATTTTTTCGGCGCGCGATATCTCTCCGCGGCCCAGGCCCGTTTCACCAGCCCGGATAGGCCGCTGCTCGATCAAAATCCATCCGATCCTCAAAGCTGGAATCTCTACAGCTATGTCCGCAATAACCCTTTGAGGTTCGTCGATCCCACCGGCCAGGACTGCGTCTACACCGACGACCTCGATTCAAATGGAACCGTATCCGTCGAACGCGGCAACTGTAGCCGCAAAACCGGAACCTTTGTCAACGGAACTCTGGACACCGCCTCGCTCACATTCGACTCCAACAGACGCACCCTCGGATACACTTACAGCGGTTCAGAAGGCACCATCGGCACCGGAGTCATCGGAGTGTCGAGACCCGGCGATGAATTGGATAGCAAGGGCCGGGCCTTCATCGAAGGCATGGCCGCCCGTGCCGATGCATCAAATGAGGCCGTCGTTGGATTTGCTGGTCTGTCAGTTGCAGGTGGGGCGGCGCTTGCCGCGCCAGCGATTGGTGGCGTTATTGCCCAAGGCGTCGCGAGCACCGTGGGTTGGGGCTACGGCCTTGCTGGTGGAAGCGGCGTCGTGATCGGTCTGTTCGACGAGTATCCGAGCTACATTGAAGCTGCCGAAGCCACTGGCGCGAACCTGTTCAATTTGTCGAAACCGCTTTGGTCAGCACTCTCTTATTTCGGCGAGACATGGACTGCCAATCGTGCCTTTATTGATGCTTCTATCTGGCGTGGGCAACAGTTTTTTCTGAACACGGCTCCTTTGGGAGTGGAAGGAACGACTTATGCAAGGGAATTGCAATACTTGACGAGCCGTGGCGTGGGGCCCGCACAATGGTTAATGCTCCAACGGCCATTTTGAAACGTTATGACGCGAGGTGAAAAGTGGTGGTTTTCTTTCATACGTGGACCATTAGTGTTTCTTGGTTCCATCTTGGGTCCTCTATATAACCTGTCGTTTGGTTGGCTTGATCGCCACCTGTCCAGGAAAGACGAAGAGCGTTTTGGCAATGACGTAAGGTCTGCGTTGCCGTTTCTTTTTGTCGACGGCAAAGGGCGCATCATTAAAAATCAAGGCGTGCCGTTCCCGACGCCTTTCGATTACGCGTTCGTGACCGTTGAATTTGACAATATCCTTTTTCGATTCAGCCGCGGCCGCGGTGAACTCGGTGCAAATGTTGCTCCATCTTTTGCCCCAACGGATTGGCATTCGCTCTCACTCGTGCTCAGTGCGTTAACGGAAAAACAAGAATTACAACGCAAACGGTTTGTTGACCTGGAATCAGTCTCCAAAGCTCTAAAGCCGGCCCTGAAAAGACTGACCGAGTCTTTCTCTTTCGACCAGTTCAACGAGTTGAAATGCCGTCTTGAAGATAATGTGTATAGTCATGAACGAAAGGTAACGCGGGAAGTGGAGTTTGAGATCAATTCAAGCCTCTACAGAAACAAACCTTAAGCAAGGAACGGACAAATGCCAACAAGACGGGAAGGAATTATCAACCTGGAATCCGCCATTGCGCTCCTGATTCATAATCAGGCGCAATTCATGGCTCATCTTGAGGAAGACCGGCGGCGACTCAGCAAAGTTGAATCTGAGCACGTGGATCTTAAGGCGATCATTCTCCGAAATGATGCGAATTTGCTCGAAAATAAGGAGATGCTCAGGGACCTTCAAGAATCGCGAAAGAGAATGGAAGCAATCTTCGCCGAGCATCAAGCCTTGCTGAAACAACACGAAGAAAACCAGATGGAGTTCATGGAGTTGCGAAAAGCGATCAAGAACCTGCCCGACGCCATCCAGAGGAAAATCGGCTTCCGGCCTCCTGCATAGCCCTCAGACTTCCGCCCTCCTTCTATTTCAGCGGTTGCAATTCCTGCTTCGCTCCTGCGGGAAGTGGATATCGATCGACATTCAGCAGCATCGACACCAACTGGTAATAGCCCATCACCGAAATCATATCGACGACCCCGCGTTCGCTGAATTTGCCAATGGCGGTTTTAAAGACCGCGTCGCTGACCTGCTTGGTATTCAACAACTCCGTTGCGAAGTTGTAGACAGCGGTCTCATCGGCATCCATCGAGGCAGGCCGTTTACCGGCCGCGATGGACTGAATGATCGATTCACTCAAGCCCGCCTGGGCCGCCGCACTCCGGTGGGCATTCCATTCGTAGTGGGCCGTCCAATGACGCGCTGTAATGATGATCGCCATCTCATTCAGCTTGCGGGGAAGTGATGAATGAAATCGCATCGAAGCGCCGAACTGTTGCGCGAGATCTCCCATCTCCGGACTGCGCAACAGCACATTGAATGGCCCGCCTGCGCCCCGGCGTTCGCCATTGGCAAGGTGTTCCATCATGGTTTTTTGCGCGGGCGTCATTTCATCCCACTTAAGCGGCTTGAACCGGTCGCCGACAAGTTGAATGTCGCGAGGATTGGGCGCCTGCGGTGCCTGCGCCTGGGCAGCAACAAGTGTGAGCACAATCAAACAGGCAACGATGAAAGCATGATGACGCATGAAGCCTCCTTGTCGGGTTTCTCGAGCAGTTGGCGCGTAGTTTATCCGACTTCCGCATCGATGAGAAGAACAAGGCCTTCGGAGACCATCGAAGAAACTTTTAACTCCCTAAGGCTTGCTTGAAATCTTCGATGAGGTCTTCGGTTGCCTCGATTCCCACGGACAACCGGATGAGACGATCGGAGATTCCCAGCCGCAGGCGGTCTTCGCGCGACATTCCGGAATGTGATGTTGTTGACGGGCGCGTGATCAATGTTTCAACTCCACCGAGACTCGGGGCCTGGATCGTCAAGGTCGTCCGGCTTATGAAGTTTTGCGCTTCCTTAACGCCGCCTTTTAATTCGAAGCTCAACACTCCGCCGAATCCATTGAATAGCTCGCGCGCGCGTGCGTGGCGGGGATGCGTTTCAAGGCCTGCATAATTGACGTTTTCAACCGCGGGATGTCCTTTAAGAAAACGCGCGATCGCCAGAGCGCTTTCATTCTGAAATTTCACGCGCACAGACAGCGTCTTCATACCCCGATGAAGCAGGAATGCAGCGTGTGGATCGAGCGAACCGCCCAGGTGATCGAGCCGCCGCTTGACCTTGTGAACCCAGTTGTTGCGGCCGATCACGGCGCCGGCAACGATATCCGAGTGTCCATTGAGATACTTCGTGCAACTGTGAAGCGAAAGATCGAAACCGAGTTCAGCCGGGCGGAAGTTGACGGGACTCGCGAACGTGTTATCGATCAGCGATACAAGCGAGTTCGACTTCGCAAACGCAACCGCTGCTCGGAGGTCCGGCACCTGCAGAAGGGGATTCGACATGGTCTCGACGTAAATCGCGCGCGTATTCGAGCGCAGCCTGGGCTTCCATGATTCGGGATCGTCGCCATTGATGAAGTCATACGTGATGCCGAATGACGCGAAATCTTTCGTGACGAAGTCATGAGTTCCGCCGTACAGACAATCCTGAATCAGAAGGTGATCGCCCGTGGAAAGCACGGCCAGCAGTGCGGTTGAAATCGCCGCCATGCCGCTTCCCGTCACCAGCGCCGCTTCTGCATTTTCCAACGCTGAAAGTTTTGCATGCAGCGCTGCGTGATTGGGCGTGTTGTTAAGCCGGATGTATTTCAGGCTGTGATAGTCCGCTTCGTTTTCGTATTCAAACATTGCGGACTGGAATATCGGCATGCTGACGGCGCCCTGGATTCGAGGCGACGGTTCGCCGGCATGAATGAGTTTCGTCTCCAAACGTTGTGATGGATTCTTCATGATGTGTAGATGAAAGAGTACGACGGCCGGCAAGGGAGAAACAAGGCGCCGGCGCGGAAGCCGGCGCCTTCGAGTACTAGAACAGGACTTTCAACGCGAACTGAATAATTCGAGGATCGTAGGTCGAAGAAACCTGTCCGAACGTTCCACTGGTGATGCTGGTGGATGGATTCAGGAATTCAGTAAAGTTGAACACATTGAAGAATTCGGCGTGAAACTCTGTCTTGAGACGCTCGCCGAGATTTGTGGTCTTCTGAATGGCCAAATCGAAGTTGGTTCGCGCCGGTCCACGGAAACCATTACGTCCGAATGTTCCGTAGCTGCGCTGCGACGGATTCAAGACCGGATTGTAACCGCTGGCAGCCGTCTGCAGGTATTCCGCTTGCGAAAACGCAGACGTATCGAAAAAGAAGTTTCCCGTCTTTCCCGAGCTCGCCAGAGTCTGTTTCTGGTGAGGATCGAAATACGTGATCGGTGCAACCAGATTGGCTCTCACGAGGTTGGGATCGCCGACAGCCGAAGGTCCTGTCGTTGTGCGGCTTCGGCTCAGGCCGCCCAACACATCGATCGGCCTGCCGGAACGATGGTTGATGTCCGGGGTTATACTCCATCCGCGCAGCAGACGGGCCGAACCAAAGGTCCACGAACTGGGAACAGGCACATCCCATTTCCCAGCCACGGAGAAATAATTCGTCAGATCGAAGTCGGAAACTGCTTTGAAGCGCTTGCGATCGAAGAAGGGAACGCGCGAATTATTCGTACGGAATCCCGACGCCGTGTCTTCAGATTTGCTGTAAGTGTACGAAACCTGATAACTGAGACCGCCGACGTGACGGAAGTTCTGCGGTCTTCCCGTCAGTCCCAATTGCAGCGAGTTGTAGTTCCCGTTTCCAACATTCGCGAACGTGTCCAGATAGCTGAATGCGCTGGTGGAGTTTCCAGACGGAGTGTTGAACATGCGGGAAGTCGTTCCAGGAAGAAACGCGTTGCTGTCATACAGTCCGGTCAGTTTGTGAGAACTGCTGCCGGCGTACGCAACATCGAGAATCGTGTTGTTCGTCAACTCGCGCTGGATGTCGAGATTGTACTGATAGACGTAGGGAGTTCGAAGGTCGGGAGCGACCGAATATACGCCACTGCCTCCGAGCGTTCCCACCTGAGTCGCAAAATTGATGTTCTTTGCCGGTGGTCTTGAAGGAAATGGATTGACTTCACCGGCTGCGGCGAACGGCGCGCTCATATTCCTGACTTCAGCAGTCGGATTTACCGTCACGTTGGGATATGTGAAATCGGTGAAGCCGAAGAACGGAGCCTGGCCGTTGAACTGAAGATTGTCTTCGGCCTTGAGAATGTCATAGAACACGCCCACGCCGCCGCGAACGCTCATTTTCCCGCTGTGTCCGGGTGACCACGCAAAGCCAAAACGCGGCGCCCAATCGTTTCGGTCCGGGTAATTGGAACCGGCCGGTGCGTTTGAATCGCCGGGGAAGAGAACTCCCTTCGGCGCGTTCGGGAAAACCGTCGATTGCTGGCCAAGGGCCCACGTGAATGAGCGTCCCTGCAAATCAAGCTTGGGTGAACTGTATTCGTACCGGATGCCCAAGCTGAGAGTCAGATTCCGGCGGACTTTCCATTCATCCTGGAAGAATGCGCTGGCATTGTGCGTCCGGATGTTGCTTGGAGCAGCCGGGAACTGTTCGAATTCATCCGCGAGACCCATGATGAAGTCTGCTTTATCGTTTCTGCTGTAAGGTCCGCTAACACTCGTTGGCCCTCTAAAGAAGAAATCGCCGTTGATGTGAAAGTAATAGAGGGTGTTGTTCTGATACGGCGTATAAGAGGCGCCGGTCTTCCACGTATGAGCTCCACGGATCCACGTGAATGTATCGGTGGTTGTGAAGGTGTTGTCGATGAGGCTCGTGGGTCCCTGCGGGCTCAATCCCGCGGTCATGCCGCTCGAGAATCTCAAAATCGTTGGACCCGTCGCATCGTCGGGCGTAATTCCAATACCCAACTCGCCCGGTTTCGGCAGTTGGACTGCGGGAACTGCCTGAAACGCGTTGTTGCGTTGAGCCGTAAATCGAAAGTCGTTTAAAACGTGTGGTGAGATCGTCCTCACATAATTGATCGCCGCGAGGTACCGCTTTGTGTCCGTTTCGTTGGCGAAACCGTTCACGTTGGCTCCCGCATACGGATCGAGCAAAATCGACTTGTTCCAGCCGAACGTTGCCGAGATCCGGTCTTTCGGCGAGAAGGAGTAGTCCACCTTATTTGTAATTTCGTCGCGATTATCTTTTCCACTCGACTGTGAAATCTTGGCTCCGGAAGGATCCGTGGGAATCAATCCGGCTTTGATGTAGTTCTTCGAAACAGTGTTGATTTTTGAAGGATCGATAATCGCCTGCGCGGCCAGGGATGCATTGGGCTGGAAGAAAGGAAACTTCTGGAGGAACGCAGCCACGTTGGTATCAGGTCCGCCGGCGGTGGTGGAATGCGAGAAATCGCCGTTGAGTTCCGCAGGCGTGAAGACCGTAATCTTGCTCGTCGTCTGGAGCCGCGACTGACGCTGGCTTTGCCATCCGCTGAAGAAAAAAAGTTTGTCTTTGAAGACCGGTCCACCAATCGTTCCGCCAAACTGGTTTCGTTTGAGAATGTCCTTCGGCAGTCCACCCGCGTTATTGAAGAACGAATTGGCATTGAGCGCATCATTGCGCAGATAGTCATACGCGGTGCCGTGGAACTGGTTTGATCCCGATTTTGTGACGACGCTCACGATACCGCCGGCATTCCGGCCGTATTCCGCGTTGTACGTGCTGGTCAGAATCTTGAATTCCTCGACCATATCCGGATTTGGATTCAAGACAACGCCGTTACTCAAGAGGTTGTTGTTGATTCCTCCGTCGAGAAGATACGTGACGGAATCCTGCCTGCCACCCGCCACGCTGAAGGTTCCAGCGCCGCCCGCCGTGGACGGAATCACTCCGGGCTGCAGCAGCGCGAGGTCCAGCGTGTTGCGTCCATTCAAAGGCATGTTTGCGATCTGCGTGCTCGTGACGGACATGCCGAGTGTCGGTGTTATGGTTTCGACGTGAACGATTCCTTCCTGAACCACAACTTCCTGAGAAACCGCACCAACGCTCAACTTGATGTCGATGCGCAACGATTGATTGATTGCGAGCTTTTCAGGCTTTGTTACAGCCTTTTGAAAACCCGCTAATTCCGCGCTGACGGTATAGTCTCCGATCGGGAGCAACGGAATTTGATATGCGCCCTGCTCGTTGGTGATTCCCTGATATGTAATGTTCGTGCCGGCATTCGTTGCCGTCACGGAAGCGCCCGGGACGACTGCGCCGGTCGGATCGGTAACCGTGCCGACAATACGTCCGGTTGCCGTCTGCGACAATAAAGCCGGGACGGCAGCGAGGCAGGCCATAAGGACGAATGCGAAGATGAGCGATCTCCCAAAACTCTCAAAGCGAACCATTGATTTCCTCCTGTGCGACTGTTGTTGATTTTTGTTGGTCCATACGCAGGGACCGTATTCTCATCACAACGACGCGGTTGTCCCCGTGGGGGTCGGGGTTGATCCCTTTTCTTAGCACCGAATGTGCGCCGGTCCAAGGAAAATTGTCTGTGGACACAATAATTTCCAAGCCGGGCTGGGTGAGTTGAAATGTCAGATCTGCAGCGGCTGCCGAAAGTGCTGGTAGTCGGCGCCGGAGGGTTCTTCGGGAGGCTTCTTGTCGACGACTTGGATCGCTATGGGAACTGCCGGTTGGTGCTGGGCCGACGGCGTGCTTTTCGCAGCGAGCGGTTTCAAACCGTTGTCGCGGATTTACAGGATCCGCAGTCGCTCCAACGCGCATTGAACGGCGTGACTGTTGCCATCTGCGCTGCCGGACCGTTTCAGGAGTTGCCGTTGACACTTGCCGAACTGTGCATGGATCAGGGAATTCACTACATCGATCTGGCAGACAGCCGCCGTTTTGTATTGGCTGTTCAATCGCGCGTTGGCTCTATCAAGCGTAGTGCCGCGATCTGCACCGGCTGGTCGACGGTCTCCGCTTTGACGGGCGCGCTTACGCAGATCGGAACAACAGGAATGAGATCCGTGGACTCCATCGCGATTCATATGGCCCCCGGGAAGCGAGGGGGCCGGAACCTGGCCACTATCGCCTCGCTCCTGCATTCTGTGGGAAACCGTTTTACCGTCCACCGGAATGGCCGCAAGGTCCAGGTGAGAGGCTGGTCGGAACCCCGAGACTTCCTTTTTCCAGGGCCGGTCGGTCTTCGCCGAGGATATCTTGTGGATGTTCCCGATCACGAAATCTTTCCGGAGTTGTTTTCCGCGCGTACTGTGGAGTTTCGCGCGGGATCGGAGCTCCACTTGCTGAATAACAGTCTGTCGCTGTTAGCGCGCATCAGGCATGACTGGACAAACTGGACATGGATACTACAAAGCGCGGCGGCGATGTTTGGCCGGTTGGGTCACGATTGTGGCGCTGTGGGAGTTGAGGTATTGGGTGGATCGCAGCGCCGGCGCGTGTCGATCGTCGCGGACTCCCGGGCGGAGCGCATTGCGGTGATGCCGGCATCAATCATGGCGACGGCTCTTTTGTCGGGTGCAAACCATTCGGGATTGGTTTCTCATGCACACTGGTTGAGTCGCGGCGAACTCGATGACGAATGCATCAAACGCGGCTTTCGTTTGATCGTGGAGGAGTTTTGAATCGATTGCAGCGCGCCGCGATTGCGGCGTTTTGTCTCCATCTCATTGCCGGCATCGGCATGATTCTTGTTCTATGGTTCGGATTGGAAACCAATCCAGATCTCCAGAACCGTCTCGCTTTCCTGGTGAATCATCGCGTGCTGTGGTCTGCAGCCTGGCTGACGTGGACCGCGGCCGCGCTTTCGATTCTGTATTTCTTTACGGTCTTCGCTGAAATACATCTGCAGGGCGCGCGCTTCGCACTGTTGCTTACCGTTGCGGCAATGGGTCCGGATCTGGCTGCGCAAGCGATCGAGATCGGCGTGTTGCCTTCACTGGCATTTCGGGCATTCAGCACGAACGCAGCGCCGGAGCTTTTCCTCACTTTTCATCGTGTCGCTGTGATGTTGAGCGGATATCTCGCCAACGGTCTTTACAGCCTGACTGCCCTGCTGCTCGCGTGGTCGGCGCGCCGCTCTTATCCTTCCTGGGTCTGGCTTGCCGGCGTAGTTACCGGACTTCTCGGTATCGGGCTGTCGGCGGCAGTGCTTGCCGAGTCGGTTGAAGGAATGTTCTGGATGAATGCGTTGCTCGTTCCGGCTCTTCTGATCTGGCTCGCGGGTGTTGGAGTTTTTTCGGGTTCCTTCGCTTTTCCTTTGACTAAACTTCGTCAACGTGGCTAGGATTTCCGAGCAAGACAGGGAGGTCTTGAGCATGGCCAGGAACGGCTACACTCTTTCCGAGCAGGAAGTCCGCGAAGTTATCCGCCTTCTCTCTTCAACCAATCTGACGTTCCAGGAAATTGCAAAACGTTTGCGGTGCGGGGGCAGCGTGGTGATTTCGATTAATCGCAAATATCAAGTACGGGAGTATGGATTAAAGCGGAGCTGGACGCTCGGCCATCCATCGTAGCAACAGATCCCCGGATCGTTACTTCTTCAAAGCGACCAGGGTTCCCGGAAGAATATAAACTTTGCAGCCTTCCCCTTCAGAGTTGGACCAGCGCCAATATCCAGCCTGAATTCCCGCGCCGCAACTCGGGCAGTGCGCAGGCTCGGTCAGGACATAGTCTGTCGATTCCGGATCGCAGCCGGTAATGCTGTCGAGCACAAGCTCGAAAGGAACCTCCGCCAGATCGGGCCCGCAGTTCTCACACGCGGCGATCTGCTGCTCTGCCGCGCGGATCATATCCTTATTTACAGGAACAGGCGTGGTGTTTCTCCATACTGGATAAGCCTGCTCGGGATCTTTCATCCTCGACCCCCTAATCCTTTGTTGTCGCTGTTATCCGCCAAAATCCTGCGACATTCTATTCCGAGCAATACAAATTTTGGGATTTTTCTGAAATATCTGTCCATCGGCGATTACATGAAATCGGATTTCGGTTATGATGAACGCGCTTTTGAGACGGTTTTGTTTTTAGTGAAGGAGAACGGGTGAACGATTTTCTGGTCAGCCTTGAGAATACCGGCATCAGTATTTTCATCCGCGAGTCCAGTTCCTTTCTGGGTTTTCCCGCCATACTGACCACTCATGCATTTGGATACTGTTTCATCATGGCGACCAACATGATTGTGTCCGCGCGCGTGCTCGGCTTTGCGACAAGCATTCCGTTCAAGCCGTTACGCCGATTGTTTCCCGTGATGTGGGCCGGTTTGATTATCACCACGATCACGGGCACGTTGCTTGTGATGGCAGCGGCGGAGAAACGCGTTCCGAATCCCATCCTGTGGGTCAAACTGGTTTTGACGGCGGTCGCCACACCCATGATGTGGAAGTTCCAAAAAAAGGTTTTTGATGATCCCGCAGTCGCGGAAGGCAACATTCCGCCCAGCGCTCGAACCATGGCCGTTTTGCAGATTGCGCTGTGGGTTTTGATTATGATCAGCGGGCGCCTTATTCCTTACTCCGCGACCATCCTTGGAGATGGTTACTGATCCGCGCGCCTTTTCTCAGTTCTCTTCCTCGTTCCGGTCCGCGTTTTTGTCGATCATGTAAAGAGCTGCGCCGGCGATCCCGCCGACCACGATCACGATAATGGCAGACATGTAAATGATGCTGAGGATCATCATAGGCCGTTACTCAACCCAGGGCAGAAAGCGCCCGTAAATCATAACGACAACAACCAGGACAAAAGTGGCAACCGCGGCAATTTTCGCCATGGCCGGAGGGTCGTCGTCCGCCCGCACTTTCCAGGGTGCATCGAACATCGTGAAATAGAGAATGGGAACAGTGGCCAGAAGAATTCCCACCATCTTGATATGGAATCCGTTCTTGGCGAGATAGAGTTGCGGAGATGCGGCAAAGAAGACCATGCCCGTGAGCGTGTTGATGACAAACCCGAAGATGGCCATGGGCAATAACCGGTGCAGCGCGCGGAAACTGACGCCTTTCATGATGCCGAGCATCCGGAACAGCAGAATCGTGGACACGCCGAAAAGGAAAGCCATTCCGACATAGTGGAGCATTTCCAGCGTCGGCCAGGACCATGCCTGGTTGTTGATCCACGTTTCAATCGGCTGGCGCCATCCCACGGCTTCCGTTATTGCCGCGTCAGCGGGCTCGCGAATTTCCGCATGATTGATCTTTCCGCCAAGACTTGCTGTTCCGAGGACGAAGGCAACCGCGGCTATCGTCGTGATCAGCGTGGCCATCGTCGTGAGCGTTCCCGACCGTCCGTGACGCCGGAATTCCCAAAGACCGAACCATGCGAACATCCCGGCGAACGTCATCGAGACGAGTGTGAGCATCGCCGCATTCTGATGCAGTTGGACCATGCCGGCGGAAAACGACGGACTCTTCGCAACGATCCGCTGCGCTTCGGCGCCCGTGATGTACGTGGGCAGCACTGCCATCGTAATCAGCACCAGCACGCCGTAAGCAAACAGCTTGATGTCTTCGTTCTTTTTGTAAATGCCCGCCGCCAGCAGCAGAAGACCTAGGATCGAACCCAGCGAAGGAACGTGGTTCAAAACAATATGAACATGAGCAAGATTCATAAGGGACTGCATCTAACTACAGCCGGGGCTCCGCGTCAATGGGTGGGGAAAGGAATTACAGGGACGCACCCTCGAATTGTCACAGAAGGCGGCGCGTTCCCTTTTCCAAATCCAGCAGGAATTGTTTTCGCCACAGTCCGCCGCCATAGCCGCCGAGCTTGCCATCCTTATTAACGACGCGATGGCAGGGAATGACAATGGCAATTCGATTTGTGCCGTTCGCATGACCGACGGCGCGTTGGCCGTCGGCTGAACCAATCCGGCGGGCGAGTTCTTCGTATGAGCGGGTCTCGCCGTAAGGGATGCGAAGCAATTCGCTCCACACTCGTTCCTGAAAGGGTGTACCGGGATAGATCAGCGGAACCGAGAATTGACGGATTTTGCCGGCGAAGTATTGATCGAGTTCCTTGCGAAGCAGAACGAGATGGGGATTCTCGCCCGGAACGATTGCGGATGAGAACAGCTTCTTCAGCGTTCGAAATTGAGCTTCGAGCCTCTGCTGGTCCGTGAATTCGAGCAGGCACACACCGCGATTGTTCGCAGCCACGATCAGAGGACCCACAGGACTTTCAAGCCAGGAAACCGCGATGCAGTCGAGGTCCTTGCTCGTTCCGGGCGGCCGTCCAAACGTTCGCATGAATGCATCGCGAAAACCGCTGTGCGATTCGAAACCGTTTCCGAGCGCGACATCATCGAGGCTGGAACCCTGGCGAAGCTGATCGAGCGCGCCGCCCATCCTGTGCGCGCGGCAGTATGCCTGAAAGGTCATACCGTAATGTTTTTGAAAATATCGCCGAACCCGAAATGGATCGATGCCGGATTCCCGCAGTTCGGAATCGCGGATGCGCCCCTCATTATCGCTGTTCTGAATAAGCGCCAGAGCCTGATGGACCCATTCGGGCGGACGGCCATCCGTATCCAGCGGACGGCATCGCTTGCACGGCCGGTAACCCGCAAACACGGCTTCACGAACAGTCGGAAAATAATTGACGTTTTGCGCCAGGGGTGTTCGGGCCGGACACGATGGCCGGCAAAAGATTCCCGTCGTGCGCACGCCAAGAAAAAAAACGCCGTCGTACGATGCATCCCTCTTCAGGCGCGCCTGCTCCATTTCTCTGAACGATGGCATTGTCTTCATGCCGTCATTGTTCCTCTATCGTTCGTGGAGATTCCACCGATTTTTTGACAGGGAATTCCTGAAGTTTGCGCTCAGTGTGTCATCGCGTAGACGACAAAGTCGATGCCAAGCCGGAACGCCTCAATTGAAGGTTTAAGCGGGTAAGTGCCCCGATCGATGTAGTCCCAGAAATTTTCGAGATCGTTGTTGTAGCAGGCAATGACGCCGATATGCCCGCGCTTGTTCATCAATGCGAAGAATTCCGGTTCGCCATCCACAAGGTATGGCGATGTCACGTTGAGCGCATCAATGTCGAAGAAGGTGTGAAAGATTTCGTGATCGATCGTCAGGCGAACCAGGTCTCGATCGGGAAATGCGCGGTGCAAGTCACGTTTCAGCGTCGCAAGATCGTGTGCCCCGTCGAAATCATCCATGACCACGAAGCCGCCTCGATCGATGTACTCCCGAAGATTATCGACTTCATGATCCGTCAATGCCATCTCGCCCGGTTCCGAGACCACGGCGAAGGGATATTTGAAGACTTCGGAACTGCCCAGTTGAACGATGCGATACGAAACGTTCTGAACGTTGATGCTTGTCGCTTCGGACAGAACCTGGGCGAAATGCTGATCGGAACTCGGATAATTGTGCGACCATCCCGTCCCGCCGAATTTTCCCATGGCGGTATATTCCCAGCGGGCCACAATCAGCTCCGTCGGAGGCGGGTTGTTGTCGTACAGAATTCGCCGCCCGAATCGTTGTGCATAAACGAAAGTAGCAGCGGCCAGCACCGTGATCGCAATCACGGCCATGGTTGCCGTGCGTTTCATTTCACCGGACTGCTGCAGCCGCGTTTTGTTTCTTCAAATCCGTCGAATAAGCGGCCGGCGTTCGCGCCGGCGAGTGTTTCCATGCGGTGCGGCTGTCCCTTTTCCACCGTGTAGCGCGCGACTGTGCCCTTCGATCGAAGGAACTCCGCTTCGCTCTTCATTTCGCCATGCCACATGTACTCGTCCAGTTCGCCGACGTACATGAACACGCACATCTTTGAAATGGCCTGAAGCTTTGCCGGACTGGGTTCCCACATGTATCCCGGAAAAGCCGTGACGGACAGGAAATATTGCGGATTTGCCGCGGCCACGTGAAACGCCGCGATTCCGCCATTGGAAGGCCCCGCGATGTGAAACTTCTTGTCCTGAATTTTATAGTCCGCAAGAATCATTTTCAGGAACTCAGGAAAGATCCGGGCGCCGCCTTCGAAGAACAGTTCACCGTCCGGAGCCGCGGGAGCGATCACAATGTAGCCGCGCTTTTCAGCTTCAGCGCGAAGGTTGCGACTCAGCACACTATCCACCGTGTTCATCGTCTGGGGACCGCCGCCGAGCGCCAGAATCGCCGGAAAAGACTTTGCGGGATCATAGCCGTTCGGCAATACAACTTTGTATTGAACCGTCGTTTTACCGACCTTCTTTGTTTTCTCCACCAGTTCCGCGTGGAGCGGCCGCGTTGTGAAAGCCGCAATCGATATCGTCATCAGCATCAGCAGAAGCCTCTTCGAACTCGATCCAAAGTTCATACCATCTCCTTTTATTAGCGTCGGGCCCACCGTTTACTTGACGTTTCGCCCTATCGGGCTCACGCTTCGCGCCAGTTCAGTTCGGTACACCGCTTCGCGGCCTCCTCACATCTGGCCGGTTCCCCCACGCCGGGGAGATGGATTTCATACCATCTCCTTTGTTTATGCAGGGAGCTACAGATTCTACGGCAGAATCCATTTATGCTGTACCTATGCAAAGTGTCGTGCCGCCTGCAATCGCGAACCGTTTTGTTTCCCACGATCGAACGCGAAAATACATGTTGCGGTTTGATGATGGCGAGTGTGTGGAATCGGTACTCATTCCGAGCGAAAACCGAGTGACCTTTTGCATTTCGTCGCAGGTTGGTTGCGCGCTTGGCTGCGCGTTTTGCCTCACCGGGCAGCTTGGCTTTGGGCGCAACGTTTCCGCCGCCGAGATGGTTTCGCAGGTCGAGCTGTTGCGGAGTGAAACGTCACAACGCTTCAGTATTGTCTTCATGGGAATGGGCGAGCCGCTCGATAACTACGACAATGTGCTCCACGCCATCCGCATTCTGCATGACGACCGGGGATTGAAAGTGCCGATGACGCGCATCACCGTTTCAACCGCCGGCCTGATTCCGGAAATCGAACGCCTGGCGCGCGAACCACTCTTCCCGAACCTCTCGATATCCTTCACGGGAGTTACAAACAAAACCCGCGATGAGCTGATGCCGATTAATCGCAAGTATCCGATCGAAGCGGTGCTGGATACGATTCGCAGACTGCCCCTCGCGCGTCAAAAGCGCGTGATGTTCGAATGCGTGATGATCAAAGGCCTGACGGATTCACCCGGCGATGCTGAAATGTTTTCCCGTTCCCTCGATGGCATGCGCGTGAAAGTGAATCTCATTCCGTTAAATGAAGCGGCGGAAATTCCTTTCAAGCGATCGGATGATGACTCGATTCTTCGCTTTCAGGAGATTCTCGTCCGGAACGGTACCGCGACATTCATCCGGAAGAATCGTGGCAATGATGTCTACGGCGCCTGCGGACAGCTCAAGAAGAAGTCCCTCTGACCTACTTGGCGCTCTTCAACTGCGAATACACCATGCGGACAAACCGATCCGCACTGGTGCCGCCGCCGGTGTTTGCGGCCAGCAGGCCACCGGGAACCTTTGCGTCGAAGGGGGCTGTCACTTTTGCCGCGACAACTTCGTCTTCGGTTTTACCTTCCTTGATCAGTTGCTGAACTTTCGCCTGAACCGCAAGGATCATGTCGCGATAGGGAATGATGTCCGTCCGGTTGATGAAAGTGCCGTGGCCGGGAACGAGTTTGGTATTCGGTCCCGCGATCTTCATGGTGAGTTCGAGAGCCTCAAGCGCGCCTTTCAGCGAGCCGCCGTTGCCGACATCAATAAAGGGATATCCGAAGTTCCGATAGAAATCCCCGACCATGATGACGTCGGCGTTCACAAAACGAATCATCGTGTCGCCACCCGTGTGAGCGGCGCGCACCGGAATCAATTCAACGGTTTCACCGTTCACTCGAAGACGCACCGGGTCGCCCATTCCATAAGTAACGACGGGAAGGCGCGCGGGGTCTCTGGTATCCGCATTGCCGCGCGCATTCGCGGGCAATCGCGCCATTCCTTCACGCAGTTCTTCGCGCGCGAAGATCACTGCTCCAAGCTTCGCGAATGTCGCGTTGCCGGCTGTGTGATCTCCGTGAACGTGAGTGTTGACAAGAAACCGAATCGGACCGGTATCAATCTTTCGGATCGCGGCCAGCACTTTATCGCCGACTTGCAGGTACTGCGCATCGACCATGAGAATGCCGTCGGGCCCCGCAAGCACACCGATGCGGCCTCCCGCGCCGTCGGGATGGCCGGGATCCACGTTCTCTGAACCCGACAGCATGTACAGATTCGGCGCGACCTTTTCGGTTTTGATTTCGATTTTGTCGTATTGAATTCCCTGCGCCGGAAGATTCGCGGCCAAAGCCGCTCCCGCCGCTGCGATCAGAAAAAATTGATGTATGGGTTTCATGCGCACAATCTTTCACAATCCGTCAGGCTTTGCCAAGTTTTAAGACTTCTAGTTAAAGGCGATGTGTTAAGTTACGCACCTCGATGGCCGCCTTAAGACGCATGAATTTTTATTTGTTCTTGTCTTTGCTCTTCTTCTTCGGCTCGCATTCAAAGTCCGTATCTCAGATCCAGAAGCACGCGGCCATCGTTGCACATGACGATGATGACGGCGAAGAAGAAGAGACAGGTGGTCAGGAGGCATCGGACTGGTTTCTATCGCAGCGCGAGTATCCTTTTGACGAACTGCCTTCGGACGGGCGTCTCCGTGCGCTGAGGGCAAGTGGAGTGGAGCTCAAAGCTCTGGATCCGCTGCAACCTTATTGGACGAGCCTTGGGCCGGCTCCGTCGTTCCCCTTCTTTGAAAGCCAGGGCGTCAACAGCGGCCGCATCAACACGATTGCGATTTCACCCGCCGATCCCAACATTGTTTTAATCGGTGCGGCAACCGGCGGAGTCTGGCGTTCGACAGATGGAGGAAAAACGTTTCTGCCCGTAACCGACAATCAGGTGGATAGCGCCGTCGGTTCGATTGCGTTTTCGAAAAGTAATCCCTCGATTGTATACGCCGGACTGGGCGATTTTGCGACCTCGTATCTCGGCAACGGTGTTCTGAAATCCACAGATGCCGGACAAACCTGGCTTCGAGTGAGTGGCGCAACGCTGCGTTCGCCCGGAGCCGTGCGCAAGATTGCCGTAGATCCTGGGAATCCCAATCGCGTGTACGTCGCGCTTTATGACTACCGCTCCAACGGGACCACATTTTCGGGTGGTTTCTATTTTTCATCGGATGGCGGTGCGACATGGACGTTGAGCCGCCTGGGTCTGGTTCGGGATCTCGCGATCAATCCCGCGGACCCGCTCACGATTTATCTGGCGAGCAATCGAGACGACAGCACGCCCAGCTTTGGCGCCGGAGTCTACAAATCCACGAACGGCGGGCAAACCTGGCAGTCCATGTATTCGCCGCCGTACACGACCGCATCCGACGTTGCTGTTGCGGTGACGCCGGCCGATCCTCAAACCATATACGTGTTGGCCGGCAGCGTGACTCAATCGGATTACCGCGTCGCCGTGAGCAACGACGGAGGAAAAACCTTCACTTCAAATCCTCTGACCTCGGACGTCGATATCGCTCAGTTCGGCTACAACACTTATCTGGCGGCCGATCCATCCAACGCATCCGTGCTCTACCTGGGATCGCGTGATGTCTGGAAGAGCCTGGACGGCGGGCAAACCTGGAAAAACCTGAACGGCAACTTCGCAACCCGCACGGCGAATTTCACACCCGACCGGGCCAACGCTCATCCGGATCAGCACTCGCTTGCATTTTCTTCCGCGGACCCGAACGTGGTGTTTTTCGGTAACGACGGAGGCCTGTACAAATCTCCTGATGCCGGAACGACCTTTCAGGAAATGAACGACACGCTGTCGCTCGTTCAGTTCTACTCGGTCACCTTGCATCCCACGGACAAGACGCTGTTCTTCGGCGGCACGCAGGACAACAGCACGCAGCGCATGCTCGCGCAACGGGGAGCATGGACGCAGATGTTCACGGGCGACGGCGGTCCCACCGTCATTGATGCGCTCGATCCCAACTTTGTCTTCATCACACTCGATCGTGATGTCTATCGATACAAGAACCGCGGTCAGACGATCGACCGCGTGACTCGAGTTGTGCCGACGTTCGAAACATCCACGGCGCGCATCGGTTTTGTTCCCCCGATGGTGGGCAATGGAGTGGATGCAACGCTCTACTACGGCACGTGGCGCCTGTTCGTGAGCACAGATCTCGGAGTGACCTGGAGTTCGCCGGCTCCGACGACAGACCTGACGAAAAACACAACGGACAAACTCAGCGTCGTCTACGTTTCGAGCGCGAATCCCGATGTCATCTATACGGGATCGGAGCAGGGGCGGGTGATGCTCAGCCGGAATCGCGGCGTCGACTGGACCGATATTACGAACACACTGCCGAATCGATTTATCAAGAGCATCGTTTCCGACAGCATTAATCCGGAGGTGGCATACGTCACAGTTTCGGGTTACGGCAGCAGTCACGTCTTCAAGACCGTCAATGCCGGCGCCCAGTGGACCGATATCAACGGAAATCTTCCGGATGTTCCCGCCAACACTCTTCTCGTGGATCCGAAAGATCCGAACATTATTTATGTGGGAACAGATATTGGAGTGTTCCGCTCGGTTGTCGGAGGGAATACCTGGTCTTTGTTCAATAACGGTATGCCTCCCGCCGTCGTCACTTCGATCGTTGCTCAGCCGGGCGGATTGATTCGGCTTGGCACCTACGGCCGCGGCGCGTACGAACTGGTCGATCCATCGAATGTGATTGTCGATACGACCGGGCCGGCCGTCGCGATTACGAGCCACACGGACGGCCAGACCGTTACAACCAGCTCCATCACGTTACGTGGAACGGCAACGGATGCAGGCCGCGGAGACAACGGCATCTCGCAAGTTTTGGTGAATGACAACCGGGCGTCCGGCGACACCGCGGACGGTTCTGCGGTTGCAACCTGGAGTTATCCGCTCACTTTGAAGGCAGGCGCGAACACCATCAGCGTGATCGCAGGCGACAACAGTTCGAATCGGAATGCGTCCGCTACGCTGACGATCACTGTGAACTACTCACCGCCCACCTCGAGCGTTGCGCCATTTAGTCTTAGTGACAAAGGGCTCTCGGGCGTCACGATTGAAGATGTCGGTAATGTGAGCGTCGGTTATGGCAGGATCGTGCCGAACTCCGGAAGCACCGCGCCGTCGGGCATGGCCATCTTTGGATTGCGCCAGGGCGGCGTTCTTGTTTCAGAGGCTGCCGTTCCGGCCACTGCCGCGATCCGGTCGGGAATGATTTATGCGGAGCAGAGCGGGAGTGTGCAAACGGGAGTCGCAATCGCAAATCCGAACGCGCAGGCTGTGACGGTATCGTTCACGTTTCGAAACGCGCAGACTCAGGCGATCGCAAAACAGGGAAGCTTCAGCATTCCCGCGAACGGACAGACTGCGGCATTCCTGACGCAGACGCCGTTCCTCGGTCCCAGCCCGCTCTTCGGTTCGTTCAGCTTCGATGCGTCCCTTCCGGTTGGCGCTGTTGCGCTGCGCGGTCTCACCAATGAGCGGGGCGAGTTCCTCATTACCACCATGCCGGTTGCCGATCAGGCTGCGGCGCGGCCTACGTCGAGTCTTGAGGTTGCCCATTTTGCCGACGGCGCCGGATGGACCACTCAACTGGTGCTGTTCAATCCCACGGACAATCCTGTGACGGGAGTTTTTCAGTGGAGGAATGACAACGGCGCCGCGGTCTCCGTTGATGTGTCGGGTCCGTTCTGCTCGAATTGCGCTCCAGCCGCCGACTTCAACTACACGATTCCGGCGCGCCAAAGCGCTTTTTTCCGAAGTTCCGGCGCGGGTAATGTTCTGCGCGCGGGAAGACTTTCGATCGTTCCCGCTTCCGGACAACTCGCACCCGCCACGTTCGCGATTTTTTCATACAAGCAAGGCGGTGTGACCGTGAGCGAAGCGAGTGTCGAAGGGATCACGGCAGCGAATGCGTTCCGTTTGTATGCCGAGGCCGGATCGTCTGTGCAAACCGGTATCGCTCTTTCGGCAGGATCAGCGGGCGCAACAGTCAATCTCTCCGTCACAACTCCGGATGGTGCGTCAACGCCGTACGCCGGCACGATCACCGTGCCGCCCAACGGGCACGTCTCGTCTTTTCTGAATCAGATTTCCGGCTTCGCCAATCTGCCGGCATCGTTCCGTGGAGTTCTGCGTTTATCGGGAACAAACTCGTTTGCGGTTGTCGGTATTCGAGGCCGTTACAACGAGCGTGGAGACTTTCTGATTACAACCACAGCGCCGGTCCTGGAACAACGTGCTCCCGCCGCGGGCGAGTCACTCTTCCCACATCTTGCGGCCGGCGGCGGATACAGCACTCAGGTCGTCTTGTTCTCCGGCGCGGCCGGCCAAACAAGCGCCGGAAACTTGAGACTCTTTAGTCAGTCAGGCACAGCTCTGAATGTGGTGATGTCGAGCACCGGGCCTTAGGCACCTGATGCACGCTCCTTACTGCCAGCCTCCGCCAAGCGCGCGATAAAGTTCCACTATGGCCGACAGTTGATGGCGGCGCAGTTGTGCGAGCACCAATTCTTCGCGAAACAAGTTGCGCTCGGCATCGAGCACTTGGAGATAACTGTCCAGCCCGCCCTGATATCGAACGAGTGAGAGACGATTGGATTCGCGGAGGGCTCCAATGAGGAGTTGTTCCTGTTCCAGTTGTTCGGTGTTCTTGCGGTACGCGATCAGCGCATCCGCAACTTCACGAAATGCCGTCTGGATTGTTTTTTCATAACGGACCGAGGCTTCGCGCTGCGCCGCTTCCGTGAACTTCACATTCGAACGCAGCCGTCCCGCATTGAATATCGGGAGGGCGACCCCGGGATTGAGATCCCATTGCCTTGCGGGGCCTGTAAGCAAGTCTGTCAGCGCGCGGCTCTGCCCTCCCAGGAAACCCGTTAGTGAGATCTGCGGAAAGTAGAGCGCGCGAGCTGCGCCGATTCGGGCGTTGGCGGCGATCAACGATTGCTCCGCTTCAAGAATATCGGGGCGTCGGGCCAGCAACGTGGATGGCAAGCCCGCAGGAACTTCCGCCGGCGGTGCAAGTTCATCGAGGGCCCTTCCTCGCGGAATGTCTCCCGGCGTTTTGCCGAGCAACACGCTCAAGGCATTCTCTTCCTGTGCGATCGAGCGTTCGGATTCCGCGATCTTTGCAGTTGCAGTTCGGAGGAGTTGCTCGGCCTGCTGCACATCAAGCGCGGTGGCCGCGCCGCTCTGCAGGCGGAGTGTCGTGAGACGAAGACTGTTTTCTCCGGCGTCTCGCGTCTTTCGTGCAATTTCAAGATCGAGGTCGAATTCGCGCAGAGCCAGATAAGCGGACGTCACATCCGCCACGATCGTTGTTGTTACTCCGCGCTTCGTGTCTTCACTTGCGAGATATTCCGCGCGCGCGGATTCCCGGAGCCGGCGCAGGCGTCCCCACAGGTCGATTTCCCATCCGAGCCGAAAGCCGGCCTGCGTGTAGCTGACATCGTTGCTGACTCCTTTGGGCAGAAATCGAATGGCTCCGATTTGAGAATTGCGATTTGCGGAAAACGTTCCCGCGGCATCCAGTGTTGGTAACAATTCCGAGTCGCTGATCCCGAGTTGCGCTCGCGCTTCCAGCACGCGCTCGGCTGCGATACGCGCGTCGTAGTTCTGAGTCAACGCAGTCGAGATCAAATCCGTCAGTACAGGATCCTTGAAGATCTCAGACCAACGCAAATCCGCGAGCGAAGTGCCGGTCGCCTGCTCGCCGGCTCCGCGAAAGACGACGGGTGCTTCGACCTTCGGCCGTTGATAGTTTGGCCCCACAGCGCAGCCGGCAAGGAACAGGGCAGTGACGATTGCGGGAATGACCCGGCGGAATCGTCGCTCGGCAATTTTCTGCGCCGCGACATACAAGGTCGGAACGAAAAGCACAGCCAGCAGCGTTGCCGCCATCATGCCCGAGAAAACCGTTGTTCCCAAAGCGCGACGCGAAGCGGCGCCGGCGCCCGTTGCCATGAGAAGCGGAGCGACTCCCAGTATGAATGCCAGGGATGTCATAACGATCGGCCTCAATCGCAGTTGCGCGGCCGCCAGCGCCGCCTTCACGATCGACATTCCGCTTTGATGGCGAAGCCGCGCATATTCGACGATCAGAATTGCGTTTTTCGATGCCAGGCCGATCAGCGTGACAATTCCGATCTGCGTATAAACATCGTACGCATAAGACCGGACGAAGATCCCCACGAGCGCGCCGAATACGCCGAGCGGCACGGCCAGCACGACAGCGAAAGGAATGGACCAGCTTTCGTACTGTGCCGCCAGAAACAGGAATACGAGTACCGCGGCAAAACCGAAAATGAAAGCTTCCTTGCCCTCGGACAGCTTTTGCTGAAAGACGGTGCCGGTCCATTCATAACCGAAACCGGCGGGCAGGTTCGCTTTCGCGATTCGCTCCATTGCTGCGGCGGACTGGCCGGAACTGAAACCCGGCGCAGTCTGTCCAATCAATTCGGCCGCGCGATAACGATTGAATCTGTAGACAACATCCGGGCCGCTTGTCGCGTGCATCGTTACAAGCGTGCTTAACGGCACCATGTCGTTGTTTGCGGTTCGAACGTAGAAGCGATTGACGGCGTCGGGATTCCGGCGATATTCGGGTTCCGCCTGCATGATCACGCGCCATGTCCGGCCGAAGCGGTTAAAGTCGTTGATGTAAAGGCCGCCGAGAAAAGTCTGAAGCTCGTCGTAAACATCGGTTGTCGGAATGCCGAGTGTCTGCGTCTTTTCGTTGTCGAGCTTGACCTGATAGCCGGGAACCGCCACTCGAAAAATGTTTGCCACCGGGCCGAGTGCCGGCTCTGTCCGGGCGGCGCCGGCCACAGCCTGAGCGGCTTCCGCGAGTTTGTTCACATCTCCGCCGGTCCTGTCCTCGACCATGAATTCGAAACCACCCGATGTTCCCAGGCCAAGAATAGGCGGCAATCCGAAGGCAAAAGCGAAGGCGCCCTGAATCCGGCTCACGCTCATATTGATCCGGCGCAGGATGCCGGCGAACTGCAGATCCTGTGATTTTCGCTCTTCCCATGGTTTCAGCACGGCGATGATGGTGGAAACGTTCGAGCTGTTGGTGCGTGTGGTGATATCGAGACCTCCAAACACCACCGTGTCCTCGACGCCGGGTATCGACAGGACTGCGTTTTCCGCTTCCGTGGTGATCTTGTCGTTGCGTTCGAGCGACGCGCCATCGGGCAGCCGGACGACGACGAATACGACGCCCTGATCCTCGTCGGGAAGGAAACCACCCGGCGCGGCTTTGAACATGCCGCCGGTGACGAAATAAAACGCTGCAAGAGCGGCGAGCGCCAGAGCCGATCTTCGAATGAACGTACGAACACCGGCCAGGTATCGCCGCGTCGACCATTCAAAACCTCGATTGAACCAGCCGAAGAACCGGCCAAGCGGTCCGCGGGTTGTCCTGGCGGGACGGAGAAGCAGTGCGCTGAGTGCGGGACTCAGAGAAAGCGCGCTGAACGCAGATATCAATACCGACACCGCAATCGTCAGCGCGAACTGCCGGTAGATCTGTCCGCTGATCCCGCCAAGGAACGACACGGGAACGAAGACGGCGCTGAGAATCAGCGCAATCGCGACGACAGGCCCCGAAACTTCGCGCATCGCTTCGATCGTTGCTTCACGCGGATTCATACCGTGATCGATCTTGTGTTGAACAGCCTCGACCACAACGATCGCATCATCGACGACGATGCCGATCGCCAGAACAAGGCCGAACATGCTCGTCATGTTGATCGAGAATCCCAGCAGCGGGAATAACGCAAACGTTCCCACGATCGCGACAGGAACCGTCAGCAATGGAATCAACGTCGCGCGCCAGTTTTGCAGAAATACAAAGACAACAAGGATCACCAGCGCAATCGCGATAAAGAGCGTGTCGCGGACTTCCGTGATCGCCGCGCGGACGAATTTTGTGGCGTCATAGCCGACTTTGTATTCGATGCCCGCAGGGAAATTCTTTTTCGCGTCTTCCATAAACGAGCGCACGCGATCCGCTGTATCGACGGCATTCGCGCCAGGCGATAAGTAGACAATGATCAGTGCCGCGGGTTTTTTCGAAATCCGGCTGAACGATTTGTAATCCTGCGCGCCAAGCTCAACGCGGCCGATGTCGCGAAGCCGAAGCAGAGAACCGTCCGGCTCCGCTCGCAAAATAATGCCGGAGAACTGGCTGGGTTCGAGGAGGCGGCCTGCCGCCGTTACCGGATACTGGTAATCCGTGCCGGCCGGCGTCGGCGCCTGGCCGAGAGTACCGGCGGGATTTTGCCGGTTCTGGGACTGGATGGCGTGGCTGATATCGGTTGCGGTCAATCCGAGCTTCGCCATTTTGTCGGGATTGATCCAGACACGCATGCCGTAATCTTCGGTTGCCGCGAGTCGCGCGTCTCCGACGCCGGGAATGCTGCCGATTTTGTCAACGAGATTGATCGTTGCGTAATTGCTGAGGAAAAGAGAATCGTATCGATCATCGTTGGCGGAGATTCCGATTGCGAGCAGAAACGCGGACGACACTTTCTTCACCGTAACGCCGACACGCTGGACTTCCGGCGGCAGTGACGGGAATGCCACGTTGACCTTGTTTTGTGTTTTGACAGTTGCAAGGTCGATGTCGGTGCCAAGCTCAAACGTCACATCGATGGTCAACACGCCGTCATTCGAGCTCTTCGAGAAGAAATACAGCATGCCGTCAAGTCCGGTCAATTGCTGTTCGATTGGCTGCGCCACCGTTTTTTCGAGGTCGAGCGAATTGCCGCCGCGATAACTCGCCACTACTTGCACGACCGGCGGTACGAGTTCGGGATATGTTGCAATGGGAAGGTTTCTTACCGCAACGCCTCCCAGAATGACGATCACAACTGCGATCACAATTGCGAAAATCGGACGATCGATAAAGAATCTGGCCATTACCTTGCCTCGTATGGTTTGGGGTTCACAACACTACCCGGCATCGCTTTCTGAATGCCTTCGACAACGATGCGGTCGCCGGCCTCAAGTCCTTTCGTGACGATCCATCGTTCACCCACGCGTTCGGCTGTCGCGATCGTGCGCGCCTGAATCTTGTCCTCAGGCCCGACGACGAGGACCGATTGAAGTCCCTGAAGATCCTGAACCGCTCTCTGCGGAATGAGGATCGCGTTGCTTCGATCTTCGATCCACATGCGCACGCGCCCGAACTGGCCGGGGAGAAGCGTGCGTTCGGGATTGGGAAAAGACGCCTGGACTTCGATGGTTCCTGTCCTCGAGTCGACCTGGTTGACGGTGTTCTCGACGCGTCCCGGATGCGGATAGATCTCGCCGTCGGCGAGCACCAGTTGAAGCGGAATCGTTTGCCGGCGTGCCGCTGCTTTTCGTTCTTCGTATTTGAAGTATTCGGTCTCGCTCAGTTTGAATCGAACCCAGATGACATCGAGCGGGACGATGGTGGTTAAAGGCTGCGACGACGTGCGGGTGACAAGACCGCCGGCCTGGACGAGACTGTCGCCGATGCGGCCGCTGATCGGCGCGCGAATTGTCGCATATTCGAGATTGAGTTCCGCGGAGCGCAGTCCGGCTTTTTGTGATTCGACCTGCGCCGCGGTGGTTTCGATCTGTGCTTTCGTGGAAAGCCGCGCCTGCTGGACCGCAGCCTGCTTCGCCCGGACGTTTGCCTGATTCGCTTGAAGCGCGGCGATGGAATTGTCGAGATCCTGCTGCGGCGCCGCCTGTTCTTTTACCAGAGGGCGGAGCCGATCGACGTCCTGATGCGCCTTGAGCAGATTCGCTTCAGCCTGAGCAAGATCGGCTTCGGCCTGAAGCAGAGCAACCTGCTTCGACGCGAATTCCTTCGTCGCTTCACTCTGCGAAAGCTCGCCGCGCAACTTTTGAACGTCCGCTTCATATGGCCGGAGGTCGAGAACGTACAGCGGCTGTCCTGCCCTTACATCAGAACCTGTTTCGAACAGACGCTTCTCGATGTAGCCATCGACCCGGCCGCGCACTTCGACCATGTCACGGGCAAATGTCTGGGCTGCGTACTCCGCATAAATCGGAACATTCTCAGCGGCGGCGGTCACTACGGAGACCTCCGGAGCGGGAGGCAATGAAGCGGCATGGGATACGCCTGCACGAGCCGTGCAACCGGTAAGCACGAGAGACGCTGCAATGAATATCGCGATGACTAAACGTGACATTGATAATTCCTCCATGGCACCGAAGAATTGCAAACCCTCTGCCAATCGTTAACTTGTTGAATTCGTGCAGCGATGCAGTTGATTCACGATGCGGGTTCGCGAGACGTTTCGCGAAATCGCGAAGAACTCGCGAAATTGAGGCGTGTTACTCTTGCCGATGGTGCGATACGCCATTCAATCGAGTGCACAGCTCATCCTTGATGTCGCGAAGGCTGCGAGCAGCCATTTGGATCTGGCTGAGGTTCTGGAGGCGTTGATCGTCGCGCTCAAGCCGACGATCCGTTTTGATGCGATCGGCGTGTCCGTTATTGAAGGTGAATACGCCCGGCTGCACTCGCTGCATCTTGAACGCGTCGGCCGGCGTCCGGGCGAATCCGTGGAAAGCGTGCTCGAGCGCGCTGCGGCCTCGGCTCACACGAAGCCGAACCCCACCAAAACGCGTTTGAAGGATCATCACATCAGCGCTGTTGCTTCCACGCTGGAGCCCTATGTCTGTACCGATCTTGCTTTGGAAAAACGGTTTCCTCTCGACGAAAAGATGCTGCTGTACGGCATCCGCAGTTATGTCTCGCTCCCATTAATGAAACGCGGAGCGCTGTTGGGCGCGGTCGATTTCGTTTCGTTCGAGCAGCACAATTTCGATCAGGGCGAGGTTCAATTGCTTCAGGACGTTTCGGAGATTGTATCGATCGCTGTGTCGAACGCGCTGGCATTCGAAGAAATCAACGCGCTGAAGGAACAACTTCAGGCGGAAAATCGCCTGCTGCAGGACGAAATCGTTCAGACGTCGATTTTCGAAGAGATCGTTGGCTCATCGGAGTCGTTGCGGAAAGTCCTGACGTCTATTAATCGTGTTGCGCCCACGGACTCCACTGTGTTGATCACGGGAGAAACCGGAACCGGAAAAGAGCTCATCGCACATGCCATTCACCGGCGGTCATTAAGGTCCGGGCGAGCTCTGGTGAAAGTCAATTGTGCGGCGCTGCCGTCGGAGCTCATCGGAAGCGAGTTGTTTGGCCACGAGAAGGGTGCGTTCACAGGAGCATTGCAGCAGCGCATTGGCAGATTCGAAGCGGCTAACGGGGGGACGATTTTTCTCGATGAGATCGGGGAACTCACGCCGGAGATACAAATCGCGTTGCTGCGTGTACTGCAGGAAAAGGAATTCGAGCGCGTTGGCGGCAACCGGACGATTCATGCGGATGTTCGCGTCATTACGGCGACGAACCGCGATCTGCAGCGCGAGGTGAATGAAGGGCGCTTTCGCGCCGATCTTTATTACCGGTTGAATGTGTTTCCCATACACTCTCCGTCGCTGAAGGAACGAGGCGACGATATCCCGATTCTCGTGGACTATTTCATCTCGCGTTTTGCGACACGGATGGGAAAACGCATTCACCAGGTCGATCGGCGCACTCTGGATGCGATGCAGCATTATTGGTGGCCGGGCAATATTCGCGAGCTGCAGAATGTCATCGAGCGCGGCGTGATTCTCGCGGATAGTGATGTGTTTCGCCTGGAGCCGGGAACACTTCCGGATTCCGGCAATGCTGTGGAATCGCCGGCTTTGAAGCCTTCCGGTTCTCGCGGCCAGCAGGCTGAGATTGAAGCCGTGCTGATGGAAACGCGCGGCCGCATCTCCGGTCCGGACGGCGCGGCTGCGAAATTGGGAATACCTGCGTCCACGTTGGAGTCGCGCATTAAAGCGCTCAAGATCAATAAACATCAATTCCGCGCGAGACCTTAAGGAGCCCGTGGCCCTGGACTTGCATAGACAGGTACGATAGGACATAAAAATTGTGTTGAAGATCAGTCCAACTCGAGAAAACGAAAACTCCCTCAAAGTGCGTTTATGCGGGCAACTCACGAAAGAGTATTTGCCTGAAGTGGAACGCCTGCTTGCCGACGAGAGTACCGCGTCTCAAACAAAGTCGATCGACCTTGCGAATGTGACATTCGTGGACCGCGAGGCGATGGTCTTTCTATGCGCGGCAAAATCGAAAAACATCGTTATCGAAAACTGTCCTTCCTATGTGATCCGCTGGATCCAGCAGGAACGGCTCTGCGGTTCTTCCGGCGACCCCACGAAATAACAGAACTTCGCGAATTCTCCGCGTTTTCGCGAAACGTTTCGTGAGCTACGCAGCAAGATTCACCTGCTTCACACGCATATCAACGATTTAACGATTGGCCCATCCGTTGCATTTCCGGACAGGTGAAAAGGAGAACTCACAAAATGAAAAAAACTTTTTTTGCAACGGCAGCGGCCTTTCTGATTTTTTCAACCACAGTCATGGCGCAGGCGGAACAACCATCGCAAGTGACTTTTCAGGGGACCGCATTGATTACCAGAGATTCAACATCAGACTCCACCACACACGGCGCAACCCGGTCGGGCGGCCTGCTGGTTGGATATTCCTATCAGTTCAATAACTGGGCGGGAGCCGAAGGCAATTACGGCTACTCGCGGAATACGCAAAACTATTTTGGATCGTTCGGGGCATCGTCGATTCGGGCGGACATTCACGAACTCACAGGATCATTCGTCCTGCATATTCCCGTCCGCGTTCGGAACGTGCGGCCTTATGCCCTCGCGGGTGGAGGAGCGCTTGTTTTCGATCCCGCAGGGGACCCGCAGCCGGGCGGCGCCGGCAGGCAGACCAAAGGAGCTTTTGTCTACGGTGGCGGCTTCAACTTCGACGTCACGCATAATTTCGGCATTCGCACCGAATATCGCGGTCTCGTGTACAAGACGCCCGATTTTACATTCAATCGTTTGAACCTCGACCGAATCACGCACCTGGCGCAGCCGTCCGCCGGATTCTTTTTCCGGTTCTGAAAAATTGCTCACGCGCAAAGG